>CAZYFH010000095.1:0-1542 GCA_964646815.1 uncultured Vicinamibacteraceae bacterium | reverse complement strand
CCAATACAGGTAGTGCAACCATATCCAACTAAATTAAAACCTAAATTATCTAAATATTTTTGTAAATTTGCTTTCTTTAAATAATCAGTTACTACTTTGCTTCCAGGTGCTAATGAAGTTTTAACCCAAGGTTTAGTCTTTAAACCTAATTGAAAAGCTTTTTTTGCTACTAATGCTGCAGCAACCATCAAAGTAGGATTGGATGTATTTGTACAACTAGTTATTGCAGCAATTACAATACTCCCATTTCCAAATTCTTTTTTTTGTTCTTTTAAATTATAATTTTTTTTAAAATTTTTTGATATTTCAGATAGTTTAACTAAATCTTGTGGCCTTTTGGGTCCAGCAACAGATGGTTCAATTTTATCTAATTCAAAATCTATTTTTTTATTAAATTTTATTTTTTCATTAATTTTTTCATTAAATAAATTTTGTAATTTTAAATATTTTTTTACTAAATTAATATGTTTGCTACTTCTTGCTGTTAATTTTAAATAATTAATTGTTATATTATCGACTGGAAAAAAACCGCAAGTTGCTCCGTATTCTGGAGCCATATTTGATATAGTGGCTCTATCAGGTAAAGATAATTTTTTAATACCTTCGCCGTAAAATTCTACAAACTTTCCAACTACATTTTTTTTTCTTAAAAGATTGGTTAAACTAAGTACTAAATCTGTAGCAGTTACACCTTCTTTTAGTTTTTTCTTTAAATTAACGCCAACTACATCAGGAACGGTTATTGGCATCGGTTGGTTTAACATGGCAGCTTCAGCTTCAATTCCGCCTACTCCCCATCCAAGAATACCTAATGAATTAATCATAGTAGTATGACTATCCGTTCCAACTATAGTGTCAGGATAAAGTAAAATACCTTTGCTAATTTTTTTTTGACTTACAACTTGGGCTAAATATTCTAAATTAACTTGATGACATATGCCATTTCCTGGCGGAATAACTTTAAAATTTTGAAAGGATGACTGGCTCCATTTTAAAAAATCATATCTTTCTGAATTTTCTTTAAATTCCCTCTTAACATTCATTTTAAAAGCATTATTGTTACCAAAAAAATTAACATTTATTGAATGATCTACAACAAGATCAACAGGAATAAATGGGTTAATTTTTTTTATATTTTGTCCCATTTTAAAAACCTTATCCCTCATAGCTGCCAAATCTACTATTACGGGTATGCCGGTAAAATCTTGCATTAATATTCTGCTAGGTTTAAAAAAAATTTCTGAAGAAGTAGAATTTTTAATTAAATTTTCAATTTGATTAATATTATTACTATTTTCATTTTGATTACGTAATAGATTTTCTAAAAGAATTCGTATAGAAAATGGAAGATTTTGAATTTTAAAATTAGTTTTTTTTTCAAACTCTTTTAGGCTGTAGTAATAGTAATTTTTGTTATTTAATGTAAAATTTTTTTTAATATTTAAATTCATAGAATTTCTTTATTGATTACAATATAAAACTTAATTAAATAAAATTAATGTCTTTTTTTGAAATAAAAAACATTTCCTGTATTAGAGGCAA
>CAZYFH010000094.1:0-1630 GCA_964646815.1 uncultured Vicinamibacteraceae bacterium | reverse complement strand
ACATGGTCGTGGAGACTGGGATTGCCCATCCCGCTGCCATACAGATACACCGAGTGGTCGAGCAGCGAGCCGTCGCCGTCCGGCGTGGCTTTCAGCTTCTCCAGGAACTCGGCGAACAGCGACAGGTGGAACGTGTTGATCCTAGCGATCTTCGCCAGCTTCTGCGGGTCATTGCCGTGGTGACTTGTCGGATGATGCGGATCCGGCACCCCGATCTCCGGGTAGGTGCGATTGCTCAGCTCGCGTGTCAGCTGGAACGTGACCACCCGCGTGATGTCCCCCTGAAATGCTAGCACCTGCAGATCGAACATCAGCTTGGCGTGGTCGCCGAACGCCGCGGGTACGCCGACCGGACGGTCGAGATCCGGCAGCGGGTTGTCCGCCACGCCGGCTTCCGCGCGCTGAATCTGCCGTTCGATCTCACGGATGCTGTCGAGATACTGGTCAACGCGGTCGCGGTCCGTCGTCCCCACGGCTCCCTTGAGTCGCGCGATGTCCTCGCCGAACGAATCGAGCAGGCTGGCTCGACTCCCGAGCGCCGCGCGTCGCTCCGCGGGGGTTCCGCCTTCGCCAAAGAGCCGCTCGAAGATGAGACGCGGATGCGCCTCAGACGGCAGCGGCGTCGTCGGCGACGACCACGACAGGCTGTTCTGATACACGCAGGCGTAGCCGTTGTTGCACACCCCGGCGAGCGGGTTCAGGTCCATCGAGAGCTCGAGCGACGGCAACTGGGTCTCCTGGCCGATCTGCTTCGCGGCAAGCTGATCCGCAGTCGTGCCCAGGGCATAGTCCGAGCTCTCCGTGTGCTTCGCGAAGGCGGCGCTCAGGAAGCCGGAGTTGGACGTGTCGTGTGTCCCGGGATAGGAATTCTGCAGCTCGAGATTGGTGACGACGGTCACCTGCTCCTTGACCGGTTCCAGCGGGCTGAGGATCGGCGTCAACGTGCCGAGCGTCTCCGCATCGGGTGGGGTCCAACGGGCATGATCGCACCCCATTGGGATAAACACGTAGCCGAGCCGACGCACCGGCGCGGCCGGAGTCTTGGCGAGTGCCGTCGCGGCGGGAATCATGGCGTCCAGCAGCGGCAGCGCGAGGGTAGCCTGCACGCCCCGCAAGAACGTCCGCCGCGACAACGCCTTCTTCGTGATGATCATGTCGAGGTCCTCATCTGAAACGGTACGCTCCGCACGATGCCAAGGATAAGAGAGGAAAAGCGATACTGATCCGCCTCCGCCTCGCGGAGGATCTTACGCACGGCTGGCGCATCGTAGTACTCGACGCCCCGTCCGAGCGCGAACGTCAGCAACCGCTCCGTCAACCGGCCGGCAAAGAGCTCCGGACGGCTCAACAACGCTGTTTCGAGGCCGGCCACGCCGTCCACCTCGCCGACGCCCGGCAACGCCCCGGACACGTCGATGGGTCCGCTGTCACCCGCATGCTCGCGCCAGCGACCCAACGCATCGAAGTTCTCCAGCGCGAACCCGACGGGGTCGATGGTCCGGTGACAGCTGGCGCACACCGGGTTAGCGCGATGCTGGGCCATCCGCTCCCGCATCGGGAGGGCCGCGGACACCTGGGTGTCCTCGAGCGCCGGGACGTTCGCCGGCGGCGGCGGCGGCGGCGCGCCGAC
>CAZYFH010000093.1:0-1677 GCA_964646815.1 uncultured Vicinamibacteraceae bacterium | reverse complement strand
GCTCGTTGTTCAATCGTTCGTAATTGGCCCGCACCGTCGGCTGCGCTAACCCCGCGAAATCACTTACGATCACAGCCTCACGCAAGAGGCCAGATCGACGTGGTTTGACGCTTAATGATTTCAATGGGTTACAAGAGGCGCGCGTAAGTCCGCGATAATCAAAGAGAAACTAGTTAAATCTAATTTCACTTGATCAGTGATATCAACGACTTACGCATGTCGATTTATTCCCTTTATAGATCTAGCTGTGCTATGATCTATATGTAGTCAAGAGAAACCCACCCCGGCCAAAGGACACCCATGGACTTCTTCAAGCTAGCTAAAGACAACGCGCCCATGCCGCGCAAGACTCAAACGACCCTCGCGCTGCTCGCGCAGCACGGTGACCGCAAGGCTAGCCAGGATCTGGTTCTTTGCAATATCCGGCTGGCGATCAACATCGCCCGCAAACACCAGCGACGCGGGATCGAGTTGGAAGACTTGATCGCCACCGCTGCCGGTGCGACCCTCGACGCGATCCGCGTGTTCGATGCCTCCAAGGGTGCCAATTTCCCGACGGTCGCGCGCCAGTGGATGATCGCGCGTTGCCAGGAAGTTGTTAAGGCGCGCGGCGCAGTCTCCGGCGATGATCGCACCACGCGCGTGCTCTACCGCAAGATCCGCAAGGCTGTGCAGACGCTGAACGAGGAAGATATGGCCGTTACCCCGGAAAACGCGGCGAAGATCATGAATCTCGACGCTGATAGTGTCATCGCGGCGTGGCCTGTGGTTTTCGGCTCTGCGACTTCGCTATCCGCTCCGTGCGGTGACGAAAACAGCGCGACCTTTGGCGATACGCTGCCGTCTTCTACTCTTCGCCAGGACGTTCTTGTGGATCGTGCTCGGCAGAGTGAGGCAATTTGTGTGGCAATTGCAGAATTCGTCAATACTTTGACGCTTCGTGACCGTCACATCTTCACATCGCGTAACCTCGCGGAATACTTGGGGAATGAGCCCGTTGGTCAGTTCGAGCTGGGCGAAGCCAATGGAATTTCTAAGCAGCGCGTTGGGCAAATTGAGAAGTCCCTCGCCTCTAAGTGCATGAATTTCCTGGTAAATAAAGGAATCACGCCCTAATTACAGAATATGGGCGAGAGTAATAACAAAAATAATACTAATGTTACATCTCAGGTAGATAACAGTAACTTGATTGACTTTACGGTAATAAAGCTAAAGAATATGCTCAATGATTACCATAAGCGCGGCATGCAAGACGTAGCTACCCAGGTAGAAGTGGCACTGTCGGCATATGAAAACGGAATTGCTGATATAAAGTGGCATAATGGCCTGCCGTATGTAAAATATTTAGCTCAAAAAAGCTAACAAATGCAGGTGGTACCCCCCTCCCCCCTCCGGAATCTATGTCACACGGATATCATATAGGCTGGCAGGCGATCTAAGTACGTTAACGATCCCGCCGAAATTTTCTAGATTTTAGTGATCGGGCACCATAGTTAGTTACATGGCAGCTAAATGCAATAACAACAGTTGCAACACGTGCGCATGCGAGAGCGCTAACGTTGAAAGCAAAGCTGATGTATACGAAAATATGATAGTTGAGCTGCAGGAGCTAAAACAACTTCTAAAGCAGTACAAAGCCTATATCGATGATTTAGAGAGCGAGAATAAAAGCTTAAG
>CAZYFH010000092.1:0-1727 GCA_964646815.1 uncultured Vicinamibacteraceae bacterium | reverse complement strand
AACTTGCCAAGACTTTAGAAGAAGAGGGGAAGATGTTCTCGACACGCTCTTACGAACTGGAACGAAAGGTGAGAGCTATTATAGATCAGCAGCAGGTGAATGGCTTTGCTTTTAATATAAGAAAGGGAATGCTTCTATTGTCTAGGCTTGAAGATGAACAGCATCAGCTTGAAAGAGATGCAGAAGAAATGTTTGAACCTGTTATCACTTACTCTCCTGTTAGAAAGGTACGTAAGAGTACATCTTTTAATATTGCCAGTAGAAAACAGATAGCTGAACGTCTGATGGAGAAAGGGTGGAAGCCTAAACATCATACCGATAAGGGAAACATTATAGTCTCTGAAGAAATTCTTGATAAGATAAATATGAAAGAGGCTAAGATGTTTAGTCGGTACTTCCTCTTACAAAAGCGTACAGGTTTACTTAAATCTTGGATACAGGCATGTGGAGCGGCTGATAGAGTCAGGGGAAAGGTACTGACCTTACGTACCGTAACAGGGAGGATGGCCCATCACAGTCCTAACATGGCCCAAGTACCAGCCAGTTACAGTCCTTACGGTAAGGAATGTAGAGAGCTATGGACTATAGATAATCCAGATACCCATACTCTGATAGGTACTGATGCCAGTGGCCTTGAGCTACGTTGTCTTGCTCATTACATGGAAGATGAAGAGTTTACTAAGGAAGTCCTGACAGGGGATGTGCATACAGCCAATCAGAAAGCTGCTGGACTAGAGACAAGGGACCAAGCAAAAACTTTCATCTATGCCTTTCTTTATGGGGCTGGACCTTTCAAGGTAGGTAAGGTAGTAGGTGCTGGTGCTAAGAGGGGGCAGCAATTAATTAATAACTTCCTACAGAATATGCCGAAGCTAAAAAGATTAAGAAATAATATTATAGAAGCTTCTAAGACAGGAAAGGTTGGAGCTTTAGATGGTAGACAGTTACATATCAGAGCTTCTCATGCCAGCCTTAACACTCTCTTACAAGGAGCAGGGGCTATCGTATGTAAGCAGTGGCTGGTACAGATGGATAGTCACATTAGAAAAGAAGGGGTTGATGCTAAACTGGTAGCATCCATCCACGATGAGTATCAGTTTGAAGTTTCTAAAAAGGATACAGAAAGATTTGGACGGCTGACCAAGAATGCTATGCATGAAACAACAGAGATATTAAATATGAAATGTCCTCTGGATTGTGAGCATAAGATAGGGAAGACATGGGCAGAGACACATTAATAAATTAGATGTTGACCTGCTATCTAGAGTGTGATATACTTCCCCAACAATAAGAAAGGAAATGAACCTTTAAAGTTTGAGTTTAAGACTGTCTAGCTTTGACGAGCTAGTTAAAAAGTTTAACGTTAATTGTAATTATCAAAAAAGGAGTAAAGTATATGAGTATCATTTCAGGCGAAGCGTACTGGGCGCATGTCATTACCCCCAATACTAAATTTAATCCCGATGGCGAGTGGTCAATCGAAGTTTGTAATCTTAATGCAAAGAACAAGAAGGTTGCAGAAGGCGATGGCCTGACCATTAAAAATAAAGGTGATGATCGTGGAGATTTTGTCACTCTCAAGCAGTACGCTCGTACCAAAGATGGTTCTTCCCGTGCCATTACAGTAAAAGATTCTGAACGCAATCCCTTTCCTACTAATAAGCGTATCGGAAATGGCTCAAAGGTTAATGTATCTTATTTTCCGAAAGAGTACACTGTATATGGCG
>CAZYFH010000091.1:0-1913 GCA_964646815.1 uncultured Vicinamibacteraceae bacterium | reverse complement strand
ACCAATTCGGTCCGCGTGGGCCAAGTGACCTTATTCATTTCCGCCTCGACGGCGATCAGAAAATCGGCAAACCGGGTAATATTGACGGCTCGATAGCTTATCCATAGCCCGATCAGCAGGAGCAAGACAGGGATGCCATAAACAATCACAGGATTGGTGTCTTCGACAAACGCCGCCAACACATTTTTCAGTTTCCAAGTTCCGAGCGCGACGGTGATCGCTAAGGCACCAAACGTGACTTGCCGCGACACCCGTCCCTGGCTTCGTTTGTAGAGCCCACCCTGGAAAAACTCTTGAAACATCGCGGGCGACGCCGCCCTTGCTTTGGACATGGGATGTATTTCGTGATGAGGGGTTTTCCTTGACGATCAAACAGTCCAACCCGCCCACGGCTTATGGGCGGTTGCCACCAACACTAAACAATACAACCAACAACAAACGGCCTCACCATGCGAGCAATGTCAACCGTTTTCGTGAACTCAACAACCACGCTCTCAAAAAACCCTCATGGCAACGGTTAATGGCAGGGGCGGCGGGAATCGAACTCGCAACCTCTGGTTTTGGAGACCAGCGCTCTGCCAATTGAGCTACGCCCCTATTGATTCTGGGCCTACTCTAAAATCTTCGTGACAACTCCGGAGCCGACCGTTTTTCCACCTTCCCGAATGGCGAAGCGGACTCCGTCATCCATGGCGATCGGTTTGTGCAACGCGATGGTCAGTTTAACATTGTCGCCCGGCATACACATTTCGGCACCGATCAGGTTGGCGGTACCGGTGACGTCCGTGGTACGAAAGTAGAATTGGGGACGATAACCGCTGAAGAACGGGGTGTGCCGCCCCCCTTCCTCCTTGGAGAGACAATACACTTCTGCCTCGAAATTCGTGTGCGGAGTGATCGACCCCGGCTTGGCCAACACCTGACCCCGCTCGATTTCATCGCGCTTCACGCCACGCAACAGGCAGCCCACGTTGTCACCGGCGTGGCCCTCGTCCATCGTCTTGTTGAACATCTCCACACCAGTACAGATCGTTTTCGCCGACTCGCCTTCCAATCCGACAATCTCGACTTCCTCGCCAACTTTGATCCTTCCCCGTTCGATCCGACCGGTCGCCACCGTCCCACGACCCTCAATCGAGAATACGTCTTCGATCGCCATCAAGAACGGCTTGTCGACTTCGCGGGGTGGCTCAGGAATATGGGCGTCGATAGACGCCATCAACTCGCCAATGCATTTCGCAGCCTCCGGATCATCCGGCGACTGATAGGCAGACAAACTGGCACCGCGAATGATAGGAATGTCATCCCCGGGAAAATCGTACTTGGAAAGTAGCTCCCGAATCTCCAACTCGACGAGTTCCAGCAGTTCCTCATCGTCTACCAAGTCGACCTTATTGAGAAACGCGACGATGGCCGGGACGCCAACTTGTCGCGCCAACAGGATGTGCTCGCGCGTCTGCGGCATCGGGCCATCCGCAGCAGACACGACCAGAATAGCACCATCCATCTGGGCCGCACCAGTGATCATGTTCTTGATGAAATCCGCGTGGCCGGGACAGTCGATGTGCGCGTAATGGCGATTATCGGATTCATACTCGACGTGGGCCACGGCGATCGTGACTGTCTTCGTTTCGTCACGCACCGTTCCGCCCTTCGCAATGTCAGCGTAGGACTTAGCACTAGCCATCCCTTTCGCGCCTTGTACGGCCAGGATAGCCCCAGTTAACGTTGTCTTTCCGTGGTCAATGTGTCCAATCGTACCGACATTGACATGGGGTTTTGACCTTTCAAATACCTCCTTGGCCATGTTTTCTTTCTCTCTTTTCTCAAGGGTGGAACAAAAAAATGAAATACAGAAACCCAACAAACGATCTATATTTCAAACTATTATTTTTTTCAAACAACGCAAGGGC
>CAZYFH010000090.1:0-2011 GCA_964646815.1 uncultured Vicinamibacteraceae bacterium | reverse complement strand
TTCCAGTTATAATTGGATTAATTTTAGGAGAACTAGTTGAAGGTACACTAAGACAGTCTTTAGTTATATTTGAAGGAAATTGGCTAATGTTTTTTACACGTCCAATTGCATTAACTTTTTTTATTTTATCTTTCATTGCTTTGATTTTTCCATTAATAAAAAGAAAAAAAATTAAAAATGATTAATTTTAATTTATCAAATCGAGTTGCAATTGTTACAGGAGGAGCCCAGGGTTTTGGTCTAGCTATATCTGAAAGATTTATCCAATCAGGTGCAAAAGTTATAATATGGGATGTTGATAAAGAAAAAGCAGAAACCGCAATAAAAAAAATAAATTCAAAAAACTGCATTTATCAAATTGTTGATGTGACAAACTTTGAAGAGATAAAAAAAAATTTAAATAATATTGAAAACAAACATAACAAAATTGATGTATTTATAAATAATGCAGGTATTGCAGGAATGAATACAACAGTTGCTGAATACCCATTAGATGAATGGAATAAAGTAATTGATTTGAATTTAAACGCAGTTTTTTATTGTTGTAAAGCTGTAGTTCCTTTTATGATAAAAAATAACTACGGAAGAATAGTAAATATTGCATCAATAGCTGGCAAAGAAGGAAATCCTAACGCAAGTGCTTACAGTTCATCAAAAGCAGGAGTTATAGGGTTAACTAAATCTTTAGGTAAAGAACTTGCTTTAAAAAATATAGCTGTAAATTGTGTTACTCCCGCTGCAGCTAAAACTAGAATATTTGATCAAATGACAAAAGAGCATATTGATTATATGTTATCAAAAATACCAAGAAATCGCTTTGCTAAAGTTGATGAGTTGGCTTCTCTGGTCTGTTGGCTAGCTAGTGAAGAAAATTCTTTTACAACTGCAGCAGTTTTTGATTTAAGTGGTGGTAGGGCAACATATTAAAAAATACTAAGCATGAAATATTTACATACAATGATCAGAATTACTAATATAGAAAAATCATTAGATTTTTTTTGTAAAGGTTTAGGTTTAAAAGAAACAAGACGTAAAGAAAATGAAAAAGGAAGATATACATTAATATTTTTAGCTGCACCTAAGAATGAATCTGTTGAAATTGAACTTACTTATAATTGGGATGGTGACAATCTTGGAACAGGATCTAGAAACTTTGGTCATTTAGCCTATAGAGTTGAAAATATATATGAAACTTGTCAAAGATTAAAAGATATGGGAGTAACAATTAATCGTCCACCAAGAGATGGACATATGGCATTTGTAAGATCGCCAGACAATATCTCAATCGAGATACTTCAAGAAGGACATTTAGAGCCCAAAGAGCCTTGGGCCTCTATGGAAAATACTGGAGAATGGTAATCAAATAAGGATAATTAATCTCTTATGGCGTAAGCAATTACTCCAACTTCAGATTTGTCTGTTCCAATTTTTTCTGCCTTTGCACTTAATCTGATACCAATTGTTTGTTTCATAACAAACCAAACTATAAATGAAACAATAAATACAAAAACATTGATAGAGATTATTCCTATTAATTGACTTGAAAAAGCAACTTTACTGTTAGTTATTGGCACTGCTAAAGTTCCCCAAATTCCAGCAAACAAGTGTGCTGGGATTGCACCAACAACATCATCGATTTTAAATTTGTATAATAGTTGAGTTCCAAATACCGCTATTACACCACCGACACCGCCAATCAGTATTGCTACAAAAGGTGAGGGAGCTAAAGGTTCTGCTGTAATTGCAACAAGTCCAGCAATAGCACCATTCAACATATGAATTACATCAGTTCTGCCATACAATAATCTCGTAAGTATTGCATTCGCCATAACACCACCACAAGCTGCTAGATTCGTGTTAACAAATATTTTTGATACCGATATAGAATCATCGAGGGTTCCTAATGCTAACTGAGAACCTCCATTAAAACCAAACCAACCCATCCATAAAATAAATACTCCAAGCGTTGCTAATGGAATAGATGAAGCGGCAAAGGGTTTCATGGGTTTTA
>CAZYFH010000089.1:1930-2049 GCA_964646815.1 uncultured Vicinamibacteraceae bacterium | reverse complement strand
TTCTGGATATAGTTCAATTGGTAAATCTTATTTTAGAGTAGTAAGTATAAGTGCCTCCCGAAGTGCCTAAGTGACAAAGTTACAGAGTAGAGTTGTTTTTACTTACTCCTTACCCCGAT
>CAZYFH010000089.1:0-1830 GCA_964646815.1 uncultured Vicinamibacteraceae bacterium | reverse complement strand
ACCCGATACCCGATACCCGATACCCGATACCCGATACCCGATACCCGATACCCGATACCCGAATTATTGAGTTCCTGAGCTTGCCAATCGTCATTCTATACTTCGTGACGAATGATAAATAATGAATTGTAGAAGGGTTCCAGAATGACAAGGCTTGCCATTTTCTATAGTATGTCAAGCATCCCTGCTTGACTTGGTAGAATAAATTCTCCAACGACCTATTAGGATTATTGTACATCATGCATCCCTGCTTGATGGTTTATATAAATAAATAATTTAATTGAAAGAAAAATATTTCCTAACAATCTGGCAGGACCATAGTACATCATACTTATTATTACTAATAATTATACAGAACCTGAGTTAAGGATTGATTCAGTGTAGAGACACAATGTATTGAGTCTCTACATTTCGATTAACCACCAACATGGTTGATGGACTCCAAATTTCTTCATTAATTTGATTAAACTGATAATCTCAGGATTGACAATAAAAATTTCAAACCATGAACAACCAGGATGGTTATTTTACAATACTACATGTGTGGAAATGTATGTCAAGGATCTTGCTTGACCTGGTTGAGACAACCAGCAAACAACCTTGTAGGATTATCACATCTATCTAAATCAATTGTATTAATAATGAATACTTGCTCGTCCATTTATATCGGAATAGAAAGTTGCCTGCCTGCACTCATGCTTCGTGGGTAGGCAAGTTGTACAGTTAAACATATTTTTTTATCAATCAACAATTATACAGATTCTGAGCAGTGTAGGGACATAATTCATTGTGCCACTACCAATTCTAAATAATAACCCATCAAAGGTTTATAACCTTTGATGGGTTAAAAAAATCTCTCTATAAAAAAACCGCCCCGCATTTCTGCGGGGCGGTCCTGATTTTCCGCCTTCTCTGCGGTTGAGAACAAAGAAGGTTATCAGTAAAATCAGTTATTTATTTCATCAGCATAAGCTTCTGAGAAGTTACCTTACCAGCTGCTTCAGCTTTCACAAGATACATACCACTGGCTGCATTCGATGCATCCCAGGTTAATTGGTATGAAGGATTTGCTTCCATATATCCACTTGCCAACGTTGCAACCACCTGACCCATGAGATTGTAAACCTGAACAGATACTAGACCTGCTTCAGGTACACTCAGTGTCAAACTGGTTGTTGGGTTGAACGGATTTGGATACGCTGTGCTCAGGCTGAACTCAACAGGTGCGCCAACATTGACACGACCCTGGCTATTGGCTACAATCATATCCTCAATTTCGAAGTCACCTGAGAAAGTGAAAAGTTCATCACTTCCAGGTGCTACGATTACGAGTTTAGTTGTATTACCAACAGTTTTATACTCAGCAACCATTGCGTTATCATTCAGATCAATACTGAAGTCAGCGCCGTGCACCAATGTCATCTGAACACCGCCAATGTACCCATTAGCTTCCAGAGTCAAAGCGCCGTTGCTTTTGATGAGCTTACCGGATGTGGCATCGCCTACATCCACACGACCACCAAGGATACCATTCACGATCTGAACGATGTCAAGCACATTGGCTTCGCCATCACCATTCACGTCAGCTGCAGCTGCAGCACATTCATCTGCAAACTCGCCACCGAGAATAACATTCACAATCGTTACAATATCAAGTACGTTGGCCTCGCCGTCACCGTTTACATCACCACTGCCAGCTTCTGATGGACAATCAGGTCCTTCATCAACACATTCACTAGTACCTGTGTCACCAGCAACTGCACATACCTCACCTGATGTATCAGAGCAAGCTCCGTTAGTATCTTCACAGAAGGTAACCGTACCACATAC
>CAZYFH010000088.1:0-2134 GCA_964646815.1 uncultured Vicinamibacteraceae bacterium | reverse complement strand
ACGGCTCACGCGGGTGCGCGGCGTCCTACGCAGACATTTCTGGGGCTGACGACAAGATTGCGGTGTTATTGCAGCTCCCACGACTCCTGGAGCAGGGTGTCACCGTGTCGGCGGCTCGACCCAGTCGCACTCGGGAGTTGCTTCCGGACCCGCGCCCTGGCGCCCTTGGACTCGCGCTGCCGCTCAGCTCCCCGGCCTGAGCAGCAACCGGTACTCCGCGTTCGACTCCACCGCCTCACGGCTGAACGAAAGCGGGAAGTACTCCTGATTGGCCCAGCTCTCCGTCAGGTTGCCGTAGAAGGGGCTGCCTGGACGGCCGGACTGTCCGGGCGCGTTCGTCGCCACCGACCCGTCGAGATCCGAGAAGTCGATGATCTCGCGGTACGTTGCTCCAATTGCCGCGACCGTGCCGCCGCCCCCCGACCGCTCGGCTGCCGGCAGGTCGTAGGCGGACACCAGCGAGTGGGGAAACTCGCTCCGGTTGGTGCGGCCCCAGCGCCACTGGTCCGAGTCGTCACCCTGCTCCTGCCGGAGCCTGTCGAGCGCGGTGGCAAGCGCCTTCTCCGGATCGGCCTCTCCGCGCCCGCCCTGCCCTCCACGGCCACCGCCGGACATGACCCGCCGGACGTGGCGGTAGATCGCCGCCGCGCGGTCCTCTCGCCGGCTGACGCCGTCCCAGTCGGCGAGCTCCTGGCGATACCGCTCGACCTCGGGGTCGCTGGCGACCCATCCGCGGAACTGCTCGAGTGCCGCCGCCGCGGAGGCGGAGTACGCGTCGTGCTGCAGGTCCCTGGAATTCTGCACGGTCAAAGCGGCACCCTTGGAGAGAACCTCCGCGACGCGCTCGAAGCGCGGGAACGGCCCCTGGCGCTTGAAGAACAGGGGTGGGTCGTAGTCCGGCGGATGGATGTCGTGGTTCGCGGTCGCGACCCATCCACGCTCCGGATTCAGCTCACGCGGCAGGTCGTCTCTGAAACCCTGCCACTCGTACTCGCCCGTGCCCGGCACGGGCAGCCTGCCGTGCCAGCCGTCCCGGCTCGGTGACAGCGCGGAGGCCTGCCAGGCGATGTTTCCGTCGGCGTCGCCGCAGATCATGTTCTCGGTCGGAGCGAACCAGTAGGCGAGCTCGTCGAGGAACTCCTCGCAGTTCGACGCCACGTTCAGCCGCAGCCCGCTCAGATAGCCGGTGCTCCCGGGCTCGTGCATCGTCGAGCGCATCGCGTAGGCGCGGTGGTGCTCCGCATCCTCGTAGAAGATGGGCCCGTGGCGCGAGAACTTGAGCTCGATGACCTCGGGCTCTCCACCGCGCACGGCTATTGTGTCCTGCTCGATGCGGAGCGGTTCCCAGGCGTCGCCGAAGCGCACCTCGTTGGGATTGTCTGGATTCACCTCCTCGACGTAGACGTCGGACTGGTCGGTGCCGACGATCGTCAGGCCCCAAGCGATGCGTCCGTTGTGGCCGATCGCAACGCCCGGCAGGACCGGCTCGGTCGAGCCGATCGCCGTCCAGCCCGGCGCGTCGAGATGCACCACGTAGCGCAGCGACGGATTCGTGACGCCGCGGTGCGGATCGTTCGCGACGATCACGTCACCGCTCGCCGTCAGCGCACCGCTGATCGCCCAGTTGTTGCTGCCGGGCGAGGTCTCCTGCGCGCCCAGGTTCGCCGACAGCTCGGCGTTCAGCCACGCGTCGTACGGCGCCACGAGGTCCGGCCGGACGATGGTGCCCCGGAAGCCCTCGAGCCCGGACGCAACCTCGTCGCTGATGATCGAGTAGTCCACACCGTCGGGGATGACCAGGTCGCGGTACGGTGTGGGCTGTGCTTCACGGTTCGCCTCCTCCGCCCCGACCTCGACCACCCTCCGGGCCAACCGCAGCTCGCGACGGATGTCACCCGTGGGCATGGCGGTCGCAACCCGGAGCAGCGGCGTCTCAGCCGACCAGGGCTCGGGCCGCAGACCGGTCAGCTCGAACTCGACCGGCAGCTCCCCCGCCCCCTCCGCGTGGGCAATGTAGGCATTGACACCCGACGAAAACGCCTCCAGGATGCGACGTCCTTCCGGGTGGTAGCTGCTGAACTCCTTGTCCGTCCATGGGCCTCTGTACTTGATCAGCCGCGCAACGCGGTCGTGG
>CAZYFH010000087.1:0-2888 GCA_964646815.1 uncultured Vicinamibacteraceae bacterium | reverse complement strand
GTGTCGGTAAAATTTTCATTTTACCATATCCATTTGGTCCATCCATCCACATTTCTGTAATCATATGTGACACACGGTCCAAATTAATCTTTAAATCGTCTGGATGATCTACTTCTCCGAGAACTGAATAACCAGAACTTATCTGATCATTAAGAGTTTTAGTTGCCTTTGCAATTTCTTGCACAGGATAAACTCTTTCATTAGCATTTTTAATTCCGCCTTGAATACAGATACCTTTCATAAACAAATCCTTGCCTTCTTTTCCTTCGTGCAAGACCTGTATTCTGGCTTGATCGTATGTTAAGTGCTCTCTTAGATAGACTGCAGACATTATATTCTCCTAAATCTCAATATTGACTTATTTGCCAGATATTGGTGATTTTGCAGACTTTTCTGAACCGTCCTTAGTATCAGCTTTTACTTCTTTTTTAAATGAAGTGCCTTTGTCTTTACCTGGACTGTTTTCGAAACTACCCATTTTTTGTGCAGTTGGTGCCGCTCTACCTTTGTCTTCTGCGCCTGATCCAGTTTTAATTGGATTAGCACCTGATTTAGCACCGCCTTTAGTTGCTACTGGAGATTTCGCAGATTTGTCAGCATGGTCGGCATTATCAGCAGATTTCTTGATCTTGTATTCTTTTACAGTTTCTTTTTTTTCTGCTTTTGCATCTTCTTTTGCATCTTTGCCTTCGAATCTAGACATTTCTGGTTGTGTCTCTTGTGCCGGAATAACTGGTTCTAAAGCCTGTTCTTCTGCTTCTTCGTCACCGTTTCCGCCAGCCATCATTTTTTCAAATTCTGCTTTTAATTCTTCTAAAGCATCTTCTAAATCGGCTACTCTTTCCTCAGTATCGCCTTCCTCACCGTTTTCTTCACCATCTGCGTCCATGTCCTGACCTAATTCGTCAGCGGCCGCGTCAACTTCGCCTTCTTGATCTGATGCGATATCTTTAACTAATTGATCAGTAGCGTCGCCACCGATTTCTTCAATTGATTCTTCATCTGATTTTTGAGCTGGTACTTTTAATTGAGGTTGGATTGCTGTAGGTTTTTGAAGAACTAATCCTTCATCTTTTTGATCTTCGTCTTTAGCGTCCTCTTTAGTGTCTTCTTTAGCTTCGTCGTCTTTTTTCTCTGTTACTTCGTCTTTTTTGTCTTCTTCTTTTTTGTCTTCTTCTTTAGTTTCATCTTTAGCTTCTGCTGTTGCAGTTACTTCTGAATCTACTAGATTTTCGTAGATGTCTCTTGACTTTTCTACTACTATTTCATGGAACATTTGTTCAGCTTTTTCATTTTCTTCATTGATTAAAAGCTCAAGCAATTGTTCAAATTTATTTGTTGATTGTGTCATATTGCACGTGCTCCTGTTTGCAAGGTTGTTCTCTTATAAGTGTTTATATTTACTAAAAAAGATAAAAATGGTACCTATATTCGACAAAAATGGGTCTTTTGATTAAGTTTTATTAGGAAGGTTGAATTTAGTGCAAAAATCTTCCGTCGCTAGGTGTTCTATGTTTTTGTTCCACTCGATGTCCTTGGGTTTAAACCAGCCTTTAGGTATCACTCGGACGAATTTTGTGTTTTTAATATATTGTAGGCACCTTTTCGTTTGGTTCATCCAGTTGCCATAAAAAGTACCCTCCTCTCTACTTTTTTTGTAGTTACGAGTGTTTTTATAAAGGTTATTAAACATCTTTCTATTAGGAAGTTTTGTATCTTTGTGTCCTTGATAGTCAAAACCTAGTATATAAATTTCAGGATGTTTACGTTCACAAGCCATTCTTAGTGCTGTTGGTCCAGAACTCCAACCTAAACTAGGTTGAAACCATTTAGCATGGTCTAATATTTTTTGTACCTTGTTATATTGAGCATTAAAGTTTGTCCATACTTGATTGTGTAGCATATAATCAGATTCTGCAATTTCCAGCACCATTTTAGGATCTACTGCAATCAAATAGTGTGGATTGTCTGTACGATAAACAGCATTACAGGCAAAAACTGTGCCGTGTTTTTTAAGAGCATTAATTTCTATCCCTTTTCGGGATTCACCATTCCCAAGTACAAATGCTATATCACTCATAACGTATGTTAATTATTCTAAATTATATTGTTAGATCGTCTGTTCCGGCTGGTGAAGCATACATTTTTTGGACAAATTTTGCTTCTTCTTTTTGTTGTACATCGTGTTCTTCAGATGCTAGTCTCATTGAATTGATATCTTTGAGTGTAAGGCGTGTTTTTCTAGTATCATCTTTATCTAATACAGAAATATCGTTCTCAGGATTGTATGTTTTGTCCTGTTCAAACCCATCTGCTGTATATGTAAAGAATTCTAGCAATTTCATATCAGTATTTAACCTTATGCTGGTGTTCCGCCGCCACCGCCAGGTACTGTTCCTCCGCCGCCCGGCGTTGTGCCTGGTGCTCCTGGTGTCGCGGCACCCGGTGCTGGTGCTTCTGGTTCTGCAGTTGGTTCTTCAAATTGATCTAAATCACCTGTTATTCCTGCTTGAGTTACTCCACCTGCTCGTAATTGTGTTGCTTTAGTTTGTTTTTTCTTAGGTACATTGTTTTCTTCTGACCAAAGGTCAGCATTTTTTGCCATTTCTTCTTCGCTTAAACCTAGATATCTGCTTAACACAAATCTTTTTGACATATAAGGTAGATCAGCAAGTTGTGTAAACGTTTGTACTCGTGCTTGATCCATTTCAGTTTGTCTATATTGTGCAAAATTTTGTGGTGGATTAAGTTTTAATTCAAACATTGAGTTATCAATGTTATAACCCTTGCTGTGAATCCATAATTTAAATTCTTCATCAAAGTTATTTGCTATCATACTTTGTAATCTCATACAATATTTGTTAAATCTTAATTCTTGGATGTATGCA
>CAZYFH010000086.1:0-2960 GCA_964646815.1 uncultured Vicinamibacteraceae bacterium | reverse complement strand
AACCGCTGACCTGCTGATTACGAATCAGCTGCTCTACCAACTGAGCTACGCCGGCACGTGCGCAGTGCCATCGATGACCACGCAGCACCGCATCCTAGCATAGCGCTGATGCGCCGGATGCGCGGTTTGATCGCAACGCGCGGGTTTGCACGCGGGACTTCTGCGACCGTACAATCCTCTGTTACGGTAAGGGCGGAATACGCGTCCTACGAGTGGTTCGTGTTCTAACGGACGGCTATCAGACACGATGCGGAACCCTGCCCCCGGGGGCCATAACAGCGAGATCGTCATCCGTGGCGCCCGGACGCACAACCTGAAGAACATCGATCTCACGCTGCCCCAGCGGCAGCTCATCGTCGTGACCGGTGTGAGCGGGTCGGGGAAATCGTCGCTCGCCTTCGACACGGTGTATGCGGAGGGCCAGCGGCGCTATGTCGAGTCGCTTTCCGCCTATGCCCGGCAGTTCCTCGAGCGGATGGAGAAGCCGGATGTCGATCGTATCGACGGGATCTGTCCCGCTATCGCGATCCGCCAGAAAAACAGCATCCGCAATCCCAGGTCCACGGTCGGTACCACCACCGAGCTCCACGACTATCTCCGGTTGCTGTTCGCTCGTGTCGGTCGGACGATCTGCCGTGGGTGCGGACAGGAGGTCGTGCGCGAGACGGCCGAGGTCGCCGCGCGCGAACTGGCGGCGCTGCCGGAAGGTACGCGGCTGATGGTCGGCTTCGACATACCGATTGTTGCCGTCCCAGCGGCATCAACTCGTGACGACCGGTCCGAGGTCGACGAGATCGGCGACCGGGGAGGGCGCTCGCCAGCGGCGGCCGGACGGCGACCGGGCCGCTCGAAGAAAAAGCAGACACGACCCTCACGTGGGAAGCGAGCCAACGTCGAGGCCACCATCGCGGCCGGGGCCGACCCGGTCGCCGGTGCCATCGAGGGACTCCGCCGGAAGGGCTTTGGGCGCCTGCTCGTCGATGGTCGCGCTGTGTCGTTCGACGATCTCGATCCCGCGCGACTCGCTGGTCGGTTGGCGATTCAGGTCGTCGTCGATCGAATCAAGATCGGCGCCGACGTGCTCACACGGCTGACTGATTCCGTCGAAACCGCCTATGGCGATAGCGGTGGCACAGCGTTCGCCGTCGAGGTGCCCGGGACCGAGACACCGACCGGAGACCCGGTGCCGACCGTCCACAAGTTCAGCGAGCGGTTCGAATGTCGTGCCTGCGGTATCCACTATGAGATCCCCCAGCCGCGATTGTTTTCTTTCAACAACCCGTTCGGCGCGTGTCCCACGTGTCATGGCTTCGGCAACATCATCGAGCTCGACATGGCGCTGGTCGTCCCCGACCCGTCGAAGTCGATTCAGCAGAATGCCATCGAGCCCTGGAGTAAACCGCACTATCGGTCGTACCTCGCCGCGTTGAAGAAGGCGGCTCGTGGCCGCGCCATCCGCCTGAACGTGGCGTGGTCCGACCTAACAGCGAAGGAGAAACACTTCGTCATCGAGGGTGACGGCGACTACGCTGGCATCCAGGGGTTCTTCCGGTGGCTGGAACGCAAGAAATACAAGGTGCACGTACGCGTGTTCTTGAGCCGGTATCGTGGCTATCTCACCTGTCCCAAGTGTGAGGGCACGCGGCTGCGTCACGAGGCGCGCGATGTGCGGGTCGGCGGTCATACCGTTGATGAGGTGTGCGCCTGGACGGTCGGCGCTGCGCGGCGCTTTTTTGACGCGCTGACGCTGACCGCGAAGGAGGCCGCGATCGTCGCGCGCATCACGCGCGAGATCCAGAAACGGCTGTCGTTTCTCGGCGACGTCGGGCTCGACTACCTGACACTGGACCGCCTCTCGTCGACGCTCTCGGGCGGCGAAGCGCAGCGGATCAACCTGGCCACATCGCTCGGGTCGGCGCTGGTCGGCACGCTGTACGTGCTGGACGAGCCGTCCGTCGGACTGCATCCCCGCGACAATGAGCGGCTGATGCGCATCCTGGTGCAGCTTCGCGATCAGGGCAATACCGTGCTGGTGGTCGAGCACGATGCAGACATAATCCGCGCAGGTGACTACGTCGTCGACCTCGGGTTGGGAGCCGGGACGCGCGGCGGCAACGTCGTCTACGCCGGCCGCGGCGAGGACCTGGCGCAGGAGCCGACGTCGCTGACGGCGAAGTACTTGCGCGGCGAGTTGGCTATTCCCGTCCCAATCACCCGCCGCAAGCGGGTGCCAAACACGCAGGTGGTGCGGCTCCGGGGCGCCGCCGAACACAACCTGTGTGACCTCGATGTCGCAATCCCTCTTAACATGCTGACCTGCGTCACCGGCGTGAGCGGGTCGGGCAAGTCGACGCTTGTGCACGATGTGCTCTACGCGGCGATTAAGCGCGCGAAAGGTGTCTGGGACAAACGGGTCGGCGCGCATGCGGGGCTGGAAGGCGTCGAGTTCCTCAACGACGTCGTACTGGTCGACCAGGCGCCCATCGGACGCACTCCTCGCTCGAACCCAGTGACGTATCTCAAGGCGTTCGATCCGATCCGCGAGCTGTTCGCGAAGACTCGCGAGGCCCGGGCGCGCGGACTGACGGCCAGCCATTTCTCCTTCAACGTTCCTGGGGGCCGCTGCGAGGCGTGCGAAGGCGAGGGCGTGGTCCGTGTGGAGATGCAGTTCTTGGCGGACATCTTCGTGCCTTGCGAGCACTGCGATGCCAAGCGATTCAAGCCGCAGGTGCTCGAGGTGACCTATCGCGGACGCAACGTCGACGACGTGCTGCACATGACGGTGCGTGAGGCGCTGCATTTCTTTAGCGCGTCCCCCAAGGTCCTCCGCCGGCTCCATGTGCTCGACGAGGTCGGGCTCGGCTATCTACGACTCGGCCAGCCAGCGACGACGCTGTCAGGAGGGGAGGCGCAGCGCATCAAGATCGCGGCGCACCTCGGGTCCCATCGAAGCGAGCGCA
>CAZYFH010000085.1:0-3262 GCA_964646815.1 uncultured Vicinamibacteraceae bacterium | reverse complement strand
CGGGCGGCTCCGCCTCGAACGCGAACACACCGCTCGCGCCGCGCACGAGCGGCCGACCGCCGATCGTGAAGAGCCCGACCCGCGCGCCGTCGATGCTCACCTCGACCTCGTGTTCGGTGCGTGCAGCCTGGGCGAACTCGACCGTCACGATGTACTCGCCGTCGGCAGGCAGGTGACTACGAATGACCGTGCCACCACGTGTGCCGAGAGGCAAACCGTCCAGGTGGCGGTCCTGCACCAGATCCCGATCGAGCTGATAGCGATCAACCACGGGTGGCGCCGAGGTGTCGCCGACTGCGAGGCGACTGATCTTCCGCGCCGCCGCCAAGTACCGCTCGAGCGTCGCCGGCGAGACGAACAGCAAGTCGGCAAGGTTGTCGAATCCGCTGGTCGCGTTGTCCGCCGGCAGGAGCATCGACACGTCGAACTCCTTCGGCAGATCCTCCAGCGCGAGCAAGTCGCGGACCGCGTTCCGATACTCCGTTCGGGTCAGCCGATGTAGCGCAGGTCGGCGGCCGGGGTTCGGCGCGGCGGCGGCCACGCTGTCGAGCTCGGACTCGATCCATCCCGCGACGTCCTCGTATGTTGCCTCGTCCGGCCGCGGTCGCCCAACGGGCGGCATGGCGCGCGACCGCAACTTGCGCACCACCCGTTCCCACGCCTCGGGATCCTCGCCGACCTGGCTACTGTCGAGCGTGTCGAGCGCGAGACCCGTGGCACGTAGCTGGGACACCAGGGTCGATGGCGCGGTGCCCCGTCCGGAGACGATCGCCTCGCTGTGACACGTCACGCAATACTGGTTGAGCGCGACGTCGACGGATGCCGCGAGCACCGCCGCCGGGGCGGGGGCCGCTTGATACGATGCGGGCGTCAGGGTGACGACCGCCGCGCTCCCAGCGAGCCACGCGAGAATAGTGCTTCGTATTCGCATACCGTGATCCACACTGCACAGCCGCGCGCGAGTGCGCGCAGACCGACGCGCGACCCGTCTACCCACGGCCGATTCTACCCCTTTAGCATACCTTTCTGCGCCGCTCCCCGGGTGTTGTCAACGCTGACCCGACGAGGTAGCATCACCAGGTATCCCTCTGAAAAGAAGCGTGATCCATGCCCCAAACACAAGAAGGTCGATCGGTCTCTGCCCTCACCGTCGCCGGCGTCTGCGCCGTTGCGCTTGTCTTGCCGCCAGCGGCTGATGGGGCCGGCAACGACCCCCTGACCGAGGCCGCGAAGGCCGGCGACCAGGCGACGGTCGCAGCGCTGCTCGAGCAGGGTTCGGACGCCAGCGCCGCGGGGCCGGATGGCACGGCGCCGCTCCACTGGGCGGTGCGCGCCGACTCGCTGGAAACCGTGGACCTGCTGATCGCAGCGCGCGCCGATGTCACGGTCGTCAACCGATACGGTGTCACGCCGCTCGCGCTCGCGGCAGAGAACGGCAACCCCGCCATCGTGCGGTCGCTGCTGTTGGCCGGCGCCGAACCGAACACCGCCACCGAGGCAGGCGAAACAGTGCTGATGGTCGCGGCTCGGACCGGCCGCACCGACGTGCTCTCACAACTCCTTTCCAGCGGGGCGGAGGTCGACGCGACCGAGAGCTGGCGGGGGCAGACCGCCCTGATGTGGGCCGCCGCCGAAGGCTATGCCGACGCGGTGACGGCGCTGGTCACGGCAGGTGCGGACGTCGAGGCGCGCTCGAGCCGCGGCATGACGCCGCTGCTGTTCGCCATACGCGACGGCGGGCTGAACGCGGCGCGCGCGCTGCTAGCCGCTGGCGCCGACGTGAACGCCGGCATCAACAACACCTCGCGAGGCACGGGCTCCTATACACCGGCGGCGAGTGGGCACACCGCACCGCTCACGCTTGCCGTGATCAACGCGCACTATGAGCTGGCAGCCGCCTTGCTCGCGGCTGGTGCGGACCCCAACGCCCCCGACGCGCGCGGGTCCGCATTACACGCGCTCGCGTGGATCCGTCGTCCCGGATCGGGGCGTCCGCCGATCCAGACCGGCGAACTCGACAGCCTGGCGCTCGCGGAGCGCCTGCTCGCTAGGGGCGCCGACCCCAACGCTCGCATCGACTGGGAAGAAATCCCATTCGAGGTGGACCTGGGCATCGTCAAGCCGCCACCGAACATCTCTGTCGGTCGCAACTTCATCAGCTTCATCGGCGCGACGCCCTTCTATCTCGCGGCGAAGCATGCCGACGTCGAGCTCATGGAGCTGCTCGTCGTGAATGACGCCGACCCCCTGACGCCGACGGAACAGGGAGTGACACCGCTGATGGCGGCCGCCGGTCTGGGGTTCTGGGACGGTGAAAGCCCGGGTCCGCTGAACGGCACGCCCGAATCCAGCCGGCTCGACGCGGTGCAACTGGCCATGGAGCTCGGGAACGATTTGCACGCGGTCACCGACTTCGGCGACACGCGGGTCGAGGGTGATGGCGTGGCGCTGTTGCTGCGCCATCCGCACAACCTGCTCGAGTTCGATGCACAGGAAGATCGCGGCGACATGCGGTGGGGTGGCAGCACTGCGCTCCACGGTGCCGCGATGATGGGGTCGAACCTGATCGTGGACTACTTGATCGAACAGGGCGCTGACCTCAACGCGAGAAACGCGCTCGGCTGGACGCCGCTGATGATCGCGGAGGGTGTCTTCGTGGCGAACACCGAGAAGGCGTGGCCGCAGACGGTCGCGCTGCTACGTGAGCTGGGCGGGGAAACAGTGGGGCGCTAAAGATATGACGACAAGAACATGGCGGTCTTTCGGTCTCGTGGCGTCGGGCGTGGCGTGCGTCCTGTGGCTCGCGCCGCTCGGCTCCGCGCTATCGGCCGCCGAGAATACCGGCGTCATCAGTGGGACGGTTACCAGCACCAGCGGCCCGGAGGCAGGCGTGTGGGTAATCGCCGAGACCGACGACCTGGAGACGGTGTTCCGCAAGATCGTCGTGACGAACGACGACGGGCAGTATCTACTTCCCGAGCTGCCTAGCGCGAGCTACGACGTCTGGGTCCGCGGCTACGGGCTCATCGACTCGACACCGGTCACGGCATCGCCGGGCCCGGAGCTCGACCTGACCGCCGTCGTCGCCGCGACCCCGCAGGAGGCCGCCAAGGTCTACCCATCCAATTACTGGCTGGCGCTGATCGATCTGCCCGGCACGCACGAGTTCCCGGGCACCGGCCCAGAGGGCAACGGCATCAACCCGGACCTCGAGGCGCAAAGCGAGTGGATCAACAACCTAAAAGGCTGCCAGCGCTGCCAC
>CAZYFH010000084.1:0-3274 GCA_964646815.1 uncultured Vicinamibacteraceae bacterium | reverse complement strand
CAGTCCGGCCGTTCGTCATCGTCCAGCTCCGGCCGTCGGATTGAACGGTCGCCTTGATCCAATGCCCGGCGCAGTCGTCCTCTTCGGTCAGGTTGGCGATGAGCGGCTCGTCTGTGTTGTAGGCGGCATCATCGGCGAGCGCGCGGTGGGACTGCCAGACGTCCTCGATGCCGGCGGTACTCTGCGCGACAACAAGGGAGTCAGGTGTGCCGCCTTTCCGCGGACCATTGTTGATGACGACCACTGTCGGGTCGAGCGCGGCCGTCAGCTCGGGACGGATCGCCCCGTAGCCACCATGATGGGGCACTTGATAGAGGTCGACCACACCCAGTCGGTTTTCGGGGCAGGCCAGGGCGTGCTCCCGGTCCGGCGTCAGATCGCCAAGGTTCAGAAACTGAAAGGCGCCAAGCGAGAGCAGGTATCCGAGGCTATGACCGTTCTCCCCCTGGTCGGCCGTCGGTGCCTCCGCATCAGCGCAGAGACCGTTGGGCGGCCGTGGCTCCAGCGAATCGACGAGCGCGCGGTGCGAGGCGACGAACGTGAGCTCGATGCGCTGTAGCGGCAGCTTGTCGCCCGGCGCGACCGACCGCCTGCGGTCGACGGCGAGCCCGATGTAGTCGCTCCAGAGCGCGTCACCCCGCTCGCTGCCCTGCTCGACGCTGTCGCCATGGTCGATGATCTGGCCGACGGGGACACGTTCGATCAACGCCGCCAGCCCCCCTACGTGATCGCCATGGAAATGCGAGAAGAGCAGGTAGTCGATCTCGGTGATTCCCGCATCGCGCATCGCCGCCTGGATACGCAGGGCATCCCGCGCGTCAGGCCTGGACCACCCGGTGTCCATCAGCACCGACTGGCGCTCGGGCGTCACCACCAGGGTTGCGGCGCCACCCTCCACGTCGATCCAGTAAATATCCAGCGTTGCCGGCGCTTGTGTGCGCACGCCGGCCGGTACGGTCACCAGTAGCAGCGCGGCGAGTCCAATGGCCGCGACGCATCGTGTGGCCGCCCGGTGCGTCCCGTTCAATTGCTGTGTCATGGTCGATTCCGGCAGGTGCGAGCCCCGACGAGGCCTCACGGTTGCGGCCTGCCGCCTCCCTTCTCCGTTCTGGACACGCATGTTACTGGACTTATGTACGGAGGGTGCCGAGGCTTGGACCGTCGCGCGAACTCGCGGCTGTCAGTCGAGACAGAATATTCGCTCGTAGATCGTCCGACCCTCGCGCCGATACCGCTTCTCATATGTCGTCTGGACGGCAGGCACCGTGTCGCGGTCGCTCGCGCCACTGGCAGAACGCTCGAGAACACGGCCTCCCGCGGCGCAGACGGCACGCTCAGCAAAGTCAACCAGGTCCACGTCATCGGACTTCAGATGGACGGCCCCACCGGGGCGCAACAGTCGACGGTAGCGTTCCAGAAACTGCGGCGACGGCAGCCGATGCCGGGCCTGCCGATTCTTGGGCAAGGGGTCCGGAAACGGGAGCCAGATCTCGCCTACCCTGCCGGGCGGGATGTGGTCTTCCAGATGCTCGATCGGCGAGCGGAGAAAGAGCGCATTGGTGAGGCCCTCGTCAAGCGCGCGGCTCGCGCCCATCCACAGGCGGGCGCCGTTTCGATCCACACCAACCACTCCGCTGTCGGGCCGACTCCGAGCCAGCGCCAGCGTGTACTCCCCGCGGCCGCATCCCAACTCGAGAATAGCCGTTTCCTCCAAGCCAAAGGACTCGTTGAACCAGTCTGGTGCGCAGCGTCGCCCGTCAACGACGTTGCCCATCTTCTTGAGCTGCGCGAAACGGCGCCGTTTCGTCCGAGCCATACCTTCAGCGACCGATCCGTGCCACCGTCCACGACGCATCCGGCCCGGCCAACCGATACACCTCGGGGTGCGTCAGCACTCGCAGAGCGATTTGAGTCGTGTGAGCGCCGCGGCCTATGCGTTGCGCAGGCCATCGGACTCGGGCCGTGTCTGGATGCGCGAGGTCATGACGTTCATCAGGCACTTGCCCTTGTAGCTCTGGAACTGCACGTCTACTCGCAAGTGAAGCCCATGAGCCGCGAGAAGAGGGCGTGTCCCCGGCGCGGCCGACCGAACCTGGCCGGCGCGTGCGACGCAGAGGGGGGTGCCTGCCAAGCCGATCGCCTCGGATCCCTCGAGCTGGAGGTGCCCAGATCCGACGGGCTTGTCGGTACCGGTGATTACTTCGATTCGCTCGTTCCATCTGCGGCGTCGCGCCGCTCGCGTTCACGCTCTCCGGCGAGGATATTCGTCATCGCGTAGTTGCCCTCGTGGCAGGCGTACTCGTAGATAACGTAGTCATCGAGTCGGGCCATCGGGCGATCGACAGTCCAGGGTTGCGTGTAGATCCGGTCGTCCTCGATTGTGAACTGGTAGTCGATCGTGTCTGGGCCGACGCGGGTGAAGCGTTCGACGGCCCGCGTGTTCGGTGTCGCCAAAAACCTCAGCTCGGTGTTGTCGCTATAGTTCCGCGTCTCGACCACGAGCGTGTCACCCTCCCAGTGGGCTCGAGAGTTGCCGTTCCACTGTCGGATCGCATCGTCGAGCCGCGGTCGATCCCCGATCGGGATGATCCGAACGTCGTGGATGTTCTCGACGTGAATGGCCACCACGTCGGGCGTCTGAACGATGTGATACGTGTTGTTGTAGTTGGTGCCGACCGGCGGGACGCCATGATACGTCAGGCAGCGATCCCAGTTGGTGCGGTCCAGCCACGAGTCGGCTGGATGCCTCCGCCGATGCTCACGGCGCGCGTCCAGCCGGGCTCTCCCCACCTTGTTCAGCGGGAGTCGACCCGTTGGCGGGTCGATGATCTGGGAGGTGCGCTGGTCCGGCAGGACCCAGCCCCCGTCCCACCACAGCGCGTTGTAGCCGCCTGGGTCGACACCTGGACGATCCGGGCGGTCACTTTTGCGGAGCTTGGTATACGCCGCCGCTTCTTCCGGGGTGTAGAGTGCCCGGCCCTCCAGCTCGCGAGACCGTTCCAACGGCGTCAGCGTGGCGTACGACCAGACGCCCTGCAGATCGGGATCGCCCCACGGGGTGCGAGCCGAGAGACCGGATTGCGCCGCTGCGGGCAGCGCCATCAGCGCAAGCATCACGACGGCGGCGACAGTTCGCAGCGCAGTCCAGCGGCTCATCTCGCCTGCTCCTTCCGCGTGACAGTGTTCGGGCAATTGTACTAGATGCATGGGACGACCGTGATGGGCACCTCGCTGAGATCAGGCACGGTCGACGCGGTCAAGATTCATTACCTTG
>CAZYFH010000083.1:0-3278 GCA_964646815.1 uncultured Vicinamibacteraceae bacterium | reverse complement strand
TTGGCCTGCTTGCTGGTGATGGCCACCGCCTTGATGTCCCGTCCGTTCACGGTGATGTCGGCCAGTGTCGGCGCTGCCGGGAAGTCATAGTCCCACAGGCCGTGGTGGACTGCCTGGAAGTGCCAGATGCGCTCGCCGGTCCGCGCGTCGAGGCAGACGAGGCTCTCGGCGAACAGGTTGTCGCCCGGTCGGTGCCCGCCGTAGTAGTCGCTCGTCGGGGTCGACAGCGGCAAGTAGACATAGCCGAGTTCCTCGTCGGCGCTCGGTGAGGCCCACATGTTCGTGTTGCCTGAGTACTCCCACGACCGGCGATCCTCGCCGGGAGCGGTGAGCCACGTCTCGTTCCCCGGCTCGCCCTCGCGAGCGATAGTGTGGAAGATCCAGAGCTGCTCGCCGGTGCGTACGTCGAAGCCGCGCACGTCGCCTGGCGGCATCTCCTTGAGCGCCGGCATCGTGTGGCTCACGATGTCGCCGATTGCCGAGCCGATCACGATGACGTCGTTGACCACGAGCGGGGCCGACCGCCAGGTGAACGACGTCACCTCTCGGTCGTCGTAGCCCTGAATCAGGTCGACCGCGCCGCCGTCACCGAACTCGGGGTAGCGCTCCCCCGTCTTTGCGTTCAAGGCGACAAGCCTGGAGCCGATGACGGCGAGGACGCGCGCGTCGTCCCTGTCGGACCAGTACGCCACGCCGCGTGTGGCGAAGCCGCGTTCCGTCACCGGGTCGCGCCCGGGTGGCATGTCGTACCACGCCACTACGCCGGTAGTGGCGTCGAGCGCGGCTACCATGCCGAGGCCCGTGATGATGTAGAGCAGTCCGCCTGCCATGACCGGCGTGTTCTGGGATGCGCCTGGGGCGCGCATTGTGTTGCCGTGCCGTGTGTCGAACGGAATCGTCGACTGCCGCCAGGCGATCTGCAGGTTGCCGACGTTGCTTGCGTCGATCTGGTTGAGCGGCGAGTACTTGCTGCCCGCCTTGTCGGCGGCGTACGCGCGCCACTCGCCAGTCTGGCCGGCGGTGGTGAGTGCGAGCGGCGGGGCGAGCACGAGGGCGAGCAAACCCGCGAGCATCGCGCAGGGAGCAATCAACTTCGCCATGTCGAGCCTCCTTCCGGACGCGGTCGTCAGTGCGGGTCGGCGGTCCAGCCGGTCCGGAGCGCCTCGCGATCCACCGCGACGCCACCGAGGACGACCTCCGCGATCCGCCGCGTGTTCGTGATGTCGTCGAGCGGGTTCGCGTCGAGGACGATGAAATCGGCGCGGGCGCCCACCCGCAGGCGCCCCGAATAGCTGAGGCCCAGCCGGTTGGCCGAGCGGCTCGTCGCCGTGACGATCGCCTTAAGCGGTGTCAGCCCCGCCGCCACCATCAGCTCGAGCTCGCGGTGCGCAGAGAACCCGTAGAAGTGATCCTGCACGCCCGAGTCAGAGCCCAGCACGAGCGGCGCGCTAGCGGCCGAGAGCTTCGCGAGGCTGCGCTGCATGGCCGCGTAAGACATCGCCGCGCGGCTCACCGACTCCGGTGTGCGGCGGGCGAAGGCGTCCGCGGCGCGCTCCAGCACCGCCGGCGACACCGTCTCACCGAGCAACGGGTCCACCAACCAGCCGGGTGGCTCCGCGTGACGCCCGCGCTCGGAGATGCCGAGGTTCGGCATCACGAAGACGTTGCGCTCGACCATCGCAGCCACGAGCGCGTCGCTCATTTCTTGATCGCGCACTAGGTGGGCGAAGCCGTCGACGCCAGCCTCGACCAGGTCCTCGGCGTCGGCGTGGTAGAAGACGTGCGCGATGACCTCGAGCCCGTTCCGGTGAGCCTCCTCGATGATGGCGCGATAGTACGCCGGGTCGAGCTTCTCGACCGAGCCGCCGCGATCGTCCACCCAGATTTTGATGAACGAGACGTCGGCCGCCGAGAGGTTGCGGACGTGCTGGCGCCCCTCGTCCGCGTTCGTGACGCCGAGCGCCGATGGACGTAATGCCGCCGCGCCGGGCCCGGCGTTCGGTGCCGCCAGACCGCGACCGGCGGTGAAGAGACGGGCGCCTCCGAGAATGCCCGCAGCCTGATCGCGTCGGATGTCGGCCCAGAGATCTCCCGCGTCTGTGCCGAGCGACACGATGACGCCGACGCCGTAGTAGGCGTACCTCTCCAGGTGGTCGACCACAGTGGCGCGAGTGTAGTTTGTCGCGTCGTAGGTCAGATCCTGCTGGAATCCTACATGGCCATGTAGGTTGACGAGCGCGGGAATGACGGTCTTGCCGGAAAGGTCGACGTGGGTAGCTCCCTCGGCCGCCGCCAGTTCACCCTGCCGCCCGACAGCGGTGATGACGCCGCCGTCGACGAGCAAGGCCGACGCCTCGATTACGGGGGAGGTGTCGCCGGGGATGAGCCGTGCCCCCTCGTAGAAGACAGCGGAACTTGACGACGCCACCAGCTCCTGTGCCGGAGCATTTGAGCTGGCGGCGACCAGCGCGAGGCCACCGAGCGTGGCGGCGAGGCAACGCCTACCAGTCACGGGTGCCACTAGTTGGCGAGCGGATTGGGTCGCATCTGGAAACGCACGATCTCGCTCGTGGCCCCCTTGCCTCCCTCGAGGTGGAACGGCGATCCTGTGTTGAAGCTCGACCAGACGCCGCGCCCTTTCCACCCCGCGCTCACATCGTCGATGCGGCCATCCAGCCCCCGGCTATAGAAGCCGAGCGGGTACGGCACCCGCATGACGACCCATTCCCCGGTCGCCGGCTCGAGCGCGAGCAGCGCATCGGACGTCGTCCCGGTGGCAATAGGGACGTTCGCGCCGAGACCGAGCGTATTGAACTGGTCGACCCAGTTGTAGTAGTGGTAGTCCGCGTTCGCCGAGGTGTTATCGGTCCCCTTGAGCTTCGGACCGGGGGTCGGGTAGAGGGTCCATCCTTCGGCACAATGCTGGCCGGTCGCGGTCGGTCCGTTCCGCACGGCGCACTTGTCGCGGTCAAAGCTCGCGAGGTGACCACTTCCGCCGAGCGCTGTCCAGATCAAGCCGTTGCGGTCGACGTCGATGCCTCGCGGGCCGTAGCCCCACCGCATCTCGTCGACGTCGGGATTCCCGTACGGCGGCTCGTACACCTCGGAGAGACAGGTCTCGGGCGGGTTATCACCCAGCTCCAGTCGGATCAGTCGCCCCGGCACGTCGAATCGCCGAGAAATCCACACCGACCCGTCCGGGTGCGGGATGATGCCGTAGGCCCGCTTGAACTTGTCGAGGCTGCCGATGCGGGTGTCCCTCGCCGGGTCGATCTCGA
>CAZYFH010000082.1:0-3477 GCA_964646815.1 uncultured Vicinamibacteraceae bacterium | reverse complement strand
GCACGCCGGGACGCCGCATCAGCGCCGACTACAGCCTGCGCCATCAAATGATCGGAGTTAACGCGTTCTGGCTCGCGGCCCAATTCGGCGAGCTGGAGATGTTGGGCGCGCTGGCCGAGCATGGGGCCGACCCCTTGGTCACGCCAGACGACGGCAAGTCGGCGCTACAGGCGACCGTGGGGATGCCACGCCTCTATCTGGAAACCCGCCGCAACCGTGCAGGTATCGCGCCACCGGATCCGGTTGAGGACGAGCGAAGGACGCTCGAAATGGCGCGGATCGTGTTCGACCTCGGTGTCGACGTCAATGCCGCGAACAGGCGAGGCGACACGGCGATGCACGACGCGGTGCGCAAAGGATTCGCCTCGGTCGTGGAGTTCCTGGCATCACACGGGGCCGACATCAACGCGACAAACGGGCGCGACGAGACGCCGCTGACCCTCGCCAAAAGTGTGTTGACGGTGCCCGGCTCCGCGGGCTTGAGAACCGACCGACCCGAGATCGCGGAGCTGCTGCGTAGCCTCGGCGCCAACGACTAGCGACCGCTATCGGGCCCCTGTGTCCCGGCTTAGGACATGGGGCATAACGGCTACACGCTGAGCGGTGCCGTATTGAGCGGCCCCGTGCTGTCGCCAAGCGTCTCCGCCGGCACACCGGCCTTGTCGAGCACGGACAGCAGCAGGTTCGCATACGGCGTGTCTTCCGCGTAAGCGCGATGCCGCCCGCCCTTGAGCCGGCCCCCTCCGCCGCCCGCGACCAGACACGGGAGGTTGGTGTGCTCGTGGAGGTTGCCGTTCCCGATGCCGCCGCCGTAGACGATCATCGAGTGGTCGAGCAGGTTGCCGTCGCCGTCCGGCGTCCGGCGAAGCGTGTCGAGGAAATACGCGAGCAATTGGATGTGATATGTGTCGATCTTCGCCTTCTTGGCGATGTATTCCGGATCGTTCCGGTGGTGTGAGACCGTGTGGTGCTGGTCCGGCACGCCAATCTGCGGATAGGGCCGCGGGCTCGCCTCGCGCGCCATCATCAATGTAAACACCCGCGTGACGTCCGCCTGGAACGCGAGCCCCAATAGGTCGAACATCAACTTGGCGTGGTCGTCGAACGTTTCCGGGATGTCAACGGGTCTGTCTGGCAGCTCGATCAACGACTCGGCTCCCCGGGACTCCGACCGCTGGATCCGCTGTTCGACGTCTCGGACCGCGTCGAGGTACTCGTCCAGCTTGTTTCGATCGCCCGGCCCGAGCGTCCGCTCGAGGCGTGCTACCTCGGCGGTCACCGAGTCAAGGATGCTGCCCGTCTGCTGGATCACGGCCAGCCGGTCGGCAGCCGTGCCACCTTCGCCAAACAGCCGCTCGAAGACCACCCGGGGATGCGCCTCCATGTCGAGCGGCGTCGTCTCGTTGCGCCAGGAGATCGTGTTCGAGTAGAAGCAGTCGCCGGTGTCACAGGCGATCGCCGTCGGCGTTTCGAGCGCGAGCTCGAGCGACGGCAGCGGAGTCTGTTTCCCGAACTCGCGCGCCGCGATCTGGTCGGCGGTGACGCCGAGCTTGATGTCGGTCGGGCCCTGACGTCCACGACGCTCCCACGCGTGGACGCCGCTCAACCAGACTGCGGTCGCACGCGGGTGGTCCCCGTTGCCGTCGCCGAACGAGTCGGCCTGTCGATGCGCCAGGCCGCTCAGCACGAGCGTCTGATCCCGAAACGGCTCCAGCGGACTCAGGATGGGCGAGAAGTCGAAGCCACGACCGGTCGCGGCCGGCACCCACTGATCCTGGATGACGCCATTCGGAATGTAGACGAACCCGAGGCGGCGGGCCGGACCCGCGGCGGTCTGTGCGAGCGCGGATGCGGCGGGCACCATCGCATCGAGCAGCGGGAGCGCCATCGTCGCGCCGATCCCGCGCAGGAACGTCCGCCGGGGGAGCGCCTTCTTCGTCATGATCATGATTGCGACGTCCTCATCTGAAACGGAGTGCTCTCGATGATACCGATGACAATCGACGAGAACCGATAGTCCTCGTTTGCCGCGTCCCGCACGATAGCACGCACAGCTGGCATGTCGTAGGACTCGAGGTTGCGGCCGAGCGCGTACGTCATGAGCTTCTCGGTCACCGTCGCGACGAACCGCTCCGGGTCCCGGAGCAGCGCCTGACGCATCTCGCCGGGGCCCTCGAACGTAGTGCCGTCTGGCAACACCCCGGTCGCGTTGATCGGTTCGTTCGACTCCCCGCGCGTTCGCCAGCGACCGACGGCGTCGAAATTCTCAAGGGCGAAGCCAAGCGGATCCATCTGCGCGTGGCAACTCGCGCACGCGGGGTTCGCTCGGTGCCGCTCCATCGCGGCCCGCATCGAGAGCGCAGCTCCATCGTCGGTCGTCTCCTCGAGCGCCGGCACGTCCGGCGGAGGCGCGGGCGGCGGTGACGCCAACAGGTTGTCCAGAATCCACTTGCCGCGAAGCACGGGCGACGTGCGTGTGGCATACGAGGTGAGCGTGAGAATACCGCCCTGCCCGAGCAGACCCCGCCGCTCGCTGTCCGCCAGCGACACCCGGCGGAAGTGACTGCCGTGGACATGGGGGACGCCGTAGTGACGGGCCAGACGCTCGTTCATGAACGTGTAGTCGGCTGTGAGCAGCTCGCTGACGCGTCGGTCTTCGCGGAGCACGCTATCGATGAAAAGCTCGGTCTCGCGCTGAAACGCCTGCCTCAGGTTTTCGTCGAACCCCGGGAAGAAGCCGGGGTCCGGCTCCTTCTCACCGACATCGCGCAGATACAGCCACTGTGCGGCGAAGTTGTCGACGAGCGCGCGCGACCGTTCGTCGGCTAGCATCCGGCGGACCTGTGCGTCGAGCACAGCCGGAGTGCGAAGCTCACCGGAGATGGCGGCGTCGAAGAGTTCGTCGTCCGGAATGCTGCTCCAGAGAAAGAACGACAGCCGCGAGGCCAGCTCGAGGTTGTTGACCAGATAGGGCGTATCGGGCCCCACGTCGGACGGGTCCCGTTCGATCCGGAAGAGGAACTCGGGACTCACGAGGATGCGCTCGAGCGCGCGCTGAATGCCGCGCTCGAACCCGCCGGTCGCCTCGGCCTGCGTGTAGAACGGGAGCAACACGTCGAGGTCGGCGTCGGTCACAGGTCGCCGATACGCGCGCCGCGCGAGCGTCGTGAGGATCTCGCGCGCACACGGGTCACCGGCCGCGCGGCCAGATGGGTCACACGTGAAGATCCGTCGGCGGCTTGGCGTGTCGCCGGAACCATCAGCTCCATACGGGCCGCTCACGGTCACAATCGCGATGGCCGGCTCGCGCGCCTGACCGCGCCGCGACGCCCGGACGAGTCCTTCGTGTTGAGCCCCGGTCTTGGGGAGGAACGCCACCGCGACCTCGCGCGGCCCAGCGAGTAGCGGCACCCGGACGTCGACGGGCGGCTCCGCCTCGAACGCGAACACACCGCTCGCGCCGCGCACGAGCGGCCG
>CAZYFH010000081.1:0-3678 GCA_964646815.1 uncultured Vicinamibacteraceae bacterium | reverse complement strand
TCGCGAGTTCGAGTCTCGTCGGCCCCGCCAAACCACATCAAGGGCAGTCCTGCGGCTGCCCTTTTTTCTTGCCGCGCCTTTATGCTGACGCCGGCGGTTTTTGTCGATCGGGACGGAACACTCAACGAGGACGTAGGGTATCTCGATCGGATCGAGCGGCTGCGTCTCTTTCCGTGGAGCGTCGACGCGATCAGGCTGCTCCGGCGCGCCGGTTATGCCGTCGTCGTCGTGACAAACCAGGCCGGTGTCGCGCGCGGCAAGGTCCGGGAGGCGTTCGTCGACGAAACCCGCCAGTTTATCCACGCACGGCTCGAGGCGATCGGGGAGCGTCTCGACGGGCACTACTACTGCCCGCACGAACCGAATGCGCCGCTCGACGCGTACCGCCGCAACTGTGACTGCCGCAAGCCTCGCCCGGGTCTGGTGCTCCGGGCGACCGGCGAGCTCGGCCTCGATCTAAGTCGATCCGTCGTCGTCGGTGACCAGTGGAGCGACGTCGCACTCGCGGGCGCGGTGTCGGTGCCGGCGCTACTGGTGGAAACCGGGTACGGTGCCGGTCAGCTCGTTGCACCGCGCGACGGGCTCGTGGCGGACGCCGTGGTCGCCAATCTCATGGAAGCCGCCAGTTGGATCGTGCGTGAGCTCCCGCGCCCCGGAGGCCACGCAGCGTAGCCCCAACCTGAGTGCATCCGTACAGAGTGCACACCCCATGCTACGATGCGAGCAAGATCGATCATGCCGTTTCGCGACGTCGTTGGACACCGCGCGGTGCTGACGCTCCTGGCGCGGGCCCTTGCGAACGACTCGCTGCCGCCCAGCCTACTTCTGACCGGGGTCGACGGCGTCGGGAAGCGACGCGTGGCGGTGGCGGTCGCGCAGGCGATGAACTGCGGGTCGTCCCGGCGGGGAGCGGAGCCGGACGGAGTGCCGACTCCAACTCGGCCGCGCGCATCGGACGAGCCGCTGGCGATAGATGCCTGCGGCCGATGTGCCCCCTGCCGCCGCATCGAGCGCGGCACGTACTCCGACGTGCTCGTGGTCGAGCCAGGGGAGAACGGCACGATCACGATCGATCAGGTCCGTACGCTGGTCGACCAAGCCGGCTATCGCCCGTTCGAGGGACGGCGACGTGTGATGATCATCGATCGCGCCGACCAGCTCGGGTCACCCGCCCAACACGCGCTCCTCAAGACTCTCGAGGAGCCACCGCCCTCGTCGCAGTTCCTGCTGATCAGCGCGCGCCCTGACATGCTGCTCGACACCGTACGCTCGCGGTGCCCGCAGCTCCGCTTCGGTCAGCTCGATGTCGACGCAATCGTCGGTCTGCTCACGTTGCAGCACCGGTGTGACGAGGCGGTCGCGCGCCCGGCCGCGGCGTCGGCCGGTGGGAGCGTCGGCCGCGCGCTCAGCGTCGCTTCAGGTGAGCTTGCCGCTGCCCGCGATGCGGCGATGCGCCTTCTGGATGACGTCGCGGCAGCGCCAGATCCTCGCACTCGCCTCGGTAGCGCGAAGGCGCTCGTCGCGGCCGCGCGTACCCGCCGCACCCCGGCGGTCGAACGCGACGAGCTGCGGCGCCGACTACAGGCGCTCGCGTCCTTGCTGCGCGACATGGAGGTACTGGGCGCAGGTGCTGACGCACCTCTCGCGAATGCCGATCTTCGTGACGGGTTGACGCGTCTGGCAGCCTCGTACGGATGCGGTCGCGGACTGCGCGCGTTCGCGGCGGTCGACGAAGCAGCGGAGGCGGTCGCGCGGAACGCGAGTACGAAGGTGGTGGCCGACTGGCTGGCCTGCCACTTGTAGGAGCCCGCGGCGAAAGGCACGCTGTATTCGACCGATGATGTATTCCGCTTGACCGCGTTGCAACTCTCTCAAATACTTAGGGTGTTCTCCCTCGTCGCGCCGTGTACCGGCCGGCCGCGCCTCGGCTTCAGCTGGGTGTCGGTGCGACGCGGGACTTTCACCGCGGGCTCGCTAGTATAGGCACTGCATGGAACAGGAATCAGCACGACGCTTCGTCAGCGTCAAGTTCGATCCGGTTGGCCGGGTTCGCCAGTTCCTCCTGACCGACGTTTTGTTCGAGCCACCGCTTGCGCCGGGGGACGCCGTCGTCGTCCAGCGCGGGGACCGGCGTGCCTGCGCCACGGTGACGAGGGCGGTGGGGCAAATGGCTGCACGGACTGCGCCGCCGGCCGCGTCGACGGACCGTGTGGTGCGTCGCGCCAGCCAGCAGGACATCACCACTAGACTCAAGCATCAACATCGCGAGCGGGAGGCGCAGCGCGTCGCCGTGATGAAGATCCGTGAGCGCGGCTTGCCGATGAAGCTCGTCCGGACCGAGCAGTTGTTCGACAGTCCACGGCTTGTCTTCTATTTCACGGCCGAGGGTCGCGTCGACTTCCGCGAGCTCGTCCGAGAGCTCGCGTCCGAGTTCAGGTGTCGCATCGGGATGCGCCAGATCGGAACGCGTGATGAAGCCAAGCTACTCGGCGGGTACGGCACCTGCGGGCGCCCGCTCTGCTGCACCACCTGGCTGCAAGGGTTCGAGCCGATCTCGATCAAGATGGCGAAGCGCCAGCATCTCAGTCTGAACCCGTCGCGCTTGTCGGGCCTCTGTGGTCGCCTCAAATGCTGTCTTCGATACGAGCTCCCGAACGCCGCGGGCGAGCAGTTCGCCGGCTGCGCGAACGAAGGATCCTGTAGTCGAACCGAGGGCGGGTGCAGCAGCGGGTGCAGCAGTGGGAGCTGTGACGGGTGCGGCACTGCCAACCATGCCGACGTGGGCCCTGAGCCCGCGCGCGATCCCGCCTGACGCCCTCCCAATTTTGGCTCATGCCTCTCCCGCGGGTCGGGCTCACCGTCGGTGACCCCGCCGGCATCGGACCGGAAGTGGCCGTCAAGGCCGCGCGTGATCCGCGCGTGCGCCGCATCTGCACGCCGGTGCTGTACGGACCGCAGACCGAGGCCGAGCTGGCATCGTTTCCAGCCGGCACGGTGTCGGCCGCGGCCGGACGTGCCGCACACGAGGCGATCCGCTCGGCGACCGCCGACGCGATCGCCGAGCGGATCGACGCCATCGCCACTGCACCGATCAACAAGACTGGATGGGCGCTGGCCGGGTTGCCGTGGCGGGGGCACACGGAGCTGCTGGCCGAGTTGACTGGCGCCGAGCGCGTCGCCATGATGTTCCACTCCGACCGTCTGCGCGTCGTGCTCGCCACCGTCCACGTGCCGCTGGTCGACGTCGGGCGGCATCTGACGCGCCCCGTGCTCGAAGGGGTCATCGGTCTCGCCCATCGCGAGCTGCCGCGATTCGGCTATCCCACGCCGCGGTTGGCGGTGGCAGGTGTGAATCCGCACGCTGGCGAGGATGGGCTCATCGGGGATGACGAGACGCGAGTGGTCCGGCCGGCGGTCGAGCGGTGTCGGTCGCGGGGCATCGACGTGAGCGGCCCGCTGCCCGGCGACACCGTGTTCGTCCGAGCGCTCGACGGCGCCTTCGACGCGGTCATCGCCTGTTACCACGACCAGGGTTTGATTCCGATTAAGCTCCTTGCGTTCGGTGAGGCGGTCAACGTCACACTCGGACTGCCGATCGTCCGCACCTCGGTTGATCACGGCACGGCCTATGACATCGCGGGGCAAGGCGTCGCCAACCCGTCCAGTATGATCGCGGCG
>CAZYFH010000080.1:0-3867 GCA_964646815.1 uncultured Vicinamibacteraceae bacterium | reverse complement strand
AAGGTGCGCGCTACGGGGTTTGGTGTCGCGCGCGCGCTAGAAGAGATTGGGCTACGGGCTCCGGTCCGTCGGCCCTACAGCGCGCCGGAGCTCGTCGCGGGTCGGGGATGGGGCGCGGAGGCCGATCGTTTCGCCGTGGCGGCCGTAGCCTATGAGCTACTCACGGGCAAACGCGCCGCCGGCAGCGGCGAGCAGGTCATCGAGCGGCTCGATGCGGTGGATGTCGGCGATGATGGCGATCACGCCGCGCTGAGCGAGACCTTCGTGGGCGCGCTGGCCGACGATCAGGCGAGCCGTCCATCGACCGCCGCGGAGTTCGTCATCGCGCTCGGCAGGGCAGTGGGCGTGGCGGTAGACGACCCGCCGCCAGGGCTCGACGAGACCGACGCGCACGCCGCGGCGGACTCGGCGCACATCACCGATCTCATCGAGCCGACGTTGGCCTCCGGCGGTGCCGACGTCGCTGAGGAGGAGGAGGAGCGGGCGCCGGCCGACGAGCTCACAATCGATCTCGCCGCCCTCGATCGCACGCTGGAGCGGCTCGAGCCGCTGCCCGACTCGGCGGTCGACGGCACGCCGGAGACGCCGACCACGCCCCTGACGGCCTTGGATTCACTTGCACCAGACGCCCCGGCCGGCCGCCCTGCAGGCGACGCGGTCGATGCGGCTGCGCTGGTGGATGACGATCGGAGTGCGAACGACGCCAAGGACACCGGCACGACGGTAGCGGCGCGGTCCGTGGCGCAGACCGATCGGGATCTGCTGGCGGACGACGAGGTGCGCGAGCCACGGCTCCCGTTGAGCGTCGGCCGGGACGACGATACCGTTACCTTCGGTGCTGACTCATCGGGCCTCGCTGCGGAGCCGGATGATCCGGAGATGGCCGGTCGGTCCGTCATGGAAGCGCCAGCGATGGCCATCAGTAGGACGGCCAGCCTCGGTGTTGCTGCGGGGCTATCCGATGACGATGACGCGCTCGATCAGCCGGCGGTCCTAACGGGGGACAGGTCGCCACACTGGCTTGCCCCGATCGACGCGCAAGACGAGTTCGACCCACTCGACTCGCTCGCCCCGCTGACCCTCGACGATCCTCCGCCCTCCCGCACGTCGGTGCGAGCCATGGTGCCGTTTGCGCTCGCAGCCGGCGTCGGCGTAATAGTCGCTTATGTCGCCGCGATTGGCTTCGGCCTCGAGATCCCGTTCGGTGGGCGGGGGGCGCCACCTCCGGCCGACGAGACCGTGGGCGGTAGCGAGCCGGCGATTGGCGAGCGCGACCGGAGTGAGGCGGCCGACTCGACCGCCGTCGACTCGCGTCCGCCACCGATCACGCTAGCCCAGCCGGCCGAGACGAATGTCCGACCCGAGCGAATGCGGCAGGAGACTCCCCCCCAGGTGGAGCTCGCGTCTCCCGCGGCCGCGACACGCCGCGATCCGCCGCCGGCCGCTCAGGTGCCCGCTCGCGCGGTTGAGACGTTGGCCCGCGGATGGCTACTCGTGCGGACCATGCCTCCAGGCGCCTCGGTCCTGGTCGACGGCGTCGACAGGGGGCAGACGCCGATGTCGTTGCGCGATGTGGACTACGGCACCCACCGCGTGGATATCAGCGCCTTCGGGTACGAGCAGCAAGTACGCGAAGTGACGCTCTCGGCGGCCACGACGGTCGCGGCGATCAGCGTGGAGCTGTCGCCGAGCGTCGAGCCGCCGCCGGCCGCCCAGCGGCGTGGATCGGTTTTCGTCGACTCACGCCCGGCGGGTGCCCGGGTACTCGTCAATGATGCCGCAGTCGGGCTCACCCCGGTCCTCGTCCCTGACCTCGTTCCCGGCACGCACCACCTGCGCATCGAGCGCGACGGATACCAACCCTGGGCCATGACCGTTGACGTGCCTCCCGCCGACCGCGTGCACGTGGCGGCGTCGCTCGATCCGACCGGGCGCCGATGAACGCGGTCCTCGCGCTGGAGAACGGTACATGGATGCGCGGGGTGTCGGTCGGAGCAACCGGTCAGGCCGTTGGCGAAGTGGTGTTCAACACGAGTATGACGGGCTACCAGGAAATCCTCACTGACCCGTCGTATGCCGGACAGATCGTCACGATGACGTGTCCGCAGATCGGCAACTACGGAGTGGCGCCGGAAGATGTCGAGTCCAGCGGGCCGCACGTCGCCGGGTTCATCGTCCGCGAGGCCTCGCCAATCGCAAGCAACTGGCGTGCGACCGGGACGCTCGGTGACTATCTCGCGGCCCATGACATCGTCGCGATCTCGGGCATTGACACGCGCGCCTTGACCCGCACGCTCCGCTCCTCGGGCGTGATGCGCGGTGTGATCGGCACCGGCGCCGCCGATCCGGACGAGTTGGTGGGCCTCGCTCGCCAAGCGCCGGCGATGGAGGGAAGTGACCTCGTGCGGGGTGTCACATGCGGGGCGCCGTTCGATTGGAACGACACCGACCCGCCGGCCGGCTTCACGCTTGCGCCGAGCCGACGCCCAAGCCGGCGGCTCCGCGTCGCCGCCTACGACTTCGGGATGAAGCGCAACATCCTTCGCCGCCTCGCGAGCTACGGGTGCGACGTACGTGTCTTTCCAGCCACCGCGCCGGCCAGCGACCTGCTCGCGATCGAGCCGGATGGGGTCTTCCTCAGTAACGGTCCGGGGGACCCGGCGCCGCTCGACTACGCGGTGGCGAACGCTCGCGCGCTAATCGTCGCCGATGTGCCGGTCTTCGGGATCTGTCTGGGCCATCAGGTGCTCGGGCTCGCGCTGGGAGCCCGCACCTATAAGCTCAAGTTCGGGCACCGCGGTGGCAATCATCCGGTCAAGAACCTGGCAACGGCCCAAGTCGAGATTACCTCGCAAAACCATGGCTTTGCCGTCGACCCCGAGACGGTGCCGGACGAAGTGGAGGTGACCCACACCAACCTCTACGACGGTACGGTCGAAGGCCTTCGCCATACTCGACTACCTGTCTCCTGCGTGCAGTATCATCCCGAGGCGTCGCCAGGCCCGCATGACGCGGACTACCTTTTCGCGTCCTTCATCGACGAGATGGAACGGCGCGCATCGGGGTGAGCGCCACGCGACCGTTCATGCCCCGAAACAGCGACCTCAAGCGCGTGCTCGTCATCGGGTCGGGTCCGATCGTGATCGGGCAAGCGTGCGAGTTCGACTACTCCGGCACCCAGGCTTGCAAGGCGTTGCGGAGCGAAGGACTCGAAGTTGTCCTGATGAACAGCAACCCGGCGACCATCATGACCGACCCGGAGGTGGCCGATCGCACCTACGTCGAACCGCTGACCTGGGAGTACGCCCGGTCGGTCATCGAGCAGGAGCGCCCCGACGCGCTGCTCCCGACGGTCGGTGGGCAGACGGCGCTCAACCTGGCCATTGAGCTGGATGAGCACGGCGTCCTTGAACAGTGCGGGGTTAGGCTAATCGGCGCTCCCATCCAGGCCATCAAGGTGGCCGAGGATCGCCTGCAGTTTCGCGAGGCCATGGAGTCGATCGGCATCGAGGTCCCGGCCAGCGCCTATGCGCGGTCATACGAAGAAGCGCTGCGGTTGGTCGATCGCTTTGGGTTCCCGGTCATTATCCGGCCCTCGTTCACGCTGGGTGGCGTCGGCGGCGGGATCGCGTACAACGTCGAGGAATTCCGCGAGCTGGCGAGTCGCGGAGTAGAGCTCAGCCCGGTGCACGAGGTTCTCATCGAAGAGTCGGTCATCGGATGGAAGGAGTTCGAGCTCGAAGTGATGCGCGACGTCGCCGACAACTTCGTCGTCATCTGCTCGATCGAGAACATCGACGCGATGGGCGTCCACACGGGCGACAGCATCACGGTCGCCCCAGCCCTCACGCTAACCGACAAGGAGTA
>CAZYFH010000079.1:0-4245 GCA_964646815.1 uncultured Vicinamibacteraceae bacterium | reverse complement strand
GGGTGTCCTCGAGCGCCGGGACGTTCGCCGGCGGCGGCGGCGGCGGCGCGCCGACAATATTGTCCAGCACCCACGTCCCACGAATCACGGGTGATGTCCGCGTCGCATACGACGTGACGGCCAGGAGGCTACCGTGTCGCAACAACCCGCCCCGCTTGCTGTCCGCTCCAAGGGCCACGCGCCGGAAGCGGCCGCCGTACACGTTGGGAATCCCGTAGTGTTTGGCCAACCGCTCGTTCAGAAACGTGTAGTCCGCCTTCAGCAGATCGATCACGCTCCGATCTTCGCGCACGATGCTGTCGACGAAGCGCTCGGTTTCCTCGCGAAACGCCTGGCGCAGGTTGTCGTCGAAGTCCGGATAAAGCCGGCCGTTCGGGCTCACCGACGCTAGGTTGCGGAGCCGGAGCCACTGGCCGGCGAAGTTGCTCGCGAAGTTCGAGGAGCGTGGATCGGCCAGCATTCTTCGGGTCTGTCGCTCGAGCTCATCCGGCCGGCCGAGGTCACCGCGAATAGCCACATCGAGCAGCTCGTCGTCGGGCAGGCTGCTCCAGAGGAAGAACGAGAGGCGTGAGGCGAGCTCGAGGTCGCTCACGCGGTACGGCTCGCCGGTCTTCAGATCCGCCGGGTCCAACTCCACGCGGAAGAGGAACTCCGGGTTGATGAGGACTGCGCTCAGGGCCGCCCCGATGCCGGCGTCGAAATCGCCGTCCGCACGTCCGTCTCGGTAGAAGGCCATCGGCCCGTCGACATCCGCCCCGGTGACCGGCCGGCGGTACGCACGCCGCACAAGGCTGGACAGAATCTGACGGGCGCACGCCTCCTCGGCCTTTGCCGTCGGCTCGGCGGGCACGCAGGTGAGCAGCCGACGGCGGCTCGGTGTGTCGTCGGCCCCCATCGCGGCATACGGTCCCGTAATGGACACCTGGTAGACGGCGGGCGTCAGACGCGGATGCCGTGTTTCGTTGAAGTGCGACTGGAGCGGCTCCCGCTCGGTTTCGAGCAGCGATGCGGCGTTCTGGAGGAACGTGACGCCGACCTCGTGTGGGCCAGCGACCACCGGCACACGGATCTTGAGATTCTTGTCCACGAGCGCGTCGTCACCCGCGGCCGGTTTCTCAACCGTGAAGGTCCCGACGGGCACCCGGTCGATGAGCACCTGCAACGTGTGCTGTCCCGGGTCCCTCAGGCCGCCGATGTTTCCGGTCCGATTGCGCGCGAGCCGGACCTGGATGTCGTATTCACCGTCCTGCACAAACGTGTAGGGCACCACGGTGCCGCCCCGCGTGCCAATCGGAAGGCCCGGCACGTGCGCTTCCTGCGTGGTGTCGGGCGGCACGCGGATGACGTCGCTCTGCAGTGATGTCTGCGTGCTGCCGATCGCCAACCGGCTGATCTTCTGCGCCGCGGAGATATACCGGTCCAGCAGCAGCGGCGACAGGTCACCGACGGTCACGTTGTCGAAGCCATGGCCGCTCTCGTCGGCGGGTAGCAGCACGGAGACATCGACGTCGAGCGCCAAGAGGTCTCTCACAGCGTTTCGGTACTCAGTGCGATTGAGTCGTCGCAGTGTCTCCGTGCGGCCCGGATTCGGCTGCGCGGCGGCCGCGTCGTCAAGCGAGGCTTCCAACCAGGAGATCAAGCCACCACGATCGTCAGCGGACGGCTGCGGACGGGTGGACGGCGGCATGACTCCCGTGCGCAGCTTGCGCACGACCTTTTCCCACACCTCGGCCTCGTCGAAGACGCTGGTAACATCGATGGCGTCGAGGGAGAGCCCGGCGGTCTCGAGCCGTTCGTTGTGGCAGGTGACGCAGTAGCGATCGAGCACCGCGCGGTGACTCGACGCGGACGAGGATGCGGCAGTCTGGCCGGACGATTCAGCGGGCACGCACAGCGGCACGGCCAGTGCCGCAACGACAACAACAACTGCAACGGGCGGTCGCGAGATCGTCCGGTCTGTCATAGACTCCCAGCCACCCATAGACTATTGGCATCGGCCCCGCAAGTCAAGAAAATCCTCTCCGTAACCCGATGCTGATTAAGGAGTTACGTGTTGAACATTCACTACTGTTCCTCTTCGAGGCGCGTCGTCTTTAACGGCCCCATACCGCTGATCTGGACCGTGACCGCTTCGTCGCGGGCCTGGTCGTAGTGAACGCCGTTCGGCGGCTGGTAGAGGAAACTTCCCGCCGTGATGGGCCGCATCGCGTCGACGTCGTAGATTGCGGCGTCGGGTCCGCCCGCGACCCACCAGGTGCCCTCTATGACCGTGATGTATCTGGCCTGGTCGTGAAAGTGCGGCCGGGTGCCGGTACCTGGCGCGAAGGTGACCCGCATGACGTAGGTCTCGTGCTGGCTCGGATCCCCGAGGATCCGCACCGCCCGGCTCCCCTCCGGCGGCACGAGGTCATCGGGCGTCGCCGTGATGAACCCGTGCGCATCGGGTTCCAGCGTCTGGCCCAAGATGTCCGGTACGGGCACCACCGTGAGCAGAAGCGTGGCGCCGATCGCGCCCAGTGTGGACCGAGTCATCGGTCTCTCCCTTGCATCGCCGTTACGCCGTGAGTGCGGCGAGCGGGCCGCTCACGTCGATGAAATCGCCACGCTGTCCGCGCACGTGCGTGAGGCCGACGTGATCCAGATCGAGACCCATCGCGCGGGCAACGCTCACCAACAGCTTCTGATGCGGCATGCCGGAGACACGGGTGGTACCGCCGGCCAGGATCTGCGACGGGACGCGCATCTCCGCCGGCGTGTCATGTGGCCAGTGCAGGTAGCGCCCGGTGTTGAACGCCCACGAGCCGCCGATGAGCACCGGACAGTAGTGCCGGTAACCGTGCCACCCGTCCCCAAGCTCCGAGCCCCACACGATGAGGGTGTTGTCCATCACCGAGCCGCCGCCGGCGTCCGGGATCGTCTCGAGCGTGCTCACGAGGCGCGCGACTTGCTCCGCGTGATAGCGAGCATAGTCGGTCATCGCCGCGTACTTTGCCCGGTCCTCGTAGATGTAGTGGGCGATGCCCTTGTGCACCTTGTCGCTGATGTGGTCCGCCCCGAATTCCGCCGTCGGCATCTCGCCCAACGAGAGGGAGACGACACGCGTGATGTCGCAGCCGAATGCCGCCGCCATGATGTCCGTGAAGGCATCGAACCGCAGGTCGTATCCTTCGAATGACGCCGCCGGCCGCGCGGGCGCCTGACATGCGAGCGTCGCGAGCCCCTCGAGTCGGCCGCCGAGCCGCTCGACGAGATCGAAATGGGTCTCGAGACGCACGCGGCCGGCGGGGTCCAGGGTCGACGCGAGCGCCCGATACTCGTCGTAGGCAAAATCGAGCGTCGTGCGGCGGCGCTGGCCCACCGCATCGCCGGACGAGGCGGGTCCGAAGACCCGTTCCCAGGCACGCAGCGGCGTGCCCTCCGCCGGGAGGCGCACACCGCCGGACGTATAGGCGATGGGTCGTCCAGCTTCGAGCGCCGCGTCAACGGACAGCTCGAGCGACGGCAGCCGGTTGGACCGCGCGATGTGCGCCGCGACGAGCTGGTCGAGCGACGCGGACGTCGAACGCGTGTCGCGCGCGGCGAAGTCGGCGTTGTTGCCGGTCCAGGCATGAATCCAGCCCCGGTCATGGCGGTTGCCGCCGGTGTCCAGCTCCGCCGTTGCCAGCGAGAGGCCATCGAGCACGAGCAGCCGGCGACGGTGCTCGTAGAGCGGTGCCAGCGGGTTACTGAACTCGCTGCGCGGAAGAGCGTCCAGGTCGAGCGTCCACGGCTCCGCCTCGGACCTGCCTTCCGGGCGCATCCGCCACGAGGCGTACGGCCAGCCGTGGCAGTGACTGATGACGACGAGCCGCCGGATCGGCGCCGAACTCTGCGCGAACGCACGCGAGACGCCGGCGGGCAGCGCGGCCCCGAACGCCGTGAGCCCGCCCAGCCGGAGCAGATGGCGTCGCGAGATCATTCGTTGCCCCCCCGGTCGGAACGGTGCGCGCGGAAGCGGAAGAGGTCGCTTCCGGCGATCGATACCAGTAGCCCCTTGATCGAATCGTCCTCCCGAAAGCTCTCTTGGAGCGCGGCCAGCCCAGGCGCCGACTCCTCGAGGTGCGTCCCGAGCGCGTATCGCGTCCAGTGGCGCACGTAGCAGTCTCGCACGCGATCGCTGGTCGCGAGCTTGTGCGCGAAGTCGACCCCGTCGGTAAAGGTGATCTCCTCGCCCCCGGTCAACGTCAGCGAGCCACTCGCGTCGAC
>CAZYFH010000078.1:0-4847 GCA_964646815.1 uncultured Vicinamibacteraceae bacterium | reverse complement strand
CTCACGCTGGCGAGAGTCGTTCACCGAGAATCGCACTGATCTCGGCGGCGATGTCTGCCTTGCCCCGATCGCCGTCGACACGGACCCAACCCGCCTGCTCCGCCTGATGCACATAGCTGTCCCGGACGCGACCGAGCAGCGAGAGGTCGCGTTCGTACCGATCGCGCCCCTTCGCCTTGCGCTCGACCGCCAGCTCGGGCGCGATGTCGAGCAGGATCGTCAGGTCAGACACCGGCAGAAACCGCTGGGTCTGGGTAAGCCAGTCGACGTCCAGACCCTGGGCCTCGCCGTACGCGACGCTGGAGGCGACATAGCGGTCGCAGACGACCACCAGACCGCCGTCCAGCCAGTGTTCCAGATCCGCCTTCCGCTCATACCTGTTCGCGATATAGAGCAGCTGCATCACTTCCGGACCGTACTCCCGCTCTCCCTGCAGCGCGCGGGCGATTTCCTCGCCAATCGACGTGCCGTAGTCGGGAAACGAGACCAGCCGGGCGCGGGTGCCGCCCTGCCGGAGCTGGTCTCGCAACAGCTGTGCCTGCGTCGCCTTGCCGCTCTGGTCGAGCCCCTCTATAGCAATCAGCATCGGCATCGCCCTTTCCCGGTGACAAGAGAATCAGATGGCGAAGTCCTCCGGCTCCTCCGGACTCCCGTCTCCTGACTCCTGCGAACATCCGCCCTCACTCCTCGCACACGAGTTGGTCGTCCATCGTTTGGCGCCGTCGGACGACACGCCAGGCGCCCGCGTCGACCATAACCTCCACCGGCAGCGCGTGACGATTGTAGTTGGACGCCATCGCGGACCCGTAGGCGCCCGCGTCGAGCACCGCCACGACCGCGCCGACCGCCGGTAGCGGCAGCCGCCGATCGACGCCGAACACGTCCGACGATTCGCAGATCGGCCCCACCAAGTCACACGACACCGGGTCAGTGGCGCGCGGCTCGACGAGCACGATCCTGTGATACGCCCCATACAAGGCCGGGCGCATCAGCTCGCTCATCCCGGCATCGAGCACCACGAACCACTTGCCGCCCGGCTGTGGCTTGACGTCGACCACCGACGTCAGCAGCGCCCCCGCGGCGCCGACAATCGCGCGACCCGGTTCGACGACGAGCGTCAACCCTGATGGACGCACAACCTCGATCAGCGCGGCCGCATACTGGTCGGCCGACGGCACCGGTTCCCCATCGTAGGCGATGCCCAACCCGCCCCCGAGGTCGACATGCTCCACCGTCACGTGGTCGTCCCGCAGCTCCCGGGCCAACCCGACCACCGCTGCCGCCGCCTGCCGCAGTGGCTCCAACCCGAGCATCTGCGAGGCGACGTGCACATGGAGTCCGACGAACGCCAGCTGCCCTCGCGCGCCGGCCTGGCTGGCGATCGCCCGCGCCGCGCCGATGGGCACGCCGAACTTGTGGGTACTCAGCCCAGTAGAAATGTGCGGATGGCTGTCGGCCGCAACGTCCGGATTGACCCGGAGCGCCACCCGCGCGATGGTCTGCCGCGCACGGGCCACGGCGGCGATCCGGTCCAGCTCGCCGGACGATTCCGCGTTGATCGCCTTGACCCCCAGGGCAACCGCCCGGTCGATCTCAGCGGGGGTCTTCCCCACGCCGGTGAGGACAATATCGCCGGGAGCGTAGCCGGCCCGTAACGCCACGTCGATCTCGCCGCCCGAGTTGGCGTCCACTAGCCCGCCTGCCGCCCTGACGACCCGCACGACGGCGAGGTTCGAGTTGGCCTTCAGCGCGTAGTGGATCGCGTGCGGGTACGACGCGAAGCCAGCGCTGAACGCGCCAAGCCGGTCGCGTATGGTCGCCGCGCTGTAGACATACGCCGGCGTCCCAACCGCCGCCGCAATCGCCGACAGCGGTACACCGTCACACGTCCACGCCGAGCCGGTCAGTCCGAAACCACACATGAACCCGGCATTGTACGGCACACTGGCCTGAAGAGCGTCCCCACGACGTCAGTCCTTCGACACCAACACCCTGTGCTCTGCTCAGAATGAGCGGACGGAAGGCAGGAGGAACCGGGGGGCTTCGCCAGCTTCTGCTTCAGTGCCGTACAACGGCGTACGATTCGGGCGCCGAGGGAAGAAGCCCGCGCGCAGGCCTTGCGGGACCCCCACGGTTGCGTTGACACCCTTCAGGAGTGGTTGCTAGCATGTGCGGGTTTCCCTCCCTAGCAGTCCGCGACCCATGCTCGCCAGCTCTGCGTCCCAACCACCGGAAGCAACCGAGCAGCTGATCGAGGGCTGTCTCAAAGGGGATCAACACGCGTGGAACCTCATCGTCGCGCGCTACCGGCGGAAGGTCTTCAACGTCGCCTACAAGTTCGTCGGGCGGCACGACCTGGCAGAGGACCTGACGCAAGACGTCTTCCTGAAGATCTTCAAAGCGCTCGGCACCTTCGACCAGCGCGCCAACTTTCAGACCTGGCTGATCAGTGTCAGCCGCAACCTCTGTATCGACCACTATCGCAGCGTACGCAAGGAGCGCGAGATGGTAGACCGGAGCGTCGATGCGGCCGACGTGTCACCGGTCAGCACCGAACCGGACGCGCTGGCCACACTGGTACGCGGCGACCGCCGGGCTATGCTGCATCGCGCGCTGGGGCGGCTGCCCGACACGCTGCGCGGCGCCGTGCTGCTGCGAGACATCCAGGAGCTGTCGTATCAGGAAATCGCCGACCGGCTGGCGTTGCCCGAAGGCACCGTCAAGTCCCGGATCAACCGTGGACGGAAGGAGCTTGCGCATCAGATCCGGCGCGTGATGTCCGACGCGGACACGGGCGACAGCGCACACGAGGCCGATGACGCGTCCTAGTGGTCCGAACAGAGCCTATCAATGGCGGTCACCGGCGTCGTAATCATGCCGCGCTCGACTGGCGAGGCGCGACGAGGGAGCATACAGGCAGTATTCGACCGAGAAGCAACGTAGACCAGGCGGGATACCCCGCCCGGCGAACGGTGTTGATAGGCCCTGCTCGGGCCACCAGGGGGCAATCGCATGAATCTGACTACCGAGCACACCGACGGAATCGCCATCGTCCGCGTCGGCGAGACGAGGCTGATGTATCCGCTGCTCTCGGAGTTCGCCGACGCCGTGACGGCACTGGTCAAGGGCGGTGAGCGCAAGATCCTCATTGATCTGTCTCCGGTCGTCTACGTCGACAGCGCCTCGATCGGGTGTCTGATGGACCTGTATCGGCAATCGGCCGCCGCTGGCGGCACGCTGAAGCTGTCGGGCGTCCAGAAGCGGGTCGAGACCATGCTGACGATGACTGGCGCACAGCAGTTCATCGAGGTCCACGCGGACGAGCGGAGCGCGCTCGAGACCTTTGGGGTGTGACATGCGCAGCATCACGACGACGAGCGGCGCCGCGATTCCACTCGATGGAGATCTCCTCGCCGTCCTGGAGGCGCTCTACAAGGAGTTGAACACGCGGTACGCACTTGACCGCACGTTCGAAGATACGATTCGAGAGGTGAACCATCTGCTCGACCAGATGACCGAGGAAGAACGGCGCACCTATCTGCTCGAGAGCCTCTTCCTGAACACCGTGACCTACGAGAACGAGCGGCTCGGCGCCTACATGCGGAAGCTGACACAGCGACCGTGACCCCATGTCGCTGAGATGTCTGGCGACCCGGTTCGGCTGTTCCTGGTCGTGGACCACCCTGGTCCTGACGTGTGACGGGCGGGTCGTGTGCGGGTGCGCCGACCCGCATCGACATCCGGCGCCTGGTGCTTAGGCTCCCATCGATAGGCCCCCGGGGCGGGCGGATCCGGTTGCGCACGCGTGTGCACAATCTGTCGACCCGGTCCCGGCCCAGCGTCCTACGATCGCCGCCTCGTGCGTCTCGGCGCGCAGCTCTGCGCCGCTGACGGCTGGGTCACCGCTCGCGACCACGCCCGGGCGTGGCCGCCTTCGACGATCGGGCCGAGCGAGATGCGCGAGGTACCGATCGAGGTACCTCTACCGAACGCACGAGGCCGGTATCAGCTGAAGCTCGATCTGGTTGCCAGAGGGTATCGACTGGTTCGAAGCGTGCGGACCTGTCCGCCGAAGCCTCGGCGAAGGCGGATCAGTTGGTGACGGGAGTGGGGGCCTTGACCGAAACCGACGCATCTGCCGCCGCACCCTCACCGGCCGGCGACTCGACGACCCGCCACGCGTCCGACTCCTGGAGGAGCTTCTCGGTAAACGCGGCGTGCAACTCGTGGCCGCCACGGTGCGCTACGAGATGCCCGATGACGGGGTACCCCACCAGCGCGAGGTCGCCAATCGCGTCGAGGATCTTGTGGCGGACGAACTCGTCCTCGAACCGCAGCGAGTTGTTGAGAACACCGGTCTCGCCGAGCACGACGGCGTTGTCGAGCGACCCACCCAACGCCAGCCCTTTCTGACGCAGCATCTCGACTTCCTTGAGGAATCCGAAGGTGCGGGCGGGCGCGATCTCGTCGACGAACGACTCCTGCGTCACCCGAAGCGTGTGGGTCATGTGGCGCAGCAGCGGATGATCGAAGCTAATGCTGTACGTGACCCTGAAGTGATCGGACGAATACAACGCGATCCGCTTGTCACCGCGTGACAGCGCCACCGGCCGCAGCACCTTGAGATATCGCCGTGGTCTGGCCAGCCGCTTCAGCCCGGCCTCGTGCAGCAGATAGACGAATGACGCCGCACTGCCATCCATGATGGGCACTTCCGCCTGGTTGAGCTCAACGATGACGTTGTCCACACCCAGGCTGACGAGCGCCGCCAGTAAATGCTCCACCGTCTCGACAGTTCCGGCGTCCCGCGCCAGACCGGTGGCGTAGTGGAGTCGATCGATGTTGTC
>CAZYFH010000077.1:0-5611 GCA_964646815.1 uncultured Vicinamibacteraceae bacterium | reverse complement strand
TCGAGTCTGCTCGCCGGCTCCAATAACACTAGGGAAAATCGAATAGCGAGGCGGTGGAGCCGGCTCGAGGATGTACTCAGTCCTAGTCGCTTTTTTGTGGCCTTGGCAGCTTGACAGAGCCTTCCGCCGCCAAGGACTTGCCACCGGGCACCGAATTGCGCGATCCTTCACTGTTAGCTATGCGTATCGGTAGCGAAATTCAGGGTACAGCTGACCTTTCCTGCGCTGCTGCCACGAGGGAGGTACGACAATGCGCACGAAACGCGTGGTAAGCGTCGTCGCAATCGTGCTGTCGGCCGTCAGCCTGGGTGCGGTCGGCGCGGAGCTTCGATTGATTGACGCCGCGAAGCAAGCGGACGTCGAGGCCGTCCGCGCGCTGGTAGAGCAGGGGCTGGATGTGAACGCGCGTGCCGCCGACGGGGCAACGGCCCTTCACTGGGCCGCCTACCGGGGTCGGGTGGAGCTCATTCAGCTGCTGATCCGGTCACACGCAGCCGTGGATACCACCAACGATCTGGGCGTCACGCCGCTGTGGGTCGCGGCGAGCGTTCGCGGCACAACCACCGTTGAAGCATTGCTCACGGCGGGCGCCGAGCCGAATCTCGTGCCGCCCACGGGCGAAACGCCGCTGATGATCGCGGCACGTATGGGCAACCTTGAAGCGATCAACCTGCTGATCGCCCACGGCGCTGACGTCAACGCGAAGGAGGCAGCTCGGGGGCAAACCGCGCTGATGTGGGCAGTTTCAGAGCGACAACCGCAGGCGGCCAAGCTGCTCATCGACGCCGGCGCGGACCTTCATGCGAAGACCGTAGCCTCCGAGCGGTTGGTGCAGCTGTGCTGCTCCGACTACAACGGGGATGCTCGAGGGACCGCGTGGGTGGACTACGGTGGGTTCACACCGTTCTTGTTCGCTGCCCGGGAGGGCAACGTCGAGTCAGCAGAATCCCTGCTGGCTGCTGGCGCCAACGTGAACGACACCGGCGCAGACGGGTCGACCGCCCTGGCGGTCGCGGCGCTCAGCGGCCAATCAGCGGTCGCGCAGCTGCTCATCGAGCACGGAGCCGATCTGAACGCCGCCGGCGGTGGGTACGCGCCCCTGCACGCGACCGTGCTGCGGGGCGAGCTGAACCTGGCCGAGTCGCTCATGGCGCACGGCGCGGACGTGAATGTTCGGCTGACTCGCGCAACCCAGGCGAGGCGGTCGCTGGACGACTACGCCTTCGACCGGAAGTTGATCGGCGCGACGCCGTTCATGCTGGCCGCCAGAGACGGCGAAGCGGCGTTCATGCGTGCATTCGCCGCGGCAGGCGCCGACACGTCGATTGGACTTCCTGACGGTTCGCCACCGCTTGCGGTGGCCGCGCGTGGGGAGCAGCATTTCAGGACTGCCCAGACAGGCGGCGTCGGGCAACCGAGTCCGCGCGTGCTTGACCAGCGGGCGCTGGCGGCTGTGAAGGTGGTGGTCGAGCTTGGCGCGGACGTGAACGGTGCGGATCAGTCGGGCAATAGCGCGATGCACGTGGCCGCGCAGAAACGCTTCGAGGGCATCATCCGGTTCCTGGCGGAGCAGGGTGCTCACTTGGACGTGAAGAACCAGTTCGGCGACACGCCGGTGGCACTGGCGCTGCGCCCGCTCCCGCCGGCCCCCGGCGCCGTGGTCGTGGCGCAAGGCATGGAGATGGTCGACGACGGGCCGAAGATCGCGGACGTCCTTCGCAGCCTCGGTGCGAAGGAGTGACTTCATCATGACGAGGAGAACCATGGTCTGGAAGAGATCCCTTGTCGTCGTCACGGCCGCCGGTTGCCTGTTGAGCCCGCTGCCCGGTGGACGCATTCGCGCGGCGGGCTCGACAGCCGCTGAGAGCGCCGCGGCGGCAGAGGACCAGCGCGCCCTGCTCGATCGGTATTGCGTGGGCTGTCACAACGAGCGTTCGCTCACAGCCGGGCTGGCGCTCGATACGGCGGACGTGGCCAAGGCGGGCGCTGAGCCCGAGGTCTGGGAACGTGTGATCCGGAAACTGCGCCTCAACGCGATGCCACCGCCCGGCCGGCCGCGACCCGACGCTGCTGCGACCCAGGCACTTGTCTCGTTTCTGAAGACGGAGATCGATCAGGCGGCGGCCGCGAACCCCAATCCGGGGCGGGTCGACGCTTTTCACCGGCTGAATCGCGCCGAGTACAAGAACGCCATCCGCGACCTCTTGCTGGTCGACGTTGACGTCACCTCGCTGTTGCCGGCGGACGACAGCGACCGCCACGGTTTCGACAACATGGCGAGCATGTTGTCCGTGTCGCCGACGCTCATCGAGCGTTACCTCTCGGCTGCGAAGAAGATCAGCCGGGCCGCCGTCGGGGTTGCGAGCGGCGGTACGTCGCGCCACACATACCAGGCTTTTCCGTACGAGGTCGACGAGGATTGGACCAACGCAAGTGACGAGCTGCCGTTCGGGTCGCGTGGTGGCCTGGCGGTTCGTCACACCTTCCCCGTGGACGCCACCTACGAGATCATGGTGAGGCTTCGGCGGAACGGCTACGACTACATTCTGGGATCTGCCGAACCGCACCAGATCGACATCCGCATCGACGGCGTGCGCGTCGGCCTGTTCACCGTCGGGGGTGAGGACAGGGGCACCCCCGCTCCGCTTGGCTTTGCCGGCAACCTTCCGGGATCGCCAGAGTGGGCGGAACACGTGACGACGTACGACGACAACGTGCGGGTGCGGGTACCCGTCGAGGCCGGCGCTCGTGTCGTGGGCGTGTCGTTCGTATCGCGGACGACTGCGCCGGAAGGTATCCGTCAGCGACCCGAGACAGTGAATTCGCACACCCTGACGTGGGACAACCCGTACGGCAATCCGGCGGTCGAGAACATAAAGATCGACGGTCCGTATGACACCTCGGGCGTGTCGGAGACGCCGAGTCGTCTACGGCTGTTCGCCTGCCGGCCGGAGGGCGCCAACGACGAGGTCGCCTGCGCGCGAGAGATTCTGTCGCAGGTGGCGCGGCGTGCCTACCGCCGGCCCGTCACCGACGCCGAGGTGGATACGCTCGTCGGGTTCTTCGAGGCGGGCCGTGGCAAGAGCTTCGACACGGGCATCGAGCTGGCGCTCGAACGGGTCCTCACCGATCCGAACTTCCTGTTCCGCATCGAACAGGATCCGGAGGTGCTCGGGTCGGGCACGGCGTACCGGCTGAGCGATATCGAGCTCGCGTCGAGGCTCTCGTTCTTCCTCTGGAGCAGCATTCCTGACGACGAGCTCCTTGATCTGGCCGCGCGCGAACGGTTGCACGAACCGGCCACGCTCGCGCAGCAAGTGCAACGGATGGTGGCCGACCCCCGGGCGAGCGCGCTCGTGGAGAACTTCGCCGGCCAGTGGTTGCAGCTGCGCAACATCGCCAACGTCGCACCGAACACCCGGGCGTTCCCGGAGTTCGACGAGTTGCTGCGCCGCTCGCTCCGGCGGGAGACCGAGCTGTTCGTCGAATCCAACATGCGGGAGGACAGGAGCCTGATCGAGCTGCTGACGGCAGACTATTCGTTCATCAACGGGCGGCTGGCACGACACTACGGGATCCCACACGTCTACGGTGAACAGTTCCGGCGTGTCACGTTTTCCGAAGACACGGACCGTGGCGGGTTGCTCGGGCAGGGCAGCATTCTGACGCTCACATCCTATCCGACGCGCACGTCGCCGGTCGTGCGCGGCAAGTGGCTGCTCGAGAACATCCTGGGGAGTCCGCCCCCGCCCCCGCCGCCTGACGTCCCCGGTCTGCCAGACAGGGGTGAAGGCGGCAAGCCGGCATCCGTGCGCGAACGGCTCGAACGGCACCGGGAGAACCCGGTGTGCGCAACGTGTCACTCGCAGATGGATCCCCTCGGGTTCGCGCTCGAACACTTCGACGGCATCGGCGCGTTCCGGAGCGTGACCGAGGCCGGCGCCCCGGTGGATGCGAGCGGCTCATTTCCGACCGGCGGGGAGTTCGAAGGGCTGGGAGGACTGCGGGCATTCATTCTCGGCCACCGCGAAGCGTTCGCGGAGACGTTCATTGAAAAGCTCTTGGCGTACGCGCTGGGGCGCGAGCTCGAAGTCTTTGATTTGCCGACGGTCAGGAAGATCCAGCAACAGGCGGCGTCCGCCGACTACCGGTGGTCGTCCATCATCACGGGCATCGTGACGAGCACGCCATTCGGCATGCGGACGGTACGGGCCACGGACGAGGCAAGAGTGGCAGGATCGACGCCCTCGGCCGGCGGCGCTGTTCGGTAGGAGCAACTCGGTAGGAGAAACACGGTCATGTATATCTCGAAGCTTTCGATTCCGCGACGTACGTTCCTGCGGGGCGTCGGCACCGCGATGGCGCTCCCTCTACTGGACGCCATGGTTCCGGCGCTCACTGCGACGGTAAAGACCGCCGCGAAACCGGTGAAGCGTTTCGGTGTCGTGTACGTCCCGAACGGCCTGACGATGGCAGCATGGACGCCGAAAGCGACCGGGGCCGCATTCGAGCTACCGCCCATCTTGAAGCCGATGGCGCCATTTCAGGAACGAATGCTACTCGTGTCTGGCCTCAATGGCGCCGGTGGTTTCGGGCATACCGGCGCCTCTACGGAGTTCCTGACCGGCATTAAGGTGGGCACCGGCGATTCGGCTGCCGGGCCGTCGATCGATCAGCTCATCGCGGCGGAGGCCGGGAAGGAGACGCAGCTGGCGTCGCTCGAAGTTTCGATCGATCCGCGCGATAACACCGGTACCTGCGACGGGCATAGCTGCGCGCTGAGCAACACCATCTCGTGGCGGTCATCGACGGTGCTGCTCCCCATGGAAAACGATCCCCGCGTCGTCTTCGAACGACTGTTTGGTGACAGTGGAACGACCGATCCCGCGGTGCGCCGGGAACGGCTCCAGTTCGATCGCAGTATCCTCGATTCGGTCACGGCCACCGCTGCGGACTTGCAGCGCGGCCTTAGCGCACCCGACCGCCAGCGGATCGTCGAATACCTGGACTCGGTTCGAGACGTCGAGCGCCGGATTCAGCGCGCCACAGAGCAAAGCGCGCGCGAGCTGCCGGTCGTCTCGCAGCCCGATGGCATCCCGCAGAGGTTCGACGAGCATGCCGGGCTCATGTTCGACCTGCAGGCGCTGGCGTTTCAGAGCGATCTGACACGCGTGACGACCTTCATGCTGGGCCGCGAATTCAGCGCTCGGACGTACCCCGAGATCGACATCTACGAAGCGCACCATCCGCTCTCGCACCACCAGAACATCCCGGGCCAGGTTGAGAAGATCGCGAAGCTCAATACGTATCACATGAGCCTGTTTGCGTCGTATCTGGAAAAGCTGCGCTCCACGCCGGACGGCGACGGCTCGCTGTTCGACCACACCGTGATGCTGTATGGCGCCGGTATGAGCGAAGGCAACACGCACGATCACACGAACCTGCCGCTGATGCTCGTGGGTGGCAAGGACCTCGTCCCCGGTGGCCGTCACCTGATGTTCAAGGGCGATCCTGCCGCGAACCTGTTGCTCTCGATCGCAGACAAGATGGATGTTCCGATCGAGCAGCTCGGGAACAGCCGCGGCAAGCTGGAGCTCGACACGCTGCTGTA
>CAZYFH010000076.1:0-5948 GCA_964646815.1 uncultured Vicinamibacteraceae bacterium | reverse complement strand
CGGGCGAGTGGTATGCGCCGACGCAGCCGCACCCGACGAAGCCGCCGCCGTTCGACCGTCAGGGTGTGACCGTCGACGACGTCATCGACTTCACGCCGGAGCTGCGGGCCGAGGCGCTCGAGATTCTCGACGACTTTGTCTACGGGCCGCTCTACGAGCCGATCACTCTCGAGGGTGATGGCACGCAGGGGACGATTATCATGCCAGGCTTCGGCGGTGGCGCGAACTGGCACGGGGCCGCTGCCGACCCCGAGACCGGCTGGCTGTACGTGCCGTCGCGCACGGCTCCCCTCGTCATCCAACTCGCGCCACCCACTCCGGGCGAGTCTGACATGCGCTACCAGCCAACCGGTGGGGGGCGCCTCGAAGGCCCGCAGGGCCTGCCGCTCTGGAAGCCGCCGTACGTGCGGCTCAGCGCGTTCGACCTGAACAACGGGACACGTGCATGGATGGTGCCGCTCGGAGACGGGCCGCGGCAGCAGCTGATCGACCTCGGTGTCCCCGATCCGGGGCCGCTGGGCGGCGGCGCCTACACCGGACCGCTTCTGACCAAGACGCTCCTGTTCCTCGGCCTGCGTCGGCGGCTCAACCAGTTTGCCCCCGACGACCAGGAGGCCGCCGACGCCGAGGGGCCCCGCGCGTTCCCGACGACGCCCGCGCTGATCGCGTTCGACAAGGGGACGGGTGAAACGATCCACGCGGTCGAACTCGACGTTCCCCCGACTGGCACCCCGATGACCTACATGCAGAACGGGAAGCAGTTCGTCGTGGTGGCGTATGGCGCGGCTAACGAGTCTGGACTCGTTGCCCTCGCGCTCGAGTAGCGCCTAACCCCCGATCTTTCGTACGTGGCGTAGGGTTTCAGCCCTGCAGGCATTGCGCACGTCGCGCAGGGCTTGAGCCCTCCGGCGACGAACCACCGTGACCGTAGACCGGACGTGGGTCGGCGTCTGGCTCGGGTTCGCGATCTGCCGGTTTCTGCTTGCCGACAGGTTGGACCTGACTCAGATCAGCAGCGCCTACGAGGGACTCACGTTCTCCGGCGTGGCGATCGATCCGGTCCTCTACCCGCTGATTCGCGCGTCGCGGCTCGTCTAGGCGCGAGGCTTCATGCTATTCGTCGGTGCCGTGGCGTCCAACTACCCGCCATCCGTGCCGCCACTGTCGATGTCGCCGAGGCGATGAATTTCGAGCGGTAGGCATCTGGTACGATGCGACGTGGAGCCTATGGGCCACGCTCGCGAAACTCTCCGAGCTGTCGGACGGCGGCGTCAATCTGCATCTCCAGAATCCGTTCGCCGTACTCTGCTGTCGAGCGCGCGGCATTGCCGATCAAACCACTCCCGTCGCCCGCCGTCCCGAAGCCGAGTCGATCGTGTCGGATCATCGACGGGTTGAGAAAGAGCAGGCTCGCCGTGTCGTGAATGCTGGCATGCGAGCCGACGTCCTCCTCGGTCTCGCCCTGTTCCTGCAGCCAATCGTCGCCCGGGCCTGGATAGTAGGCGGTCATGTGGTGCACACGTGTCTGCGTGCTGGCCCATTCGCGGTTGAGGGCTGAAGCGACCGCCTGCTGCGTCGCCTGGTTGCCGCCGCTGTCGCCGATGAAGGCGATGTCTAGGAAGCCATGCTGCTTCAGGCTTCTGGCCGCGAACTCCAGCACCTGTTCGAAGACGTCAGGCGGCGTGGTGATCGTGCCGGCAAAGCGCATGTGGCCCGTCGGGGGATCGACGTCACCTTCAGGGACATACGCCATTACCGGCGCCACCAGCGTCTGTCCCAGACGCGTGGCGATCTCGCCGGCCTTGTACTTGACGAGGTAGTTGTGCTTTCCGAGGACCATGTGCGGACCGTTCTGCTCGGTCCCGCCCGTCGGAACGATCACGGTCGTCGTCCCAGCGCGCACCGCGTCCCTGACTTCCATCCACGTGAACTCTTCCAGGAAGACGGTCTCTGGCGCCTGGGCGGAGACAGAAGCGGATGGAGACAGCACGACGATCAGCAGCGCTGAGATATATCGCATGGGCTAACGATACACGTCTCGACGATGGCCGATCTTGACGATGGTGATGGTGGTTTCTCGGTCGTCGATCGCGTAGAGCACGCGGTAGTCTTCTTGTCGGACACGGTACTTCTCTCTTCCGGAGAGCTTCTCGCATCCAGTGGGTCGCGGGTCTTTCGAAAGGTGTTGAATCTTGGAGACGATACGTTTGCGCTCTTTGAGCGGGAGAGCTTCGAGCTCTTTCGCCGCCGGAGGTTTGATGAGTACCCTATAACTTGCCACGCCGCTTCAGGTCCTTGAGCACGGCTTCAAAATCGAGGTTCGGCTCCTTCGCACGAAGGTCGAATGCAGCGAGGTCCTCTGCATCCTCGGTGAGACTTCGGCGGACCGCCGTGTTCACCAGGTCGGAGACACTGCAGTCGGTTTGCGCTGCTTTGAGCCGCAATGCTTTGTGAAGGTCCGCATCAAAGTAGACAGTCGCTCGCTTCGAGTTTGCCATGCCGGCAATTATAACGTTATAACGTTATAACGTTTCTTTCCGGCTTCTCCAGCTAGCTCCCAAGTCTTCCTAACTCCAGGTCCTTCTATAACAGACAAATGTATGTTAAATTAGACGTTTCCGCTGAGGACTTATGGGACGGACACCACCCGGGGAAACACGTGAGAAAGTCTTTGCCTTCGTACGGCGCCGGCTGCTCGCGGGCCAGCCGCCGACGGTGCGCGAGGTGCAGGACGCGTTCGGCTTCCGGGCGGTCCAGACGGCTCGACAGCATCTCGAGCAGCTCGTTGAGCAGGGACGGCTCGTGGCCGAGCGGCACAAGTCCCGTGGCTACCGCTTGCCACGCGCCGCGCGCGGGGCGGACACCGTACTCGCTCCGCTACTCGGTCGCATACCGGCCGGCGCGCTCGAGGAGGCGATCGAAGATCCCGACGGCTATATCCAGGTCCAGGGGCATGGTGCGGCCGGCGATCTGTTCGCGCTCCGCGTGCGTGGCGAGAGCATGACCGGCGTGGGGATCCTTCCAGGGGATTTGGTGATTGTGCGGCGACAGCCGACGGCCAGGAGCGGTGAGATCGTCGTGGCGCTGGTTGATCGCGAGGCGACGGTCAAGACGTTACGCCTGCAGGGCCGGCGCGTCGAGCTGCGGGCCGAGAACCCCGCGTTCGATCCCATCGTCCTCGATGCCGACACGGTCAGCATTCTGGGCAAGGTGATCGAAGTGCGTCGGATCCTGAAGTCGTAAACGCGGGAGGCGACGATGGCGACAACCACGGCGTCGAACAAGGCCGCGCTATTGAATAAGGTCGTACCGGCGACTTGGCTGCAGCGCAATCTCGCTGTGCCCGGGCCACCGTCGTGGACCGGCGCGTCGCTCGGGGGCTGCCTGGCGGAGCTCTCGAGTGCCGGGGCCGCGCCGTCGCTCACCCTGGCGTTCCGCCTCGTGCGCGATCTGCAGCAGCAAGGTGAGCCGGTCGCTTGGATCACGCAGACCGGCAGCACGTTCTTTCCGCCAGACGTAGCCGACGGTGGCGTCGATGTGGCCGCGCTTCCGGTCATCCGCGTCTCTGATGTCACCGAGAGTGTCCGTGTCGCCGATCAGCTTGCGCGCTCCGGCGCCTTCGGGTTGGTGGTGATCGATCTCGGTGAGTGTCTCGATCTGTCAATCGCCGTGCAGACCCGTCTGGCCGAGCAGGCGATCGCGCACGGAACACTCGTTCTCTGTCTGACGCTGAAGACCGATCGCCAGCCGTCGCTGGGGTCGCTGGTATCGGTGCGCGGGCACTCGCGTCGCGCGCGTCACGGCAAGGGGCGGTTCGCGTGTCAGGTGCACGTTCTCAAGGACAAGCGTCGCGGTCCCGGGTGGATGGACGAGGAATGGTGCCGTGGACCGGATGGCCTGCGTTGACCTCCAGGCATTTCCGCTCCAGCTCCTGCTGAAACGGCATGCCGATTGGCAGTCCCGACCGGTCGTCGTCGTCGACCACGACAAGCCTCAGGGGGTCATCCTGTGGGCAAACGAACGGGCCTGTACGCATCGTATCCGGCCGGGCATGCGCTACAGCGCCGGATTGTCATTGGTGCGCAACCTCCATGCCGGCGAGGTGCTGGCCACCGACATCAGCCGAGGCGTGGCGAGCCTCGTCGACCGATTGCGCCGGTTCAGTCCAGACGTGGAACCGTGTGGCGACGAGCCGGGCGTTTTCTGGCTGAACGCCTCAGGGCTGTCGCATCTCTATGCCTCGCCGCGACACTGGGCCACCGAGATCCGCACCGCACTCGAGACCGCTGGCTTCCGGTCAACGATCGCCGTCGGGTTTACCCGGTTCGGTACCTACGCGATCGCCAAGTGGGCAGGCAGCGACGCTGGCGCGAAGGGAGTCGCGGTTCTGCGGGACGTTGCCACCGAACGGATACAGGCCGGTCAGGTGCCGCTGGATCGGCTCGGGATCGCGCCGACGCTGCGCGACAGCTTGCTCAAGCTCGGCGTCCGGACGGTGCGGGCGTTTCTTCGGCTCCCGGCCACGGGGATCCGGCGTCGCTTTGGCAGCGAGGCGCACCGGCTCCATCGGCTCGCGGCCGAGGATCTATGGGTCCCGCTGCAGCCGCTGCGGATGACCGATCCGCTCGTCCAGCGCCACGATCTCGACGACCCCGAATCGGACGTCTCCCGGCTGTTGTTTCTCATTAAACGTCTGCTGCACCGATTACTGATCACCGTGACCGCGCGTCACGAGGTGTTCACCGCGCTGACGCTTCGACTGCGACTCGACCGCGCCGGCGTGCAGACCGAGCAGATCCGTCCGGCTGCGCCCACCGGGGATGTCCGCCAGATCATGAACCTGGTGCGGTTGCGTCTCGAGGCGATCTCGCTAGCCGCCGGCGTCACCGAGATTCGCCTCACCGCCGGTGCCCAGCGTGCGACCACGGCGCAGCACGGCCTTTTCGTCGAGCAGCCCCGCCGCGATCTGGCGGCGGCGAACCGCGCGCTCGCGCGGATCCGGGCGGAGTTCGGCGAGGGGGCCGTCATGCGGGCCCGCGTCACCGACGGGCATCTGCCGGAAGCGCGGTTCGTCTGGGAGCCGATCGACACGCTGGCGCGTCCCCAGCCACGGGATGTCGCGCTCCGGCCGATGGTGCGCCGCATGCACGTCACTCCCATTCCGCTGCCGCCGCGGCCGCGGCATGAGCCGGATGGCTGGCTGGTGCGCGGGGGGGTGCGGGGCCACGTCATGGATCTCGCCGGACCCTATCTGGTGTCGGGGGGATGGTGGCGCACCGCCGTGCACCGTGAGTACTACTTCGCGCACATGCGCGATGGCGACGTGCTCTGGATCTACTACGACCGGCCGCGCCGCCGCTGGTGCTGGCAAGGACAGGTGGAGTGACCAGGAAATTTCGCCGTGACGTAGGGCTTTAGCCCTGCCCGATCCCATGCAGGTTCGAAACGCGACATTGCCCAGAAAGCGACCCAGCATTGGTCTCTCTCCGAAAACCGCGTCGTCACGGTGGCAGGGTGACAAGGTGAGCAACCGGGTTGCGGTTCCTCCGACGGTTTTCTCCGAGAGACCAATCGCTGGGCCGCTCCAAACCTGCAGCGATTACCCCGTCGTCAAGTCACCCGGAGTTGATCCGTAGGGCAGGGTTTTAGCCCTGTCGCTTCTCATGTCGTACGTGCCGCTCTGGTGCAAGAGCAACTTCTCGTTTCTCGAAGGGGCGAGCCACCCCGACGAGTTGGTCGAGCAGGCCCATGCGCTCGGGCTCCCCTCGCTCGCGCTGACCGACCGCGACGGCGTCTATGGCATGGTGCGTGCTCATGTGAAGGCGCGCGAGCTCGGCATGCACCTCATCGTCGGCGCCCAGGTCACGATCGACGATCCGGCCTATCCATCGGTGTGTGTGCTGCTGGCGATGGACCGCGCCGGGTACGCGAACATCTGCCGGCTGATC
>CAZYFH010000075.1:0-6274 GCA_964646815.1 uncultured Vicinamibacteraceae bacterium | reverse complement strand
TACGATCCCCAGGCCATCGAGCGGAAGTGGCAGCAGCGGTGGGCGGATCGCCGCGCCTTCGAGGTCGACGAGGACTCGTCCCGCCCCAGTTTCTTCTGCCTGGTCATGTTCGCATATCCGTCGGGCCACGCGCACGTGGGCCACGTACGCAACTACATGATCGGGGACGTCGTGGCGCGCATGAAGCGCATGCGAGGCTACAACGTGCTTCACCCGTTCGGTTGGGACGCGTTCGGGATGCCGGCCGAGAACGCGGCGATCCAGCACCGCACCCATCCCGAGACTTGGACGCGTGCCAACATCGCGCATATGAAGGACCAGTTGCAGCGCCTTGGCATTAGTTATTCCTGGGACCGGGAGATCGCCACGTGTGACCCCGCGTACTACAAGTGGAACCAGTGGCTGTTCCTGAAGATGTATGAGCGGAACCTGGCGTATCGAAAGCGGTCGTCGGTCAACTGGTGTCCGAGCTGTAAGACCGTGCTGGCCAACGAACAAGTGGTCGATGGAGGCTGTTGGCGGTGCGGTACCGACGTGGAGACACGGGATCTGGAGCAGTGGTTCCTGCGCATCACGCGATATGCGGACGAGTTGCTCGACCGGACCGAACAACTGGATCAGTGGCCCGTCAAGGTCCTGACGATGCAGCGGAACTGGATCGGGCGCTCAGAGGGCGCCTTGGTGCGGTTCCCGGTCGTTACGGTCGACGCGTCGGGTCCGACGTCGGACGACGCGATTGAGGTGTTCACCACACGGATCGACACGATCTTCGGCGCGACCTTCGTGCTCTTGGCGCCGGAGCACACGTGGGTAGATCGCTTGACCGACGAGAGTCCGGACAGCAAGGCCTTTAGGGAACGCGTGAAGCGGTTCCGTGCGGTCGACCGCACGGCCCGCCTGACGGGGGAGATTGACAAGGAGGGGTTTGATACTGGGCGCCTCGCCCTGAACCCGTTCACCGGTCAAACGGTGCCCATCTGGATCGCCAACTTCGTGCTCGCCGAGTATGGCACCGGCGCGATCATGGCCGTACCGGCACACGACCAGCGCGACTTCGAGTTCGCCCGCAAGTACGCGCTGCCGATCCGGGTCGTGATCCAGCCAGCCGAGGTGGCTCCGCTGTTGGGAGAAGCCCTCGACGCGGCCTCAGTCGAACCGGGGACACTAGTCGCATCGGGCGAGTTTTCAGGCCTGCCGAGCCGGGACGCGATCGTGACTATGACCCGGGCGGCAGACGCAGGCGGGTTCGGCCGCGCGGAGGTGCAGTACCGGTTAAAGGATTGGGGCATCTCGCGCCAGCGGTACTGGGGCACGCCGATTCCGATCGTCTACTGCGACGCGTGCGGCACGATACCCGTGCCGTATGATCAACTCCCCGTCGAGCTACCCCACGTCGAGGCGTTTACCGGTCGCGGCGATTCCCCTCTGGCGCAGGTTCCGGCGTTCGTCGAGACGACGTGCCCGCTGTGCGGCGGATTTGCACGCCGCGAGACCGATACGATGGATACGTTCGTCGACTCATCCTGGTACTTCTATCGTTACTGCGACCCGCACAACGACGACGCACCGTTCGACGCCGCAAAGGTGAACTACTGGGCGCCCATCGACTTCTATAGTGGTGGCGTGGAACATGCGATCCTGCATCTGATCTATTCTCGATTCTTCTGCAAGGTCATTCGCGACCTCGGGCTCGTCGATCACGATGAGCCGTTCACCCGCTTGCTGACGCAAGGCATGGTGCTCCGCGGCGGCACGGTCATGTCGAAGTCGAAAGGCAACGTGGTCGACCCCGACGACATGACCGCCCGGTACGGCGCGGACGCGCTGCGTCTCTACGAGATGTTCGTCGCCCCGCCCGAGAAGGAAATCGAGTGGACCGATGCCGGTCTCGAGGGCAGCGCGCGGTTTTTAGGACGCGTGTGGCGACTGGTGATGCCGTTCGCCGCGACGTTCGCTGCTGGACACGACGGCGCGCCGGCGGCACCCGAGTGGAGCGATGACGAGCGCGCGCTCCGACGGAAGACGCACGATACTATCAACCGTGTGTCCGCCGATATCGATCCGCGCGTGCACCTCAACACCGCGGTCTCGGCCCTCATGGAGCTGGTCAACGACACCTATGGCTTCTGTGAACGTGTCCGGATCGGCCCGTTCGCGGACGGCGGCGCGGCGGACACGTCCAGCCTCTGGGTCGTCAAGGAAGCTGTCGAGGCGTTGCTCGTGATGTTGTCACCGTTTACGCCGCACCTTGCCGAGGAGCTGTGGGAGGCGATCGGGTACACCGATGGCGTTGAAGCCGCCGGGTGGCCCACGTTCGACCCCGAGGTCGCCCGGGCCGAAGAGCTCGTGCTGCCCGTGCAGGTCAACGGCAAGGTACGTGCGCGGTTGGCGGTCGGGGCGGAGATCTCAGAGGCGGAGCTCCGCAAGCTCGCGCTCGAACATCCGCATGTGCGGACGCACACGTCGGGCAAGGATGTCACCCGTGTGGTCGTTGTGCCACGCAAGCTTGTGAGCGTCGTTGCGAAGTAGGAGCCGCGCGGCTCCGGAGGGTGCATGCCGAAACCGCTGATGATGACCACGCTGACGGTGATACGGCGGATGGCGGCCAGATGGCCGGGACGCTCGGCGGTGGCGGGTCTCGCGATCGCCGCGACCACAGCGTGCGGGTACACACTCGCCGGGCGAGGTTCATTCCTGCCGGACTACATCGAGACGATCGGCATTCCGACGTTCGAGAACAACACCACGGTCTTCGATGTCGAGCAGTTGCTGACGCAGGAGGTGCGGTCGGCGTTCATCGGGCGGGGATCCTACCGCGTTCAACCAGGTGTGACCAGTGTCGATGCCGTCCTGACCGGTTCCATTAGCAACATCAACATCACTCCAGCGAGCTTCACTGCCGACCAGCAGGCGTCGCGCTACGTCTTCACGTTGACCGCCAGCATCGAGTTCCTCGACCTGAGCACCAACGAGGTCGTCTGGAGCAACCCACAACTGGTGTTCAGCGACGAATACGAGGTCGCGTCTGGCGCCGGGGACGTCGCGAACGTCTCGTCCTTCTTCGGGCAGCGTTCGAACGCGGTCGAGCGCCTAGCGGTCGATTTCGCGACGACGGTCGTCAGTTCCATCCTCGAAGCCTTCTAGGTTGGATCTCCGGTGAGTACACTCACGCCCGCTGCGCTGCGGAAGCAGATCACGGCCGGCGCGCTCGATCCGGTGTATCTCGTGCTCGGGGACGACGAGCACGAGAAAGCCGAGCTAGCGACCGAATTCGAGGACATCGTCGACGAGGGACTTCGGGCGTTCAACGTCGAACGCTTCCGCGGCGGCGATGTGCCGCTGGGGACCCTCCTCGACGCGCTGCGGACCCTGCCGATGATAGCACCTCGCCGGATCGTCACCGGGTTCCGAGCGGAGCGGTGGCTGACGCCCAAGCGCGACAGCCAGTCCACCACACGGGATCTCGAGGCGCTGGAGCGTTATCTGGAGACACCGGTCTCGCATGCGACGCTCGTCCTCGTCGTGACCGATCTCGACGAGCGGCGGCGCGTCAGCAAGCTCCTCCACGCCAGCGCGACCATCGTCCGGTGCGGCGTGCTCGAGAACGCGGCCGATGCGGAGCGCTGGATCCGCGCGCGTCTCAAGGCGGCGGGCACGGCGAGCGAACCGGATGCAACTCGTCTGCTGGCCGCCGTCGTCGGTCCGGACGTGGGCAGGCTCCGGGGAGACGTGGAGCGGTTGCTGTTATACGCCATGGAGCGGCCGAGCATCTCGGTGGACGATGTGCGCGCCGTGGTGGGGCCGGCCGCGGCCCATGATGACTGGGCAGTGGCGCGAGCCATCGAGCGAGGGGCGGCGGACGTGGCACTACGGGAGCTCGCGCTGGCGCTCGACGCCGGGGCGCCACCGCAGATGCTGCTCGGCCAACTCGCCTGGGTCGCGCGGTCGCGCCTGGCGGCGGCGCGGGTGCGGGGGGCCATCGACGCGTTATTCCGGACGGATCTGGACCTGAAGCGGTCAGCGGGCGAGCCGCGCGTGCTGCTCGAGCGTCTGGTGGTGGAACTGTGTGGGTCTTAACCGCAGAGTTCACTTGGGTTGATGCGCCTGGCTGGTCCTGGACGCCGATGGCGGCGTGGCTCGTCGGTCGTTTGGGCCCACCAAACGCCCTCGTCGAACCTTGCCCTCGGCGCCCAATCGGGTGCCATCCGCAAGCAACCGAAGTGAATGCTGGCGTTAGGCGAGCGCCACTAGGTACCGGCTTTGCTCAGCTCGAACTGTTTTACGATCGCCGGGATCAAATGCCTGGTCAGCCGTGACTTGTGACGGGACGCGGCGTTCGTGTGGATAACGCCCTTGCCAGCCAGGGTGTCGATCAACGCGACCGTGGTGCGGAGCTCAGCGAGGGCGTCGGGAGTGTTCTCGCTGTTTGCGCTGGCCTCGTCGATCGCGGCGCGCGCGGACTTGAGCGCGTGCCGCATGCGGGTGCGTAGACGGCGATTGTGGTCGCGGCGTTTCAGGTTTTGACGATGGGCCTTCAGTGCCGACTTGTGGTTGGCCATGAAACGATAAGTATACGTGGACTAGGGGCTCAGTGCCAGGGCGGCTCATTTGCCCTTCAGCTCGCGCAGCCTCCGTCGCTGGCGCTTGTCGGGCACGCCCGGCGGCGGGCCGGCGCGGCGCAGAAGCTGGCGGAGCTCCAGGTCCTCTGCCGAGGGCGGCGGCGTGCGATCGTCGTAGAGCGCGCGCGCAGCCGACTTGGGGAGGTGCCGGTCGGCGAGCGCTCGCACTTCAACCATCTGCTTCACTCCGTGTAGGCGCGTGATGGCGATTTCATCCCCCGCGCGAATATCCCGGTGCGGTTTGGCCCGCTGGCCGTTGACGTCGACCTTGCCGCCCTTGCACGCTTTCTGCGCCTCGGAACGGGTGCGATACAGGCAGGCGACGTCCAGCCAGACGTCGAGTCGCACGCCGCGCGACGTCGGCTCGGCCACGTGGGACACCGACTAACACCTCGGCGCGGTGGCCACTTCGTGGTCGTCCGTGGCCGGGCGGACGTTGGTGTAGACGGGGATCCGGCGGCCGTTGACCACTGCGTACGACTTGTAGATTGTCTCGCCTGATCCCGTGGGTACCTCGCGCGGGGTCGCCAGTTCGGTCGCCGACCGAACGCGCTCGACATGGTCCTGTGTTTCCCGGTACGGAGGGATCTGGTTGCCGTAGCGGCTGACGGCGCCAGGACCGGCGTTGTTGGCCGCCAGCGCCGGTTTCTCATTACAGTCGTATTCTGACAGCAGCCGGCGGAGACTCCTGACGCCGCCTCGGATGTTCTGTTCCGGATCGTACGGATTGAGCACGCCGAACTCTTGGGCGGTCGCCGGCATGAGCTGCATCAGACCCATCGCACGGACTAGTGAGCGCGCGTTCGGGTTGAATGCCGACTCCACCTGAATGACGGCGCGGACCCCCTCGCTGGCGGCGAAACACTCGATCACGATGCCGTAGATGCGGGCTCGGCTGAGGCGCGCGAGAGGTCTGGTCGGGTTAGTGGTATGGATAGGGGTCGCCACACCCCATACCGCGAGCGTCTCGATCCCCGGTGCCGGCGGCCGATCCGGCAAGACCAGGGTCGCGTTGGTGTCTCGCCAGGTATAGATCTTGGCCTCCGCTGGCGTGGCGACGGCAGCGACCCCGAACGCGGCCACGAGCATAGCTCCCACGATCGTCATGATCCAGTCACTCAGCCTAACAGACGGGGTCTGATATCTCCGCAAGCCCAAGTCGGCCAGGGGGTTGCAGTCCGGACCTCGATATTGGGCCGTGTCAGGTCGGGCTTTACGACCCATGTGGTCCGCGCCACGGCGGCCCGTAGGCGTCGCTCGGCCAACTTGAGGTCGGCGTGCCGGACAACCGCGTCTGCGCTCGCTCGGGAATCATCGCGTGGCGTCAGCGGGTGGGTCGGGCTGACGGGTGCGACTAGCAACGTCGTTTCGGGTTCGATGACGATCGAGGATCACACCGACCATGACCGCCGCGGGTCACGCGCTAGTGGACTAGGTCGGGCGGGCGCCCGCAGCAAGCTGGGCTCTTACGGCCGGCCGGCGCCCCATGAGACGCATGCCGCAGGCGAAGGCAGCCGCCACGCTGGTGGCGGTGCGTGATTCCGACGAGTTGCAGTTAGGGTCGCACTCTGGGATGGGGACCCCTCTCGCCTTCAGGCGACGCCTTCAGGAGGCTTGCGACACGATGGCCGGCCATGCGCGACTACCGTCGGTCG
>CAZYFH010000074.1:0-6438 GCA_964646815.1 uncultured Vicinamibacteraceae bacterium | reverse complement strand
AGGAGACGCAGTTGGCGTCGCTCGAGCTGTCGCTCGACTCGAAGGAGCCGCTCGGGGCGTGCGACCCTGGGTACAGCTGCGTTTACGCCAACACGCTCAACTGGCTGAGCGAGACGACGCCGCTGCCGATGGAGAACAACCCGCGCGTCGTCTTCGAACGCCTCTTCGGCGGGAGCGGCACGACCGACGCCGCCGCACGACGCGCGCGCATGGAGGAGGACGGCACGATCCTGGATGCTGTCGGTGACAAGATCGCGCGGCTTCAGGCCAAGCTCGGAGGGCGGGACCGTCTCAAGATGGCCGAGTATCTCGAGGCGATCCGCGATGTCGAGCGTCGGATCCGGTTGGCCGAGCAGCAGGGCCTGACCGACCTCTCTGTGGCGCTGGAGCAGCCGCCGGGCATTCCGGCGACGTTCGCGGCGCACGCGAAGCTGATGTACGATCTGCAGGTGCTCGCGTACCAGGCGGACCTGACACGGATCATCACGTTCATGGTGGCGCACGAGACGAGCAACCGGGCCTACCCTGAGATTGACGTCTCGGACGCGCACCACCCGCTGTCGCATCACGGTGGGGACGAAGAGAAGATTGCGAAGCTGATCAACGTCAACATTTATCACGCGGAGCTCTTCGCGTACTACCTCGAGCGCTTGAAGGCGACCGAGGACGGTGATGGTTCGCTGCTCGACCACTCGATGACGCTCTACGGTGCCGGCATGAGCAACGGCAACATCCACTACCACCACAAGCTACCGATTGCCGTGGTTGGTGGTGGATCGGGCCAGCTCAAAGGCGGGCGTCACCTCAGCTATGACGACGACCCGCCAGTCACGAACCTGTTCCTGAACTTGCTCGGGAAGCTGGGCGTCCCGCGTGAGTCGTTCGGCGACAGCACGGGCGCGTTGGAGGAGCTCTCGGGCGTGTGAGGGCGAACTAGCGATCGGTTCAAGGCGTACCCTGGTCTCCCTAAGCCCTAAGCCCTAAGCCCTAAGCCCTAAGCCCTAAGCCCTAAGCCCTAAGCCCGGAAAATGATGCACTCGAGATCGAGTCTCTTCGTCGTCGGCGCGCTCTTCGCCGCGCACAGTGCGTCTGTGACGCCAGTCCACGCGAGTGATGACCTCCGCGTGGTCGAGGCCGTTGAGCGGCAGGATGGCGAGACCGCGCGCGCGCTGATTGAAAGCGGCGCCGACGTCAGCGCCACCCAACCCGACGGTGCGACCGCGCTGCACTGGGCAGCCCACTGGAACGACGGCCAGACCGCCACGCGGCTCATCGCCGCTGGTGTCGACGTCAACGCGGTGAATGATTTGGGCGTCCCGCCGCTGTGGGTTGCGGTCGACAGCGCGAACACTGCGGTTGCACTCGGCCTGATCGACGCGGGGGCCGACGTCGACGCGCGCTTGCTGACCGGCGAGACGGTGTTGATGGCGGCCGCGCGGAACGGCTTGCGCACGGTCGCCTCACGGCTCCTCTCGGGCGGGGCGGACGTCCGGTTGGCCGAGCACGAGGCAGCACAGACCGCGTTGATGTGGGCTGCCGCCGGGGGGCACACCGATGTCGTGCGCCTGCTCGCCGAGTCGGGCGCGGCGATCGGCGCACGCACGACCGGGAGGTTCACGGCTCTCATGTTCGCGGCGCGCGCCGGTGACGTCGACACCGTGCGACTGCTGCTCGACGCGGGCGCGGACATCGAGACGAGGAGCCTCGACGGTAGCACGCCACTGCTCGTCGCTAGTCGCAGCACCGACGCCCTAGCCGGTATCGATTGGCGAGTGATTCCTTATGCGAGCGGGCACGAAGAGACCGCCCACTACCTCATCGAGCGTGGCGCCGTCGTCACGGTCGCCGATCGGCTCGGGCGGACCGCGCTGCACGCGTCGGTCGAAATGAATCGACTCGACCTGGCGAGGGCGCTGCTCGCGGCAGGCGCCGACGTCGATGCGCAGTTCACCGACAGAGTGCCCGCCCTGCGCGGCGACTACATCTCACGCGCCCCGTACAAGGGGGCGACACCGTTCTGGCTCGCCGCGCGGGGTTCCAAGGTCGAGATGATGCGGCTGCTCCTGGAGGCCGACGCCGACCCGCACCAGACGAACGCGTATGGGTCGACGCCGCTCATGGTCGCCGCCGGTCTCGGTGAGAACGACGCGCGCCGGCCGCCCGACCACCGGGTGTTCGAGACTGTGACGCTGTTGCTCGAGCTCGGCTCGGACGCTGCCGCCGCCACCCCGTCGGGTCAAACCGCGCTCCACGGCGCGGCGTCGATGTGGGAGGACGAGGTCATCCAGTTGCTTGTCGACCACGGCGCCGACGTCAACGCTGAGGACCGACGCGGGCGGACGCCGCTCTACCTCGTCGAGAATGGCGCCGCGAACGCCCCCTCCGAGAGCACGGCCGCGCTACTGCGCCGCCTCGGCGCCACTGAGCCGGTCGTCGATCATTAGGCGCTGGTACCTAGGCGCCCATGGTGCACGATGCCGTGCGCTTGATCAGGTACGACTCCAGGTCGCGTTTTAGACTGTTGGCGAAACGATGCGTAACGGGGGACCTTCCATGAGACGGCCATACCGCCTGCGACGTCTGGTCCTCGGCGTAGTATGCGCCGTCATCGCGTCGCAGGGCATATCCGCCCAGTCGGACGAACAGACCCTGATTGAGCTCGAGCGCGGCTGGAATGACGCGTTCTATAGCAAGGACGTCGACTTCATTGAGAGCGTCCTCGCAGATGAGTTCACGGCGACGTACGACGATGGGAGTCGCGGCGACAAGACTAGGGAACTGGAGCTGGCGGCCGCGTTCAATCAACGGGTCGTCTCAGCCGAGCAGGAAGATTTCACGGTGCGGGTGTATGGCGACACAGCCGTCGTTTTCTTCACGCTCCGCGTGGTCGGAATCCGGCAGGGACAGGAAGCCGAGGTGCTGTTGAGCTACACCGATGTGTGGGTGCGGCGCGGCGGCCGGTGGCAATGCGTGTCAGCCCAGAGCACCCGGCTCAACGCAGGGTGACCACCCGAGCGGATCACGGCAATGCGAGCGCGATCCACTCCCCCGGATGGTCGAGTGACCCAATCGGCAAGACGATGTACTGCTTGCCGTCGTACAGGTAGGTGATCGGCGACCCGTTGGTGCCGGCCGCGAACTCCGTCTCCCAGACCACCGCCCCAGATGTCTTGTCGTAGGCGCGGAGTCTCTTGCCCGCATTGGGCCCGGCGCCCGGCGGTGTCCGGACCATGATCGGGTCACCTTCGCTGACGAACAGCAGTGACTTCGTCAACAACGTCATCGAGCGCCCGGGTTGCCCGAGCGGGGGCAGGTTCAGGTGTGCCAGGTCGGGGTGCTGCCGCGGGCCATCGCCGTTCGGCACCATCCAGACGTGCTCGCCCGTATTCATGTCGATGGCGGTAATGCGGCCATAGGGCGGCTTGGTGAGCGGAAGGCCACGCGGTCCCGCGATGAACTCCCGGTTGCCACGCGTGAACCTGACGTTCATCCGATCGGGGTTGCCGGGCGTCAGATCCGCGACGAAGCCGGCCGTCACCGACGGGATGTAGAGCATCCCCGTCTCTGGATCGAACCCGGCGCCGCCCCATTCGGCGCCCCCCACCGAGCCCGGGAGCTGGAAGGTCCCCTTCGTGTCCTCCGGGTCGTTGCTGCGGATCGATGGCGGCGTGAAGATCGGTCCGAGGATGTACGGCTTCAGGATTTCCAGCGCCTCCGCGCGCAGCTCCGGCGTGAAATCGATCACGTCGTCCTCGGTGACGCCGTGGCGGTCGAACGGCGCCGGCTTGGTGGGAAACGGCTGCGTCGGCGCGATCCACTCACCCGGCGTGTTCGACCCTGCTACGGCGCGCTCGACAATCGGCCAGATCGGCTCACCCGTCACGCGGTCGAAGACATAGGCGATGGCCTGTTTGGTCAGCTGGACTACGGCTTTCACCGGCCGGCCTTCCACCGTGATGTCCATCAAGATCGGTGCAACGTTGTTGTCGTAGTCCCACAGGTCGTGGTGCACCGTCTGAAAATGCCAGACCCGCTCGCCGGTCTCGGCGCTGACGCAGACCAGGCTGTTGGCGTACAGGTTATTGCCCGGCCGGTGCCCCCCATACATGTCGTTCGTCGGCGCGCCCGTCGGAAGGTAGATGAGGCCGAGCTCCAGGTCGGCGCTGAACATCGTCCAGACGTTGGCCATACCGGAGTAGGTCCACGAGTCGTCGAGCCAGGTCTCGACCCCGGGTTCGCCGGCCTTCGGTACCGGGCTCCAGGTCCAGCGGAGCGCGCCGGTGCGAACGTCGTAGGCTCGCACATCGCCGGGATGCTGCTCCATGGTGGCGGGGTGGTCGGCCATTGCCGAGCCGAGAATCACGACGTCGCGAACCACAAGCGGTGGGGACGTGCCCCGATAGTCGGTCTCGGCGTCATAGGTCAGATCGACCTTGCCGCCGTCGCCGAAGCCGTCGACCAGCTCGCCGGTGCGCGGATCGGTGGCAAGCAGATACGGCGGTCGAAGCGAGAACAGGCGCCGATCGCCATCGGCTTCCCAGTAGGCGACTCCGCGATTTGGCGCGCCACGCGGGGTGTCCGCGCCCAGATACGCTGCGTCCTGCACCCAGATCGTCTCGCCGGTGCCGGGGTCGAACGCCTCGACCAGACCGATACCGTTCGATGCATAGAGCACACCGTCGACGAGAATGGGCGTCGAGCGGAGCTGGTTCGAGTACTGCAAGTCGGGCCACCGGACGTGGAGTGACGCGTCGACCGCCTCCCGCCGCCACGCGACGCGGAGGCCGCTCACGGTGTCGGCGTTGATCTGGTCGAGCGGCGCATAGCGGGTATAGCCGGCGTCGCCACCGTGCACGCGCCACTCCCGGCCGTTCGTCCCATCCTGAGCCGCCGGTGCGGCGATGGTCGATGCCAGCGCGAGGGCAAGTAGCCCGGTGCGGCGCCGCCGGTATCTGTTGCTTATCGCTGGCATCGCGCACCTCTGGTGATCGGCTCGCGTCCTACTTGAGCGCGGAGTAGCTCGTGGGTGCGATTAACCGCGCGTCGATCGTATCGACCAGCTTGCTGTTCTCGTCTCCCTCGGCGGCGATAATCAGCTCCTTGAAGTCGTCATATGTGCCGAGCTCGCGCCACATCTCGTCGCGCGCCTCCTGTGACGGATACGCCAGCATGTAGACGAAGGTGTCGTCGGTGTCGTCACCGGTCACCGCGTTCCAGTAGCCGACGTTTTCCATCCCGGCGCGCGCGAACATGGCCGAGGTGTGGTCGCGAAATCGCGCCGCGAGCGCGTCGCGCTTGCCCGGCATCGTCTTGTAGACCCGGAGCTCGAACACGCGGGCGTCATTGCGCCGCTGCTCGGCAATTGCCCACCCGGTGCTGATGATCCCAAACGCCAGTCCACCGATCGCGAGTGCTTTCCATTTCAGCATCGTCTGCCTCCCGTTGGCTGGTTCGTCCCCTGGAGTTGTCGTCTACATCGCGACACGCAGGGTGTGTCGCATAGGGCGAGGCTTCAGCCTCGCCTCGCAGGCCTGAAGGCTTGCGAGGCGAGGGCACTCTTTTAGGATCGCGACTAGTTCGCGAGCGGGTGCGGCCGGATCTGGAACTTCACCAGGTTGCCCGGTTCGACAGGTCCGCCCTCGATGTGCCACGCGGCGTCCGCCCCATAGGTGGCATAGATGCCACGCCCCTTCCACCCGCCGTTCGGGTCATCGATCCGGCCGTCCACTCCCCGGCTGTGGAAGCCCTGCGGGTACGGGACACGGAGCACGACCCACTCGCCGGTCTCGGGGTCGAGCGCGAGCAGCGAGTCCGAGCTCGACCCGTTGGCGATCGGGATGTTTTCGCCGAGCCCGAGCGTGTTGAACTGGTCGACCCAGTTGTAATAGTGGAAGTCCGTGCCGGTATCCGTGTTGCGGAAGTTCGGGCCGGGCATCTTGTACAAGCTCCAGCCGTCATCGCACTGCCGGCCGTCGCGCATGCTCGGGCCGCTGAAGACGGAGCACTTGCTGCGGTCGAAGCTGGCGAAGTGGCTGCTTCCCGCGAGCGCCGTCCAGAGCACGCCGTTACGGTCGACGTCGAGACCACGTGTGCGGTAGCCCTGTTCGACGGGCACCGTGTACATCTCGCTGATGCATGTCTCGGGCGGGTTGTCGCCCGGGTCGAGCCGCACCATACGTCCGGGGTAGTCGTCGGACACGATCCAGGCGGCGTCGTCCACCGGGCTCGCGATGACGCCGTAGGCCCCGATGACGACGCGGGTGTCGAGCGCTGGATCGAATGGCGGCTCTTCAGTGCTCCCGCGCGGCGCCGGTTCGTTCCACGGCTTGGTGATGCGCCCGTCACCGTTCGTGTCGAGGACCGTCGGGCACCAGCCCTGTGCAAACCGCTCGTCGCCGGTCTCGTCGTACACCTTCGTGTTGAGCCAGCCGACCACCT
>CAZYFH010000073.1:0-6799 GCA_964646815.1 uncultured Vicinamibacteraceae bacterium | reverse complement strand
ATCGAGTGGATCAAAAGCGAAAGAGCCGCGTGAACTTCACGATGAACGCGCGATTCTCGAGGAGCGGCGTGCCGCGCAACGTCGTGTCCCGCTGGTCGTTGTAGACCACGAACAGCTCGCTCCCCGGCTGATACTCCCAGCGAAGCCGCAGGTTGGTGCTGAGCGAGTTGGTGCTGTTGTTGTACTGCAGCAGGCCGCCGAAGAACATCCGCGGCGTGAGGGTATAGGTCACGCGGCTCTGCATGAGCGTCGCGGTGAACGTCCCTTCCGGGAGCTCGATACGGTTGAGCGAGATGCCCGGCTCGAACGAGAACCGCGGCGTGATCTCGATCCGGCCTCGGCGGTAGCCGTAGGCGGTGATGTTCCCGCTGAAGAAACCTCCGCGCTGAATGGAAAACGTGCCCGAGAACCGCCGTTGCGCCCCCATCGAGTAGGAGGCGAAGAAGTCCTGGAAGGCGTAGGCGCCCACCGGGATGGTGACATCCGACGCAATCGGGAAGGCTCGGACGAGCAGCTCGTAGTTGTCTTGGAAGTCGAAGCCGATCCGGTCACTGTTCTCGAACTCGGTCTCGAAGCGCGCCTGCGCGATCCGCGTCTCGACTTGTCCGGCGCCGTTCTCGATGTAGTCGAGGCTTCCGCTGAAGGTGAACTGGCGCACCGCCCGAATCGAGCGCGGGCGCGGGCTGTACTGGCCGGTGGTGAACGTGCGCCGGAAATCGTCGCGTCGCAGAAAGCCAATCTCCGGGTTGAAGTTGTCGCCGACGAGAAGGTGGTCGAGTTGGAAGGCGTAAAGGTCACCGTTGTAGGTGAAGACCCCCTGGTAGCTGGCGTCGTCGCCCGTGAGGCCGGGCGTACGGGTGCGGGCGTAGAAGCCGTTGAAGTTCACGTTGTCGTAGAACGAGAACGTCGCGTCGACGCCGTAGGCCTCGTTCGAGCCGGTTCCGGTGGTCGAGACGGACCGGCCCGTGTAGATGCCTCCGATGCTGCTGCGGCGCAGGATGTCCCGCTTGGCTCGCAGCACCGTGAAGTTGGTCGACAGCGCATTGCCGCTCAATGCGTCGCCGGTCTGGATACTCAGCGCTCCGACGGTGAACTTGCCCGCCTTGCCGGTGAGTCGGCCGCCACCCAGAATTGGCACCGTCTGCCCACGCTCCAGCCCAATGCGCCGGCTGAAGAAGAGGGTCGGGACATCGCCGCCGCCAAAGAAACCGCCGCCTCCAGCCTGTCGGCGTGTCCCGCCGCCGGGACCACCTCCGCCGCCGCCAAAGGCCGCGCCGCGTCCGAAGTCGAAGATCCCTTGTCCCTCGAGGAAGAACTCGCGTTTTTCAGGAAAGAAGAGGCTGAACCGCGTCAGGTTCACCTGTTGCTCGTCGACCTCGACCTGCGCAAAATCCGTGTTGTACGTGAAATCCGCCGTCAGATTCTGAGTCACGCCGACCTTGACGTCGAAGCCGAAGTCACCGGCGCCGTCGTTCGAGACGAGCGGAACTGCGTTGACGTCGGTGGCCAGCGAGCCGATCGCGTACGGCTTGATCTCCAGCGTCCGGTTGCCGCTCGGGACCTCGATGCCAGTGAGCGTGGCGGCGGCCGATATGCGGGACTCCCCCGGACCCCCGGAGATGGGGACCGGGGTCAGATAGGTCGCCTCGTTCTTCCAGAAAATATTTCGCCCGAGCTGGAGCCCCCACACTTGCGACCTGCCCGGCTTGAAGCGGATTGACTTGAAGGGAATCTGTATCTCGACGGTCCACCCGCCATCGAAGCGTCCGGTGCGGACATTCCAGATCGGGTTCCAGTCGATGCCGGAGAATCTCTCGTCGGTGACCTGGCCGTCGTAGAAACCGCCAATGGGGTTGACCAGGAAGCCGACGCCGTTGCGCCGGTCGTAGAACGTGTCGAACGTCACGCTGAAATAATCGTTGGTGATCAGTTGGAACGAATCGCGCTGCATCTCGTTGGCCACCCACTCGGACTCGGGCACCGAGTTCCAGAGGCGCGCCGCAACATAGATGTTCTGCTCGTCGTAGAAGACCCACGCTTCTGTACGTTCGGTCGCGGGCTCGCCTTCATTAGGCATCTGCTGAATGAAGCCGCCGAACGCGGGCACCGTTTCATACACGCCCTCATCAAGCGTCCCATCCGGACGTAGTGGTTCCGCGAGCCGGACCGCGCGCACCGTGACGCGTCCTGCCGCATCGCGCGCGATCGTCTCGGGCGCTTCCGGTGGCGGGGGGCCATCGATGATGATGGTCGGCGCCGCCGTGAATCCGCTGCGGCCAGCTTCGGCGGCGACCGCCTCGGCGCGTGGCTCGGGTGGCGCGTTGGTGGCGCGCGCGGGCTCGCTCACCGTCGACTCGTTCGCCGCGGGCGTCGACGCGAGCGCTGCGCCCCCCGCCGTGAGCGCCCCCCGCAGGTCGGCAGCCAGCCGGTCTTGGAGCTCGAAGAGCTCCGCCACCGTGCCATCGACAATCGTGGTGTGAACGATCGACGCGGTCGCCAGGTCGCCGATGCGGGCCGTGATGCGCATCCGTTCGCGCAGCCGCTGGTAGCCGCCGCTGATGACCCATCGTGCGCCGAGCCGTCGCTCGGCGGCGATCTCGGGCGGTCCGGTGTTCGCATCCGGCGCGGCGCCGACGTCGGGGCGGCCGCCAGACACAGTCTGGCGCCCAACGGCCGTCAGATCGCCGCCCCGTTCCAGCTCGGCCACCAGCGTGGCGGAGATGCCGGCTGCGATCCACGCGTCCTCCGGCGCCCCGGAGATGTTGGAAAAAGGGGTAACAACGACGCGGTCCACGGAGCCTGCCGTCGCAGCGGGTTGTCCGGCCGCGGCGCGGACGGCGCCCGGCAGCCAGAGCACGATTGTCGCCGCTACGGCGGCTGCGATCCTGCAAGCTGTGGATCCGTATCTCGTCTGGCGTTTCATGAGGTCTTCTGCGCGCGATAAGGTGGGTCCATCAGGTTCGGTTGCACAAGCGCGGCCCATGCGCGATCATGGAGTCTATATCGGTATCCGCTGCCGAGCGGGGAGGGCCAGATGAACACGAGGTTCGTGACCAACTGTTGTGCAGCACTCATCGCCGCGATCGTGCTCGTCGCGTTGGCGCCCGTCCCGGTGGCGGCCCAGTCTGAGCACCGCACCTCGTGGGGTGATCCGGACCTGCAGGGGGTGTGGGATTTTCGTACGCTCACGCCGCTCGAGCGGCCGGCCGAGTTGGCTGACAAGGAGTTCCTGACCGCCGAGGAGGCGGCCGCGTTCGAGGCGCAGACGCTGGAGGCGCGCGACGCCGACCGCCGGGATGGCGCCGATAAGCCCTTCGGGATCGGCAGCGACGTCGAGCGTGCCTACAACCAGTTCTGGTGGGATTACGGTACCAACGTTACCGAGGACAAGCGGACATCGCTGATCATCGACCCGGCGGATGGGACGATCCCCTACACGCCGGCCGGTCGGGAACGCGCCGGGGAATTCTTCTCGGTCCTGTTCGGGAACGTGGCGGCCGGTCCGGAGGACCGCGCGCTGGGTGAGCGGTGCATCCTCGGGTTCAACTCCGGACCGCCGATGCTGCCGAGCGCGTACAACAACAACGTCCAGTTGTTCCAGACGCCGGACACCGTGGTCATCCTCAACGAGATGGTGCACAACGCGCGGATCGTTCCCTTGAACGGGCCGCCGCACATCCCCGCCGACATGCGACAGTGGGTGGGTGACTCGCGCGGCCGCTGGGAAGGCGAGACCCTCGTGGTCGAGACCACCAACTTTCTCGGCGAGACGGGTTTCGTCGCGTCGGGCGCCAGCCTCCGGCTCGTCGAGCGATTCACTCGCGCGGATGACGATTCGCTCGTCTACGAGTTCACGGTCGAGGACCCGACGGTGTGGACTCGACCTTGGACGGCGGCCGTCCCAATGACGAAGAGCGACCTCACGCTGTTCGAGTACGCGTGCCACGAAGGCAACTACGGCATGACCAACCTGCTTGCGGGCGCGCGGGTCGAAGAAAAAAAGGCGAGGGCGAAGTAGCGGCTCATGCCGGTCGAACGCAGCGCGACGTTGAGCGCTAGGGTAACGCGAAGGCGAGCACGGTGTCGGTGGCGATGACCGCGACGTATTGCGTGCCGTTCACCTCGTAGGTGAGCGGGCTCGACCGGATCGGACGCGGCGCCTCGTGTCTGAACAGCTGCTCGCCGGTTGCGGCGTCGAACGCGTAGAACCGACCATCATCGGTCCCTTGGAACACGAGGTCGCCGGCCGTCGCCAGATTGCCGCTGGCCCCGATGGGCGTGGCCGCCGGCAGCACCTGCTGCCACACGTCGTCACCGCTCACCGGTTCGTACGCCGTCAGGGTCGTGGTCGGCGTGTAGGCGGGAATGCGGCTGAGCTCCTCAAAGCTCTCGGTGTGGCCGCGACCGTCCGGTCCGGGCTCCAGCGTGTCGCCGACCGGACTGACGGTCAGCGACACGGCGGCGTTCTTGCCGGTGACGTAGAGCAGCTGCGTGCGCGGGCTGTAGGCGGGTGAGCCGAAGCTGGAGCCGCCGTGAGCGACGATGTAGTGCTCGTTCGTGGAGTAGGGCGTGTACATCTGGCGCGTCCGCGCCTGGAGATCCGGATCGTCGAGATCGATGAACGTCGCGCAGAACGGCGTCATTGGGACGCCACGCGCGTTGTGAGGCATCGGCTGCGTCGGCCACACCTGCTCCCCGGGTACGTTGGTCTCGGTCGGCACGAGGGTCTCGACCATCGCGTTGATCGGCTCACCAGTGTCCCGGTGCCACAGATAGAGCAGGCAGTTCTTGCCCGCCGCGCCGACCCCCTTGACCGTGCGGCCGCCCCGTGTGACATCGAAAAGCACCGGACCGGTGACGTTGTCCCAATCCCACAGATCGTGGTGGACAGTCTGGTAGTACCACTCCAGCGCGCCGGTTTCCAGATCGAGCGCGATCGTGGCGTTGGTGAACAGGTTGATGCCGGGGCGGGCTGACCCGTCGTAGTCGGGCGAGGGATTTCCCGAGTTGACGTAGATCAACCCGAGGTCGCGGTCGATCGCGGGCTGAGTCCAGATGCCGCCGCCAGCGCGCGCCCCGTTGCCCCACGTCTCACGCGCAATCTCCCACCCCTCGTCCTGTGGACGCTGCGGTATCGTGTTGAACACCCATTTGATGGCCCCGGTCGTGGCGTCGGTCGCGATCACCAGGCCGCCGGGGATGTGCCCTTCAGAGAGCGCGGCGCCGAGGTAGAGAGTGTTGTCGTGATAGGCGGGCGCGCTCGTGATGCGGTAGCCGATGGTGGTCGGATCGAGCGTCGGCGGATAGATGTCGGGGTACTTGGCCTGCAACGCGAGACCCACCACCGGCAACACACCGCCGTCACCGAAGGCCTCGACGAGCTCGCCAGTGCCCGCGTCGGCCGCGATCAGGTTGGCACCGTTGTAGGCGTAGACCTTGCCGTTGGCATAGGTCGGACCTCGGACGCGGTTCCGTGCCGCTGATTCGAGCTCGAGGGTCCAGACCGACTCGCCCGTGACGGCGTTAACGGCGAACACGCTCGCGCCGGCGTGAAAGTACATCATCCCGTCGACGACGAGGGGTGTCACCTGACTGACGTCATTGCCCGCGGATACCGTGAACGACCAGCGCTCGCGCAGGCGCGCGACCGTGGTCGTGTTGATCTCATCCAGCTCGGAATAGCGGCGGTTGTACAGATCGAGGTTATGGCTCGTCCAGTTGGTCTGGCCGCCCGTGCTGATGTTCGGGGGCGAGCCCTGCCGCGTGGTTTGAGCCTGACCGGCCGTGGCTGTCGTTGCCAACCCCGACGCGATGGCCGTGCACGCGACGGCGACGGCGACGGTGGTGATGACGGGTGATCGGCTGCCGGCTGGTGTCATGCGTGATTCTCCTCGGCGCCATTATCCTGTAATTCTGGTGCGATCCGTCGAGGGTCGGTCCCGCACACGTCCTAGAAGAAACCGTCAGCCTTTGGCGAGACGACGACGACGCATCATCGCCCTCAACGGGGCACGTCACCTCCGGAGACGCGCCGGTTTCTGAGGCGGTGCGCGCGACTGGTTCCCTTGACAGGGTCTGCGGGGCAAAGGTAAAAACGGATCCACACTCGTCTCGTCTTTGATGTAAACCGAAGGAGCATCATGCGATTTACTCTCGTTCTCACAGCGGTTTTGGCTCTCGTGACCCCCGGCGCGCTCGCGCAGGGGCCGGCCGTGGAATCTGTCGAACCGTTCAAGGTGGGCACCTTCGACATCCACGGTGTGCCACATGTCGGGGTCGTCCTTCGGGACTCCCTGGTAATCGATATCGAAGTCGCGAACATGGCGCTCGAATCGAGTCCAGAGTACGCCACGGTCCCCATGCCGGAGGACATGCTGGAACTAATCGGGCGCTATGAATACGGCCTGAAATATCGACTGTATGAAATTGTCAACGACGCCGTCGGTAACAACCGACTCTCCGGCAGCAGTCGCGCTGACTACGTCTACGATGTGTCTGAACTGCGGACGCGCCCCCCCATCATGTATCCAGGTAAGCTCATGAACGCGGCAGTCAACTTCTACACGCACGCGTGTGAGGGCTGCAACGCGGAGGAGCTGGCGGCGCGGACCCGGGAGCGGCAGGAGAACCGCGGCGTACCCTATCTGTTCCTCAAGCCCACCCGCGGCGCGGTCATCGGTAGCGGCGATGACATCGTGATGCCCTACGGCCGTGACCGGATCGAATGGGAAGTCGAAATGGCTGTCGTATTCGGCCGCACGGGCAAGTACATCTCCGCGAGCCGTGCATACGACCACGT
>CAZYFH010000072.1:0-8261 GCA_964646815.1 uncultured Vicinamibacteraceae bacterium | reverse complement strand
CGACCCCTCGGTCCCGAACCGAGTGCTCTACCAGGCTGAGCCACGCCCCGACAATCGCGTCACATTGTACTCCACGGATTCACTAGCTGCGCCGATGCGCGGCGCGTACCCACGGCGTACCGGGCCTCACCGCACAGGTGCGAATCGATCGGCTGCGAGCCTCCGTAGCGCATCGACCTCCTTCCGGCGCGGGACCGACGGCGGCACCGTCTCCCGAGTGTCCCCGAGGAGCAGTGTCGTGTCCGGTCGCGCCTTACTATGCAGTGCTTGATATAGTCCAGAGGTCACGTCGACCTACCGGGAAATGGTGACGAGCGTTACTCAATCGTCTAGATCTTCCTGAGGCTTAGGAAGCAGTCGCTGACGGCGTTCGGTCTCGATGATCTCGTTGCGACAACAGCCGGCTTCAGCGGAGCGGAAATCGAACAGGCAAAACACCTCGTCGAACCGACCGTTTCGCAGCGGCTAGGGCGGAGGGACGTTGGGTCGTTGGCGGTCGCGACGACGAAGACCGCATCGTCGGGTTCTCGCAGCCAGGTCAGAAACGAGCCGAGGAGCCGCTGGCTGCCCCTCCGTCATGCTCGGGACCGCCGGCAGCACGTTCTGAAGCTCGTCGATCCAGAGACGGCGTGTGTCATCGCCGCCGCCAGGCCGATAGTGCGCCGGAAGTTCTTTTCTGTTGCGCCTCGGTACTTGTCAAAGAGCGAGCCTGCATCGGGCTTCAGTAGCGGCAGTCCACAGGTGCACCCGATAACCTGGGCTGCCATCGATTTCCCGGACTCCGAGATCCCAACCACGAGAATGCCACGCAGGGGGCAAGGATTAGGATCTTTGTCTGCCGAGAAGCCGACCCGCGCGCGATCCAACCACATCTTGATCCGCGGGAAACCGCCTAGCTCGAACATGTTGTCGCTGGGTGGCAAGTACTCTCGGAGACCGGAGTCCGGTACCACCTAGGCCTTGCGATCGATTAGACGTGGGATGTCGTCCAGAGCGAGGCGACCGTCCTCGAAGACCACGTGCGAGAGCGCTTGTCGCACCCGCGCGGCCGTTGAGCCGGAGAGTGTTGTGATCAGCGGTTCCAAATCGTTGCGTCCGATCCGATCTCGAGCGGATGCCGCGACCAAAGCGACGCAAACCCGGCGATCAACACGCCACGCAAATCCGCCGCTCGGGAAGTTCCAACCGCAACTGTACCGAGACCGCCGCCAGCTCAGGGGGAAGCGCGCCCCGTGATGAAGAGCGCCGCCCGCGTCTTGGCGAAGTGCTGCGCGACATTGTGCGTCGTTCGCGCGAGCGCTGCTTCTTCGTGTGCCGCGCGCAATCCCTTAGATGAAACAGTTCATCAACGATCAGCGCTCGACGGTGCTTCATCACGCCGAGTGGATCGGCGATGCCGTGAAATCGTGTGCCCGCGAGGGACACGCCGGAGCCGCGCGTGAGTGATCACTCGAAGAGCGGCGCCGACCGGTCGTCGGCTGCGCTGCGAAGGAGGTCTTGGGCCGCGCCTCCTCAAGCGTCTCGATCGCGATTACGGGATGGAACGACCGCACGAGCGTCGTGACGTCGGGCAGTGTAGTGAGGGGGCATCGTAACCAGGACCGGTTGGTGATGATGAGCAGACCGTGACAGGTCCACTAATCCGGGTTGATTCCATATGGGCGCGCCCACGAGAGCCCGTCGACGGTGCCTGCGGTCGGGCGATACTCGCACCCGACCCAGCCTGTGAAGCCGAGGCCGTCGATCACATCGAACAGATAGGGATAGTTGATCTCTTGCGTGTCGTCCGGTTCGTGACGTCCTGGCACGCCGCCGATCTGGAAGTGAGAGATGATGTCGAGGTTGGCCATCACGGTGTCAGCGAGATGCCCCTCCATGATCTGCATGTGATAGAAGTCATACTGCAAGAACACGTTGTCAGCTCCCACCAGATCGATGATGCGCCGCGCCTGGGCCGACCCGGTGAGAAAGTATCCCGGGTTGTCGTGGGTGTTGAGGGGCTCGAGCAACAATCGGATGCCCCGCGGCGCATGCGCCGAAGCCCATCGGAGATTGGCCACAAAGGTGGCCTCGGCCTTCGCATCGTCGGTGTGTCCGGCAAGGCAGTGGAGCTGCCCACAACCGGCGGCCTGCGCGTACTCGAACGCTCGCACGAGTCCCGCCCGAAACTTTGGCTCGCTGCCAGGGACGGCGCCGAGCGCCGGTGACACGTTCATGAGCGTCGCCACGAGGCCGTGTCGCTGCACACGCGCGGCGATGTCGTCTTTCGACTCCCCGTAGGGCGCCTGGATTTCGACACCTTGGAAACCACAGCGCGACGCCTGCTCGAAACGGTCGAGGAGCTCCCATTCGTTGAACATCATCGCGACGCTCGCGGCCAGCCTGGGCATGAAATGCGCGCCTCCCGCGCGGCGCCAGATCGTATCATTCCGCAGACGTGATCAGACACCAGGCGCCGTTCGATGCCGTACTCCTCATCGCGTTCGGTGGTCCGCAGTGCCGCGCCGATATCCGGCCATTCCTCCAGAACGTGCTGAGGCGGCGGCGCGTCCCGCCCGCGCGTTTCGAGGCCGTTGTTGCGCACTACGAACGGTTCGACGGTGTGTCTCCCCTAACCGCCATCACGGAGCGGCAAGCCACGGGCCTGCGCAACCGGCTGGCGGCCGGCGGCGCCATCCTTCCCGTCTATGTCGGGATGCGCAACTGGCATCCGTTTCTGGAGGATACGCTCGCGATGATGGCGAGCGCAGGGGTACGTCGGGCGCTCGGTTTCATCCTCGCTGCCCATCACAGCTATTCGAGCTGCGCACAGTATCGGCAGAACGTCGCCGACGCGCGGGAGACGCTGCGACGCGATGGTGGTCCGGACGTCGAGGTTTTTTACACGACCGGGTGGCACGATCACCGCAGTTTCGTCGCCGCCAACGCGCGCCATGTTGAGGCGGCGCGCCAACAGCTCCCGACTGCCGTGCGAGGGGCGGCACGGGTCGTCTTCACGGCCCACAGCATTCCGGTGCGGATGGCCGCCGAGTCGCAGTACGAAGACGAGATCCGAGAGTCGGCGCGCCTCGTTGCCGAGGCCGCCAGCGCTCCCGACTGGTCGGTCGCCTTTCAGAGCCGCAGTGGGCGGCCACAGGACCCGTGGCTGGGGCCAGATATTGGCGAATATCTCCGTGCCGAGCATGCCGGCGGCCTCCGTTCCGCGGTCATCTGCCCGCTCGGGTTCGTCGCCGACCACATCGAGGTACTCTACGATCTGGACATCGAGGCGGCCACGCTCTGTGCGGAGATCGGGTTGCCGATGACACGTGCCGCCGCTGTCAACGACAGTCCGGCGTTTCTCGACATGATGGCCGACGTCGTGCAGCGCGCGGTGCAGCGGGCCGCGCACGGCCGGCCGCTACCCATTGTTCCCGGGACGCCACCCGCGGTGGTCGAGGGCCCTCCGCCGGCACGGTGACTACCCCACCGCCTCTTTGGCGCAGTGTTGGTCGAACGCGGCCGCTAGGTCGCGCGCGATCGCATCGGCTTCCTGGTTTTCGATCTGGTGCCGCTCCAGCATGTACAGCAGCTTGCCGTCTCGTAGCAGCGCGACGCTCGGCGACGACGGCGGATAGCCGGTGAAGTAGCCGCGCGCACGTTCGGTTGCGTCGACGTCGGCGCCCGCAAAGACGGTCGCGCTGACGTCCGGGGTTGTCGCGTGACGAAGCGCCAACGCAATCCCGGGCCGCGCCTTCCCCGCCGCACACCCACAGACCGAATTTACCACCACCATGAGCGTGCCCGGGGTGTTCGTCACGGCCTCATCGACATCGGCAGCCGTGCGCAGCTCGCGCACGCCAAGCCGCGTCAGCTCTTCGCGCATAGGCGCGACAAAAAAATCTGGGTACATGTCGGCTCCTCTTCGTTTGTTGAACCGTCGTCTCTCAGCCCTTCAACCCTCAAGCTTAGCACGCCGGATCTGGCTTCGTTCCGCTAGGCGACGATTGAACATCCAGAGCACGCCCAGCACCAGGCCCCACTGGAGCAGACAGGTGCCAAGACTGTAGACTCGAAACGGGTTCCACCACCCCTCCGGGTCGTACACCGTGACCGCCTGATACATCCACCAGCCGAACATCGCAACGAACTGAGCAGGCACCAGATACGTTAGCACCCAGTCGTAGACCCGCGTGACCTGGAGTCCCGTTCCACTGGTGTTCACGAACGTCCGCCGGAAACGCGCGACCCCGAGCATCCGGGCGCCAAGCGCCACGAACAGGCCGCTGATCATCAACGCGAACCCCCAGACCCAGTCCTGGTTGTTGAAGACGTCGAGGCTGACCGCGGACGGAATCCCGAACACGATCGTCCCGAACGCAACGAGGGCGACGGCCATCCGACGGGGCACGCCGGCGTCGCGAAGCGCACGCGTGCCCAACTCAAGCATCGCGATCAACGACGAGAGTGCGGCGCAGAACAATGCGAGAAAAAAGACCGGGAGAAACACACCGCCGGCCGGAATCCGTTCGAACAGCCGTGGGATCCAGATGAACGTCAATCCAGTATTGCCGGACGCCATCGCGGTGAGTGCCGCATCGGACGACAGCAGGGCGAAGGCCGTCGGCAGGATAGCCATCGCCGCAAGCAACGACGCAATGTTGTTCCCGACGCCGATCGTGGTGGCGCTCACCACCACGTTCTCGTCCTTCCGCGCATAGATTGCATAGGTGAGGACGAGGCCCCACCCCGCACCCGTCGACCAGGCCGACTGAGTCAGCGCCTCGAGCCAGGTGCGATAGTTGGCGAGCGCGGCCAGATCCGGATTGAACAGAAACGAAAGCCCGCGCCCGGCGCCCGGAAGCGTTACGGCGCGCGCCACGGCGAGGAGGAGCAGGACGAACAGCGTTGGAAGGAGAATGCTGTTGGCGCGTTCGATCCCCTGCGTCACGCCACGAGCGACGATGCCGATCCCGATCCCGACGGCCACGACATGGAACACGATCGGTTGCCAGACGGACGCACTGTATGTGTCCCAGTACGCCGCGGTGTCGATCCCGGACAGACTCCCCAGGAGCGCCGCTACGAAATATTTAAGCGCCCACCCGGTGACGACCGAGTAGTGAAACATGATCATCACGGTCGTGACAGCCACGAAACCGCCCATCCAGGCGAATCGCGTCCCGACGAGCGTCGCGAATGCCCCGATCGGACCGCGTCGCGCTCCCCGTCCGAATCCGAATTCCGCAATCAGCAGCGGCAACGACCACGTAAAAAGGAAGATCACCCAGGGGATAAGAAACGCCGCGCCGCCGTTCTGCGCGGCGATCCGCGGGAACCGCCAGAGGTTGCCGGCGCCGATCGCCATGCCGAGCCCGGCAAGGATCAGCGCCCACCGCGACGAAAAGAACTCGGGCTTGGACGGCGACATGGCGGAGGCAGTGTAACAAGCGATCCGTGTCCGTTCGGGGCGCAATTTCATCGCACAGGAAAGCGACGAGGGATAGCGTGAACCGCACCACCCGCGACCCGTTGCTGCCTGAGAAGAGGCCACGGCTCTCGCGGGAGGGCCGGTCACGGCCGCCCTATTCCGGGCACGCTCGTGGGAGGCTCTCCTCGTCCAGCGTATGGACAGTCGGTCACACAGACCGCGGAGGACGGGCGCTACTACGAGCTTCTGGTGTCACCCGGGCGTCACGGCGTGTGGACTAACACGGAATTTGGCGAGCGGCTCGTACCGTTCGCCGAGCGCTTCGCCGACATGTCGTAGCGCTCGGCCAACATTGACACAGGGCGTATCAATGTTCATACTTGCAACAACTGACCTATACGACAACTCTTGTTTTTGCAACACGTTGAGGGATCCTTGGCCGAGATTCTGCTTATAAGCACCGCGGCGCGGATCCTCGGCATGCACCCCCAGACGCTCCGGAAATATGATCGATTGGGGTTGGTTCAGCCCAGCCGGACGATCGGGAGCATGCGGCTGTACACGCTAGAGGAGATCGAGCGGCTCCGGCGGATCAAACGTCTCGTGGATGACACGGGTGTCAACCTGGCCGGTGTGCAGCAGCTCATGGGCATCGCCGAGGTCGTCGAACGCATCCGGCCGCTTGCGGCCGGCGACGCCCTCGACCGCCAGGAGGGCCGCCAGCGACTTCACCGCGAACTGGACCGTCTGGCCGAGCTTCTCGGCGTCGAGTTGTCATAACTGCCACGAACGCGTGCCTAATGCGGCAAGTGCGGGTGAAAACAGCAGGCCCGCACGGCGCGCCTCGCGGGCGCGGAGCAGGGCTCTCGGGATATCCGCGGAACGGTCGCGGTAGTTTGGGGCGAGGCCCCATCCAGGATTAGAGCACCGCGATGGAATTCAAGGACTACTACCAGTCGCTAGGGATCACGAAGCCTGCGACGCCTGACGAGATCAAGAAGGCGTTCCGAAAACTGGCGCGCAAATATCACCCCGACGTCAACCCGGGCGACCCCGCGGCCGAGCGACGCTTCAAGGAGCTCAATGAGGCGCACGAGGTACTTAGCGACCCGGTCACGCGACGCAAGTACGACGAGCTGGGGGCGAACTGGAAGCACTATGAGCGTGCGCAAGCGTCCGGGCAACCCTTCGACGGTGGCGGACCCTCGGGTGCCGGCTTTCGCACGATGTCGGAAGACGACGTCCGTAACGCGTTCGGCAACGATCCGTTCTCGGATTTCTTTCAGACGTTTTTCCGCGGCACCAGCGGTCCGTTTGGCGGTGTTCGACGCCAGCGGCACGCCACGCACCAGCGCGGTCGCCATGTCGAGCACGAGCTCGAGCTGGATCTTGAGGACGCGTGTACCGGGGCGACCAGACGGCTGACGTTGACCATGGGCGGTCGAGCGCGAAACGTCGACGTGCGCATTCCCCCCGGCGTTACGGAAGGCTCGAAGGTGCTCGTCGCCGGAGAGGGCGAGAGGGGCACGGGGGGCACTGCCGCCGGCGATCTCTATCTGCGCGTACGGCTTGCCCCACATCAGGTGTTCGACCGGCGGGGACAGAATCTTGAGGTCACGGTCGATGTCCCGCTGACCACCGCCGTACTCGGCGGAGAAATCGACGTCCCGACCATAGAGGGCACAACCGTACGGTTGAAGATCCCGGCGACCACACAGCATGGTCAGAAGCTCCGAATCAAGGGACGCGGCATGCCCACGGTGCGCCGTGGCGGACAGCGCGGCAACCTCTATGCCGTCCTCCGCGTAAAGCTGCCAGAACGGCTGACCGCCGAGGAGCGGACGCATTACGAGGCGCTTGCCGCGCTCGAACGCCCGGGCGGTCGCTCGCGCCGGCGCACAAAGGATCCGGCCGTGTAGTCGACCGTGCAAAGGATGGAGAAGGCCATGAACCTCAACCAATATACCGAGAAGGCACAGGAGGCCGTGCTCGGCGCACAGCAGTTGACCGAGCGCGGGAAGCATCCGCAAATCGAACCCGAGCATCTCCTGGTAACGCTGGTTGAGCAGGCCGACGGGATCGTCCCCGGCGTGTTACGCCGACTCGAGGTTGAGCCGGCGGCGATCGCCGACGGTGCGCGCGCGGCGCTGGAAACACTGCCCGCCACGACCGGCGGGGCTCCGCCCGCGCTGTCCCCACGGCTGGTATCGCTGGTCGCCATGGCGGCGCGTGAGGCGGAGCGTCTCAAGGATGCTTACGTGAGTACCGAGCATCTGCTCGTCGCGCTGGCCGCCCCCAACGACGGCTCGGCCGCCTCGCGGCTTCTGAGCCAGCACGACGTGACGAAAGACCGCATCTACGAGGCCCTGGCGGCGGTCCGCGGCGCGCAGCGCGTTACCGATCAGCAACCGGAAGGCAAGTACGAAGCACTCGAGCGGTACGGGCGGGATCTGACCGACCTCGCGCGGAGCGGCAAGCTGGACCCGGTGATCGGCCGTGACGAGGAGATCCGACGAGTTGTGCAGGTGCTCTCGCGGCGGACGAAGAACAACCCGGTGCTGATCGGGGAGCCGGGTGTCGGCAAGACTGCGCTCATCGAAGGGCTCGCCCAGCGCATAATCCGGGGTGATGTCCCCGAAGGGCTCAAGAAGCGTCGGATCGTCGCGCTTGACATGGGCTCCCTCGTCGCGGGTGCGAAGTACCGGGGCGAGTTCGAGGAGCGTCTCAAGGCGGTCCTCAAGGAAATAGCCGCGTCTGACGGGCGGATCGTGCTGTTTATCGACGAACTCCACACCGTGGTGGGCGCCGGCGCCGCCGAGGGTGCGATCGACGCCTCGAACATGCTCAAGCC
>CAZYFH010000071.1:0-8390 GCA_964646815.1 uncultured Vicinamibacteraceae bacterium | reverse complement strand
CCAGGCCGACGGGTGCGACGTCACGACGATCGAGGGGCTCGCCGACGGCGGCCAACTCCATCCGCTCCAGGAGAGCTTCTGGAACAAGCACGGGCTCCAGTGCGGCTTCTGCACCCCCGGCATGATCATGGCGTCGCACGCGCTCTTACGCACGAACGCGAACCCGAGTGAGGCGGAGATTCGTCACGGGCTCGAAGGCAACATATGCCGGTGCACCGGCTATCAGAACATCGTCCGGGCCGTCAAAGCGGCGGCCGAGACGATGTCGGGGAATGCGCGATGAGCACCAGAATCTTCGGCTCCGGCATTCGCCGCCGGGAAGACCCGCGGCTGATCACCGGCACGGCCACGTATACGGACGACATCACCCTGCCGGGCATGGTGCACGCGGCGATGCTCCGCAGCCCGCATGCCCATGCGAAGATCACAAGTATCGACACCGGGAAGGCCGCGGCAGCACCCGGCGTGCTGGCCGTCTACACGAGCGCCGACATCGAGGGCCAGTTGCAGCCGGTGCCGTGCGCCTGGCTGTTGCCCGACTCCGATCTGAAGATCGCGGGCTACCAATGCATCGCCAAGGACGTCGTGCGGTATACGGGCGACATCGTCGCGGTCGTCGTGGCGGAAGGCCGGTATCAGGCCTATGACGCCCTCGACCTGATCGAGGTCGACTACGAACCGCTCGAGAGCGTCATCGACCCTGAGGCGGCGTCCAAGGCGGGCGCCCCCCAGTTGCACGCCAACATCGAGGGTAACCAGGCCTTCCATTGGGTCGTCAGCGGCGGCGACGTCGACGCGGCGTTCACGGATGCCGAGGTCGTCATCAAGGAGCGCATCGTCCAGCAGCGGCTGATCCCAAACGCCATGGAAACGCGCGCGGCGCTTGCGCAGTACAACCAGGCGTCGGGCGAACTCACGCTCTGGAACACGACGCAGAACCCGCACATCGTCCGCTTCCTCTGCTCAGCCGTCACCGGGGTGCCGGAGGACAAGCTCCGCGTCATCGCACCCGAAGTGGGCGGCGGCTTTGGTAGCAAGATCGCGGTCTACCCGGCCGATTTCCTGACCGTCTTTTGCGCGAAGACGCTCGGGCGGCCGGTGAAGTGGACCGAGACACGCAGCGAGAACTACCAGGCGACGACGCACGGTCGCGACCACGTCCAGAACGTCGAGTTGGCGGGCACGAAAGACGGCACGATCACCGGGCTCCGGTGCACGGTCCGCGCGGGGATGGGCGCCTATCTGTCGACGGCGGCGCCCGGCATCCCGACGATTCTCCACGGACTGATGCTTTCCGGTTGTTATCGGATCCCCGCACTGAAGGAGGACGTCTACGGCATCTACACCAACGGGGTGCCGGTGGAGGCGTATCGCGGCGCCGGACGACCGGAGGCAACCTTCATGCTCGAACGGCTGATCGATGTCTTCGCCAACGAGATCGGCATGGACCCTGCCGACATCCGGCAGAAGAACTTCATTCCGAAATTCGACGATGGCCACGACGTCGTCACCGGGCTGACGTACGACAGCGGCGACTACCCGGCCGGGCTCACGAAGCTGCTCGACCATGCCGGCTACTCGGCACTCCGCGCCCGGCAGGCCGCTGGCCCCGCGAACGGCAAGTACCTCGGCATCGGCATCGCGTCGTATGTCGAGATTTGCGGCCTCGGGCCGTCACAGGTCGCGGGCGCGATCGGCTTCCAGGGCGGCCTGTGGGAGAGCGCGATTGTCCGCGTCCACCCGACCGGCAAGGTCCACGTCTTCATTGGCGCCTCGCCGCATGGTCAGGGTGAGGAGACGACGTTTGCCCAGATCGTCGCTGACGAGATCGGCGTGTCGTCCGACGACGTCAAGATCGTGCACGGCGACACCGACACGACGCCGATGGGCTGGGGCACCTACGGTAGCCGCACGACAGCGGTCGGCGGAGCCGCGCTGGCACTCGCGGTCCGAAAGATCCGCGATAAGGCCAAGGTCATCGCCGCGCATCTGCTCGAAGCGTCGGTTGAGGACATGGACTATGCGGAGGGCAAGTTTTTTGTCAAAGGGTCACCGGACCAGGCGAAGACCATCCAGGACGTGGCGCTGATGGCCAACGTCGCCTGGAACATGCCGGAAGGCGTGGAGCCTGGTCTCGAAGCAACTACCTTCTACGACCCGCCGAACTTCGTCTTCCCCTACGGATCGCATCTCGCGGTGGTCGAAGTGGATGGCGAGACCGGTCAGATCGAGCTCACGCAGTACACGGCGCTCGATGACTGCGGTCCGCAAATCAACCCGGTCATCGTCGAGGGTCAGGTGCACGGCGGCGTCGTCCAGGGAATCGGACAGGCGCTGTGGGAGGAGGCGGTCTACGACGACAATGCCCAGCTCGTCACCGGGTCGATGCTCGACTACGCGCTGCCACGGGCCGACCGCCTGCCGCCCATCGACGTGATCTCGACAGTCACCCCATCCCCCCACCATCCGCTCGGCGTAAAGGGGATTGGCGAGGCGGGCACCATCGCATCGACCGTCACGGTCTACAACGCGGTAATGGACGCCCTCAAGCCGCTCGGGGTGAAGAAGATCGACATGCCGTTCACGCCCGAGCGCGTGTGGCGCGCCATTCAGGACGCCCGCCAGGACAAGAGGAGCTAAGTCCATGTTTGCTGCCGATTTTGACTACTACCGCGCGGGCTCGGTCGCCGAGGCCCGCCAGCTCCTGGCACGGCATCCGGGTGCGAAGCTCCTCGCCGGAGGCCACAGCCTGATTCCGCTCCTCAAGCTCCGCCTCGCGTCTCCGGGCGCGGTGATCGACATTGGGCGCATCGCCGAGCTGCGGGGCATCACCGTCGGCACCGGCGGGCTTCGGATCGGCGCGCTCACGACCCATGCGGAACTTGCCGCGTCGGCCGAGGTCCGCCAGCATGCCGAAGCGCTCGCCGAGGCGGCCAGTCAGGTCGGCGACCCAGCGGTGCGCAATCGGGGCACTATCGGCGGGAACGTGGCACACGCCGACCCGGCTTCGGATCTGCCAACCGTCCTCGCGGCGCTCGGTGCGACGGTCGCCGTCGCCGGTGCGAACGGCGAACGCTCGGTGGGCGCAGCCGAGTTCTTCCAGGGCGTGATGATGACCGCGCTCGGCGAGCATGACCTGCTCACGACCATCGATCTGCCCGCGGCGGTGAGCGGACAGGGCACCGCGTACGTCAAGTTTCCGCACCCGGCGTCGCGGTACGCCGTCATCGGGGTCGCCGCGTCGGTGACCGTGAGTGGCGGGAGCTGCACCGCAGCGGCGGTGACCGTCGGCGGGCTCGTGCCCGCACCGGTGCGCTGCGCCGCGGTTGAACGGGCGCTGACCGGTCAGGGGCTATCGGCCGACACCATTGCGACAGCGGCCGGCAAAGTGACCGGTGACCTCGGGGCCGACGACGCACTGCTCGGTGACATCTTTGCCTCCGCCGCGTACCGCAAGGCGGTCGCGCCGGTCTACGTGCGGCGTGCGCTGACCGCGGCCGCAGAGCGGGCAGGGTAGGAGAGGCGCTCCCGCGCGCATGAGCCAGTCGATTCCTGCCTCGATTGACGAGCTGCAACAGCGCCTCGCCGCGCAGCTGTATGTGGCCGACCCGGGGCTGGCAACCACGATCTACCTCGCCCTCAAGCTCGAGCGGCCATTGCTCCTCGAGGGAGAAGCCGGCGTCGGCAAAACCGAGGTGGCCAAAGTGCTCTCGACGGCACTCGGCGCCGACCTCATCCGGCTGCAGTGCTACGAGGGACTCGACGTCACCCACGCCGTCTACGAATGGAACTATGCGCGGCAGTTGCTCGAGATCCGTCTGGCGGAGACCTCGGGCAGCGACCTCGGCGACCGTGCGGCGCGGGTCCGGGAGCTCTTCGGTCCCGACTTTCTCATCGAGCGCCCGCTGCTTCAGGCGCTACGAGACGGGCGCCCGCGTCCGCCGGTGCTCCTCATCGACGAACTCGACCGCGCGGACGAGGAGTTCGAGGGGTATCTCCTGGAGCTGCTCTCGGACTTCCAGGTCACCATTCCGGAGCTCGGGACCATCCGGGCGACCGCGCCTCCAGTCGTGATCATTACCTCGAATCGCACGCGCGAGCTGCACGACGCGCTAAAACGCCGGTGTCTGTACGCGTGGATCGACTACCCCGACTTCGACAAGGAGCTCCGCATCATCACCACCAAGGTGCCCGACGCATCGACGCGTCTTGCCCACCAGGTAGCCAGCTTCATTCAGGAGCTTCGACGCGCCGAGCTGTACAAGGTGACCGGAGTCTCGGAGACGCTCGACTGGGTCGCGGCGCTCGTCGCACTGGACCGGCAGGAGCTCGATGCCGCGACGATTGATCAGACGCTCGGCATCATCCTCAAGAACCAAGAGGACGTCAGCAAGGTTCGTGGCGACCGGATCCAGGAGATGCTGAACCGGGCGAAGGCGCCCGGCGCGGGTGCGGCCAACGGGTAGCGCCGACGCCGTAGTCTCTCCAGCCGGTCGCACCTGACGCGATGTCCTACCTGCTCCACAACCTCCTGCACTTCGGCAGGCTACTGCACACCTTGGGTCTCGACGTGCACGCCGGTCGGATGCGCGACGTGGCCCAGGCGCTCGGGCACATCGACATCGGACGCCGGCAGGAGTTCTACCACGCCCTCCGGGGCCTTCTCGTGCACCAAGTGCAGGACCTGACGCTCTTCGACGAGGCGTTTCGCGTCTTCTGGCGACGCCCACACGGCGAGTGGACCACGACGGATCTCCGGGCGATAGGCGAAACGCGCCGCTCCGGCCCACCCGAGTTTGAGTCGGAGGCGCCGCCCGGCGAGGCATCGTTAGGCACCGGAAACGACCAACGACCAACGTTCGAGGTCGAGCGGATGGCGGCGCTCACCTACAGCGCCCGGGAGGGGCTGTACGCGAAGGACTTCGCGCACTTCAGCGAGGACGAAGTCGCGGCAGCCCAGCGGATGATGGCCGACCTCGACTGGGAGCTGGGCGACCGCCGATCGAAGCGGTGGACGCCGGGGCGCGGCGCGGCGCTCGATCTCCGCCGGGTCGTCCGCCTCAACATGCGATACGGCGCCGAGTTGATCAAGCTGCCCACCCGCCGGCGGAAGACCAAACGACGGCCGCTCGTTCTGATCTGCGACGTGAGCGGCTCGATGGAGCGCTACAGTCGCATGCTGCTCCACTTCGTGCACGCTCTGAGCGGCGGTGGACGCCTGGGGAGGGTCGAATCCTTTCTCTTCGCTACCCGACTGACTCGCATCACGCGCGAGCTCGGCGGTCGCACGGTCGACGACGTGGTACCGACACTGCCACGACACGTCTCCGACTTCGGCGGCGGCACGCGAATCGGCGAGGCGTTGCAGACATTCAATCGTGACTGGGCACGACGCGTACGAGGCCAGGGGCCCGTTGTGCTCCTCATTTCCGACGGGTGGGACCGCGGCGGTCCCGAGGAGCTGCGGACCGAAATGGCCCGGCTCCAGCGCTCGTGCCAACGCCTCATCTGGCTGAACCCGCTCCTCGGATCACCGGACTATCTGCCGTTGACGCGGGGCATGCAGGCCGCGCTCCCGTTCGTCGACGACTTCCTGCCGGCGCACAACCTGGCGAGCCTCGAATCGCTGGCGCGCCATCTCAACACGCTGCCGGCGCATCGACCCGCGCGACGCCAGCACGCCGTCCCGGCCTGATGGACTCGCCGGGCATTGACTCGCACCGCCTAGCTGCCTTGAGGGCGCGTCACGGGAGCTGTCCGAGATATTCTCTCCGCTATGGAAGTGACCGCGACATACACCTTCGACGCGCCGCGTGAGCGCGTCTGGGAGCTGCTCATCGACCCGACCGTCATCGCCGGCTGCCTCCCGGGATGCGAATCGATGGAGCCGACGGGCGACGACACGTACACCGCCACGCTGACCGTTGGCATCGCCACTATCACCGGGCGCTACTCGGGAACGGTGCGGATGGCCGACAAGGCGCCGCCGGCGAGCTACACGCTGCAGGTCGAGGGGCGCGGCAAGCCGGGATTCGTCAACGGATCCGCCGAGGTGTCGCTGACCGAGCACGAGGGGGACGGCACGACGTCGGTCGCCGTCACCGGCAAGGCGCAGGTCGGTGGGACGATTGCGCGTGTCGGCCAACGGCTCCTCGGCAGCGTGTCGAAGATGATGATGGATCGCTTCTTCGCCTGTCTGCAGGAGCGCGCGAAGACCCGCGCAGGACCCAGAGTCTAAGTGGCGGACGTCCGTGCTAACGTGGTCGAGGAGCGCAACTGGTGACGCCCATCCTTCGCAACCTCGCCATTGCCGCCGCCGTCCTCGCTGGATTCACCGGCGCTGTCCTTGTCGTCCTCGTCATTGCCTTCGATCTCCGCGTCGAGCCGGCCGGGAGCGGCGTGCCGCTGATCTTCTCCTTCGGCGACCCGGACGACCACTTTTCCGCGCTCGAGGAAAACCGCACGCGCCAACGCTCGATCGCACAGGCCACCGGCCGGCCGGCTTCCCGGACGACAGCCGCCGACGTAACCACCGGGACCAGACCCCGTGCAACTCCGGCAGCGACGCTGCCGTACTGGACCGATTTTCGTGGCCCCAACCGCGACGGGCACTACGCGGAGATGATGATTCGCACCGACTGGCCTGGCACCGGCCTGGAACCGCTGTGGAGCCAGCCGATCGGCGGCGGCTACGCCTCGTTCGTCGTCGCGGGCGGCCGGGCGTTCACGATTGAGCAGCGGCGGGGTCGCGAAGTGGTCGCGGCCTACGACGTGGAGACCGGCCGCGAGTTCTGGAATCATACGTGGGACGCGCACTTCCAAGAAACGATGGGTGGCCCAGGGCCGCGTGCCACACCGACCTGGCATGAGGGACGTCTGTACGCGTTGGGCGCAACAGGGGCCCTCTGGTGCCTTGACGACGAGACCGGCGCCGTACTGTGGGAACGCAACATCCTCGCCGACGGTGACGCGGCCAACCTCGCGTGGGCGATGTCGGCCTCGCCGCTGATCGTCGACGAGGTCGTGGTCGTCCTCCCAGGCGGACCGGACGGCTGGTCCGTCGCAGCGTACGACCGCCTGACCGGCCATGTCGCCTGGCATGTTCTGAATGACGTGCAGGGCTACACGTCGCCGATGCTCGCCACCATCGGTGGTCTTCGCCAAATCCTCGTCGTGACAGCCGAACGCGTCGCCGGCCTGCGCGTCGAGGACGGCCACGTCCTGTGGGACCATCCGTGGGTGGTGTCGACCGTGCCCAACATGGCGCAGCCGCTCATGATCGGCGACACCCAAGTGTTTCTGTCGGCCAGCTACGGGAAGGGAGCGATGCTGCTGGAGTTGTCGCGGAACGGCGATTCGTTCACCGTCGACACGGTCTGGCAGAACGGACGGATGAAAAACCGCTTCAGTAGCTCCGTTCTACGCGACGGGTACATCTACGGTCTCGACAACGCGATTCTCGCCTGTCTCGACGCGGCCACCGGCGAGCTCATGTGGAAGGGAGGACGATACGGCTACGGCCAACTGCTGCTCGCCGGCGAGCACCTGGTGATCGTGACCGAGCGCGGAGATCTCGTGCTGGTCCGCGCGACCCCGGAGAGCCACCAGGAGGTGGCCGGCTTTCGTGCCATCGAGGGCAAGACCTGGAACGTGCCGGCAATCGCCGACGGGCGGATTCTCGTACGGAACACGCGCGAGATGGCGGCGTTCGATCTGCGGCCCGGCGCCTAGGAGTCCTCTCCGTTACGCGCATTTTCGCTTCCGCGCAGACGTGGCGCGCTTCTTCTTCGACTGACTCACCGAGTCGAGCCTTTTCCGCAGCGCGTCCATGAGGTTGACGACCTTGGTCGGTGCCTCTTCGGTGGGAGTCACAACGTCTTCGCCCGCGATCTTCATGCGGTGCAACTCAGCCTGATACTCATCCGTGAATTCCGTCAAGTCGAGATCGCCGTCGAACGTACCAATGACCTGACGCGCGATCGCGATCTCGGCATCGCTCACCGTTTCCGAGCGAACGCGGCTTCGAGGGTGGCGGGGGCCGACTGGCGCAGGTCCGCCCGCAAGTCGCCGACGCGGTCGAGACGCGTGAAGATCGACTGCATCGTGAAGTCGCGCGGCATGAGTCGCCACCGCGAGTACGGCCGGTCGCGATTTTCTCCTCTTGGCAGATCGCGCGCCACTGTAGAATAGGAGCTGTTCATGCGCGCCTGTAGCTCAGCTGGATAGAGCGCCGGGCTTCGAACCCGTAGGTCGGGGGTTCAAATCCCTCCGGGCGCGCCAATTTGTAAGACGAAACGCACGCGACGATTTGTATCGCGTGACCCGGTTGCGGTTCGTTGACCGATCGAGCGCCCGTAGCTCAGCTGGATAGAGCGCCTGCCTCCGGAGCA
>CAZYFH010000070.1:0-9268 GCA_964646815.1 uncultured Vicinamibacteraceae bacterium | reverse complement strand
TGATTCGTAATCAGCAGGTCAGCGGTTCGAGTCCGCTCGCCGGCTCCAATTTTTTGAAACACATCGGTACGTGCGGTAGTCGTCTCCTGACCGACGGCGCTGTCGCCAAGTGGTGTTGTGGCCGCCCATCCCATCCGCCACGACGAACAGCTCGAGGTCGTAATCGATCAGGAGAGCGTCCCGGACTTCATGGATGTGAGCGTCGGTGACGCTACGACGTGACCGCCTCGTCGGCAGAGGCGGCGTAGGTGAGGGAGAGGGACCTCGATGAATATCGCTCTGTGGGTTATCCAGGGACTGCTAGCCCTGCTGTTCTTATTTGCGGGTGGAATGAAGCTGTTTGCGCAAGACCGCTACCGGGAGCAGTCTGAGCGGCAGTACCCCGACCGGGGTCTCGGACTCTCAAGACGGCTCGTCACGTTTATCGGGGCGAGCGAGGTCGCAGGATCCCTCGGACTCGTACTCCCCCTAGGTGGCCAGGCGCTTCCGGCCTTGACGATCCTTGCCGCTGTCGGTCTCGCCGTAATCATGGTCCTCGCAACGCGCTTTCACCTCAAGCGACGGGAACCGGTATCAATGACCCTCGGGCTTCTCGTACTGTGCCTGTTCGTTGCTATTGGCAGGGGGCTGGGCTAGTTTGTCCAGTTCGGCAAAGGTGTGGACAGTTCCATCCACGCGTTCGCTACGTGCGCCGGCCCGGCAGGGTGAGGCCAGCGTGCTCGCGCAAGCGGCAACGACCCCTCGGAAGACGGTGGCCGGGGTCCGGCCTCGGAGGCGGCAGTCACGATCTGGCGTTATTGAGCAAGAAGACGCTCACCAATGCATCGGTCAAGTGCGGCGAAGACGCTGCGAGGCGCTGTCACCTTGACGAAGATGGCGCGATGTTCAGGCTGAGATACGGCTGTTCATTCAGCAGGCAACACGTCACCACGTCCCACTCGACGAACGCGCGCACACGAAGAAGGCGATGGTGCAGGTCATTTGCCTACTCTGCCAGTCGAGGCGCTAACCTGACAAAACCCGCTCGGTGCACACAGGCCAGGACCCGCGGCGGTGATACTGATTCAGCGAAGACTGCCCACTAGACGGTGGCGAGCTTGACGCTCCCCGTGCTGTCGCCGAGCTTGTCGACGTCCACCCCCATCTTGTCGAGGACGGTCAACCACAGATTGGTCACCGGGGTTTCCTTCGGGTAGCGGATGTGCCGCCCACCTTTGATGCCGACCGCACGGCCGCCCACGAGCGCGATCGGCAGATCATCGTGAAGGTGCGCGTTGCTATCGCTGATGCCCGTGCCGTAGATGAGCATCGTCTGGTCCAGCAGCGTGCCGTCGCCTTCCGGGATCGACTTCAATTTGCCGACCACATGCGCGAACTGCTTCATGTGGAATGCGTTGAGCTTCCCCAACCGGTCGATGTTACTCAGTACGTTCTGATGGTGTGACAGCGCGTGGTGTGAGTCCGGCACCCCCGCTTCGGGGTATGCGCGAGCGCTCACTTCCTGGGCGAGCATGAACGTGGCCACGCGGGTCAGATCGGTCTGGTACGCCAAGACCAGCAGGTCGCCCATGAGCTGCGCGTGTTCGGCGAAGGTGTTGGGAACGCCCGCCGGCTTGTCGACCGACGGGAGCTCGCGGTCGCTTTGCTCCTCGGCCATCTGGATCTGCCGCTCGACTTCCCTCAGCGACTCGAGATACCCCGACAGCTTCGTGCGGTCGGTCGAGGCCAGTTGGCCGTTCAGGCGTGCGACTTCCTCGGTGACCGAATCGAGCAGGCTCGCGTTGCGCGAGATCCGCGCCAGACGCGACGCACGGTCCGTACTGTCAGCCACCCCGAACAGTCGTTCGAACACCGCGCGCGGATCGATTTCCACCGGCAGCGACATCGTCGGGGTGCGATATGAAATCGTATTGCGATACGCGCATGGGTAAGTGTTCCCACCGGAAAAGCAACCTGCCGGTGGAACGGCGACCCCCAGCTGGAGCGAGGCCAGCTGTGTCTCTCGCCCCATCTCGAATGCCGCGATCTGATCCACTGAGACGCCCGTTGTCGGGTTGGTCGGATCGCCTGCTCGATTGGGTTCGGCATGCACGCCCGTGAGATAGGTCCCCCCAGACCGCGCATGGTCGCAGGCCGGATCCCCTTCACGCGGATAGGCGCACATGTCCGCCAAATTGCTCAGCACGAGGAGGTCGTCGCGATAGGGCGTCAGGCTCTCCATGACCATCGGCAGCGCGTCGGTCAGCGCACCCTCCGTCTTGGGGACCCAGTGGCGCATGGACATCCCGTTGGGCACGTAGAACCACGCCGCCCGGCGCACCGGAGCCGCCGCGGTGCGACTGAGCGCGGACAAGGCGGGGACCATCGCATCCAGGAACGGCAGGGCCAAGGCGGTCCCCATGCCCCGCAACACGGTCCGCCGAGGTAGATGCATCTTGGTAATGAACATCGCGGCTCTCCTTGATTGCCTTACCGATTCGCCACCGTGGCCCGGCCCCTGGGATCGGCGCCAGGGGTGCGATTCATCTGGAACGACGGGCTCTTGACGATGCCGAGGATGATGTCCGACCACCGAAAGTCCGGGGCGGCCTCGCGGACGATCGCCCGGACGGCCGGCCGATCGGGGGCGTCCACGCCGCGCCCGAGCGCATAGGTGAGCAGCCGCTCGGTGAAGACCGTCGAAAACTGCGTGCTGTTGTTTAACAGCGCCTGGCGCAGTTCCACTACGCCGTCCATCTTTGACCCATCGAGCATCACCCCAGACGCATCCACCGATTTGCCGTTGTCGACGTCTCGCCACTGGCCGGTGACGTCGAAATTCTCGAGCGCAAACCCAAAGGGGTCCATCAGGGAGTGGCACGAGGCACACACCGGATTCCGCCGGTGCAGTTCTAAGCGCTCCCGCACGGTGGTCGGCTGCTCCGCATCGTTGTCGGGGAGCGGCGGGATATTCGGGGGAGGCGGCGGCGGAGGATTGCCCACGAGGTTATCCATGATCCATTTGCCGCGCACCACAGGCGACGTCCGATTGGCATGGGAGGTCACCATCATGACGCTGCCCTTCCCCAGGATCCCGAACCGTCGCTCGTCGGTCAGCGTCACGCGCCGCAGATGGCTGCCGTAGACGTTCGGAATGCCATAATGCATGGCGAGTCGCTCGTTCAGGTACGTCTCATTGGCCCTGAGCAGATCCAACACGCTCCGATCGTCCCGCAACTGGCTCTCGAAGAACAGCTCGATTTCGCGAGCCAGGGCCTCCTTCACGTTGGCGTCTATGGGGAAGAGGTTCGGGTCGGGCTGTAGTTCGCGGACCCGGCGTGTCCCCAGCCACTGGCCGGCAAAATCGGCCGCCATCAGCGCGGCGCGGGGATCGACGAGCATCCGACGCGTCTCGGCCGCCAAGACCGCCGGCTCACTGAGCCGGCCGCGCTCGGCGACGGCGAGCAGCTCCTCATCAGGGAGGCTGTTCCAGAGGAAGAACGACAACCGGGACGCCAGCTCGACGTCGCTCACGCGAAAGACCGTGTTCGGCTTGGCTCCGTCAGGACCACGCTCGATGCGAAACAGGAACTGGGGCGAGATCAACAGGCGTTCCAGGGCGGCTTGAATGCCCGCGTCAAACCTCCCGACGCGCCGCCCCTCCTCGTAGAAGGGCATCAGCGCCTCGACGTCGGAGGCGCTGACGGGCCGCCGGAACCCGCGCCGCGCCAGCCGCGTGAGAATCTGCCGTGCGCAGGCCCGCTCGTCGGTCGACGCGGTCGGCCGACAGCTAAAGATACGCCGCCGGCTCTCGTTGTCCTCGGGCGTGGTGGCGTTGAATGGGCCCGACACCGCGATGGACTCGATCCCGCCCGTCGCGCCGCGTCGCACCCGTCCCGGATTCCCCATCACCCCGCCCCGCAACCCCTCGGCGTACCCGGGCCGAATATTCAGGAGGGTCACGCCCACCGGGCGGGTGCCCGCCTTCGCCGCGAAACGGACCACGAGATCCTCGCCCTGCTCGCTGGCGGTCGCATCCGCCTCGGAGGCGGTCGCCGCAGCGGATCCAGGTGTTCGGCCCCGCACCGGCTCGAGCGACCAGTGCTTGACGGTCGCGCCGTCCACAGTGACGAGGATTTCGCTCTGCGCCCGGGAGTAGGATAGGCCCGAGCTCATGCCTGGCAGCAGCACGCGAACGGCGTACTCGCCGTCGAGCGGGAAGGTATGCCGGACGGCCATGCCGCCGTTGGTGCCGAATGGCAGGTCCTCACTCATGCGCTCGTCTTGCCTGACGGTTTGCCCGATCCGATACGTCTCGGTGACCGGCCGAATGGTTGGATCGCCCACGACGACGCGAGCGATCTTGACGGCGGCGGATATGTAGCGGTCGAGCAGCGATGGTGTGACGGACAGCCCGCGGCTGTTGTCGAATCCATAGGTGGACTCGTCCGGCGGCAGCAGCCTCGGTCCGTCGACTTCCACGCCGAACAGGTCGCGCACCACGTTGACGTACTGCAGGCGATTGAGCCGATGGAAGGTGGGTGGCCCGGGATTGGGCGACGCGGCCGCGGCACGATCGAGCGCGCGCTCCACCGCGGACGCAAAGCGGTCGAGCACAGGCGGTTCAGGCCGCGGCGCCGGCACCTTCGGCATCGCGCCAATGCGAATCTTCCACGCAATCTTTTCCCACAGCTCGGGGTCCTCGGCAATCCGGTCCACGTCGACGTGCTCGAGGGTCAGGCCGCCGGTCTTGAGCGTGTCGCTATGGCACCTGACGCAATACCGCGTCAGGAGCTCGGGATCGGGCGTCTCTGCGGCGGTCGCGGTCGCGGCGGTCGCCTGAGGCTCAGCCGCAGGAGCCGGGGAGGCGGCAAACGCCACCCCGTGACTGGCCATCACCAGGAGCGTCGCACACGCCGCCGTCCAGTATCGCCTCCAGAACATGGTGACCATCCCCCCTTCGCAGGAACGCCTGCTGTCTCGCTCAGCCAGCCGTCCCGCGGCGCCGCTGGACGCGACGCTTGCTGGATACTTATGGCCCTTCGGCGCCCCTCTCGGGCCGGCCCTGACCGGCGGGCTCGGTGATGATCCCCGGCTTGATGTCATACGTGCCGGTGGCCGGATGCTGCACGCGGAACTCGACGTGGCAGGCCTCACACGCGGCGCTCGCCTCCTGCACCGCCGCCTGCACGCGGGCCGGATCGATGGGAACCTCAGACAACCGGTCATCGAGCGCGTCCAACGCCGCGGTCGCCGCCGTGACCATCTTCGCCGCGTCGGCTCGTGCGTACCGCGTCCAGAACGTCCAGCTGCGCGCGAGATACTCCCGAGCCACGATGAGCCTGACCTTGGCCGTCTCGTAGTCGTGCACCGCGATCATTGACCTCGTGGACTCAAAATACGTGCCCACGGTCTGTTTGACGACCTGAAGCTCCTTGGCCGTAAAGACCTTCTGCGTCGCGACGGTGGCGGACGCGCTCACCGCGAGGAGGCCGGCCAGCAGAGCACTCCGACGGGCGCCAGTCATGCCATGTCCTCGCGCCTCAGCGTTCCCCCGTCTCACCCGGTTGCTCGGTCGTCTCCCCCGCTGCACGGGCCAACTCACGTGCCTGCAGGTTGGCGGCGACGCCAAGCCGAGGGTTCGCGCCAAGCTGCCGCATCAACTCGGCGGCCTCCGGCCACCGATAGAAATCGGTGGAGTTGCGGGCCCAACTGGCGAGCCGGTAGGGGGTCCGTCCGCGATAGTCGCGCACGTCCATCTTGGCGCCGTGCTCGACGAGGTACGCGATGATGTCGACTGATCCCTTGTACGCGGCCCCATGCAAGGGTGTGAATCCTGCCGCGTTGGCGGCATTGACCTCGGCGCCGACCTCCTCCACCAGGAACGTGACCCCGTCCAACATGCGCTTCCGCCCGGCATCATCGGGGGGAGAGTAGCCCCACCCGATCCCGGAGGACGCCATCAGCGGGGTGGTCCCGTCCTCAGTCGTCAGGCTCGGGTCGGCGCCATAGGCCAACAGGATCCGCATCAGCTCAGGGTTGGCGTTGCTGCAATCCGCGGCCAGGTAGAACGGCGTGGCGCCAACGCGATTCGTCCCCCATCCATACGCTTCGAACGCCCCGTGCTTCCCTTCTCCGCCAAACCCCATGAGGCCTGGGGCCGTCTGTCGCGCGTTCGGGTCCGCCCCGTGCGCGAGCAAGGCCTTCACGAGCTCCACGCGTCCTAGCAGGCCGGACCCATCATCGCCGCCGCCGCCGGCCGCGCGGTTCTGGCCGTTGCCGTACACCGCATGGTGCAACGCGCTCATGCCCGCGGCACTCTGATTGGGATTCGCGCCCTGCGCCAGGAGGTACAACGCCACGGGGGCGTGGTTGTTGGCAATCGCGAGGGGCAGCGGCGTGATGCGGTCGGTGCCGACGAGATAGCGGACGCTGCCGGGGGGCGCGGGGATCACCGGCGTCGCCGCATTGACGTCCGCCCCAGCCTCCACCAACGTCGTCACGACGTCGAGATCGCCGGCCCGCACGGCGAACATTAAGGCCGTAAACCCGCCCGTGGACACCGCCGCGATCGACGCCCCCCGCTCAAGTAGCAACGCGACGCTCGACACGTGGCCCTCGCTGGCCGCCCACATGAGCGGTGTCTGACCCGTCCCGGTCGCTCTCGCCTCGACATCGGCGCCATGCTCGAGGAGCGCTCGGACGACGTCGGCATGGCCAGATTGGGCAGCGTGCAGCAACGGGGTAACGCCACCGACCGCCGCGACGTTGACCGTCGCACCCGCCCTCAGCAGAAGACCGACGATCGCCGGGTTGCCGTTTTCACAGGCGAGCGACAGCGCGCTGACGCCGGTGTGGGTGACCGCTGTGACGTCAGCGCCAGCTTCGATCAGCAGAGCCGCGGTCGTCGAGTCGTTCCAGTGAGCCGCCCAGTGCAACGCCGTCGTACCGTCAGCCTGAGGCGCGTTGACATCAACGCGCTGCCGCACCAGGTCGGCCACGCTCGACCACTGTTGGGCTTTGGCGAAGTCGGCCACTGCCGCGTCGGCAGCGGCATGGATGGAGATTCCGAGCAGGCCGACCGCGAGAACAACCCCTACCAGGCGAAAGGTGACCCGCATGCTATTCCTCCCGAGTCGACGATCCGCGCTGGTGACACGCTCGGCGAGTGGTGGGAATCCAGCGCCTCGTGTCCCAAGCCCAACGCGGGCGACCCACGCACAGAACCTTTCATGTCATGTGCGGGCGCCCCTCGGCTTTGTTGCGACGGGTCGACTACCCTGACCTTGGAGACCGACGCTACACCCCGCATCTGTGAGTGTCAACCAAATGCCAGCGCATCCCAACGCCTATGGCCAGCGCGATCAGAGGCACTGTCAACTTGATCGAAGGAGAACGCTTTGCTTCCCGATCGATCCTGCTCTCCCCCCAGTCAGGAGTCACACGTCACTGCCTCCGTCAACGGCCATGCGCTCCGCAACGGCGTCTCGAGCCTGTAGGGCCTTGTCGCGATTTTCGTCGAAGGGCTCACCGGAAGCGTGACCGTCAAAGACGACGGCACCATTACTTCGACGCTGGGCGCGCCTCGGCCTGCTCCTGGGCGCGGTGGCCAGCGAGGATCCCCTCCATACCGTAGTTCCCCTCGTGGCACGCGTACTCGAAGATCGCATCGTCGCTCCGCCTGAGCGGGATCAAGACGGTCCACGGCCGCGTCCAGGTCGACCGGTCCGTGAGGGTGACTTCGTAGTGAAGCGTGTCGGGGCCGACGCGCGTGTAGCGCTCGATGAGGTGTAGGTGCTCGGAGCCGGGTGCAACGAGCGGGGAGCTCTTTCGCGAGAGATTCGTCGTCTCGACAACCAGTGTGTCACCGTCCCACCGGCCGCGCGGGTCACCGTTCCACTGGCGGATGTCGTCGCCGAGATGCGGGCGTCCGTCCATCGGGATGATACGCGCCTGGTGGGACATTTCGTGAAAAAGCGCCATGTAACCCGGCGTCTGGAAGATCTGGGTGTAGCTGTTGTAGCCGGCGTTCAGCTTCGGGACGCCGAAGTTGAGGCACCGCTCGCTCAGGCCCCGGTCCTCGGGACCATCAGCGGGATGGTCGCGCAGGTATGCGGTCCGTGCCTCTTGCGTCCGCTCGGCCACGGTCGTCAGCGGCGGCATCCGGCCGCTGGGCGGATCGACGATGAGCGCCGTGCGGTCGTCGAAGTCGCGTTCGACCAGCCAGAATTGGTTGTAGTTGCCCGTCCCGGTGTCGCTCGAGGTGAACTCGGCCTGCTCGGACAGCGCGGCCACGAAGAACTGGTCGCCGAAAGCCGCGTCGCCGGCGTCGCTGCCGAAGAGCCGATCCGCGTTCGCCTTCACCCGGGCCAACTCCTCTGCGGTCAGCCGCTCGCGGCCGCCCAGCCCCTCGGGCCGCTGGAGCGGCGTCACGTTGTTGTTGGCCCAGACGCCTTGGAGATCGGGCCGGCCGTCGGCGGTGCGGGGCACGATCCATCCGGCCGCATTGCCAGACGCCTCCTGGGCGGTCGCCGGCAGGGCCGAGAACACCACGCCGGCGATGACGACCATCGCCACAACCACAGATCGGTCAGTCATATCGGTCCTCCCGTCCCGGCGCCGAACGTCGGCGCCCGACTCGGTCACAACGATATGGCGTTGGGCGCTCGGGCGCAAACCATCCGGCGTCCAAAGGCGCGCGCGGTCTTCCGCTGGATCAGTCGTGAGGAGCGTCTCTGTCTCGCGCGCGAGGTCGTGGATCCAGATGTTCCCCCTTTCTCCGTCGCGCACGTCGACGGCGACACGCTGGCCGTCGTGCAGTGAATAACGACCGCGAGCTGCGAGCTCCCATCGGAATCGGACCGCGCCGGGAAATGAAGAGGACTCCGTTCCTATCCGAGAGGACCTCCGGCCACCGATACGCAGTCTTGCCCACGTTCGCATCGACCGTCATGAGGGATAGCGTTCACCGCCCACTGCTGACACTGGTAGCAGGTCGATCGGACCGCCGAGCACGAGGGTGTCATGTAGCCGACAGTCAGGCCATCCGGGAGCGCCTCCGTCGCGCCGCAGGAGCGACGTTGCGAAAACGGGAGCGGACCCTACCAGTGACATAATCACCGAGGATCTCAAACGCAGAGGAGAGTTCATGCTCGCATCCGGCAGTCCGTCGCTCCAGTTCCGCTTGGCATGTATCGCGTCCGGCGTCCTTGCCGCCACCATCGCGGTCGTGGTCGCGCCGCCGGCCCTCGCGCAGGAGGACCGCATCCGGCCGGTCACCGACGCGGAG
>CAZYFH010000069.1:0-9624 GCA_964646815.1 uncultured Vicinamibacteraceae bacterium | reverse complement strand
GGCGAAGCCGCGACCCGGTTCGACCACGGCGACCTGCGAGAAGGGCACCTCGCCGCCGTCGGGTGTCCGGATGCGCATGTTTTCGAGGTCGCCGACCGACCGCCGGTCGTCGCGCGGGTAGCGCACCATGACGCGAATGTCGTCCCGCCCCCGCTGGATCCGCTGTGCCTCTTCGCCATAGAAGGCTTGACGCACTTGCCGGCCTAGGTCCTGCAGTGTCAATCCGAGTGTCTCGGCCGCCGGCTTGATGCCGAGCTTTAACTCCTCCTTGCCGGCACGGAACGAGTCCGATACCCCGTTGACACCGGTGTACCCCGCCAGGCGCCGTTTGATTGCGTCGGCGGCGCGGCGCAGCGTGTCGAGGTCACGGCCCGCCAGCTGCACGTCGACGTCCTCACCGGGGCTCATGATCGACATATTGAAGTTGACGTCCACCGCCTCGGGGATCGGGCCGGTGACCTCGCGCCACATGTTGCCGAGCTGCTCACTGCTGTAAGACCGGGTCTCTGAGGGTGCCAGCTCGATGGCGACTTCCCCGAGGTGCGCGGCCGCGATGGAGCCTATGGGGCCCATCGGCCCCGGCCCCCGCGTGGCCATCGGCTGATCGCCGACCGACGCCTGCACGTGCAGGAAGTAGTCTTGGCCCGTCTCCTCGATTAACCTCTGTCGCAGCCTCGCCGCCCCCGCTTCGAGCTTCTCGACCGCCTGTGACGTCGCGTCCACCGGCGTGCCTTGCGGCATCGTTACCGACGCAGCCATGAAGTCGGCTTCGATGTTCGGAAAGAACTGGAAATGCGGCCGTCCGGAGAGCACCATGCCGAGCGTCACGATCATCGTGGCCACCGCAAGCGACGCGGTTAGATACCGCCATCGCAGGGCGATCTCGAGCGTGGGCCGGTAGCCCCGTTGAATGAACCGCTTCAGGCCATTGGCGAACAGCTGCTGAAATCGCCGGAAGGGCCCCGGCCGCTTACGCTTCGGAATGTGCGATAGGTGGGCCGGGAGGATGTTCAGGGACTCGACGAGCGAGAAGAGCAGGCACGGGATCACGATGAGCGGAATGACTTGGAACATCTTTCCCATCATGCCCGGCACGAACATTAATGGCATGAAGGCCGCCACGGTGGTCAGGACGGCGAAGGTCACGGGTTTCGCGATCTCGAACCCACCCTCGATCGATCCGCGCATGCCGTCGCCGTGCTCTTCCTGGTGCCGGTAGATGTTCTCCCCGACGATGATCGCGTCGTCGACAACGATGCCGAGCACCAGGATGAAGGCGAAGAGCGATAGCACGTTCACCGAGACATCGAGCGCAGGCATGAATGCAATGGCCCCGAGAAACGACACGGGGATCCCGAGGCTGACCCAGGCCGCGAGACGCAGCTCCAGGAACAGGGCAAGCACGATGAACACGAAAGCGAAGCCGAAGATGCCATTGCGCAGCATCAGCGCCAGACGCGCACTCAACATCTTCGCCGAGTCCTGCCACACGGTAATCGTCACACCTGCGGGAAGGCGCGCCTGCGCGCGCTCGACGTAGTCGTAGACGACGTCCGCGATCTCAAGGGCGCTCTGCTCGCCCGTCCGGAACACCGAGACCATCATCGTCGGCTCGACGTCGAAGCGGGCGTACTGGTCGGTTTCCGCGAAGCCGTCGACGACCGTCGCCACGTCGCCCAAGCGGAGACGGCTCCCATCGGCCCGCGTCCAGAGCACGAGGCGCTCGTACTCCTCGCCCCGATACGCCTGACCGATCGTGCGTAGCAGAATCTCGCCGCGCTCTGTCCGAACCGAGCCGCCGGGCAGGTCGAGCGACGAGCGGCGCACCGCGTCCGCGACCTGGTCAAACGTCAGGCCGTGCCGCCTGAGCATCACCTCCGACACCTCGATGGAGATCTCATATGGCGGCGCGCTGATGATGTCGACCTGCGTAATCTCAGGAATTGCGGTCAGCTCATCACGCACCCCTTCCGCGATTTCTTTGAGGGTGAATGGGTCCACGTCACCTGTGACCGCGATGTCGGCGACCTGCATCCGGTTGGTCAGCTCCCGGATGATCGGTTTCTCGGTCTCGATCGGGAACGTGGTGATCGCGTCGACGTTGCTCTTGACCTCGTCAACCACCTTGCGGGGGTCGGCGCCCAATTCGAGCTCGATCATGACCGAGCCCATGCCTTCAGACGCTGTGGACTGGATCTCCTTGATGCCGTCGATGCCCTGGATCGCCTCCTCGATTCGGACGTTGACGGCTTCCTCGACCTCCTCGGGTGCTGCGCCGAGATAAGGCACCTCGATCTGGATCCGATCGAGGTCGATTTCCGGAAACACCTCTTCCCGAACCGAGAACGTGGCGATGATGCCGCTTACGATGATGAACACCATCATCAGGTTGGCGGCCACACTGTTGTGCGCGAACCACTCGATCATCCCCTTCACGATCGCCTCCCGTCGCCGGCCGCGTGTGTCCCTTTGGCACCGATGTCGACCTGGCTGGCCACGGCGTCCTCGATACTCTGTCTTGCGGCCGCCGCCACCCGAGCCTGCAGATCGGCCAGATCCTCGACGCTGCCGTCCACCTTGATCGCCGCGATGATCGCACCGCTGGCCGTATCGATGACGCGGACCGTCACACGGACCGCGCCGCCGACCCGCTGAATCCCCCCGCCAACGACCAGCGTGGCGCCCTCATCGGACGGCACGATGGTAACGACCGGAAGCTCGGCGAGCTGCGCGGTGATCGTGTCCGTGAATGCCTTGCCGAGATCGTCGTCCGGACCGTCACCGCCCGTTGACCCGAGATCGTCGAACGGCAACACCGCCAGCGCGCTCGTCCCGTCACTCGCAGGCGCAGTGTCGTTGCGTGGCGAGGCCTCGGCGCGGTTGCCACCGGTTACGCCAGCGAGCTGGGTCAGCGACTGGCTAATGGATGCGACGAGTTCGCTGCGCACACCTGTGAGATCCTCACTGTTACCGTCCAGCTTGAACGCTCGCAGCACGGCGTCTGCTTCGTTATCGACGATGCGGGCGGTCACCCGTACCATCTGTCCGACTTTCTGAACGCCACCGCTGACGACGAACTGCGCGGCACCCTCTGATGTCCTTACCGTCAGCGATCCGGCCGCGGCGAGGTCCTCCGCGACGGCGCTCGCGAGAGCCGCACCAAGTCGGTGCTCGTCTGCGTTCTGGCTCAAGCTGGCGAACGGTGCGACAGCCACCGTCGGGCGGAACCCGTCGCCCGCCTCGCCTGCCGATGCCGGTGCGGGTGGCGGCGACACCTCAGGCGCGGGTCGCCTTTCCGGGTCTCGACGCGAAGGCGGGGCGGCCCGTCCCGCGCGCGTGTTGACACGCGGCGCCGGCTCCGCGTTTGAGCCGGCCGTGCGAACCTCGTCGGCCGCGGCGTCGCTCGCGGTGCGATCGACGCGAGCCTCGGTCCCCGGGTCGCTCGTACCGCCCTCCCGTGCCAGGTCGCTCAGCCAGCGCGGTCGCTCGTTCACCAGCGCCGGCTCCGCCGGCTGGTCGTTCGACGCGGCGGTCGTCACCGAGGCCACCTCCCGCGGAGTGGTCGGCGCCTCCTCTAGAGCCTCCGGCCCGGGCGTTGACGCTGCCGTGATCTCGACAGCCTCCGGCGCCGGTGTGGCTGCCGCGCCTCGCCGCGCGAGCAGGGAAGGGTCGGCGTCTGCGAGCTGCACCTGCATGCCGTCAGTCGGTGCATCGAGCGGCGAGACTACGACCAGCTCGCCCTCGGCCAACCCGTCACGCACGAAGATCGAGTCGTTCGTGGCGCGCAGGATGTCGACATCCCGGAAGACAAGCTTGTCGGCGGCATCGACGACCAAGACTTGATCGCGACCACGCAGCGCGGCGCGTGGCACGACCGCCACGTCGCGCACCGTTCGTCCCTCGATCTCCGCCTCGACATACATACCGACCGCCAGCGGCGGTCGGTTGGGGTTCGGACCGGGCGCGTACGGATCCGCCACTTGGGCGACCACGTGGACCATCCGGCTCACGGGATCGATCTCGCTCTCGGTACGGACGATGCGTCCCTCCCACTCGTGCATCTCAGCCGCGAAGGTCGCGCGCAATGTGACCTGTGGTGTCGGCTGGTTCTCGCCGCCGCGATACGACAGCGGCAGGTTGAGATAGGCCAACTCTTCATCGGGAAGCGGAAGCCGCACCTCCGCGAGGTCGACCGCGTAGATGGTCGCCACCGTGGTCCCAACCGTGACGAACTGCCCGACGTCGACGTTCTTTACCCGAATTCGCCCCGCGTACGGCGCGACGATCTCCGCCCGTTCGAGGTCGCGCTCGGAGCGCTCCAGGTTGGCTACGGCGGCGGCCACGGAGGCTCGCGCGTCGTCGAGCTGCGGCTCGCGCAGTGTCAGCGCGCGCGGATCCCCGCGGCCCAGCTCCTCCCACTCGCGGAGCGCGACCTCGGCCTCGGCCTCCTCTTGCGCCAGTTGCAGACGGGCCTGCGCCAGCTGTGACCGTGCGCTCACGACCGCCTGCTGATAGTCGAACGGATCGATCTCGACGAGCACATCGCCCGCTTCGAAGAAGCCGCCCTCCGCGAACGACGGCGCGACGCGGATGACGCGGCCGGTGATTTCCGGCACGAGCTGACTCTCGGTGCGCGGCCCGACCGTGCCTTGGCTGATAACGGTCATCGGCACGTTACGGGCGGTCACTTCATGCACGCGGACGCCGGGCGGTTCGAACAGCGGCGGCTGGGTTTCGACCGGCGGGCGGCTACGTACCAGCAGGACGGCCGCGAACCCGGCCACGGCCAACACCGCCATGGGAAGCACGATCTGCAAGATGCGAATGAGCACGCGATTCATCGTAGTATCCGTTTCTGGTTCCGGTTCTGTGTCCAGTTGTGGTTTCTATGGTTGCCCCGTCACGCTCGTATCGTCGCTGTCGAACGAGATTGGCGCCTCGAGTTGGTCGAATCCGCCACCCAGCGCCAGATAGAGGTCGACGCGGTTCTCGAGCCGCACGCGTCGCGCCGCGATCAGATCGCTCTCCGCCAGCACTGCCGAGCGTTGGGAGTCAAGCACGGTGATGTAGAGGTCAAGACCCGTTCGATAGCGTTCTTCGGCGAGGCGTTCTGCTGCGCGCGCCTGTTCGACCGACATCATTAGGTGCCCGATTCGGTCCGCGTAAAAGCCCTCGGCGGCCAAGGCCGTCTCGACTTCAGCGAACGCCGTGAGCGCGGTATTAGCGTAGGTCGCTAGGACCTCGGCCGTCTGCGCTTCGGCCCGGCTGATCTGCGCCCGTAGCTGTCCCCCCTGCCACAGCGGCGCTACGAGATTGCTCACGAAACTCCACACGCCGAAATCGCCGTTGACCAGCGATCGCAGCCCGTCCGTCGAGGTTCCCGTCGCCGCGGTCAAGCTGATATTCGGCAGGAGCTGTCGGCGCGCGACACTCACGCGCGCCTCCGACGCCGCGAGCTGCCGTTCGGCGGCCACGAGGTCCGGCCGCCGGGCGACCAGATCGGCGGGGAGTCCGGCGGGGACCGCGCCGGGGACGGCTGGGAGGTCGGCGGGTGGCTCCACGTCGCCGGCGGCGTAGCGTCCCAGGATGACCTCGAGCTGGCGCGTCGAGGCGTCAAGCTGCTGGCGCCGCTGGTCGAGCAGCGCCTCGGCGTTCGAGAGGTTCAACAACGCCAGGCGCAGGTCGAGCGCCGGTCGGATCCCTGTCTCGAAGCGTTGCTGCACAAGATCCGCCGATTCCCGGAAGCTCTCGACCGTCGCTTCAGAAAGCAGCACCTGCTGCTGCGCCTCGGCGATCGCGAACCATGCCTTGGTGGTCTGCCCCGCGAGCGACAGCTGGGCCCCGCGGAGGTCGGCGGCAGAGCGCTGCAGGTCCGCAAGCGCGGCCTGCGCTTCGGCCCTGAGCCGGCCCCAGAGATCAATCTCCCACGACACATCGAGGGAGACGCCGTGGTTGGTGGAGATGGTGCTGAGGACGCGCCCCTCCGCGCCGGGAATCGGAAAGCCGACGAAGTTCTGCTTCCGCCGGCTGCCGTTGTAGGACGCCTGAATTGTCGGTTGCAGCGCACCTGACGCCGCCCGGGCATCGGCGGCGGCCTGCTCGAGTCGCGCCGCGGCAGCTCGCAGGTCGAAGTTCTGGACGAGCGCTGTTTCGACGGCGGTGGAGAGCCCAGTATCGCCGAACGCGGACCACCAATCCGAAGCGACCGCACCGGTCGGGCCGTTGCCCTCCGTGGTCCATGCGTCGGGGACCGGCACGTCCAGCTGCGGCACCACGACAGGCGGAGCTGAGACGCATCCTGTGGCTACCAGGGCGAGATACACGATCGGGTGAGCGTGACTCACGTGGCGTAACCTTTCGTTCGAGGGACAACGGGGACGGCCAGCGGTACCGGTGCGGACATGCCGGCCGCGGCGAACTGGATCAGCGACTCAATGATGTCGTCTGGATCACGGGCGCACTCCGGATCGCGGGTGATCAGCGCACTCCTCCCGCCCATCGCGAACGCCATCGATCCAATCAGGAACAGCATCCGCCACCGCAGATCCGAGCGGTCGAGGTGCGGGAGCGCGACCGCCAGCGCCGCGGTGAACCTCCGCACGACCTCGTCAAACTGCTGGACGTACGTCGCGCGATGCTCTTCGTTGGTCTCCGCGTGAACGCGGCCGACGAGCCGGAGGAACGTGTGGCCGCTCTCACCCCACTCCTGCTGTTTCTGGAAGGGCGGAGCCAGGAACGCGCGAAGGACGTCCTCGGCTTCAGGCGGTTGATCGCTGGCGCGCGCCTCGATCTCGTCGAGCAGCTCCAGGCGGCGCTCGTTGATGGGTCGGAAGCGCCGTTCCAGCACTGAGGCGAGCAGCGCTTCCTTGGTGCCGAAGTGGTAGTTAACCGACGCAAGGTTGACGCTGGCCTCCGCGGTGATGTCGCGCAGCGATGTGGCCGAAAAGCCACGATCGGCGAACAACCGCTCGGCGGCGTCGAGGACCCGCTCCTTGGTCTCGGTAGCCATCCAGTACAGTTTGACTCCTCTCGATGCCTTAACCTTGAAGGGATCAAACGTCCGTTTTAATCATACGTATGATGCTGAGAATTAGTTCCACCTCTAGAGTGTGTGATATCAATAACTTATGGCTACGAGGCACCGTCCCTGACGTTACGGTAGAGTCTCTTCGTGTCACACGTCGTCAAGTCTCCATGCGACGAAGCGGTTATCCGCAGCGAGGCAGCAATCCGGACGCGCCGAGGCGATATCGGTCCCTGGGCGCCGGTCCCTCGCGCCCCACGTCGTCAAGCAGCCACGAGATACTCAATGTTCACCGCGACGATGTCTTGTACGAGTGGTATCCGTGGGAAGAAAGCGATGGTCGGCGGCTGGAGGGTCCGGCGGGTAAGCGGCGGGTTGCTGAGGCTCGTCGTGACTCGGCCCGGTGTCTCGGTGACGTGTGCCTTGGTCGTGATCCTCGCTGCGGCGGTCGCAGCCGCGGGCCTGACGCTCACGGCGAGCGATGGCCTGACCCTCGCGCGCAAGGCAGCGCTCTTCGACGTCGATATCGTCGAGCGCTTCATGCTGCCGCCCGGTCAGGTTGCGACACGGCGGCGGCTCCCGGTGCCTGGCCGACCCTACGTGACGCACAACATGCCGGACAACGCATACATGACCGGCATCTACTGCGCCGCGCAGACCTGGCGGCACCTGTCGACCGGGGCCCCGGCTGCGTCGCGACTCGCCGGTGACGCGTGCGCCGCGCTCGCGCATCTGACCGACGTCAGCGGCAGATCGGGTTTGCTGGCACGCGCATCGGTGACGACCGGCGCTCGCTGGTTCGACGATGGGGTGTGGCGTGAGAGCCCCGACGGACGACATCGCTGGCGCGGCGACGTCAGCTCCGACCAGGTCGATGGCCTGATGTTCGGCATCTTCGTCTACGTGACGCACCTGGCCGACACCGACCGACGGGCACGGCTCGCCGACGCGGTCGGCGCGATTGTCGATGCAGTGCTTGGCAATGACCTTCGGATAATCGGCTACAACGGTGAGCCGACGAGGTGGGGCCACTATGAGCCGGCCTACGTCATGAACGACGAGCCGATGAACGCGCTCCTGATCCTGCAAATGGTCAAGGTCGCGCACGCGGTCACGGGTGACGCACGCTACGACCGCGAGTATCGGCGGCTCATCGAGCTTGGGTATGCACGAATCGGCGAACGGGCCCGTCCGGACGAGCCGCCGCTGGACGTCAATCATTCCGACGACGTGTTGATTGCACTGGCGCTCTTTCCGCTGCTGGAACTCGAGCGCGACCCGTCGATTCGCGCGCATTACCTCGAAGCGGCGCGTCGCTGGTTCCGCGGCGGCGCGCACCCCGGCATCGACGCCGAGGCGAACCCGTTCGCGAGCTTCCTCTGGAGCCACTGGAGCGGCGATACGAGAGACACCGCCGCCGGCATCGACACGCTGCGTAACGTGCCGTTGGATATGAAGTGGAATGCGGACACGATCGCGGCATACGAAACACGGTTCGGGTTTACGTTTGACACGGAGCCGGTCCGTCGGATGGACGCCGGCATCCGACCGCTGCCGATCGGTCAGCGGGGGCGGACGTGGAGCTTCTTGGTGCACAATCCCTATGTAGTCGGGGGCGACCGCGAGACCCAGGCGCCGTTCGAAACCAACGGTCTCGACTTCCTGGTCAGCTATTGGTTTGGCCGCGCGCACGGGATGATCAGACCGGGCGAATAGGCGCCGAGCGTGGGGCCAAATCAGTATTCTGCGCCCCACTGTTTCTGCTGGCACGACGCAAGCCTCACATTTGCAGCGTGTTGCCAGCCGTTTCGCCGGCGATGGGGCAAGTTTCGGACCTCGTAAGGATAGGAGGTTTACACGGGAGAAAACCGTGTTACACTCCTGGTTTCGAGGACGTATTTTCTCCCCTCAAAGTCCCGGCGCGCTGACCGCGCAACGAGGAGGTCGTCTCATGGGAGACGTGGAGCAGATTCAGACGGAAGAGCAACAGGGAGTCTCACGGCGAAGCTTCATCAAGGGAGTGATCGCCACCGGCGCCAGTGTGTCGGCGTCGAACTACGTCATGCGGGGCGGCCACGGTGTGGCGCTGGCGCAAGCTCCCGGATCAGTCGAGCAACTCGTGACGCTGACCGTCAACGGTCAGCAGCGACGCGTCGATGTGTTTCCGCAGGAGACACTGGCGATGACGCTCCGCTACAAGCTCGGGTTGACCGGCACCAAGATCGGGTGCGACCGCGCGGAGTGCGGTGCGTGCACCGTGCTCGTCGATGGGGTGTCCCATTATTCGTGCTCCACGCTCACGCATCAGGTGCGCGGCCGTGAGGTGACGACCATCGAGGGCTTGGAAAGCGCGGATGGCACGCTGCACCCCGTGCAGCAGGCTGTCGTCGACGAGCAGGGCTTTCAGTGCGCGTTCTGCCTGTCCGGCTTTGTCATGAATATGGTCGCGCTGACCACGGAAAACCCCGATGCGACGCGGCAGGAAGCGGCGCAGTACCTCTCCGGCAACATCTGCCGGTGCGTCGACTACAACAAGATCCTCAATGTCGCCGAGAAGGCGTGCGAGTACACGCGTAACGGGGTGAGGAGCTGACGATGGC
>CAZYFH010000068.1:0-9800 GCA_964646815.1 uncultured Vicinamibacteraceae bacterium | reverse complement strand
AGCACCTGGGCACCCTTTGCTCTTGCACTCTTCTCGAGGGCCCGCACGAGCCCGGAGCCGACTCGGGTCGGATGATGGGTCACCCGCTCACTGGCGACGGGCCACTGGATGGTACGCTGCTGCCGGCGCACGCGCGACGCACCGGTCGGGCCCACCAGGTGATCCTCGAACTCGACGCCGTTCTCGATCAGGAACTCGAAGGTTGGGGCGTTCTCATCCGCAAAGGCGCGGACCAGCTCTCGGTCGCTGTACCGACTCTGGCGGTGGTCGTGACGGACCCAGTCGAGGAACACCTGGTCGGCCGAGTCCTCGACGCGGTGCTTCCGCTGATTGCTCGTGCCACCGCCGAGGTGGACGTTGCCGCCGGAGCACATTCCGTGCCCACCGATGTCGACGTTCTCCTCCACCATGATCACGGAGGCGCCGTGATCGAGCGCGGAGACAGCGGCCGCAAGCCCCGCGGTCCCGGCCCCAATGGTCACGAGATCCGCTGAGAGATCCCAGAAGTCCTGGGCCGCAACCTCGCGGGATGTGAGTCCGGCCAGAGCGGTGGCGCCGACACCCGCGGTGGCGCCCGTCTTGAGGAATGCCCGCCGGCTGACGTTCGCCTCGTGCCGTGTCTGCTTAGCCATCGTGTTGCCCCCCCGACGCCGTAGGCACTCTACGGCGACGGGCAAACGCCCGCAAGGTCAGCCTACTTGACCCTGTAGAGCGGGCGTGCGTACACTTCTGGGTTACCAGGCGCTCGCGGTATTTGGTGACCTTCCGGCACGAGACTGGGCTGTTCACGGCACGGTTCCGCTTGGTGCGGTAGGAGGGCGGGATGTCGAAGCGGTCACGCGTCAATCTGGTCGGGTACTTCCTCGTGGCAGCGATGTGTTGCCTGGTGGTGTCCGCGCTGCATGCGACCGCCGTGCCGGCGGCAAGCGTGCAGTCCTCCACAGCGGTGTCGGCACCCACGTCGGACCAGCGCGCCCTCCTTGACCAGTACTGCGTCACCTGTCACAACACGCAGCTGAACACAGCCGGCCTGCAGCTCGACGAGAGCGACGTCGCGCACATCAGCGCCGACGCGGAGACGTGGGAGAAGGTCGTGCGGAAGCTCCGCAGTGGCGCGATGCCGCCGCCAGGCCGCCGTCGCCCCGATGCACCCGCGCTCGACGGGTTCGTGAGCTGGCTGGAAGCCGAGCTCGACCGCGAGGCCGCGGCTCATCCGAATCCCGGTCACGCCCCGGATCATCGTCTGAACCAGTTCGAGTACGGCAACGCGATTCGCGACCTGCTAGCACTTGAGATCGATCCGCGATCGCTGCTGCCAGCCGACGAATCGGACCACGGCTTCGACAACATCGCCGAGGTACTCTCGATCTCCCCTACCTTGCTCCAGCGATATCTCGTCGCGGCGCGCAAGATCAGCCGGCTCGCCATCGGCGATCCGACGATCGGTCCCGCTATCGAGACATTCAATCTCTCGCGCGGTCTCAGGCAAGACGAGCGGATGAGCGAGGAGCTGCCGTACGGGACGCGCGGCGGCGCGGTCATCCGCCACTACTTCCCGCTCGACGGCGACTACGTCGTCAAGATCCGGCTGGGCCGGAACTACACCAACTCACAGATTCGTGCGATTGCCACGCGCGACACGATCGATGTTCTGCTCGACGGCGCACCGATCACCCGATTTCGGATCGGCGGTGAGTGCATCGAGTCCGAGGATCCCAAGTGTGTCGGGTCGGGCATCTATCGGACATCGTCCTACATGCTCACGGCGGACAATGCGCTCGAAGTCCGATTCCCGGTAACTGCGGGGATGCACGCGCTCGGCGTCGCCTTTGTCAAGAAGAGCGTGTTGACGGAAGGAGCCGGGCCGGCACTGCTGCCGCCGCGGCACACCAGCTCCACCTACACCGCGCCGCGCATGGACATCGACTACGTGCGGCTGGAAGGTCCGTTTGACGCGACCGGGCCGGGCGAGACGGCGAGCCGCCGCCGGATCCTGGTCTGTCAACCCGCCGGAGCGGACGACGAAGAGCCGTGTGCGCGGACGATCCTGGAAACGATGGCACGGCGGGCCTATCGGCGACCGGTCACCGACCCCGACGTCGAAACGTTGCTCCGCTTCTACCGAGTGGCCCGCAGCAAGGGAACGTTCGAGCAGGGTATCCAGGAAGGGCTGTCGCGTCTGCTGGTCTCGCCAGAGTTCCTGTTCCGCATCGGGCGCGACCCAGTCAACGCGCAGGCCGATGCGACGTACGCCATCAGCGACGTCGAGCTCGCGTCCCGGCTGTCGTTCTTTCTGTGGAGCAGCATCCCGGATGACGAGCTGCTCGACCTCGCGGTCCGCGGGGAGCTTGGCGATCCGGCGGTGGTCGATGCCCAAGTGCGGCGGATGCTGGGCGACCCACGGGCGACGGCACTCGTGACCAACTTCGGCGGACAGTGGCTCCACATTCGCAACCTGCAGGCCGTGGACCCCGATGCGAGCGCCTTTCCCGATTTCGACGACAACCTGCGCGTGGCGTTTCAGCGTGAGACCGAGCTATTTCTCGAGAGTCAGCTGCGCGAGGATCGTCCGCTCGCGGAGCTGTTGACGGCAGATTACACGTTCGTGAATGAACGCCTGGCGCGTTTCTACGGCATCCCGAATGTGTACGGCGCGCATTTCCGCCGCGTGCCGATACGCAACTCTCACCGGGCGGGGTTGCTGGGCCACGCCAGCATTCTGACCGTTACGTCGTATGCGACCCGGACGTCCCCCGTTGTACGCGGCAAGTACCTGCTCGACAACATCCTCGGCGCGCCGCCGCCACCACCACCCGCGAACGTGCCGCCGCTGGAGGAGTCGGACGCGTCCGGCCAGCCGCTCGCCTCGATGCGCGACCGAATGGCAGCTCACCGCAAGAACCCCGCGTGTGCCAGCTGCCACATGCGGATGGACCCGCTGGGGTTCGCGCTTGAGAACTTCGACGCGATCGGGAGGTGGCGAACAACGGAAGGCGCGTCGCTGATTGACGCCTCCGGCGCCCTGCCCGACGGGACGACCTTCGACGGTCCCGCCGAGTTCCGCCAGGCGCTGCTGCTTCGCCGCGACGAGTTCGTCCGCACGTTCACCGAAAAACTGCTGACGTATGCCCTCGGCCGGGCGGTCCAGTACTACGACATGCCGGCGATCCGAACGATCATGCGCGACGCGGCCGCGGACGACTACCGCTGGTCGTCGGTCATTCTGGGAATCGTTAAGAGCTCGCCGTTTCGAATGAGGATGGCGCACACGGGTGCGACGGCGGCGGCACAATAGCTGCCACTGCACCGCCCGGCACATGGGAGTCTCCGCATGATGATCACGAAGAAGTGTCTGTCCCGCCGCACGGTGCTGCGGAGTCTCGGCGCGACAATCGCGTTGCCGTTGCTCGACGGCATGGTGCCCGCGCTTACCGCCATGCGCGCGACGGCGGCCCGACCGGTGAAGCGGCTCGGGGCCGTGTACGTGCCGAACGGGATGAGCATGGCGAGGTGGCGGCCGGCGACGGTGGGCAGTCTGGAGCTGACCCCCATCCTCTCGCCCCTGGCGCCGGTTCAGGACCAGGTTCTCGTCCTGAGCGGGATGGCCAACGAGGTAGCAAAGCAGTGGCTCGATGAGGGCGACGGCGACCACTCGCGCTGCCAGGCGGCGTATCTCACCGGCGCACACGCAAAGAAGGCCTCTGGAACAAATACGACGCTCGATGTGGGCGTATCGATGGACCAGCTCGCCGCACAGGAGCTCAGATCCGACACCCAGCTGGCGTCGCTTGAGCTGTCGCTGGAGGCGAACGAGCTCGTTGGTCAGTGTGAGGACGGCTACGGCTGCGCGTACAGCGCGACACTGGCCTGGCGAGACGCCAACACGCCGTTGCCGATGGAAACCAATCCGCGCGCGGTGTTCGAGCATCTCTTCGGCGCCGTCGGGAGCACGGGGCGCGAGGCGCGGCTCAGGGCGCTCCAGGCGGACAAGAGCATTCTCGATTCGGTGAACGCAGAGATCACGGACCTACAGCTGCGCCTCGGGCGGGGCGACCGCTCTAAGCTGGCCGGGTATCTCGACTCGGTGCGCGATATCGAGCGACGAATCCAGATCGCGGAGACGCAGAGCGATCGCGGGCTGCCGGAAGTCGCGATGCCGGCGGGCATCCCCAGCGACTTCGAGGAATACGCAAACCTGATGTTCGATCTGATGCTGGTCGCGTACCAGTCCGATCTGACACGCGTCTGCACGTTTCTTGTGGGGCGCGAGAAGAGCGTTCGTACCTACCCCGAGATCGGTGTCCCCGAGCCGCATCACCCGGTGTCCCATCACCGGCAGCGTGAAGAGCAACTGGAGAAGCTGGCCAAGATCAACACGTTCCACATGCAGATCTTCGGGCGTTTCCTGGAACGGCTACGGACGACTTCGGATGGCGACGGATCGTTGCTGGACCACGCAGCGCTCATCTATGGCGCCGGCATGGGCAACAGCAACGCGCACGACCCCCTGGATCTGCCGATTGTCCTGGCGGGCAGCGGCGGCGGCACGATCAAGGGCGGACGGCACGTGCGCCTGCCGGAGGGGACACCGCTGGCGAACATGCATGTGACGGTCCTCGAGCGGATGGGTGTCTCGGCCGAGTCACTCGGCGACAGCACCGGGGACGTGCCGGTCCTGTCCGAGGTATAGCAGCGTGTGGTTTCATGATCGAGGGACGAGAAAGATGCGCAGCACCAATCAACGCGTGACAGTCGTGGTTGCCTCGCTCATCGCGGTCACCAGCGTGGCTCTGGCCGCCACCGATGCTCGCCTGGCGGACGCCGCCAAACGTCGCGACGCCGCCGCCGTGCGGATGCTGTTGGCCGAGGGCACCCCGGTGAACGCGACGCCGCCGGATGGGGTTACCGCGCTGCACTGGGCGGTGCAATGGGATCACGCGGAGATGGTCGACCTGCTGATCGGCGCCGGGGCGCCGGTGAATGCGGCTGATCACTACGGCGTGACCCCGCTCGCCCTGGCCTGCACCAACGCGAGCGCCGCGATGGTTAACAGGTTACTGGCGGCCGGAGCGGATCCCAACGCGGCTCAGGCGACGGGCGAGACGGCGCTCATGACCTGCGCCCGAGGGGGAGTGGTGGACGCGGTCACGCCGCTCCTGGCCCGCTCGGTCGACGTGAACGTCGGTGAATCAACCCATGGCCAGACCGCCTTGATGTGGGCGACCTGGGAAGGACACACCGACGTCGTGCGCACGCTGCTCGAGCATGGTACGGATGTCGATGCGCGGACGACGACCGGGTACACGGCGTTGCTCTTCGCGGCCAGGGAGGGAGACAGCGAGACGACCGAAGCGCTACTGGAGGCCGGCGCGGACGTCAACGCTGCCGCCTGGGACGGCACCACGGCGCTGGTCGTCGCGACCATTCGACGGCAGACGTCGCACGTCGCCTTTCTCCTGAGCCACGGCGCGGACCCGAACCTCGGACCCGGCTTCACCCCGCTGCATTGGGCGGCAGGCAAGTGGGACACCGAGCTAAATGACCTTTCCAATGGCGTGGCCGAGGGCAACGAGTGGAGCGCGTTCGGAGGACTCCGCGGTCCCGATCGGCTCCGAGTCGTGAAGCTCCTTCTCAGCCACGGATCTGACCCCAACATTCGGACCGAGCGAACGCCGGGGTTCGGCATCCGCGTGAAGGGCCACCTGGGCAACATCACCGGCGGCACGGCGTTCCTGATCGCAGCGCGGGCGAATGACCTAGCCGTCATGCGCGAGCTGCTCGCTCGCGGCGCCGATCCGCTGATCCCCACCAGCAACGGCACGACGCCGCTGATGATGGCCGCCGGTATCGGCCATGCCCCCGGTATCACCCGCTCGTCCGAGCGCGAGGCGCTGGAAGCCATTCACCTCTGCGTCGAGCTCGGCGCTGACGTGACAGCGGTCAACGAGAGCGGCGACACAGCGCTCCACGGCGCGGCGTGGCGGGAACGGGCGGATTCGATCGTTCGGTTCCTGGTGGACCGCGGCGCCGATCTGAACGCCAAGAACTACCGGGAATGGACGCCGCTGGTCATCGCCGAGGGCATCCATACGGGTGGCAACTTCATCAAGTCGGACACGACGGCGGCGCTGCTGCGCCAGCTGGGCGCTGCGCCGAGCCCGCCGGATATTCTAAGGGAACCGGAAGCCCGCTAACAGGGAGAGCCTGCGATGCTGACAATCGCCATCTCGCTCATCGGTGCGTTTCTGGCCCAGGCCCCTGCCGCGCTCGATTTCGAGTTCTTCAAGAACGAGATCCAGCCGATCTTCGTGGAAAAGAAGGCGGGGTTCACCCGGTGTGTCGTCTGTCATTCCGAGGGAGGGCGTATCGGATTCCTCCAGGAATTGTCGGACGGCGCGACGACCTGGACCGAAGAAGAATCGCGTCTCAACTTCGAGGCCGTGTTGCGCCTCGTGACACCCGGCGATCCGCTCAGCAGCCGCCTGCTGATGCACCCGCTGGAGCCCGACGCGGGCGGAGACGAGTTCCACAACGGCGGACGACAATTCACCTCTCAAGAGGATCCATGGTTTCAGACACTCGCCGACTGGGTGCGGGGCGAATGAGGATCTTGACGTCGGACAGGGCCTGAGCCCTGCCACGCAGGCTTGAAGGCCTGCGCTACGGACCCACGCAACAAGACTAAGGAGTAAGACCGATGCGCACGATTCAGGGGCTTGGACCGGTGCTGGCGACCTTTCTCGTCGTTCCGCTGATCCTCGCGACGCCGGCAGCTGGGCAGAGCAAGGTGCGGATCGTCCAGACGAACAGCGCTGGCGACAACGTGCACATCATCGACCCCGCCACGAACACCGTCGTCGGGGAGATTATCGGCATCGAGCGGGCGCACGGCGCCGCGCCGTCGCCCGACGGTCGATCGATCTATGTCGCCAACGAATCAGACGACACCGTCGATGTCGTCGACGTCTCGATGTTGAAGGTCACCAAGAAGATCCCGCTCAGCGGACGTCCCAACAACATTGCTATCACTCCGGACGGCCGCAAGGTGTACGTGGCCATCGCGCGCGCGCCCGGGGCACTCGATGTGATCGACACCGCCACGAACGAGATCTCCGCCACCATCTCCGTGCATGGCGGCGTGCACAACACCTATGTCACGCCGGACGGCAAGTACGCCATCGCTGGCATGGTCGGCGCGCGCAACATCACCGTCGTCGACACCAAGACCGACATGCCCGTCTGGACGACCTACTGGGACCTCGGGATCCGTCCGATGGCAATGGACCGGAACCCCGATGGCTCGACGCGACGGATCTACGCTCAGCTCTCGAACTTCAACGGCTTTGGCGTGCTTGACTTCGACACCCGAAAGGAAGTCACCCGTATCGAATACCCCGGCGTCCCGCGCGATCAGCAGACACCGGGACACGGCGGGAACACTGCGCACGGCATCGGCGTGACCCCGGACAACAACTATCTGGTCGCCAACAGCAGCTTGGACAGCACGGTGTACGTCTACACACTACCGGACCTCGATCTAGTCGGCAGCGTCAGGGTGGGGCACTCTCCAAACTGGGTCACGATTACGCCCGACAGCAAGTTTGCGTACATCTCACTGTCCGGATCGAATAGCGTCGGCGTGATCGACATCGCGGCGGTGAAGCTGGTAGCCGAGATCAAGACCGGCGGCCAGGTGCCGAAGCGTAACGCCACCCTGATCGTCGGGCAGTAGCCGCGTTCGACGCATGGACCTCCGCGGCGCCGCGCTCGTCGGTCTGATGCTTACCGCCGCGGGCGCCGCCGCGGCGCGACCGCAGCCTGTCGACGGCCTCTACACGGTGGGGCAGGCCAACCGCGGCGAGGCACTCTACGACGAGCACTGCGTCGTCTGCCACGGGGCGTTGACCCAGATGACCCCCGACATGGCGGCGCTCTTGGCCGACCACACGTTCCGGGCGCGATGGACTGGCCGCTCACTCGGCGAGCTGTTTGAGCTGATTCAGGTCGAGATGCCGCAGGACGCTCCAGGGTCGCTCTCGGCTCAGCAGACGACGGAGCTTCTAGCCTACATCCTGCGCGGCAACAAGCATCCCGCGGGTGAGGTTCCGCTGTCGGGGAACGCGGTGGCGTTGGCGGATATCCCGTTCGAGCCAGCGCGGTGACCGGAATCCGTCACCGCTTTCTACACAGGCAGCCACTATGATCACGCCAGGGCAACGTCGGATGACTACCCGATGTCTCGTGCACGTGTTGACCGCGATCGGGCTGATCGCGCTCGGCGGTCGCATCGACGCACAGCAGCATGCAGGTCAGTACGAGCAGGCCGATATCGAATACGGCTTGGTCGTCTATCGGACGCAGTGTGTCACCTGCCACGGGGACAATGGCAACGGCGTCGCCGGTGTCGACCTGCGTGGGGGGCAGCTCCGACGCGCCGGCACGGATCGCGAGCTCCGAGGCATCATCCGGAACGGGATCCCCAACACCGGAATGCCGCCGTTCGACCTCGACCCTGCCGAGACCACCGGAATCATTGCCTATTTGCGCAACATGACCTTCGAAGCGGACACCGTCGCGCTCGGCGACGCGACGCGCGGCCGCGCGCTGTTCGCGGGTAAGGGTGAGTGCGCGCGGTGCCACCGCGTCAATGGACGCGGGCCACGTCTGGCGCCCGAGCTGACCACCATCGGCACAAGACGCGCGCCAAGCGGCCTGCAGCGGTCGCTCCTCGACCCGACTGGGTCGATGTGGCCCATCAACCGCCCCGTGGTCGTCGTGACCGGGGATGGGGAGCGTCTCACCGGCCGTCGGCTGAACGAGGACACCTACACGGTGCAGCTCATCGACGAACGGGAGCGCCTGCTGTCGTTCGACAAGGCGGATCTGCGCGAATATACCGTTCTCACGGAATCACCCATGCCGTCGTACGAGGACCGGCTCAGCGCCGAGGAGCTGGCGGATCTGCTGGCGTATCTCGTGTCCTTGAAAGGGTGACTCGACCATGACACACGGTGCGACCGCGCGGCACATCCTCTCCGCCTTGATCCTGCTCGCGTCGGTGGGGGCCACGAACCCGGCCGCGCAAGTCTCCGACCAGCGTCTGCGCCAAGCGGCGAACGAGCCCCAGAACTGGCTAACCTATTCTGGCGGCTATGCAAGCCAGCGCTTCAGCGAGCTCGACCAGGTGTCGCCAGACAATGTCGCCAACCTCCAACAGCAGTGGGTCTACCAGTCCCAGGTCTTCGGGCCGTGGCAGACGACGCCGCTCGTGGTCGACGGCATCATGTACCTGACCCAGCGGCCGAACGACGTCGTAGCGCTCGACGCGCGGACCGGCCGCGTCTTCTGGATCTACCGCTACCCGACGCCGGCGGATCAAACGGCCTGCTGCGGTTCGAACAACCGCGGTGTCGCCGTCCTGGGCAACACGGTGTTCATGGCGACGCTCGACGCGCATCTCGTGGCGATCGATGCTGTGACCGGTGGTGAGCTGTGGAACGTCGAGGTGGCCGACAAGGAGGCCGCCTACGCGCTCACCCTCGCGCCGCTGGCGGTTAAAGACAAGGTAATCGTCGGCACCAGCGGCGGGGACTACGGCATCCGCGGTTTCATCGCCGCGTTCGATACGGAGACCGGCGAGGAGGCGTGGCGCTTTTACACGATTCCTGGGCCTGGAGAGCCGGGCCACGAGACGTGGGAGCCGTGTCCGACCCCGGCGACCGCCTACTGCGACCCCGAGGCGTGGAGGCATGGTGGGGGCGCGGTCTGGGTCACCGGGTCGTACGACCCGGTGCTCAACC
>CAZYFH010000067.1:0-11047 GCA_964646815.1 uncultured Vicinamibacteraceae bacterium | reverse complement strand
GAGGCGCAGCGCATCAAGATCGCGGCGCACCTCGGGTCCCATCGAAGCGAGCGCACGCTGTACATCTTCGATGAGCCCACCACCGGGCTCCATTTCGATGACATCGCGAAGCTGCTGGCGGCGTTCCGGAAACTCTTACAGGCCGGGCACACGCTGCTGATCATCGAGCACAACCTCGATGTCGTCAAGACCGCCGACTGGATCATCGACCTGGGTCCGGACGGCGGGGAACACGGCGGACAGATCGTGGCCGAGGGCACACCCGAACAGGTGGCCGCGATCGTCGAGTCGCACACCGGCCGCTACCTTCAGCAGGTACTGGCGGTTGGGCGGACGCACGCGTACGCTGACTAACCAGCGCTCATGGCGAGACACACGTCGCGCGAGCTCATGGGTGACCCATTACGCGCGACGACGAGGCTGCCGCGGTCCTTCTACGCGCGGCCGACGCTCGAGGCGGCTCGCGATCTGCTCGGCAAGACGTTGGTCCACGTGACCTCCTCCGGCCCAACCGCCGGACTCATCGTGGAGGTGGAAGCGTACGTGGGGGAGGATGACCCCGCCTGTCACGCGGCCGCGGGGCTCACGACGCGCAACGCACCCTTGTACGGACCGCCCGGTCATGCCTACGTCTATCTCAACTACGGTCTCCATTACCTGGTGAATGCGGTGACCGAACCATCCGGATCGCCAGCTGCCGTCTTGATCCGGGCACTCGTGCCGCGCGACGGTTTGGCGTTGATGCGGCGACGGCGCGCGCGCGGTGGGCAGCGCAAGGCACATCCGGTCGGTGACGAGGCGCTGTGCCGCGGGCCTGGTAACGTATCGGCGGCATTGGGCATCACACTCGCGCAGAACCGTTGCGACCTGGGTGGCGACCGGCTGTTCATCGAGGATGGAGGTGAGCGGATGGCACCACCGGCCTGGAGTCGACGCATCGGAATTCGGGTCGGCACGTCCCGTCGGTGGCGGTGCTATGTGCCCGGATGCGCCAGTGTGTCAGCGGGCGGCTGAGGAGAGCGATCGCGCCTCCCAGATCACCAAGACGGGGTTACTGCCGACGCTGCGCGCGTTCGACCTCGACGTCGACCTTGATCGCGTCGCCGTAACGAAGGAGTCCCAGCGTCACGCGGCGGCCGACCTCTGCATCGAGCAGCAGCCGGCCGTAGTGCGCGGCGTCCTCGATCGGCTCGCCGTCGAACGACACGATGATGTCGCCTGGCTCGAGACCGGCGCGACTGGCCACCGACTCCCGGTGCAGTTGCCACACGACGACACCGCGCGTGTTCGGCGCGTCGAGCTCACGAGCCAGCTGCGGGGTGACCGGGCGTACCTCGACGTAGCCGAACGAGCCCCGTCGCACCTCGCCGTGGGTGATCAGCTCGTCCATGACGCGGCGGGCTAAATTGCTCGGGACGGCGAAACCGACCCCCTGATATCCGCCGCTATCGCTGAAAATAGCCGTGTTGATGCCGACGAGCTCGCCGCGCGCGTTGATTAGCGCGCCACCGGAGTTCCCGGGATTGATGGCGGCGTCCGTCTGGATGAAGTCCTCATAGCGCGCGACACCGAGGTTGTTGCGACCGACTGCGCTCACGATGCCAAGCGTCACCGTCTGGCTGAGTTGAAAGGGGTTGCCGACCGCCAGCACCCACTCGGCGATACGCAGCGTCGAGGAATCACCCCAGGGCACCGTTGGAAGATCGGCGGCGTCTACCCGCAGCAGGGCAACATCGGTGGACTCGTCGCGGCCTACGAGTTCGGCCTCGAACTCCCGTTCGTCGGCCATCGTGACGGTGATCCCGCGCGAATTCCGGCCGACGACGTGGGCGTTCGTCAGGACGTAGCCATCGGGCCGGACGATGACGCCGGAGCCGAGGCTCGGCCGTTCGCGATAGCGGGAGAAGCCGGGCGTGTCGCCGAAGAAGTAACGGAAGAATGGGTCGTCGCCGAATATGGAGCGGCGGCGTACGACCTGACGCGACGAGATGTTGGTCACGGCGCGGACGGCCTGCTCGGCAACATCGGTAAAGTCAGGCAACGCAGCCGTCGCGCGGGCCGGCTGGCTAAGGGTGGGCGCAATCCGTGGTGCCGCGAGCGGCGTGGCCACAGCGCGGTCCCCGGCTTCGGCGACGACCAGCACGGCCTCGCCGGCGTCCTGGGTCTGCAGACCGCCGGTGAGTACGATGCCGCCTGCGACACCCGCGATGAACGTGACCGAGGCGAAGGCAACGACTCCGGTTCGCATGCTCCAGGCTCCGTGGCTCCATTAATTGTACCGTGTTCACAGGGTGTCCTGGCAGTGCGTGTCCAGCTGTAGTACGATCGCCGGTCGTTCGCGACGCAAGATCGTGCCCTAAGCCCCCCATGGATTCCGTCCAAGCAACGCGCCTTCGTAAGGGGATGCTCATCAAGATGAACGCGAACCTGTTTCGCGTTCTCGAGCTGAACCACGTGACGCCGGGGAACAAGCGAGGCTTCGTGCAGTCCAAAATGCGGAACATCCGGACCGGCACGCTGACCGACCACAAGTTCAGCTCTGGTGATTACGTCGAGCGGGCGCTGCTCGACTCCCGGAAAATGCAGTACCTCTACGCCGACGGCGAGGGATACCACTTCATGGACACTGAGTCCTACGAGCAGGTGACCCTGGACGGTGGCACGCTCGGCGAGGCGGTGAACTACCTCCTCCCCGAGGAGACCATCACGGTGGAGTTCGTCGAGAACGCCCCGATCGGGATCGCGCTACCGCTGACGGTCGATCTTGTTGTCGAAGAGACAGCGCCCGCGATCAAGGGCGCGACCGCCAGCGCTCAACTCAAGCCCGCGCGTCTCGAAACGGGTCTGGTCGTGCAGGTGCCGCCGTTCATCGCCAACGGTGACACGGTCCGGGTGAACACTGAAACCGGCGAGTACCAGTCGAGGGCGTAGGGTCCCATCGTCCGGGGTTCCAGGTGCCGGGTTCCAGCCGTGTACCGCGACCCCTGTTGAACCGCGAGCGCTTTATCTCAAGAGTTCAGCGATGAGCCCGACGACCCCAGGACCACTCGCCATCGGGTCGCCAAGCCAATCGGGCGGGGTGACCCAAACAAACGCCAGAATCGCAATCACCATCAGGTCGTACTGCCACGTGGCGCGTTCGAACGTCCAGAAGAGCGCGTGCCAGATGACGATGGCCGGCAGCGTGATGATCCGGCTCATGCGGCCGCCTCCTGGCCGTCGGACCGCAGTTCGCGCCAGGTGAAGTAGATGCGGTCGAGTACGGTGAGCACCGAGAGGATTAGGATGACCCACAGCACTGCGGCCATCCGGTTCGTGAATGCCCCGATCATGAAGAGCACGATGCGCTCAGGTCGCTCCATGAAGCCGACCTTGCAGAGCGGGATGATCGACTCCGCCCGCGCGCGACTGTAGCTCGTCATCACGGAGAATATGAGGGCGAGCGACGTGATGAGGACGTAGTCGGTGCGGCCCAGCGATGCGTAGAGATAGATGAGGCCGATGAGCAGGAACAGGTCTGAGAAGCGGTCCATTACCGAATCCCAGAAGCCTCCGAACCGCGACGACAGCTTCAGCTCGTCGGCCACCTTACCGTCGATGAAGTCGAAGACGTTGGCAAGGAGCATCACGAACCCCGCCGGCCGGAACTCGCCGATGGCCAATGCCCATCCGGAGACGGCGCTAATGATCACGCCGGTCAGCGTGAGGATGTTCGGGTGGATGCGCAGTGCGACGCAGAACGCAATAATGGCGCGGAGAGGCAACAGGAACGTCGCGCCAATGGCGCCCGTGAAGGTCATCCAAGTATTGTTAGTGCGATGGCAATTCGTGATCTCAAGGAAGAGATCGCCCGTCTGCCCGAGCAGCCGGGAGTCTACCTGTATTTCGATCGCGCTGGCGACACGATCTACGTGGGCCGCGCGCGCGCGCTGCGGGATCGCGTCCGTAGCTATCTGGGAGCATATGGTACTAGTCCCAAGACCGACGCCCTGCTGGATGAGGTCGTGCGATTGGAGATCATCGTCACCGATTCGGTGGTCGAAGCCCTCGCGCTCGAGAACAACCTTATCAAGCAGCGCGTGCCACGCTACAACATCCTTCTGCGCGACGACAAGAACTATCCGTATCTGCAACTGACCACCGCCGAGGCCTGCCCACGTGTGCTGGTCGCGCGGCAGGTGGCACGTGACGGCAACTTCTATGCCGGCCCGTTTCTTCCTGCCACGTTCGCGCGGAAGACGATGTCGCTAACGCATCGGCTGTTCGGGATTCGATCGTGCAACGAGGTAATCACCGGTCGCCGGGACCGGCCGTGCCTCGAGTACGACATCAAGCGGTGTATCGCGCCCTGTGTCGCCGAGATCTGCAGCGAGGCGCGCTATGCCGAGGCCGTCGCGCATACGCGGCTGTTTCTCGAAGGCCGAACCGAGGAGGTCATCGCGGGGCTCGAGCGCCAGATGCGTACAGCGTCGGACGAGCAACGCTACGAGCAGGCAGCGCAGCACCGCGATGCCATGCGCACAGTGGAGACGCTGCGCGATCGGCAGCAGAAGATGGCGACGACGCGGCTCGGCGATCGCGATGCGTTCGGGGTGCGGCTCGGCCCGGCCGGGGCCGTCATTCAGGTGTTTCAGGTGCGCCGCGGTCGTGTGGTCGAGCGCGTCGAGCTCGTCGCCGAGGATATCGAGGAGGCAACCGGGGGCGAGCCGGCGCTCGTCCAGGCGGCCGTCGAACAGTTCTACGATGTGCGTGACGTGCCACCCGAGGTACACGTACCGCTCGAGCTCGCCGAGCGTGACGCCATCGAGCACTGGCTCTCGGAGCGTGCCGGACGTCGCGTGCGTCTGCTTGTCCCGAAGCGCGGCGACAAGCGGGGGCTGCTCGAGTTGGCTGCGCGGAACGCGGCCCTGGCCTACGACTCCCGCTTCAGCGAGAACGCCCGGGTACGTCTGGGTGCGCTTCAGGAACTGCAGCGCGTACTAGGCCTGGTGGCCGCACCGCGGCGGGTCGAGTGCTTCGACATCTCGACCATCCAGGGCAGCGAGACTGTCGGGTCGATGGTCGTCTGCGACGATGGTCGGATGCGGCGAAGCGAGTATCGCAAATATCGCATCCAGGGTCTCGGCGCCACGGGCCGCACTACGCGCCGCCGCAGGCGCGGATGGAGAGCGCGACGCTCGGATGGTGCGGCGAGTGCTTCCGGACCGGAGGTAGAGAGCAGGGGTCGCCCGGACGATTTCGCGGCGATGCACGAGGTGGTCCTGCGACGTTATCGCCGGCTCCTTGATCAAGGCGGCCCGTTTCCCGACCTCGTGGTCGTCGATGGCGGGAAGGGCCAGTTGTCCGCGGCCTATGACGCCTTCGCGCACCTCGGTCTGTCCAATCTCGTGGCGGTCGGGATTGCGAAGCGCGAGGAAGAGCTGTTTACCCGCGACGCAGCGGCCCCGATCCGCCTCGACGGCCGGAGCGCGGCGCTGCAACTCGTCCAGCGGATGCGGGACGAGGCCCATCGCGTGGCGGTGACCTTTCATCGGCGTGCGCGCACCATGCGCGACCTCCGGTCCGAACTGGATCTCGTGCCGGGTATCGGGCCGCGCCGTCGCGGCGCGTTACTCCGCCGCTTCGGCAGTCTCGCCAAAGTGCGACGCGCCACCCGAGAGGAACTGCAACCAGTGATCGGGGCCAAACTCGCGGACGCCGTGCTTCATCATTTCACGACGCTCGCCTCCCGACACCCGTAGCGGGTGCTTGCCGAAATGCCCGCCTCCCCGTATCCTAATTAACTGTTGACTGGCTTGGACATCGGCCAAGTGCTCATCCCGTTTGGCGTAATCCTGTTCTCCCTGACAGTTCATGAATCGGCACATGCTTGGTCCGCCGCCCGCCTCGGTGACCGGACGGCTGAGCGTCTCGGTCGAATCTCGCTCAATCCAATCCGCCACATCGATCCGGTCGGCACCATCCTGCTGCCGTTGATTCTCTCGTGGGCGGGCGGACCGGTCTTCGGGTGGGCCAAACCGGTTCCGGTCGATCCGCGGAACCTGAAGCGGCCCCGGCAGGATTTTCTCTACATCGCGGCGGCCGGCCCGGCGAGCAATGTCGTGCTCGCCGTGATGGCGTCGGCCGTCATGAGCGTGGCGCCGGTCAGCCCACTCGACATCGGCGGTGTGGCGGTCCCGCTCTGGCGGGTTGCCAGCGTCATGTTTCAGATTAATCTCTTGCTGGCCGTCTTCAACATGGTGCCGATCCCGCCGCTCGACGGTGGCAACGTGCTGGCGGGGCTCTTGCCGGAAGGACTGGCACGGGGATTCGACCAGCTCGTCCGGCCGTGGGGCTTCGTCATCCTGATCGTGCTCATGTACACCGGCGCTCTGTACGCCATCATCATGCCGCCCTATCTCTTCCTCTCGGAGCTACTGATCTGGTGACCCCGCGCGTCGTCTCCGGGATGCGTCCCACAGGCAAGCTCCACCTCGGCCATCTCGTGGGTGCGCTGGGCAAGTGGGCCGACCTGCAGACCGACTACGATTGCATGTATTTCGTGGCCGACTGGCACGCGCTGACGAGCGAATATGCGAACACGTCGGAGTTGACGAGCTACGCGTATGACAATGTGGCGGACTGGGTGGCCGCCGGGATTGACCCGGAACGCAGCACGCTCTTCGTCCAGTCGCTCGTGCCGGAGCACGCCGAGTTGTATCTGCTGCTGTCGATGGTCGTCCCGATTCCGTGGCTCGAGCGGGTCCCGACCTACAAGGAGCAGATGGACCAGTTGTCCGATCGCGATCTATCCACGATTGGCTTTCTTGGCTACCCGCTGTTGCAGGGGGCCGACGTCATCATCTACGGGGCGAACTACGTGCCGGTGGGCGAGGATCAGGTGCCGCACTTGGAGCTGACACGGGAGGTCGTCCGGCGCTTTCAGGGGTTTTTCGGCGAGCTGTTCCCTGAGCCACAGCCGCTGTTGACGCGCTTTCCGCGGTTGCCCGGACTCGACAACCGGAAGATGTCGAAGAGCTACGCGAACACCATCGATCTGAGCGACGACGCCCCCACGGTCCGGAAAAAGGTGATGCGGATGTACACCGATCCTAAGCGGATCCGCGCGGACATTCCCGGCACGGTCGAGGGAAATCCAGTGTTTACCTATCACGACGCCTTTAACTCGGACACGGCGGAGGTCGACGACCTCAAAGCCAGATACCGAGCCGGCACGGTGGGCGATGTCGAGGTTAAGGAGAAGTTGGCGACGGCCGTCAACGCCGTGCTCGACCCGATGCGCGAGCGCCGCGCCGACGTCCGTTCGCGTCCCGGTCTGATTCGCGAGATCCTGCACGACGGGTCGACCCGCGCGCGCGCGATCGCGCAGGAGACGATGGGGCGAGTGCGCGAGGCGGTCAGGGTGAAGTACAGCTAATAGTTCGGGCTTATGGCTCAAGGCTAGTCCCAAAAGCCCAGCCCTGAGATCGGATGACAACAATGACTGACGACGACCCTTTGCCGACCCGGAGTGACACCCTAGAGATCCCGCTGGGTTTCGAGTCGATCCTGCCCGACTATCCCGTCAAGCTGGACAACTTCGAGGGCCCGCTCGACCTGCTCCTGTACCTGATCAAGAAAAATGAGGTAAGCATCTACGACATTCCGATTGTTTTGATTGCCAACCAGTATCTCTCGTATCTCGACGTGATGCAGGAGCTCAACCTCGACGTGGCCGGTGAATTCCTGGTCATGGCCGCCACGCTGATCCACATCAAGGCGCGAATGCTCGTGCCCCGGCTCGAGAGTGACCCTGATGAGGACGAGGACGCGGACGACCCGCGCGACGCGCTCGTGCGTCGCTTGCTGGAGCATCAGCGCTTCAAGGCGGCGGCGGAGCTGCTGCACGAGCGGGAGACGGTGCGAAGCGCGCAGTGGACGCGCCCTGACGGGCGTGTCGAGGACATCGCCGGCGAACCGGTCGAACGCGAGCTTGAAGTCGACCTGTTTAGCCTGTTGCAAGCGTTTCAGGCGGTACTGGCGCGATCCCGCGAGCGCCCACGGGTGCCGCTGCCCGAGGACGTCGTGCCCATCGAGACGCGGATGGATCAGTTGCTCGCGCGGCTGTCGGAAACCGACGCGTGCGGGTTCGACGAGCTGTTCGCGGACGCGTCGTCGCGGAGCGGCCTCATCACGACGTTTCTCGCTTTGCTCGAAATGATCCGGCTCAAGCTCATCCGGGTGTTTCAGGCGACGAGCTTTGGTCCGATTCGAGTCTACAAGCGTGCCCGTCCCACCGACGCACCCCGACCGCTGAACGGACCCGTCGATGAGACCCAGGAACCCTGAACCTGGAACCGTGCCCCCCCCCGGGCGATGGAGTCCGCATGTCTGATGATCTGAGCGACCTAAAAGCGACAATTGAAGCGTTGATATTCGCGGCGCCGGAGCCGCTGACGCTCAATGGGTTGACGCGGATTCTCGACGGTGAGCCGCGGGAACACATCGAAGAGGCACTCCTGTCTCTCCGCGATGAGTGGGCGAGCCGGACCGGCGGGCTGTCGTTCGTCGAAGTCGCCGGCGGCCACCAGATCGTGACGAAACCCGAGTTGCACGAGTGGGTGCGCCGGCTCTTTCACGAGCACTCGAAGCAGCGCCTGTCGGTGCAGGCGTTGGAAACGCTGGCGGTGATTGCCTACCGGCAGCCGGTGACCGGACCGGAGATCGCGGAGATCCGCGGGGTGAACACATCGGGCGTTCTGGGGACGCTGGTCGAGCGCCGCCTGGTTAAGATCGTCGGGCGGAAGTCGGTCATCGGACGGCCGTTTCTCTACGCGACGACCCGGGAGTTTCTCGACCGCTTCGGACTAAAGGACCTGACCGACCTGCCCAAGGTCGAAGACATGGCCGAAGCGCTCGGTATGGACATGCCTGCGGGGTTCTCCGACGAGTATCCGACCGACGAGGCACTACCGTTCGACCCCGAACCACTCTCGACCGACTCGTCGGACGAGCAGGTGCATTGATGTAGATGTCCACTGGAATCCGACTCCAGAAGATCCTGTCGATGGCGGGGCTTGCGTCGCGCCGTTCGGCCGAGACCCTGATCCAGGATGGGCGCGTCACCGTGAACGGGCGCGCGGTTACTGTCCTCGGCACGCGCGCAGACCCGGCGACGGATGAGATTCGTCTCGATGGGCGGCGGGTGAAGCGCCCGGCACGGCGCCGGTATCTCGTCCTGCACAAACCGCGCGGCTACGTGACGACGCGTCGTGACCCTCAACGACGGAAGACGATCCTCGACTTGATTCCTGATGTCGAGGACTACCTGTATCCTGTCGGTCGGCTCGACTACGAGTCTGAGGGGCTGCTGTTGCTCACCAACGATGGCGAATTGGCCGCCCGGTTGATGCACCCGCGGCACGGGGTCCCGCGGGTGTACGAAGCCACCGTGCGTGGCGTGCCAAGCACGGCACGGCTGCGCCGTCTTGCGACCGGCGTGCCGTTAACCGGACGCCGCACTGCGCCGGCAAGCGTTCGGCTGCTGGCGGGTCGGGCGGGGATGCGCAGTGGGGAGGCGCGCGTGCGCATCGTGCTGCGTGAGGGTCGCAACCGACAGGTCCGGCGGATGTTCGACGCGATCGGACACCCCGTGCGCCGACTGCGTCGCACGGAGTTGGGTCCCCTCCGGCTGCGGGGGCTCAAACCCGGCGGCGTCCGCAGCCTGGTGGCTGCGGAGGTCGCGGCACTCCGTCGGGCGGTGAGCCGCCCAGGACCGGCGCGACGGTCATCGGGCGCTGAGGGATGACGGTCCCGACGGTGATCGCTATCGATGGACCATCCGGAGCGGGCAAGGGGACGGTGGCACGTGCCGTTGCCCGCGCACTGGGCTGCGCCTACGTCGATACGGGCGCAATGTATCGCGCGGTGGCATGGCGGGCGGAGCAGGAGCACATCGGCTTCGAGGAAGAGCGTGCGGTCGCGGGGATTGCCTCGCGCGCGGTCTTCGCGCTCGACGCGACCCGCGTCGCGATTGACGGACATGACGTGACGATGGCGATTCGCACGCCGCACATGGATGTCGCCGCGGCCACGGTCGCGCGCTTACCGCAGGTGCGAGCGGCGCTCGTCCGGCGACAACGCGAGCTGGCGCGAAGCGGCCGCGTGGTGATGGAAGGACGCGACATCGGCACGACCGTCCTTCCGGAGGCCGCCGTCAAGATCTACCTGGACGCGTCCCCTAAAGAGCGTGCCGCCCGCCGGGCGCGCGATCCAGCCCATGGGGCATCGAAGTCCGGTCTGGACGCGGTCGCGCATGCACTCGAAGCGCGGGACCACCTCGATCGAACCCGGCAGGCGTCTCCGTTGGTGAAGGCCTCCGACGCGGTACTCGTCGACACGACAGGGGTGGCAATTGATGACGTCGTTGAGCGGGTACTCGTGATCGTCCGCGAGAAGGTCGGGTAGCAAACCGGGTGGTTCCCGGTTCGAGGAGACATCGGCGTTTCTGGGCGCGGCGTTGTCCTAAATCATCCAACGCTGATCGCTGAACCTGGAACCCCCGAGCGCTACTCGCCCCTTTCCGCCCTAATCCGAGCGATGAGATCGGCCAGCGAGCCGGTATTCGGAATGGGTCTCCCCGGTGGAGCCACCCCTGTGCCCAGCGTCCTGCTCGCAAATGGCATCGGGTCCGCCGGTGGCGGTGGGCGGTCGGGCCGCACCGTACCGGTGGCGCTGCCGACCGACGGATCGATATCGGCAAGCACGCGGCGCGGCCGATCGAGACCGGGCGGCTTGTGCCGCCCGCGCTTTGCGTCGCCTGCGCGCGACGTCATCGACGTTGCCGCGGCCTTCCGGGTGGTGGCGCGAGTTCTGGGCTTTCGTGTTGCGCGCTTCGTGCCGCTGGCATGCGGTGTCTTCGGAGTAGCCTTTGCCGTGAGGGTGGTGGCGGGGGTCTTGCGCGTCCGAGGCGCGCGCTTCGCGGCGCTGGCGCGCGGCGTCTTTGGGGTTGCCTTCGCCGTGAGGGCGGTGGCGGGGGTCTTGCGCTTTCGTGTTGCGCGCTTCGCGC
>CAZYFH010000066.1:0-11306 GCA_964646815.1 uncultured Vicinamibacteraceae bacterium | reverse complement strand
CGAACCCGGGTCCCCGCAACGCGACACTGGTCGCCGGACCCACAGCGTCAGTCACGCGGTGAACGCGCGCTTCAAGACGAACAGCTGCCCGAGGTGATAGGAGTTGTGGCTGCCGGCGATGAGCAGCTGTCTGAGGATGGTGTGCTTCGAATTGCGGGGTAGCGGCGCGGTCAGGTCCGTCTGCGGATCCCGCGCGATGGCCTTCAGCGCCTCCTGATCCGCGATGAACCGCGCGATGGTGTCACGCCACTCCGCTTCGCTGGCCTGCTTGCCGTCCGGTGGCCAGTAACCAGCCGGGAACTCCAGCTCCTGATAGTCATCGGCCGCGACATAGTCGAGGATGTCCCGCTGCGCGAGCCGCATGTGCTCCACGATGCGCCACGCCGAGTAGGGTACGCCATCCACTCGCGCGTTGACCCGGTCCTCCGGGAACGTTTCGACCGTCTTCTCGAGCGTGATGTGAGCTTGCGATCCGTCCAGCAGTTTCAGTAGCTGTTCTCGAACTGCGTCTTGATTCATTGATCTACCCCTGCCGCGTCATCCGCGGTCGCGGTCACCGTCCATCCGCAGGGGTCGCGAAAACGGTAACCGAAGCCGCGTTCGCCCATGGCAAGGCGCGACGAGGGAGAATACGTTGCGTATTCGACCCCGCTGATGCGAGGTCCAGCGCTGCCCACGGCGGGATGCCTCGTCGGAAGGGAGCTGAATTGGTCCGATCTCGAGCATCATGTTGAAGAAGGGATTCTAATCCGTCCCATCGTCTTTGAGCGCGCGTGCACGGACGATAGCCCCGAGATACCGCTGCCGTAACGAGACGGCACTTCACCCCGGACCCCGCGTCGCCCTCGCGGGGGGCGCCATTGCCCCCACGCCGGACTCCGCGAGGCGCGCCGTGCGCGGCCCTTTGCCCGCAGCTCGTCCTCGACCCTACTCGTAGTACGCGGGGGCCTTGTCCAGCGTCTCGAACAGTGCCAGGTCGTGCTCGATCCAGAACGTCGCGCCAGTCTCGGCGACGAAGACCTCAATCTTCTCCATCGAGGCCAGCGTCTTCGCCTCGTCGAAGTTGAAGGTCGGAACACGCCGATCCTCGCGGCTCAGCCGGAAGTGGTAGAGGTCGCCCGAGAGCACGAGCGGGCCGGTCTCAGCCAAGTCCAAGAACAGGACCTGATGGCCCTGTGTGTGCCCCGGGGCCGACAGAATCCGCACGCGCCCGTCGCCGAACACGTCGTGATCGCCGTCGAGGAGAATCGTTTCCGCGTCACGCAGGTTGGCGTAGAGCTCGGCCTCCGCCGGTGATCCGTCCGCCTGAGGGGCGAACATCGCCTCGTGCTCGGGGCGCTGAACGAGCCACGTGGTGCCCTCAATCTCGTTGGCCACCCCGACGTGGTCGTAGTGCATGTGCGAGAAGGCGACGTAGTCGAGAGAGGCGAGATCGAAGCCGAGGTTCAGGGCCGCGAGCTGATCGGCGAGCGGGACGTCGATCCTGGCGTTGGGACGATGACTCGGCGGCTCGGTGTAGGACGATGGCAGCCCGCCATCCCAGAGCATCCGGCCGTCCGGGTGCTCGACGATATAGCATGGCACGATCAGCTCACGCACGTCCGTCTCGCCGTCGTCGATGCTGAAGCGGGCCAGCGATTCCAAGGCCAGGTGACCGCAGTCGAAGAGATAGAGCTTCAGCGTCGTCGCCGCGACGGCCGTCTCCGAGCCTCGCATGCTGGCTAATTCTGCGGGCGGCTCGGGAGCCGACTCGCCGCCACACGCGACGCAAGCGAGGAGCACGACGATGCCTGTGAGCCTGGACATGGCGAGAATATAGCCGATTCGCGGGTAGAATTCCCGAGGGCTGGCGTGCTGCCTCGCTGGTCATGAACAAGGGCGCAATGCTCGACCTCGATACGCTCGCGACGCGGATGCTCCGCGATTACGACCGACATACCCCGGGGACGCCGTTCGCCGACGGTCTCCACCTGTCGATTGACGAGGCCTATCGGCTCCAGTCACGCGTCGCCCAGCGGCGAGAGGCGCGGGACGAGCAGGTGGTGGGCTACAAGATTGGCTGCGTGGCGCCCGTCAATCAGGCCCGACACGGGCTCTCCCATCCCGTGTGGGGGCGCCTGTGGTCCAGCGAGCAGCATCCGAGCAGGACGACCCTGCCACAAGGGAACTTCGCCAACGTCGCCGTCGAGGCCGAGCTGGGCGTCACGCTAGGACGTGACGTGGGCCGCGACGTGCGTGAGGTGAACGGAGTCGTGGCCGCAGTCGCTCAGGTCGTAGTGGCCGTCGAGCTCCACAACCTGGTGCTGCGAGGCGGTGACCCGACCGGTCCCGAGCTGATCGCCAACAACGCGATCCATGCCGGCGTCGTACGCTCGCCTGGCATCGAGCCCCCGCCGGCGGGAACAGTGGTGGATCTCGCGCTGGAATTCGACGGCGCGAGTATCGATACGTGGTCGGATCGCCGCTGGCCCGATGATGTACTCTCCGCCCTGCCCTGGCTGGTGCGCGAGCTGGCGCGCCACGGTCATTGCCTCGAGGCCGGCCAACTTGTGCTGGTGGGCGCGTGGGGACCGCCCCGGCTCCTGCGACACCCCGTCTCCGCCGGAGGTGGCGGTTCCCTCGCGGGCTGGGACGACGCCCGCCCGGCATCGGACAGGACGGGACCGTCGTCGAGCAGGGCAGGGGCGACGTCCACGCGGCGCCGAGTGACAGCCTGCTCCAAGACGATCGGCCTCGCCGAGGCCACCTTCACCGGGCGTGCAGAGCCCGTGTGAGCTCGTCGACTCCGGACGATAGTCGAGCAGGCCCGCTACTGGCGTGCGCGCAGTGACCGGGGCCAGTTTGCACGATCAAGGTCGGCCAAGGGGCGGAGGCACCGTGTCCACCTCGTGCTGTTCGGCAGCGTCCTAGGCAATCAACCTCTTGCCATGACCGCTCGGCTTTCTCAAGCGGTTTTGCACACTCTTCGCGACACTACCCTCACAACTAAAGTCCCCGGCTTTTCCCGCCTTCCCGTGATCCTTTGGCGGCTCACGGGAAGAAATGCCTCACGTGACTCCCGGAAACGTCGAACTTTGCTGACCGCCCCGGCAAAGCCGGGGCGGCGGGGGGGGGGCTCCACGGCAACTAGAACCTGGCACAACCTCGAACACTACAGCGAAGCTTGGCGGACCTACTGCCTGTCGTAGACCCTCACCCCATGTGTCGGCAACCCATCTGGGCCCCTCCCGTTCTCCGTAATTGTCAATACCATGCCGTCATTCGATACTGAGAGCTCTACTCGGTTCACTACGTCACCTAACTTCTTCACGACTGCATAGACAGTCTTGGGATCGACGAGCCTCCAAGAGACAGCGTCACCGCCGTTGCGGGTTCCAGTTCCTAGCATTGGATATTCTCTTCCATCCATCGCAGCTGTAGATCCGTAGGCGTACGAAACTCCGACTTCGTTAGTCCCTTCTACGCTGAAGATCATCCCGTCGTTCGGCGCGGCTCGGTATGTCCGCCTTTCGTTTCGCGGCAATGGCGCGTAGTCGATAGTGGATTTCGCGACATTGAGAGTCCAGGTGCCAAGGAGAGGGTTGGATTCTGCTGACAAAGTCTGGGCCAGCGAGCTCGTGGACCACAGCGAGAAAAGCAAGAGGGCGACAATCACTGTTCTCATTTAAACCTCTCCCTTATCGATCCAAAAAACGGTGTCTATATTCTCATTAGGGGTTTGGATGATCTCGTATCGGTTCCCCCAAGAGACCCCGAGACTAATCACGGCTGCCGCCACAACGATACTTAGTGACGTCATATGTCACGCTCCTTCTGAAAGGAGCACACGGCTCTTTACGAGCTGGCAGGGACAATTTCAGGGACAGTCGGTTATCTCGAGAGCGATCGAGTCGATCTCAAGGAACTGCCCAATTAACCGCAAATAATTCTACGAAAAGGAAATGGCGGTGAGGCAGGGATTCGAACCCTGGGAGGAGGTTAAAGCCCCCTCAACGGTTTAGCAAACCGCCGCCTTCAGCCTCTCGGCCACCTCACCGTCGGTGGGACGCAAAGCTCGCGCGTGCGAGACCCCTACGATATCACTGGATGACCCACAGCTCCGACTGCGGACCGGACAGGTACTCGACGCGGCCGTCCCCGTGCACGAGGGTGTCTTCCTCGCGCATGATCGTGACCGGTTGGTCGCCCCACTCCGGGACCGGCACGGTGACCGAGAACTCGAGCGAGACCCATTCCCCGGCGCGCAACTGGAACCGCGGGTGGTCGCCGTAGCGCTCCGGCCAGTCGTGGATCATCCAGACCCCAGCGTCGTGCACCCAGTTGCCCTGCACGTGCGAATAGACGAGCGCGTCGATCCCCTCGTCCTCCGCGCGAGATTCCGCTGCGGTCTTAATCGCAATCCCGGTACGCCCGAGTACGAACTCCTCGAGGAGGATGTCCGCCATCCGCGTAGACCGAGTGAACGCCCCGGCCAATCCCGCGGGGACGGCGTTTTCGCCCGGACGGAGCACGTAGGCCATCTTCTGCTGGTCGGCAACGATTCCAGAGCTCCGCACGCCGAAGTCGACGTGCAGGAGATCGCCTCGCTCGATCACCGGGTTGGCCGCGTCATCGAGTTGTTCCCCGACGCGCTGTAGATCGAGTGACGCGGGGAAGTTGAATTCGAAGCCCTGCCGCTTCCACTCGGCCGTGATCCAGTAGTGCACGTCCATGAGCCGGCTCGCGCCGGGCGTGATCACCTCGTTCGAGAGGGCGCGCCGGAGGATCGCGAAAGTGGCCGCGCTGGCCTCACGCTGGATGCGATGCTCGGCCGGCGTCCGCGTCGACACGTAATCGACGAGCAGGGGTTCGGACGAGACCATCCGGGCGCGGTATGTCGGCGCCAGCGCCGCCACGAGATAGTCCTTGAGCTCGGCTGTCAGCCCATCGGCCATACTGATGGTCCGCGACTGATTGATCGCGATGCGCCGGGGGTCGCGGTTGTCGACGTACCGCCGCAGGTGCGACGCCAGCCCTTCCTCGCCGTACAGCTCTCGGGTATCGTAGAAGCGGGCGAGGTGGTCGCTCAAATGGGTGCCGAGCGCGGTCGTTTCGAGACTCCCGTCCTCGCGGCCCGGGTCGTAGAAGAGGTACGCGTTCCGGTGGCCGTACCAACCGGTGATGCCGTAGCCGCCGAAAAGTTCCAGCGCGGGATCGGGCGCGTTCTCGCGACCGAGGATGATCCAGAGATCGACGTCGTGCGCCCGCATCAACGGAAGGAGATGCTCGCGCATCTTCTCCGCCTTGACATCCCACTCCCGCTCGGTGCGCTGGCGGATCAGCTCGGGGGTGATCTGCGCGTGCACCCCGACCGCGAGTGCAGCGACAACCGCCAGTGTGAGGGCAAGCTGGCGCATCGAAGCCAGCTTAGCGCACCGCAGCTGGCCTCGGACTGTTCCGGTTTCGTCCGGATTCCAGAGCCAACTCCGAATAGGTAATCCGGTAGATCGCGCCGGCGGTGTCATCAGAGACGAGCAGCGCCCCGTCCGGCATCACCAGCACGTCGACCGGCCGGCCCCACGCCTCGTTGTTCGCCTCCAGCCACCCTTCGGCGAACACGTCATAGCCGGTGACCTGCCCGGCGGAGCCGAGACGCGCGACCGTCAGACGGTAGCCGGTGTGCCCGGCCTCTGGGCTCCGGTTCCAGGAGCCATGCTCGGCGATGAAGATCTGGTGCCGGTAGTCGTCGGGAAACATCGACCCGGTGTAGAAGCGCATTCCGAGCGACGCGACGTGAGGGCCGAGCTTGCGCGCCGGCGGGCGGAATTCCCCACACGCACGTGCGTTGAACTCCGGATCCTGGATGTCGCCCTGGTGGCAGAACGGAAAGCCGAAGTTAAACCCGGCCTCCGGTGCGTGGTTCAGCGTGTCGGCCGGCCGGGTATCCCCGAACATGTCGCGCCCGTTGTTCGTGAACCAGAGCTCGCTCGTGTCAGGGTGCCAATCGAAGCCGACCGAGTTTCGAACGCCGCGCGCGTAGATCTGCAGGTCGCTGCCGTCGAGGTTCATACTGACGATGGTGGCGAAGCGTGGGTCTTCGTCGGTGCGGTCGCAGATGTTGCACGGCGCGCCGACCGGGACGTAGAGTCGCCCGTCCGGCCCGATCCTGATGAACTTCCAGCCGTGCGCCCGTTCGGTGGGAAAGGTGTCGTTGACGACGATGGGGTCCGGAGGGCTCGCCAGCCGAGACTCGATGTCATCGTACCGAAGGATGCGATTGACCTCGGCCACGTAGAGCGCCCCCTCGTGAAACGCTACGCCGTTCGGCATAGTCAGACCGCTGTCGAGTGTGTAGACCTGGTCAGCCGAGTGGTCGCTGTCGACATCGACAACCGCGTAGACGTTACCGGCGCGCCGCGTGCTCACGAAGAGCGTCCCGTCCGGACTGAGGGACATCTGCCGCGCGTTGGGCACGTCGGCGGCGTAGAGCTCGATGGCGAAGCCGTCGGGCAGAGTGAGTTTGTCGAGCTTCGGCATGCCGCGGTTCTCTTGGGCCGATGCACACGTCGCCACCGCCATCGCGCCTAACGCACCGAGCAATCGCTTCATCTCCATCCTGGCCCCCTACCCCAACATCTATTGTCACGCCCCACTCGTGCACGTAGGTGACGCGACCCGTGCGGGCCTGATCGCCCGCGCTACGAAGATGCCCCCTGATCTCGGATCCCCAGCCTCCAGGCCAAGCTAATACCGAAATAGATACTGCAACTTGGTGAAGAACGCCCGATTCGTCTGCCGCAACGTCAAGTCGTCCGGGTACAGTTGGTCGGCGATGCCATCCCCGTCGCGATCTCCGTACAACAGGTCGCCCTGCTGGTAGTGGTCGTCGTACCCAATGTAGAAGACCGTGCCGGAGTTGACGCGATAGGTGGCCAGCATGTTCAGTCCAACGGTTCGCTGGAACGTGTTGTACTCGGCGATGTTCCGGAACAGCAGCCGGTCTGTGAATTGATAGGTCGTCAGCGCGCGAACGATCTTAACGTCGAAGACAAGCTCGTCGGTGTTCCGCGGGTCGATCAACCGGCTGGTGTTGATGTTGATTTGCGACTGGAATCGTGTGACTGGCCGGAGGGTCATGAAGACACCCCCACCGCCGCCGCGGCCGAGAAACGGATTCGCGGTGTAGCGGACCTCGTCGCCCCAGCGGAAAAACCCACCGATCGAGTAGTTCCGACTGGTGTTCACGCCGCCGCCGAACGAGATTGCGCTCTTGTCGAAGTTGATGCCGAGGAATCGCTCCATTTCACGGCGGATGTCGAAATTGATACTGATGTTCTTCGCGAAGGACGCACGGAGGCCGAACCGGGCCTCTTCGTCCTCGAGGATGTTGTCGAAGTTCCAGTTGCGTGAGTAGTTGAGGCGCGGCCCCCAGTTGAGGATCCACGTCTCCGGTCTCCAGCGGTACGAGAGGCTGCTCGAGATACGCTTCTGGTCCACGCGCCGGACGAAGCCGACGTCGGTCTTGAAGTCCGGCGAGAGGGTGTACCCGGAGAAGAAACCGCTCCAGTGCCGGTTGAACATCCGATAGTTGACGTCGAACATCTGGCCGCTCGACTGGACGCGGTCAAGGTCCTGGTGCTCGGACTGTATCGCGCGGAGCCCCAGGCTCTGCGTCGGGCTAAGCCGAAAGTTAGCGTCGACCCCGCCGAGGCGGCTGTACGTGTCGAGGAAGTCGCGGTTGGTGAAGATGGCACCCACAAACGACTCCGAGTAGAGGTCGTAGCGCGCACGCCCGATGACGACGTTGGCGTTCTGTCCGTACCGCGGGTCCGCCCCGTCCTCGAGGTTGCCGGGCGCGGCATCGTTCGCCACCAGCAGGCCCAACGTCGTCTTGCCCACTTTGCCGGTGATCTTGCTGCCGAAGTCGGGGTCGACAATCGTGCGTGTGTGTACGAGTGTCACCGGACCGGAGATCTGAAAGATCTCGGCGCCCTCCAGGAAGAACGGTCGCAGCTCGGGATAGAACAGGGCGAAGCGCTGGTTCACCTCGATCTGTGGCTGGTCGGACTCGATCTGCGAGAAGTCGGGGTTGAACGCGACGTCCGCCGTCAGGTTGGAGGTGATCCCGTACTTCAGATTGACCCCACCCTCGGGATTGGTGGTCTCGCCGAACTGGCCAGACGAGTCGAGCGAGCCGAATTGGATGGCGGTGAACGTCGGCAGGATCTCAACGTTTCGGCTGGTCGACAGGTTCGTCAACCCATCGAGGACACCCATTTGCGGCAAGAAGCCAGAGATCTCCCGGGAGTAGGGTGACCAAACGACCGTCTCATCTTTGCCCCGGATACTGCGCGCGATCTGGAACCCCCAGCGGTGGGGTGTGTCCGGTTCGCGCTGCGGGTACCGGAGGCTCTTGAACGGGATCGCCATCTCGGCAGTGAACCCATCCTCGACGATCTGGCCGCCGCTCTCGAAGAGCGCGTCCCACGAGCTGTCACCACGCGGCACACCGCTGAAGCCGCCACTAAAGCCTCCGGAGAACCCGCCGCGGCGACCGCCGAAGCCGCCGCCGCCGCGCGAGTTCATGATCGAGTCCATCTGCACACCGTAGCCATTGACGGAAAACACGTAGGCGCGCTGCTGGTCGAGGAAGGGATCGAAGTAGACGGAGATCGAGTCGTCGAGAAAGGCCTGATCTCGGTCGACCCGATTCGCACGCATCACACCAGGATCCGAGTAGTGGGCGTGGAATGCGAAATAGATGTACTGGCTGTCATAGGCCATGTAGACGTCGGTGGGCTCAGTGGCCGGTGCGCCCTCGACGGGAGCCCGCTGGATGAACTCGGTGATACGGACCGCTGATCGCCACACGGCGTCGTCGAGCCGGCCGTCGATGTTTGGTCCTTGCTGCGTGCGCGGCGGACGCACAGTCGGCCGGCCGGTCAGGATGCCCGCGTTCACCGCCACGCCAAGCCGCGGCTCGGCGCCGAGCGCGATGCCGCCGGTGATGTTCTCGGACGTGAGCGCCTCGGGGGAATCAATCGCAATGTCCAGTGGCTCCGCGAATCCTCCCGGGGGCCCCGCCCGCACCGGGCGACGCCCTCCGGGATCGACACGACCCGCTCCGGAGCGTCCACCCGGCGGAGCCGCACTCCCGCTGCCGTTCCCGAACCCGCCGCCTCGGCCGGTCCTCGGCACGCCTCTCATGCGGGAGCCGGCTCGCGCCTCCGGCGCCGGCGCCGGCGCCGGCGCCGGCGAGACGATCGCACGGGCCACCGGGTCACGACCGCGAGCAGCAGCGAGCGGTTCGAAGGCTGCGCCCAACCCGGCGATGATCTGATCCTGGAGCGCGAAGAGCGTGCTGATCCCGCCGTCGAGCTTGACGGACCGCCCGACGGCACCGGTCTCGACGTCGCTGACGCGCGCCGTGATACGTAACTGGTTGCCAATCCGCTGATAGCCGCCTGCGACGACCCACGCCGCACCACGCTCGCGACCCAGCCGCTGCGCCACACCGGCTGGGTCGTCTCCCGTCTCCGGCCGCTCGACGAACGGAGCGCCTGCGATCACCGACAGAGCCTCGATCGCCTCGAGGTCGGCGGTCAGGGTTTCGACGATACCCGCACCAATCCACTCGTCGGACGGGTTGCCGGAGATATTGACGAACGGTGCAATGACGACAGTACCCGGGCGAATCGCGACGGTCTCGGCGGCTGGACCGCGACCGTTGCCGCCCTGGGCAACTACGACCGGAGCAAGACCGAGCCACGGGCCGTGGACGAGAACCAGGAGCAGTGCCCCCAAGCGACGAATCGGCGGGCCCGTGCCGCCACGTGTGCGTGTGTTCAATAGGCTGTTCCTCTGCTGGGTGCCGGTCTCGCAGGCGGATCCGTCGATCTTACATCGAGGCGACCGGCACAGTTCGGCTGTTTACCAAACAGCCGCGTCGCGGGGGAGCCTATAACTGCTCGAGGATCGCGTGGGTCATCCCGCTGCAGGTCGTGGCCTCGGCCCCACCGCTGACCAAGTCAGCTGTGCGCACACCGCCCGCCAACGCGGCTCCGATGGCGGACTCGATCGCGGCCGATTCGGTCTCGGCGCCAAGCGCATGGCGGAGGAGCATCGCCGTGGACGCGATGGCGGCGACCGGGTTGGCCTGGTTCCGGCCCGCGATGTCGGGTGCCGATCCATGCACCGGCTCGAATAGGCCGCCTTTTTCGCCAACGCTTGCCGATGGCAGCAATCCGAGCGACCCGACCACGGCGCCCGCTTCATCGGACAGGATGTCGCCAAAAAGGTTGCCGGCAAGAAGTACGTCGAACTTCGCCGGGTTCGAGACGAGCAGCATGGCGCACGAGTCGACGAGCTGGTGCTCGAGTCGCACGTCGGGGTAATGCGTCCCAACCGCGGATACCACCTCGCGCCAGAGTCTCGACGTCTCCAGGACGTTCGCCTTGTCGACCGACGTGACGAGCTTCCGGCGACCGCGCGCGCTCTCGAACGCTACGGTGGCGATCCGCTCGACCTCGTTCGCGCTGTAGCGCATGGTGTCGAACGCCTCGCTCAAGTCGTCGGAGCGTCCGCGAGGTGTGCCGTAGTAGATGCCGCCGGTCAGCTCCCGCACGATCAGCACGTCGAGCCCTTTGACGACCTCCGATCGGAGCGATGTTTCGCCTTCCAACCCGGGCCAGATGCGCGCCGGCCGTAGGTTGGCGAACAAGCCGAGCTCGCGGCGCAGGTCCAGGAGTGCGGTCTCCGGGCGTTGCTCTCGCGGACCATCGGCGAATTCCGGGTCGCCCACTGCGCCAAGCAGCACGGCGTCTGCGTTGCGGCAGGCCGCGAGCGTGGGCGGCGGCAGCGGAGGGTCCCCGGCGCGGATCGCGGTCGCGCCAATCGGCCACCGCGTCAGGGTGAAAGTGTGGTTGAAGCGAGCGGCGACGGCGTCGAGCACCTCGGCCGCCGCGTCGATGACCTCAGGACCGATCCCGTCACCTGGAAGCAGGGCGATGGTGGCGTGCACTACGCGGCGCCCGCGTCTAGACGATCGACACCCACACGCGAGACGATCGTCGCGAGGTCGTCGTCACCGACTGACTTCTGGCGGTCCGCCAGCGCGATGACCTGGCGATAGACACGGTCGAGATCGAAGCGACTCAACTCGTGCCCCAGCTCTTCACATCGTTTCTTGACAGCGTGACGTCCGGAGTGTTTACCCAGGACCAGCGTCGACTCGACGCCGATGTCCTCGGGCCGCATGATCTCGTAGGTGCGTCGATCCTTGATCACGCCGTCCTGGTGGATGCCGGCCTCGTGGGCGAACGCGTTGC
>CAZYFH010000065.1:0-12193 GCA_964646815.1 uncultured Vicinamibacteraceae bacterium | reverse complement strand
GGTGAGGAGATCCGACAGGGAACCCAGAATGTCTGGAACAACTTCTATAGCTTTGGGGCGTCTTGGAAACGGTCCGACTTCCTGACGGCATTCAGGAACCGTGTTGCGTTCGTGATATGTTCGAAGGTGATGCTTCAGGCGTTCGGTAACACGGGTCTGTCGACCGACAGTGCACGTGCATCTCGCGCTACCAAGCTTGGGGGGATTGGTTTCTCTCTTTTGCAGAAAATATTCGCCGCGGCACCGATGCCAGATCTTGAGGTGCCGAGGGCAGTGGAGATGTCGGACGCCTCTGTTCAAATTTAGGTGCGCACACGGAAATCAGCGACCTGGATCTCGTCTCAGAAATCCGCGTAGTCGCCGTCGGCACGCGCCTGTCGAAACTCTTCCCAGTTGATCGTGCGGTACTTGGGCGAGGTGCTGTCGGGAGTGGGTAATGGCGCGTAGTCGGTGTCGTAGCTGTGGTTAAAGAAGAACGGAATGCTATAGCGTGGTTGTGTGATGACCGGTTGCATGCGGTGCAACGCGGCTGTGAAGCGATCATTCGACCAGACCTGCATCATGTCGCCGATGTTGACGACCACGGTGCCCGCAATCGGCGACACGTCCTGCCACCCGTCCAGGCCCTGCACCTGCAGTCCGCGACATCGTCCTGAAGGAGGACGTCAACGCGCCGGCGTCGGCGTGGTGATGCAGCGCCTGGTCGCCGAGCGCCGCTGCCTCGGCCGTCGCGTTTGAGTCAAGCGGATCCTCCAGCGGGTAGTAGTTCAGCCGGACGAAACTGGTATGCGCAGGGGAGAAGTGTCGCGTCAGCGTCTCGGTCTCGCCGACAAGCGCCGCGGTGAGGAGCGCCAGGATGTCAAACGCAAGTCGCTCACAGGCTCGGAAGTACACCTGACATCGCGGGGCGTAGCGCCCGGTCGCGACACCGGCCACTGGTTCACGTCATCGCCCGCCGCGACGCCGTCGCGACCGAAGTCGAACACCTCCTTGAGGTTGCGGCGGTTCTTCGTGAGTTCTTGGTGGTAGTGGCCCCGCGGATTGCGCTTCGTGCGCAGCAGGTCGAGCTTGGCCGCACGTGGGAGCGCGAAGAAGGCGTGGGTCCCCTCCCACACCTGTGCGGGGAAAGACGGCGTCAGCGGGTGACCGACGACCTGGAAGAACCCCCATTCGCTGCACGCGCGCGCGACGCGTTCGGTCGCGACCCGGTGCCGAGACGGCGCGAGATCGACGACGGGGACGCCCACGGGCATCGGGGCACTAGTTGCTGGCGTCGAGCGTCAACTCGGTCGCCGACGGGACGATATCGACGCGGTGCTCCGTGCGTTCTCCACCTGCCTGCACGACGGCTCGGTAGGCGCCCGGAGGCACGTCGTGCAGGACGAAGCTCCCATCGCGCTCGGCCACGGCGGCGTAGGGTGTCGATGTCACGACGACGCTCGCACCCATCGCCGGGTGGATGTCGCAGGCCACGCGATAGGTGCCGGCGATATCGAACCGGTACTCGTAGGTGCCGCCGAGCGGCGTCGAGATGTTGAAGGCGGTGTCCTTGGTGTCGATGTTGTACACACGGACGTTGTGCAAGACGTCCTCACTGTTGCGGAAGTGCACCGGTTGTCCGGTACCGGCCAGCAGGACCGGCGGGAGGAACTCCATCCCGAGTTGATCCATGGTGACCGGATCGGTCGGCGGCGTAAACGCGATTGCTGTCTCCGGCTCCAGGATGACGACGGTCAGGGAGCCATCGCGCGACACCGGCGCGTGGCCCGTGACGGTCTGTCCATCGCGCGACACCGGTGCGTGGCCCGTGGCGGTCTGTCCATCGTGCGACACCGGTGCGTGGCCCGTGGCGGTCTGCCCGCCGGCTGACGCGTCGGGCGCGGCGGCCTCGGTAACTGGCGCAGGCGGCTCTGTGGTCATCCGATCGCCGGCGCACCCGCCGAGACCCACGGCGATCCCCAGCGCGATGAGCGAGGCGTGGCGCATCATCAGTTCGTGTCGCATTCGCGTTGCCAGCGGCGTGTCGGAACGCCCCCATTATAGAGAGGTCGCAGCGTAGAATACGACACATGACACGTCGAACCTGCGCAACCACCCTCATCCTAACGACGTGGTTCTTGCCGGTGGCCGCCCAGCGTGACCGGATCGACGCCGAAGTAGAGCGGGCGCTCCCGCGCGTCACCGAGATGCGGCGGCAGATCCACGAAAACCCGGAACTGGGCAATCGCGAGGTCGAAACGGCGGCGTTGGCCGCGGATCACCTGCACGCGCTGGGGTTCGACGACGTGCGCACCGGTGTCGCGCACACCGGTGTCGTGGCCGTGCTCCGCGGGGGCCGGCCGGGTCCGGTCGTGGCGGTGCGCGCTGATATGGACGCGTTGCCTGTCACGGAAGAGACCGACCTGCCGTTTCGGTCGACGAAGCGCGCGACTTACCTGGGTCAGGACGTCGGCGTCATGCACGCGTGCGGGCACGACATTCACACGGCCGTGCAGCTGGGCGTGGCATCGATCTTCAAGTCGCTCCAACCGCAGCTTCCCGGCACCGTCGTCTTCCTCTTTCAGCCGGCCGAGGAAGGGCCGCCGCCAGGCGAGGCAGGGGGCGCGGCGCTGATGCTCGAGGAGGGTGTCTTCGACGATCCACGGCCGGAGGCGGTGTTCGGGCTCCACGCGAGCGCGCACGTCGACGTCGGCAAGATCGTCTACACCCCGGGTGGGGCGCTGGCCGCGGTCGATCATTTCCGCGCGACGATCCAAGGCCTGCAGGCACACGGCGCGGCGCCGCACCTGAGTATCGATCCGGTGGTCATGGCGGCGCAGGCGGTCACGGCACTGCAGACGATCCGGTCCCGCAGCTTGTCGCCGCTCGCGCCGAGTGTTGTCACCGTCGGGATGATCCGTGGCGGGACCCGCTTCAACATCATTCCCGGGGAGGTGCTGCTCGAGGGGACGGTCCGAACGTATGACCCCGACGTGCAAGACACCGTCGAGCGTCGAATGGGCGAGATCCTCGACGGTATCACCCGCGCCGGCGGCGGGTCGTTCGCGCTCGATTACGACCGGGTCACGCCGGTGACGATCAACGATCCTGCGCTCACGGACCGGTCGATTCCGAGCCTCGTTGCCGCGGTGGGGGGCGACAATCTCGCCCTGGCCGAACCCTGGATGGCCGGCGAGGACTTCTCGTTGTTTGCGAACGAGGTGCCGGGGTTCTTCTTCATGCTCGGGACGCTCGCGCCGGGTACGACCTCTGGGGGGCACCACTCACCGACGTTTCGCGCCGATGACGCCGCGCTACCGGTCGGGATGCGGGCGATGGCGTTTCTCCTGTGGGACTACCTGAGTCAATCGATGGACTGAGAGGGAGCGCCACTCAGGCCGGCGCACCGTCGCTATTGGTTAGTCCTCGCCGCGCGCATTGACTGGAATGAGGGGTTGAGGCTAGGATGACTGAGCTAAGTTGTGGCGATTACGTCAATTACGGGTGGGCAGACGCGTACGGTTGGGGGTGCTGAGATGAGGAATACCATTGTTGGTCTGGCCGTGTTCGCGGCCGCCGCGCTGGTACTGTTACCTGGCGTCGCTGGCGCGCAGGATACGCAGCCGACGTTTCACAAGGACATCGAGCCGATCCTCCAGCGCTCGTGCCAGGTCTGTCATCGACCGGACAACATGGCGCCGATGTCGCTCCTGAACTATCAGGAGACGCGTCCCTGGGCGCGGTCTATCAAGAACAAGGTCGTCGCTCGCGAAATGCCGCCGTGGCATATCGACAAGAACGTCGGCATTCAGGCGTTCAAGCAGGACCGATCGCTGACCGATAACGAGATCCAGTTGATCGCGACCTGGGTCGATGCCGGTGCGCCGCGGGGCAACCCGGCCGATGCGCCTCCGCCGATCGAGCTGCCGGACTTCGGCGCCTGGGAGGTCGAGCCCGACGTCATCGTCACCTCGCCACCGCACACCGTGCCGGCCGAGGCGGGTGACTGGTGGGGCGACTACATCGTCGACTCTGGGATCACGGAGGATCGCTACATCAAGTCGATCCAGACCAAGGCCGGTGACCTGCGAGTCGTCCACCACGCGCTGACGTACGCCGTGACCGACCCCGAGGCGCCGCCCGATGACAGTTCGAACGACTTCTTCCTGAACGAGTACGCCGTCGGGAAGAACGCCGACAAGTATCCTGAAGGCACCGGCAAGATGTTCGAGGCGGATTCGCGGGTTCGCTTCAGCTTCCACTATCACTCGGTCGGCGAGGAAGTCGTGGACCAGACCGAGCTCGGCATGGTGCTGTATGCTGCCGGCGAGAAGCCCGACAACATTCTCTATTCTCGCCAGCTCGCGCAGGCGGGGGAGCTCGACATTCCCGCCGGCCAGATCACGCGGCATGACGGTTACGCCACGATGTATCTGCCGGGTCGGCTCACCGGCTTCCAGCCCCACATGCACTTCCTCGGCAAGCGGCAGTGCCTGGAGTTGATTTACCCAAACTCGACGACCGAGATGGTCAGCTGCGCCAACTTCGATTTTAACTGGCACATCGTGTACAACTATGCGGACGATGCCCAGCCCATCTATCCGGCCGGCACAAAGCTGCACGTGATCAGCTACCACGACAACACCGAGGCGCATCGGGGCAACCTCGATCCGCTGAACTGGACGGGCGGCGGCAGCCGCACGATCGACGAGATGGCGTTCGGTTGGATCAGTTGGTACGACCTGACCGACGAGGAGTACGCCGCGGAGTTGAATGAGCGAGCGGCCGACAACGACAACTAGTCCTGGTTCGCGTCGATGGCATCGCGATTATACGAGGCACTCTGCGAGGCGCTGACTTCGTAGAGTGCCTTGTCGTTTCTGAGGCAAGGCAAGTCATGACGGTCAATTTTCGACTGGTGGTGGCCGTGGCGATCGTGGCCATCGGCGCGGAGCATGTGGCACGCGCGCAGGTCAATCCCCGCGACGTGCCGGTCGTTACCCAGCCGCAGCAGCGGTTCGATGCCGGGCAGGACATCCAACCGATCTTCGAGGGCTGGACACGGAACGACGACGGTAGCTATCTGTTTCATTTCGGCTATCTGAATCGGAATTACCGGGAGTCGCCCAGTCTGCCGATCGGTCAGACCAACTACTTTTCGCCTGGCGACGAGGACCGCGGCCAGCCAACGTACTTCTACCCGAGGACGCAGCGGTATCAGTTCACGGTGTTGATGCCAGCTGGGACCGGTACTGCGGCGGAGGACGGTGTCGTCTGGCATCTGACCGCCAACGGCAACGAGCAACTGGCGTACGGGTGGCTGCAGCCCGAGTGGGAGATCGACGTAAACACGATCACGTCGAACGGCCGGACGGGTTTCGGCCGGCCCAAGGACCAGCTGTTCGCCAACGGCGCGCCGTTGGTCACAATTTCCGCAGCCACGACGACGGCGCGGGTCGGCGAGCCGGTAACGATGACGGCGTCGATCACCGATGACGAACTGCCGACGCCGCTCGCGCCGCGCAAGCCGCGCACCAGGCTGCCGGCGCTGGTTCCACCGGACGGGGCCCCGAAGGCGCCCGACAACGTGCAGTGGTACTCGAAGCCCCGCCCGCCCCGGAACGGATTGTCCGTGTTGTGGACCATCTATCGCGGACCCGCGGACGCGACGATCGCGCCGGCCGACTATCAACGCGCGGTGGCGGAGGAAGAGGGCGACGAGCCTGGCGGAGGGCGGATTCCCGGCACCGCTCCGGCGAGCAGCGAGTCGACGTCGCTCGACGGTGACGGCTGGACGTCCGCGAGGTTCGAGACGACGGTGACCTTCGACACACCCGGCACCTACACGCTGCGTGCCTGGGCGAGTGACGCGATGCTGATCGTCCCGGCCGACGTCACGGTCGTCGTGCAGTAGCTCGCGCGGTCAGGAACACGGCGACCAGGAGCAGCGTCGCGCCGACCGGCGCGAGCACGATGCCGACCCCTGGGTCTCCGCCGTAGAATGACACGCCCCCCAGAAAGAACCCACCGGGCAGGAGGACGCTCGCGCCGATGAGACTCGTCGACACGCGCGGGCGATGACGCGCGCCGATCTCTGGAACGACCGTTACCGAGAGGCCATAGACCAGATGGACGAGTCCCAAGAGCGCGCCATGCGCATGGGCAAGCGTCCACATTAAGCGACGCGTCTCGTTCGACGCGTCGAGGTAGAAGCCCACCTTGAACCCGTGGAACAGCTCAAGTGCGAAGCCGAGTGTGAGGAACACCATGAGGGACCACCAGCCGAAGCGGAGGTGACGCCTGGCGTAGTCGGGTGTGCCGGGCGGGTTGGGCACTATTCTCGAAGGAACAGCGGGCGCGTGTCGCGCGCGCCGAACAGCCGACGCATTCTCGCGATGTCCACGGACCCATCGGCGGAAAATAGCAACTCGGGGTCGCGGCGGCGTTCCGCGCCCGCCGCCCGTTCCCAGGCTCCGAGCGCCCCAAGGGCGGATGTGAGCCGTGCCTCGCGTTCTCCCACGAAGTCGTAGTCGAGGTTGGCGTGTTCGGGCAGACTCCCGAGCGACCGCCCGGCGATGAAGCGGACGGCGTCGTACGGGTCGCCCAGGAGTTCGCCGAGGAACGGCGTCATCCAGTCGGTCCCGGCGGCGGTCCGTGCCGGTGACCAGCCGTAGCTCCAGGCGGTGATCGCCCGCACGCCCGCGTCACCGCGCAGCAGCCAGAGCAGGGAGGCCGCCACGCTCCGCTCGTCGTCGTCGAGCGGAGGGGTCGGGAGGTCGTACCAACGCGCCAGGTGATCACCGGTCCACGCCAGAGTGCGGTCGAGGTGACACAAGTTGCAGGCATTCGGCCGGGCCACGTCCACGGACTCGTGGACCGACGGACTGCTGACGGTGTGACTGCGAACCGCCTTCAACAGGCCGTAGGACGTGTATGGCATGTGGCAGTTGTAGCAGCGGCTCCCGGCCGAGTCAGCAGCGTGGTTGGTGTGGGTCGCCGGGTTCTGGCCGATCCCGCCGTGGCACTGCACGCAGGCGGCATCGCCGTCCATTCCAGCGGAGACCTGATGCGTGTCGGCCCAGGCGGCAGTGGACCGCGGATCCGCATCGGTCTTGTGCATCGTGTGGCAGGAGAAGCAGGTCATTGTCCGCTCGACGGTTTCTGCCTCCACGTAACAGGGTGAGTCGATCAGGCCGTTGTATTCGCGGCCGGACACCCGCACCATGCCGTCCGGCCAGAAGGAGCCGCGCACGTAGTCGGGATCCGCGTCGAGTAGACCGACCATGTCAGGCGAGTCGTTGTCCACGGACGGCTGCACCAGGAATCGGGTGTCCCGGAGCGCGTCACCTGGTCGGTACGGCAACCCACCGGAGTTGGCGCGCCGCTCGTCGTCCACCGCTGCGAACTCCCAGATGCTGTGGCACTGGCCGCACACCTGCGACGAGCGTCCGGGGTCGAGGCGTGCGGGCTGGGCGATGGTCGGGTCCGGCTCGTCGGTGAAGTACCGCACGTAGCGGACGAAAGGGTTGCTGTTGGTGCGGAGGTGTTCATCGGCCGGCCCATGACACGATTCGCACGCGATGCCGAACTCGGCCACGGTGGTCTCGACCCGCTGATCCGCGATCGGTTCCGATCCGAAGGGCGAATCGAACTGGGTCTTACCGTGCGTCGTGTGGCAGGCGATGCAGATCGCGTTCCAGTGGCCATCAGTCGTCGCGACGCCTTGCCCGGGCGGATGCAGGACGACGGCGCTCCGCGGCGCCCACCGTTCGTCGGCGAGCAGATAGACCGCTGGGAGCACGTTGAGCGCCCGGTCGTGCTCGGTCGCGTACCAGTAGATGTTCTGATGATGCGAGCCGGTGATCATCACGACACGCTTGGTGATCCGCGGCGGCTCATCCCCGTCATCCGGGATTTGCCAGCCAGGGTCGTCGAAGGTCGCCCAGAATTCGTCGCCGCGGCGCTCCAGGTGCATGGGGCGGCCGTGCACCGCTTGCACGACGACGCCGTCGAAGTCGGCCCGGACGGTGTCCGGTCCGGCGATCTGGGTCATCGTGCGATGAAACGAGCCGTGCCACGTCGCGTACTGTGAGGGGTGGCAGGCGCGGCAGCCGTCCGACGAGACGAAGCCGTCTCCGACAACCTCGATTGGACGGTGGCCGACGTCCTGTTCCAGCGTGATCGGGTCGAGGGAGACGGCCGCGGCGATACCGAGTGCCAGCGCCGCGAGGAGCACGGCCGTGACCGGCGCTCTCAGCCCCCGTTCGGCTCGCAGACGTGTCTGGGCGTGCCGCTTTTCCATCTAGGCGTCCGGGGTGGAAGTCCGCGTTGCACCGAGGCCCTGCTGGACCCGAAGCGCGTCCGTCCATTGCAAGGCGCGACGAAGGAGCCTATCGAGCATATGCAACTGAGGAGCAACGCTGCCCAGGAGGGATGCATCGCCGGCCGAATGCAGCGAACTTCCACCCCGGGCGCCTTGGACGATTATAGACGGCCCGTCCGGTCTGCCTCAGTGGCGTCGTGTCTGATACGCTGTGGCGATCGTGAAGGAGGATGTCGTGAAACGAACACTCATCGCCGTTGTGCTCGCGCTTGTGATGGCACCTGTCTTCGCTCAGCAGGCGGACACCAGCAACGCTCCGGAGATCCCGTTCTTCTCCGTGCCGGACTACCTGAAGTACTCCCCGGAGATGAACCTCGGCGAGACCCTCGCGGTTGCCGAGAACTCCAAGGGGCATCTGCTGGTGCTCAACCATCCCGGCTCCGCGGCAGTGGGTCCGCTCTACGGCAACGCGACTACCCAGTTGCTGGAGTTTGATGACCAGGGCAATTTCGTGCGCGAGATCGGCCAGGCTGTCTACGGCTTTGGCTACTCGCACTCGGCGCGGTACGACAGGTACGACAATCTCTGGATCGTCGACAAGGGGACGAACGCGGTCACGAAGTTCAACCCCGCGGGGTACGTCACGCTGAACCTGGGACGTCGCCCCGAGGGGTATGAGCCGCCCGAGCACAGCTCGCCGCAGGAGGCGCGCCACGTCGACGGGTATTTCGACGGGCCGACCGACGTGGGGTGGGATCAGGACGACAACATCTACGTCAGCGACGGCTACGTCAACTCGCGGATCGCGAAGTTCGACAAATATGGCAACTGGATCACGTCGTGGGGCACCTACGGGACGGAGCCAGGCCAATTCCGGCTGCCGCACAACATGCAGGTCGACCGACAGGGCAACGTCTACGTGGCTGATCGCAGCAACCGCCGCATCCAGAAGTTCGACTCCGACGGCAACTTCATCAAGATGATCGTGCTGAACGTGCCGTTCGACAAGACACGCCAGCCGGTCCTTGGCAACGTGAACCCTAATGTGCCAGACGAGACCCAGCCCTGGACCCTCTGCATCTCGGGCGGGGAGACGCAGTACCTCTTTGCCTCGGATCAGGAGCCGGGTCGCGTGTACAAGATGACCCTGGACGGCGAGATCCTCGGGTGGTTGGGTGAGTCGGGTCGTCGCCTTGGCCAGTTCAACTGGATCCACGGCATCAGCTGCCGGTCGGAGGACGAGCTGTATATCGCCGACATGAACAACTGGCGTATCCAGAAGCTCTTGCTGAACCAGGGCGCGCCGACGTCGAACCAGCAGTAGTGGTCGTTCGGGCGCGACCACGACAGTGGGTGACGCCCGCCGTCCACGACGTGGGGCGGCGGGCGTTGCTGTGTACCGGCCGCGAGGGGGCCGCTGGTCTGGCGTGACGCGCCCGTCGGAGAACTAGTCGATCGCGAAGCAATAGAAGAAGCCGTTGCCGCCGGTCCCCTGCAGGTCCGACTGGCCGCACCCGCGCGAGCCGTGCGCCGAATTCCACGAGGTGGGGTTCGCACCGCCACCGTTGCGGTCGTGATGGCCAACGAGCGCGCTCCCCTCACCGTTGCTCGTCCAGTTGCCGCAGGTCGAGTCGTCGCTGCCGGGCGCCATGGTCCCGTCGAGCTGCGACCCGGTCAAGATGTCGTGCATGTTGGGGTCGTCACCACGCCCGTTGGTCATTTGCCCCTTTTCGTTCAACTGGGTCTGCTTGGTGAGGTTGTTGTTGTCGCTGTGAAGGTCGGCGACGTTCGACGCGACCATATCGCCATTGTGGTTGTACCAAGGTCCCGAGCCGATGCGGTCGCGTGCGTTCACGCCGCCCGAACCGGTCGTGCTGAGGTACGCGCGCCAGGTCTTGGCAGCGGCACCAGTGGCGCTCGCCAGCATCTCGCAGTGGCGGTCGGCGCCAGCGAGACCCCCAAGATTCGCACCGTCACCTGGTCCCATGCTCGTTAGAAAAAAGCTCATGTTTGCGTCCTGCGTGAACGCTGGGTACGAGATTGCGATCGAAAGCATGATCGCGATTCCGAGCCGTCGAGTCGTCCTCATATCGTTCTCCCTCCAAGCCGTATCTTCGCACGCCCGGGGCGGGAGAGAAAACTCACCACTATCTAGACGCCGACGAGGCTGCGTTCACCAATCGGCGCTAGAATAGCGTCGATGTGGCGCTCCGATGTGCGCACCGCGACCTACGCGCTGGCCGTTGTGATGGCGGTCCACCAGCTCTCGGCGCAAGGCCCGCGCGCGATTCTCGATCGTGCCGTGGCCGACTTCGACCGCGGTCGGCTCGCCGAGTCGGTTGCCGGCTTCGATCGGGTGGTGGAACTGGCGCCACAGGCTGCGCCCCAGCTCTGGCAGCGGGGGATCGCTCTCTATTACGTCGGACGTTATCGCGATTGTCGGCGGCAGTTTGAGTCACATCGAACCGTCAACCCAAACGACGTCGAGAATGCCGCCTGGCATTTTCTCTGCGTGGCACGCGAGGACTCACCGGAGGCGGCGCGGGCCGCACTTCTGCCGGTCGGCCCGGATCCTCGGCCGCCGATGGGAGAGATTTACCAGCTGTTTCGCGGAACAATCACCACGGAGGCGGTACTGGCTGCCGCCGGTGGACAGCCTCGCGCACTTTTCTATGCGCATCTGTACGTGGGGCTCTACCACGAGGCGATCGGCGCCGACGAGGCGGCACGCCGCCACATCACGTCGGCTGCGGACGAGCGGTACGCCGCCGCTGGCGGCTACATGCACATGGTGGCGCGCGTGCACCTCGCCGAGCTCGACGGCGGCCGCTGAAGCCGGCCTGTGGGATTGATTGGGGTGCGGATTCGAGACACGATCGTGGCGTTATCAGGGTGGAAACCCGGACCGGAAGGGGAGTGGGGCATGCGGGTCATACGGATCAGCGGCGCGCTGTTGACCGGGTTAGTGGGGCTGGCGCTGGCCACGCACTTCGGTATCTCGCGCACGGAGGTGAGCGCGCGACAGACGGACGTCGCCATCGATGCCGATGACATCGGTGGGGTCGTCACCGGGCCGAGCGGGCCCGAAGCGGGCGTGTGGGTGATCGCGGAGACGATGGATCTCGCAACCCGTTTCAACCGGATCGTGGTGACCGACGACGAAGGCCGCTACGTCGTGCCGGACCTGCCCGATGCGACCTACGACCTCTGGGTGCGCGGCTACGGGTTGGTGGACTCGGCGAAGGCGCACGCCTCGCCCGGCGACACCGTCAATCTGACAGCCGTCGTGGCGCCGACCGAGGCGGCGGCGGCACAGTACTATCCTGCCGGCTATTGGCTGTCCCTTCTTGAAGCGCCGGGGCCGGACGAGTTCCCCGGCACTGGACCGGATGGCAACGGTATCTCGCCGAACGTGCGCAGTCAGGCGGAGTGGCTGCGGTCGGTGAAGTCCGGTGGCTGCACCGCGTGTCATGCGCTTGGCAACAAGGCGACGCGCGAGATTCCGTCCGAACTGGGCGAGTTCGATTCGTTGGTCGCCGCCTGGGATCGACGCATCCAGTCGGGGCAGGCTGGGGGCAGCATGTCGGGCGGACTAGATCGCATGGGGCGGCGCCGCGCGCTCGAGATGTTTGCGGACTGGACCGACCGGATTGTTGCGGGCGAGCTTCCCGAGGCGCCGCCACGGCCCCGCGGGGTCGAGCGAAACGTCGTCGTGACGCAATGGGACTGGGCCGACCCGAAAGCGTATCTCCACGATGAGATCTCGACGGACAAGCGGAACCCGACCGTCAATGCGAACGGCCCGATCTACGGCGCCCTCGAGGCGAGCGCCGATTACGTGCCGGTGCTCGATCCGGTGGGCCACGCGGCGCGCCGGGTGCCGGTGCCGGT
>CAZYFH010000064.1:0-12376 GCA_964646815.1 uncultured Vicinamibacteraceae bacterium | reverse complement strand
GTAGAATCCCCACGCGTCATCCTCTGACGCCACCGAATCCTCGTCAGTCCCACTGCTCAAGTACGGTATATGGGGGTCAAGATAGTGTACGTAGAGAAACAGCGGCTGCTGCTCGCGCCTACCCTTCCGACGTCCGACCCAATCGGATACCCGTTCGGTGGCGAAATCTGCCCGGGCGTACCTGCGGGGGGGATCCTCGAGGGGTTCGAAATGATCGAATCCGCGATCAAAGCCGCTCTTACGGTTAACCGCTTCGGGATTAGCGATAAAGGCCGCGGTCTCGTAGCCCCGGCGGTCGAACACCTCCGCCATGGTGACCACGTCCGGCGACATCGGAAAGGACCACCCCACGGCGCCGTGTTCTTCCGGGGCAAGCCCGGTAAAGAACGACGCGACTGATGGCCGCGTCCAGCTGGTATTCGCCAGAACATTAGCAAACACCAGCGACCGTTTGGCGAGCGCGTTCAGGGTGGGCATCAACGACGGATCGCCACCATAATCTGCAAGGACATCGGCGCGAAGCGTGTCGAGAAGGACGAACACCACGTCAGGTTGGCGTCCGGGTGCGTCACCGCCGCCGCCTACGCTAGCGATAGTGCTGGCGTCGGTCAGGCCGGTTTGGTAGCGAGACGAGTGAACCCAATCGGGTTGAGTAATCACGGCGTGACCGTGCCCGTGCTGGGCCCAGACGATCTCTTCGAGTTCCTCAACGCTGGGTGAAAGCAAGTGAAACACCGGGGTCCCAAGGAGCGTGTTGTGGCGCAGCAAGTGCCAGCGCAATGTCTCGGAGCTGGTGTACGACCAAAACAGGACGCTCCCGAACACGAGAGAGCTCGCGACCAGGTGCCGTCCGAGTCTTATCTCAGAACCGGTGTTTGCTACAAGCCTGCCAAGTACGAACTGCACGCCAGCGGCGGCGACGACCGAACCCAGGAATGGGGCCATGCCTTCAACCGTCCACAAAGTTGGTCCGATCCCCGCCGGACGAAGCTGCTCCCGAGCGTGCCATGCGGCCACGACGCCGACGACCAAAACACCAGCAATCTCGAGCAACAGACCACGCCGCGCGAGGAGTCGGGCCACACAAGAGAGGGCGACGGCCAGCGTGAGAAGGAGTAGCCCGAGCACGAGCAGGTCTCCCAGCGCATAGGCAGACCGAGTCGTCAGAATCGAGATTCCCATCAAGAACGCGAACAGGACGACGCAAGGAAGCCATCCCTGCGCGTTCGGGAGCCAAGATGCCGGAGAGAGGCGCATAGCCGGTCTATTTTAGCGGATGCGCAGAGGCACTACGGCCGTGGGCGACCGTGGCGCGTAGCGGGTTCCCTGCTGCCAGCCGTATTTCAGGCCGTGCACGGCACGGCCCGCGAGGACCGAGCGAGGGGTTTGGGGACGAAGTCCCCATCTGAAAAGGACCGAGCGAGGGGCTTGGGGACGAAGTCCCCATCTGAAGAAGAGGAGACGGCGAACGAGCGGCACGGGGCGAAGGGGCCCCCGTAAGCGAGTGAGCCGAGGGGGTCTGGGGGAAGCGCCCGAGGCTCGCGTACGTAGACCGAGGGTGATATTCCCCCAGTCTGGAAATGGCGGGGTCGACGAGACTCGAACTCGCGACCTCCGGCGTGACAGGCCGGCGTTCTAACCAACTGAACTACGACCCCGCAATGTGTCGACTGGCGCCATCGTACCACAGTCGCTTCGGCGATCGCGCGACGCGCCCGCGGCGATGTCGCCTCCTCACATCGGACTGGGCGCGCCGCTCGCTCGGCGGACAGCCTTCGCCTGGCTTGCCAACCGAAGCTCGCCCGCTGTCCAAGGCGAGCGAAGACTGGTGGGCGGTACAGGATTCGAACCTGTGACAGCCGGTGTGTAAAACCGGTGCTCTACCCCTGAGCTAACCGCCCAGTGGCGCTCCTAGAACGCAGACTATACAACGTACGAGACCGGACTCTCGCGTACCGCCGGAACTTACGGCCACCCGTGGTCCCACCAGGCCTTGACGCCGAAGATCGCCAATGACCCGAGTACCCCGAGCACGGCGAGGTGCTCGCCATTGCGTTGGGCGCGCCGTATGCTGAATCGCCGATCAGACTGCGGCGCTTCGCCGCGAACGTAACGCGTGTGCGCCGTGGGGAACGACGCGCGCAGGGTCGCCTCCTCGAGACGGATTGCCACCGGCACCATGACCGCCAGATAGCCGAGAATGACCGCCGCGACCGTCACGGTCGAGCTAGCCACCGCAAACCCGAGGCCGACCGCGACGGACCCCGCGTACAGCGGGTGCCGACTCATGCGGTACGGACCCGACGTCGTCACCTCTCGTCCTTTCTCGAGATGACCTGCGGCCCAGACCCGTGCAGCCTCGCCGGCGAACGCAATGAGCGCGCCGGTGCCCATGCCGAACCAGGTGGGACACGCGAAGGTGAAGGCCGCGGCCGCGGCCAGAAATCCGACCGAGACGCGGAGCCGGGCGATTCGGAAGAGCGTCCGCATCCCCGGAGTGGCGTCGAGATCAAGCACCGATCAGGCTCTCAATGCGCCTGTCGACGGCGCCGCACACCTCATCGGCCGAGATGTCGTCGAGACACCAGGTGGAGGCTTCGCAGTGACGCACCATGCGGCCGGCGGGACCGGTGCGATCGCGCTCTTGGTGGCACACGCACGAGGTGAACCTTGATACCACAACGTCGTGCGGCGACCAGGGTCCGTTTCGCGCTGGATTGCTGGGTCCGTAGATCCCAACCACGGGTGTCCCAACCGCGGCGGCGAGATGCAACGGTCCGGTGTCGCCGGACACCACCACCGTGGCGGCTTGCAGCAGCGCCACGAGGTCCGCAAGGTCAGTCTGCGGCGCGATCGTCGCTGCACCGTCCGACGCCGCGACAACCGCGTCCGCGCGCGGCTCGTCGCCTGGACCCCAGAGCACGACCGACCGCAAGCCGTGCGCGCGCCGGACCCGCGCCGCCACGGCGCCGAAACGCTCCGGAGGCCAACACTTGTTCGACCACGCGGTGTTCGGATTGATCAGGGCAAAGCGGCCGTCCCCGGAGTCGAGGAGTCGCTCAACAGACGGTGTCGAGTCGGACGAGCGGGGCTCCAGCGGAAATTCCCACCGAGCGTCGTCGATGCCGAGCGCGGTCAACAGGCCGAGGTTGCGGTCGACGACGTGGGTCAAATGGCCGGGATCCGCAGCCTCGCTGTGAAAAACGCGCGACCAGCGCTCGCGCAGGAACGGTGTCGTGAAGCCAACAACCCGCGGGGCACCGCTCAGACGTGCGACGAGTGCCGATTTTCCCAGCCCTTGCACGTCGAGCGCCACATCGTAGGCGCGCCGACGGAGCGTGCGGCGGCAGTCGATGACCGCCCCGAGAGCCGACTGGCTGCGTGTCCGGAGCACGACAACCTGGTCGAGCACCGGCACCAACGCCAGAAGGCCGGCGTTGCGCTCGTCGACGACCCAATCGATCGCCGCGTCGGGAAACGCGCGGCGGAGCGCTGCGGCCACTGGCAGCGTATGGACGACGTCACCGAGCGAACTAAGCCGGACAATGAGCACGCGCATCTTTTGTTGAGGACCGGCCTTACCGCTCGTGTCCGATCTTGTCGAGCAGATCGCGCGTCGAGTGGTCCTTGTCGTCGCCAACGATGGCTGTGCGGCCCCCGTAGTCGAGTACCACCGCGCGCTCCGGGACGGTGTCGATGGTGTAGTCCGTCCCTTTGCAGTGGACGTCAGGGCGCAGCGCGCGAAGCAGCTCCGACACCGTGGATGACGAGAACACGACGACGTAGTCCACCATGGCAAGGGCCGCCACGATCTCGGCGCGCTCGACCGCCGGCTGGATCGGCCGGTCCGCGCCCTTGAGCGCCGTGACCGAGCCGTCGTCGTTGATCGCAACGATGAGGCGGTCTGCCTCCGCCGCCGCGCCCCACAGGTAGCGCACGTGTCCGACATGCAAGAGGTCGAAGCACCCGTTCGCCAACGCAAACGTGCACCCCTCGGCGCGGCCGGCGGCCATCAGATCTCGCAGCTGACCCTCCGAAACGATCACTCCGCCGGCGCGCGCCTTCATCAACAATTGCGGTCGGCGCGCACTGCGTCCATGAGCTCTGCACCGCTGACCGTCGCCGTGCCGCGCTTCATCACCACGACGCCCCCCGCGTAGTTCGCGAGGTGGGCAGCTTCGAGAAGCGACGCGCCCGACGCCAATGCCAGCGTCATCGTGGCGATCACGGTGTCACCCGCCCCAGTCACGTCGGCGACCTCATCGGTACCGAAGATGGAGATACGTGCGGTGGCACGGCCCGGCTCGAACACCGCCATGCCGCGGCTGCCGCGCGTGACGACGACCCCCTTCGCACGTGTGCGTCTGAGCACGGCCCGCCCCGCGCGCTCGAGGCGTTCCGGGTCGTCCCCGATCGAGGTGCCGAGCATCTGCTCGACCTCCGACTCGTTGGGCGTGCACGCCGTGCACCCTTGAAAGGCGAACAGGTTGTAACGCGAGTCGACCAGCACCGGCGCCGGTCGCTTGCCCCCGCGCGACACCGCGCGCGCCAGCTTAGGCACGATCTCCGGGGTCACCAAGCCAGACCCGTAGTCGGATAGGAGCACGGCATCGCATCCGGCGGCAGCGCCCACCGCAGCGCGCTCGAACTCCGGCCGGGTGCGAGCCTCGGTCACTGGCGTAGCTTCCCGATCGACACGGACGATTTGCTGACGCGCGCTGTGCAAGCCGCCGGCGAGAATACGTGTCTTTACCGGCGCGCGATACCCGGCGGGGCGCACCAGTCGCGTTCGGTCGACACGTGCACCGAGCGACCTCACGAGCCGCCGGTCGACGGTGCCTCGGCCGACGAGCCCGACCAACTGAGCGGTGGCGCCGAGCGCCGCGACGTTGCGAGCGGCGTTCCCCGCGCCGCCAGGCACAACCGTGGTCCGGTCGTAGTTGAGGATCAGAACAGGCGCTTCCCGCGAGACACGAGACAACCGACCGTAGATGAACTCGTCGGCGATGACATCGCCAACGACCGCGACACGCACGCGACCAAATCCGTCGACCAGCTCGACCAGACGCCGTTGCCGGTTGGCATCACTGGGCGCGGATTTCATCGACTGAGATCGTGCCATCGTGAGACCGTTTCCTGAACCGTCGTGGCGTCTGGCCCGCATCGGGACACGCGGAGGCGAGCCTGAATTCTATCGCACGGCCTCGACGCGCTCGCAGCCCGTGGTGAAAGTCAAGCGTCACATCGAGACGCTACGCGCGTGAAGCGGCGGTCGGCCATTGCGGGATGCAGCGCCGGTCGACTGCAGCGGGACGTTCTCCACGGGAGCACGGATGATCGGGCAACGTCTTCATGCACCCCGGTCGGGGGCCTCGACCGCGGTGCTCTCCGACGTGTCCGCCTCCGCGTGGGGCACGCGCCAGCGGCGATGCATCCAGAGCCAGAGGTGCGGATCGCGGCGCACATACTGCTCGAGCACCGCGGTGCACCGCTCGGTACAGGTTCGTACGGGGTCCGCGTCGTCCTCGGCTGGGAGCTCGATTGGCGCCTCGTAGATCATCCGGTAGCGTCCGCCCGGGAGCGGCACGGCGAACACGGGAATGATCGGCGCGCCTGTGCGCAGCGCCAGCGCCGCGATCGCCGAAGTCGTCGCGGCGGGACGGTCAAAGAAGTTGACGACGACCGCGCTGCGGTCCTGGATATGCTGGTCGATCATCATGCCGACCGATTCGTGCCGCGTAAGCGCGCCGAGCAATCCTCGGATCGCACCCTGGCGCGGGAGCACCCGGGTGCCAACCCGGGACCGAATGTGCTCGATGAGCCGCTCGAGCAGCGGGTTGTCGAGCGTCCGCGCCACCATCACGATCGGGCCGAACCGGAACGCATGCACCATGATCTGCAGTTCCCAGCAGCCAAAATGCCCGGTGAAGTACATGATGCCTCGACCCTTGGCCACTGCCCGTTGGACGTGCTCGTCGCCCTGCCACTCGACCAACCCCATCATCTGGTCGCGCCCCATCGCGTCGAAGTTGAGGAGATCGAGGACGTGGCGGCCGAACTGATGGAACGTCGCGCGTAGGATAGCTCGGCATTCGGCTTCGCTCCGGTCCGGAAACGCGGCCCGAAGATTGGCGACGGCCAGCTTACGACGCCGCCCCTGGAACATGTAGAAGATGCCACCAAGTGCCGTCCCGAGTGCCAGGCTGGCGGATCTCGGCAGTAGGCGAGCGAGCGTCCGCACGGCCACGACGATGTCATATTCAAGTCGATGACGCATGGCCGTTACGTGCCGCATCTGCGTGCAGTCCGAGCGCCATCGATCCGGTCGACCAACCAGGTGCGAAGCCGATCGGCCGGCTCGACGGTCACCTGCAGCGGGACCCACGCGAGCGGGAAGGCAAATGGTACATATGGGCGGAGTCGCACCATGTCCTTCTCCGTCGTCAGCACGCACTCGGCGCCGACGGCGTTCACGCGGCCGGCAATCCGTTCGACGTCCTGCGTAGAGAACGGATGGTGATCGGCCAGCTCGATCGACCCGGTGACCTCGTAGCCGGCGTCGCGGACGGCAGCGACAAAGGCCGCAGGATGCGCGATCCCACAGACGACGAGCACGCGCGCGCCCCTCGGGATGTCGCCGGGCGCATCCGGCGCCGCCGGCACCGGCGCCCCCAGACGGCGGGTGAGCTGAAATGCAACACCGACACCAAGCCGCGTGGCGACCAGGGAGGCGGCTGCGCGGGTCGGCGCTTCGACGATGAGCGCGTCAGCGACGTGAGCCGTCGCAGGCCGTTCACGGAGACGCCCACCCGGCAGCGTCTGTTGTGCCTCGACGTCGGCAGCGCCGATGACCACCAGGTCGATATCGCGGTAAAGCGCGAGGTGCTGGAATCCGTCATCCAGCACATGCACCGAGGCCTCGAATTGTGTCTCGGCCACGCGTCCAGCGAGAAACCGATCCTCGCACACAAGGACCGGCACACCTGTGAGTCGTTTCGCTAGCATCAGCGGCTCGTCGCCGGCCGCGTCCAGGGTGGCCCGGACGCCGGTTCGGTCACGGACGACGACCACACCGTCGGCGCGCTGGCGTCGTCCGTAGCCTCGGCTCAAGATCGCGGGCCGCTCGCCGTGTGCGGCGAGGATCTCCGCGACATGGGACGCGACTGGCGTCTTTCCGCTCCCCCCGGCGGCCAGCGCGCCGACGCTGACGACGGGTTGCTCCAAGCGGCGGCACCGGTCGGGACGCTCGGCATACCAGCGCCGACGGTGCGCGGCGAGCGAACCGTAGAGCTGGTTCAGCACGCTCATCGCACGGCGCGCAGTGTCGCGGTCCGCGGCGGCACGACGCCACACGGTAGTACCCCGGCGATGGCGGCCAGGGTGCGCGGCGTGGCACCCCGGTTCGCGTCGACCATTGCTCGCGCCGCGGCGCCCAGCCCCGCGCGGCGCACAGGGTCGTCCACGAGATCGGCGACCGCGCCTCCGAGTGCCGCCGGGGTGCGCACTCTTACCGCGGCCCCATGGGCCACGAACTGATCGGCGATCTCCGCGAAGTTCTCCATGTGCGGCCCGAACACGATCGCCTTGCCGAACGCCGCGGGTTCCAGAATGTTGTGACCACCGGCAGGCACCAGACTACCCCCGACGAACACCGCGGACGCCACTTGGTAGAGGCGTGCCAGCTCGCCGATGGTGTCGAGAATCACGACGTCAGCCGCCAAGACGTCGCCGGCAACCATCGTCGTGCGCCGCATGACCCGGTAGCCGGCTGAGGACGCCAGCCGCTCGGCTTCCGCGAACCGCTCCGGGTGTCTGGGCGCCACAATGAGCAACGCATTGGGCGCCCGATCGCGTACGTGCGCGAACGCACGCAGCACCGGCTCTTCCTCGCCGCGGAGGGTGCTCGCGGCGATGACCACCGCCTGTCCCTCGGCCACCCGGAAGAGTGCCAGCACCCGATCGACGACGTGGAAGTCGGCGGCGGCCACCGCCTCACTCGCGGTGTCAAACTTGAGGCTGCCGGTGACGGTGACTCGGTCGGGTTCGGCCCCGAGGGCAAGGAACCGACGACCCCACGGCTCTGTCTGCGCACAAATGCAATCTAGATCGCCAAGCACCCGTCGCATGAGCCGTCGTGCCACCCTGTAGCCTCGGAACGAGCGGTCGGAGACACGCCCGTTCGCGAGCACCGTCTTCACACCGCGGCGCTGACAGGCCCGCAGGAGATTCGGCCAGATCTCGGTGTCGACAACGACGAGCAGGTCGGGGGCAACGCGATCGAGCGTGCCCGCGACGAACGGTGGCAGGTCAAGCGGCGCATAGAAGGTCGCGTCGACGAGGGTCCCAAACCCCAACGCGACGGCTTGCCCGGTCGCCGTGGTGGTCGACATGACCAATCGATGCGCCGGATAGGCGTCGCGAAGGGGAGCCAGCAACGAGCGTGATGCCAGCGCCTCGCCGACCGAGACGGCATGAATCCAGATCGAACGACGGTGCTCGGGATTAACCGAGACCGGGAGGCGACCGAGCCGCTCGCCGAGGTTCCCAAGCGCCTTCCCGTGGCGCCACGCGGCATAGGCAAGCGATGGGAGACGGAGGACGAAGAAGACGAGGAGGAGCGCACTGTAGACGAGATACATGAGCTCAGGCGTACTCGACGGAGTCTAGTCGCCGATTGACCGACCCACATCGGGACACCTAGAATAGCCCGTTTGATAGGCGGTCATGACGCGTCACTGGGCGCAACAGCTTCGAGAGGACGACGGAATGGGCATCAGGGTCGGAATCAATGGGTTCGGGCGCATCGGACGCAACATCCTACGGGCCGCGTTGCGGTCGACCCGGGCAGATCTCGAGTTCGTCGCGGTGAACGACATCACGGACCCCGAGACGCTCGCTCACTTGTTGAAGTACGACTCCGTACTGGGCAACCTCGACGAGCCGGTCGCGGTCGATGCCGGCGTATTGCACGTGGGTGACCGTCATTTCGCGGTGTTGTCGGAGCGTGATCCTGCGGCACTCCCGTGGGGCGATCTGGGCGTCGACGTGGTGGTGGAATCGACCGGGTTCTTCACGAAGCGCGACGACGCAGCCAAGCATCTGGCGGGCGGCGCCAAAAAGGTCATCATCTCTGCTCCGGCCAAGGACCCCGACCTCACGGTTGTCCTGGGCGTGAACGAAGCCCGCTACGACCCGGCGCAGCATCACATCGTGTCCAATGCGTCGTGCACGACGAATTGTCTCGCGCCGGTCGTGCAGGTGCTCCACGAGCGCTTCGGGCTCCGGCGCGGGTGGATGACGACGGTCCATTCGTACACCAACGATCAGAAGCTACTCGACTTGCCCCACAAGGACCTCCGCCGCGCCCGCGCCGCCGGGGTGTCGATGATTCCCACGACGACCGGGGCAGCCGTTGCCGTGGGCGAAGTGCTGCCCGAGCTCAAGGGCAAGCTCGACGGCATCGCCATGCGCGTGCCGACGCCGAACGTCTCGGTCGTCGACTTGGTGGCGCAGGTTGAACGATCGGCCACCGCCGATGACATCAATGACGCGTTCCGGATCGCGTCAGAGGGGCGCCTGCGAGGCGTGCTCGAGCTCTGCACCGAGCCACTCGTCTCAATCGACTTCAAGGGCAACCCGCATTCGTCTATTGTCGACGCCGCCTACACGAAGGTGATAGACGGCGACTTTATCAAGGTCCTCGCGTGGTACGACAACGAGTGGGGGTATTCGTCGCGCTGCGTGGATCTCATCGAGCTCGTCGCCGCACAGGGACTCTAGTGGACTGCAACGGCCATTCGTGAAGTGCGGTCCGAGCCGCGACGCACCGTACTTCACGAATGGCCGTTGCAGTCCACTAGCAGTCAGGATCGCGTCCAAAGACTTGAGTTTCCTGGTTCTCAGGGTTCAGAATTTCTCGTGGGCAAACGTTCGATCCGCGACCTCCAGCTAGCCAACCAGCGCGTCCTCGTTCGCGTCGATTTCAACGTGCCGCTCAACAATGGCCGGGTGACCGACGATACGCGCATCCGCGCGGCGCTCCCGACGCTGCGCTATGCCCTCGACCGAGGGGCGTCGCTTGTGATTGCCTCCCACCTCGGCCGGCCAGGGGGCGCGGTCGTGCCGGCGCTGAGCCTTGCGCCAGTTGCCACCAGACTCGCGGAGTTGCTGGACCGACCCGTGACGTTCGCTGAGGATTCGACGGGACCGACCGTTCGTGCGACCGTCGCCGACACGGGCGCCGGCGGCGTCACCCTCCTCGAGAACCTCCGGTTCCACGGCGAGGAGGAGCGGAACGACCAGGGCTTCGCCCGAGCGCTCGCGGAACTTGCGGACGTGTATGTCAACGACGCCTTCGGCGCGGCCCATCGGGCACATGCATCGACGGCGGGCGTGGTGCCATTCATGGCCGATGCCGGCGCTGGGCTGGTCATGACCGCGGAACTGGAGCAACTCGGCGCGTTGTTGGCGTCGCCGGAGAGACCGTTCGTTGCCGTGCTGGGCGGAGCGAAGGTGTCCGGCAAGCTCGAAGTCATCGAGAATCTCCTGCCGCGCGTCGATACGCTGCTCATCGGCGGCGCGATGGCGTACACCTTCTTCCGGGCGCGCGGCCTGCCGACCGGCCGCTCGCTCGTCGAAGCCGATCTGGTCGACACCACTCGCCGGATCGAGTCTGGCGCGACCGAGCACGACGTACGGCTCGGGCTGCCGACGGACCACGTCGTTGCGGACCGCTTAGACGACGACGCCGAGCACCTCGATCTCGGAGTCGACGATCCGTCAATTGGCCAGCGTCTGGGCGTCGACATCGGCCCACGCACGCGTGAGTCGTATGCCGCTGCCATCGCCGAGTCTCGAACACTCGTCTGGAACGGCCCTATGGGCGTGTTCGAGGTGGACGCGTTCAGCGCGGGCACCGTCGCCGTCGCCCATGCCGTAGCGGCGTGTCCGGGCGTGACGGTGGTGGGTGGGGGCGACTCGGTGGCCGCGGTTGCGAAGGCTGGCGTGACTGCGCGTATCACCCACATCTCGACCGGCGGCGGCGCCTCGCTCGAGTTTCTCGGTGGTCGGACGCTACCGGGAATCGCCGCGCTCCCGGAGGCCAGTTAGCGAGATCCCATGCGAACACCTGTCCTTGCCGCCAACTGGAAGATGCACAAGACGGTGGACGACGCCATCGCCTTCACCGACGGGTTCCTGCCGCGCGTGGCCGAGGTCGCCGACGTAGAGATCGTGCTGGCTCCCCCGTTCATCGCGCTGGGATCTGTGGCGGAAGCCTGCCGGGCAGCCCTCATCGGGGTGGCGGGCCAGGATCTGCACTGGGAAGCCGAAGGCGCCTATACGGGCGAGGTGAGCGCCGGGATGCTGGTGGCGGCGGGTGCGAGTCACGTCATTATCGGTCACTCGGAGCGGCGCCAGCTATTCGGCGACGACGACGCCACGGTCGCCCGAAAAGTAAAGTCCGCGGTCGACGCGGGTTTGACGCCGATCGTCTGCGTCGGCGAAACGCTGGACCAGCGTGACGCGGGTGACGCGCTGGTGGTCCTCTCCCGACAGCTCGAGGGCTGTCTCGCGGGCCTGACGCCTCGCGAGGTAGGGGCGCTCATCGTCGCCTACGAGCCAGTGTGGGCGATCGGGACCGGCCGCACGGCGACGCCGGAGCAGGCGCAGCAGGCGCACGCGCACATCCGGCAGCGGCTCGTCCACGGCGCTGATGGCGACGCTGCAGCACGGTGCCGCATCATCTACGGCGGGAGCGTCAAGCCGGCCAACGCGCGAGCGCTGTCCACGCAAGGCGACGTCGATGGTGCCCTGGTCGGCGGCGCCAGCCTTGATGCGGCCAGTTTTGCCGAGATCGTGGCTAAGTCGAGACCCCCAGGGGGATCGGCCGAGCAGGATCGGCATACAGGATCGGTATAATTGACAAGATGCTGAACGTCATCGCGACCACGATCTACGTCCTCGTATGCATGCTGCTGCTAGTGGTGGTGTTGTTGCAGCAGGGCAAGGGCGGCGACATCGCGTCCGCATTCGGTGGGGGTGGCGGGAGCCAGGCGGCATTCGGCGCGCGCACGGGGGCAACCGTTTTAACCCGCGCCACAACTGTGCTCGGCGCAATGTTCATGCTCGGCGCGCTGGTCCTCGCTATCATGGGCCAACGCGGTCCCAGCTCCGTCGTGAGCGGCGTCAGTACGCAGGACGCAACGGCGGTCGAGACAGCGCCGGACGACGCGGAGCCATAATAGGTCGCGCCAAGAAACGATGGCGCACCATCCTCGCGCCTCTAACGTTCGGCATCACGAATCGAGGTCTCCCCCCCCTCCCCGATCGATTGCGGAAGTGGCGGAACTGGCAGACGCACCAGCTTGAGGGGCTG
>CAZYFH010000063.1:0-12589 GCA_964646815.1 uncultured Vicinamibacteraceae bacterium | reverse complement strand
TCACGGTCGCCCCGGCCCTCACGCTGACCGACAAGGAGTATCAGCGGATGCGCGATGCCGCGCGCCGCATCATCACCCGTGTCGGAGTCGAAACCGGCGGCTCGAACATCCAGTTCGCGATCAACCCCGACGACGGACAGATGCTCGCTATCGAGATGAATCCGCGCGTCTCGCGCTCGTCCGCGCTCGCCTCGAAGGCGACCGGGTTCCCGATCGCCAAGATTGCCGCGAAGCTCGCGCTCGGGTATCGGCTTGACGAGATCCTGAATGACATCACGCAGCTGACGCCGGCGTCGTTCGAACCGAGCATCGACTACGTCGTCGTCAAGATCCCTCGGTGGACGTTCGAGAAATTTCCCAAGGCCGACCGAACCCTTACGACCCAGATGAAATCGGTCGGCGAGGTGATGGCGATCGGGCGGACGTTCAAGGAAGCGTTTCTCAAAGGAGTGCGGTCGCTTGAGATCGGTCGGAGCGGGCGACTGTTCGCCGGCGCGCCGGACGAGGCGGTCGACGAGGGGCAGCTCCAGCGGCGTCTGGTGTCGCCGAACGATCGCCGGATCTGGGCCGTGTTTCTGGCCTTCGAGCAGGGGTGGGACATCGACCGGATCGCGGAAGCCACCCGCATCGATCGCTGGTTCTTGATGCAGTTCTCGGAGATCGTGGAGCTCCGCCGCGCGGCCGGACTCGTCGGGTACCGCTCGATGTCGGATGACGTCCTCATCGAGTTGAAGCGTGCAGGCTTCAGCGATGAGGACCTTGGAAGCATCCTCGGCGTCGAGGCGAGCGTGATCGCCGACCGCCGGGCGCAAGTATCGCTGAGCCCCGTCTACAAGCGCATCGACACGTGCGCGGCCGAGTTCGAGTCGTTCACCCCCTATCTCTATGGCACATATGAGCGCGAGTGCGAAGCGGAGCCGACGGATCGCCGGAAGGCGGTCATTCTCGGGAGCGGCCCGAATCGCATCGGGCAGGGGATCGAGTTCGACTACTGTTGCTGCCACGCCGCTTTCGCGCTTCGCGAGCAGGACTACGAGACGGTGATGGTCAACTGCAACCCGGAGACCGTCTCAACCGACTACGACACCGTCGATCGGCTCTACTTCGAGCCGTTGACGCTGGAGGACGTGCTGGCAATCATCGCGCGGGAGGAGACCGCGGGCGGCGAGGTGTCGTGCATCGTCCAATACGGGGGGCAGACCCCGCTGAAAATGGCGCTGGGCCTCCAGGCGGCTGGCGTCCGCATCATCGGCACCTCCCCTGACTCGATCGACCTTGCCGAGGACCGCCAGCGGTTCGCACAGCTCCTTTGGGACCTCGGCATTCCGCAGGCGCCCAGCGGGATCGCCATTTCGCGCGACCAGGCGCGCGACGTCGCGGGGTCGATTGGGTATCCCGTGGTGGTGCGGCCGTCCTACGTCCTGGGCGGACGGGCGATGGCTATCGTCTACGACCCGGGCGCACTCGATCGCTATATGACGGAGGCGGTCGATGCGTCGCCAGAGCATCCAATTTTGGTCGACAAGTTTCTGGAAGACGCGTTCGAACTCGATGTCGACGCGGTGGCAGACGCGAGCGGCGCCGTGATCATTGGCGGCATTATGGAGCATATTGAGGAGGCCGGGATCCACTCCGGGGACAGCTCCTGCGTCGTGCCGCCCTATCTCGTGCCCCAGCGGCACCTGAGCGTCATCCGGGACTACACGCGCCGCCTAGCGCGGGCGCTCAAGGTCATCGGTCTACTCAATATCCAGTTTGCGATCAAGGCGGATACCGTCTACCTGCTCGAAGTGAACCCGCGAGCGTCGCGCACCGTCCCATATCTGTCCAAGGCTACCGGCGTACCGCTTGCCAAGGTGGCGGCGCGCGTCATGGTCGGGAAGTCCCTGGCGGACCAGGGCATCGTCGATGATCTCCACGTCGCAGGGGTGTTCGTCAAGGCGCCCGTGTTTCCGTTCGTCCGTTTTCCTGGTGTCGACACGATCCTCGGTCCGGAGATGAAGTCGACGGGCGAGGTTATGGGTGGCGCCGACAACTTCGGCATGGCGTTCGCTAAGGCCCAGCTCGCCGCCGGGCAACGATTACCCGACTCCGGCACAGCGTTTCTGAGTGTCAACGACGACGACAAGCAGAACGTGGTGCCTGTCGCACGCGACCTCGCCGGGCTCGGATTCAATCTGATTGCCTCGAAGGGCACCGCCGCGTATCTGCGCGCGCACGGACTCGACGTAGAGGTCGTCTACAAGATCAACGAGGGACGTCCCCACGTCGGAGATCGCCTGCTCAACCGCGAGGTGCAACTGGTCATCAACACCCCACTCGGCCGAGAGTCGTTCTTCGATGACATGACGATGCGTCGCATCGCCATGCTCTACGGCGTTCCGTGTGTGACGACGTTGACCGGCGCAGCGGCAACGGTCAGCGCCATTCGGTCGGTGCGCGACGAGGAAAGCACCGTCCGGCCGCTACAGGACTACCATGCCGGTATCGTCGCCGGCAGCTCATAACTTCTCCTCGTCTAGATTGCCTCGTCGCAGGACCTGCGTACAGCGGGCGGACGTCCGACGCCCGCGGCCGAGGTTATGGCACGTCCGCCGTCGTTCGCGTATCCAGACGCTGCGAACGACGGCGGGCGATCCGCTTGCACCGGGTCGCGCATGGCGTGCCGCGCCCTTCCGCCGGCAGCGGCCTTGCTGGCGGGCGTGGCGCTCGCCTGGGCGGTACCCGCCCCGTTCGGGCTCACCGTCCTCTACGCGACAGCGGGATGCGGCGCTGCCGCAATCTGTTTGCAGCGCGCAGCGACACGGGGCTTCGCCGGCGTCGTGATCGCTGCCTATGCCATGTGCGGGGTGGCACTCGGCTCCGCGGCGCGAGCGGATTGGCGCACGCGGCTCCTGGTCTGGTATGAGGCCTGTCGGGCCGTCGGCGCGGGTGCCGTGGCGCGACCCGTTGTCGTCGAGGGCGTCTCGCCCGCGATGCAATCCCGACCTGCTACGGGGCGAGCCTGACCATCGACATCGACTACGTGGGCGATCGAACGGACCGCGCGTCGCTTGAGGACACAGCCGTCGGCCCTCAGCCCTAAGCCGTAAGTCCTAGGCTCGCAGCTCGGTCTGATGTGGCCTACTTTCCGGCTTTGATCCGTTGCCACTCGGCGTCCATCTCCTCGGCCGAGACTTCGCGGAGCTCGACGCCGCGGTCACGAAAGCGTCGCTCCAGCTCACCGAAGCGGGCGGTGAACTTACGGTTGGCTTCGCGAAGGGCAAACTCGGGATCGATGTCAAGGTGGCGCGCGAGGTTGACGACGGCGAACAGCAGATCGCCGAGCTCTTCTTCCACCGCGGCCGCCGTGCCGCGCTGTCGCGCCTCGCGCAGCTCCGCCAGCTCCTCGTCGACCTTTGCGTCGACCGCACCGGTGGTCGTCCAGTCGAAACCGACCGTGGCCGCACGGCGGCCCAGGCGGTAGGCACCCAGCAGACCGGGCAGGCTCGGCGGGACACCGCCAAGGACCCGTGGCTCTCGACCGGCCGTGGCTTGTTCCCCGGCCTTGATCTCCTCCCACTGCCGCTTGACGTCGGCCGGTGTCATCGACGTTGCCGCGGCACCCTCGCCGAAGACGTGGGGATGCCGCCGCACCAGCTTGTCGCACACCGTGTCGACTGCGTCTTGAATCGCGAACCGGCCCTGCTCGCTCGTCACCTGTGCGAGAAACACGGCTTCGAGCACGAGGTCGCCGATCTCGTCCTTGAGACCGGCTGGGTCGTCGCGGTCGATCGCGTCGACCACCTCGTAGGCTTCCTCGAGCACGAACGGACGGAGCGACTCGAGCGTCTGCTGTCGATCCCAGGCGCAGCCGTCGGGGGACCGCAGCCTGCGCATGATCTCGACGAGGCGGTCGAAGGCGGCGCCGGCCAGGGGGCGCTCGTGGTCGCCTGGTTCGGACATGGTGGCGTATGCTAATCCACCGGCACCGGCATGAGCGACGTTTCCTTCAACGGGTTCGTGATCTCGCTGGCCACGACGGCCGCCGTCCATTTCGGCGACGTAGCCGACCCGGGCACGGGGCAGAAAAGCATAGCCAACCTCGAGGCGGCGGGGCACGCCATCGAGATGCTGGCGCTCCTGGAAGACAAGACCAGGGGCAACTTGACCGATGACGAAACCAAGTTCTTGCGGCAGGTCCTGTACGAGCTCCGGCTCCGCTTCGTTGAAGCTAAGAGGGGCGACACACCCGGGCGAGCGGGCATCCACGAGGAGCCGACGATCATCATCCCGTAGCTGTCTTTGTTGCTCAGAATCTCGTGCCAATGAGTGAACGTTCGTGAAGACAGCAGGTGCGCACAGCGCGCCTGGCGACCGCGGAGCGGGACACTCGGGGTCCCCGCGCAGCGGTTGCGGTAGCGGGGGCTTGGGGCGAAGCCCCATCTAGACCTGGACGGAGTGCGGATCACCTTTCTCGGGACGGGCACTTCGGCAGGGGTGCCGGTCATCGCGTGTGAGTGCGCCACATGCCGGTCGACCGACCCGCGCGACAAACGGTGGCGACCGTCCGTCCTCGTTGTGCTCGACGACGGCACCACCATTCTGATCGATGCGTCGCCCGATTTGCGTGCCCAGGCGCTGGCGTTCGGTGTCAGTCGAGTGGATTCGATCCTGCTCACCCACGGCCATGCCGATCATGTGCTCGGTCTCGACGACGTGCGAATTTACAACTTCCGCCAACGCGCGGCGATCCCGTGCGTTGCCGCTGCGGCGACCCTGACCAAGGTCCGCCAGATGTTCTCGTACGTGTTCGACCCTGCGACCCCCCGCGGCGGCGGGCTGCCGCAGCTGAAGCTGTCGATGCTGGTCGGTCCCTTCTCGATTGGCCGGTCTACCGTCGTGCCGGTGCCCCTCATGCACGGGACGCTCCCGGTGCTCGGGTTCCGCATCGGCGCGTTCGCCTACCTGACCGATTGCAACGCGATTCCGGATTCATCCTGGCCCCTGCTCGACGGCCTCGATCTACTGGTGCTCGACGCGCTCCGCCACAAGCGCCATCCGACACACTTCACCGTGGCGGAGGCGGTCTCAGCCGCCCATCGTATCGGAGCCGCGCGCACCTATTTCACGCACATGACCCACGACCTGCCGCACGCCGAAACGTGCGCGGAACTCCCCGACGGCATCGCGCTCGCCCACGATGGATTGCAGCTCGATGTCGCGGAGCGCGACGTCAACGATCTGTTGCCAACCGCGGCGGCGGCCGCCGCAGGGCTCTGAGATCTGGCGCTACGGCTCGGTGAGCAGCGCCGTGGCGCGCGTGAGCTCTTGCGTCATTCGGTCGAGCGAGTCTGCCGCCAGCGCGATCTGCGCGGTGGCTTCGTCCCACGCGCGCTCTTCGATCGCCTCGCGCACGCCTGGGAGTGTCTTGACCCCGTAGCCGGTGTAGAACCCGGGCGCATAGATCACGTGGCGGAACCAGGCGCGGCGGGGTAGCCCGGACTCGCTGGTGAGCGTGCGCTCGGTCAACATCAGGATCCGGTCAAGCTCTCGGCGGGTCTCGTCCGAAATCGTGGCGTCTTCTAACGACTGTCGGAGCGCGGCGTCATACGCCGCGGCCGTCTCGCTGAGCGCTCGGACGGCGTTACGGAGCGGGGCGAAGTTCAAATGGGGCACTGGCGGATCTGCTGGCGGTGCAACGAACGTCGTCGTCGGGTCGGCGGCCTGGTGATATCGCCCATCGCGGAGCAGCCGGGTTACCCGTGCCGTATCGTCACGCATGGTGTCGATCAGCGCGACCACGTCGTCGACATACCGTCCGACCGTGTCCCCGAACGCCACGAATTGAAAGGGCAGCACGTCGGCTTCTGCGAGACGCAGGATGACCCGTCCGGCCGTCTTCGCGAGGGTGACGCCGTACTCGAACGTCGGATCTCCGAACCGGACGTAGTGGTCGAAGGAGTCGAAGATCGAGTGGTACGATCCGCCCCCGCTCTCGCCGCTGTAGGACAGATTCAGCGAGGCGATCCCCAGGTGCTGTAGGAACGGCGTGTAGTCCGATCCGGACCCGAGTGCGCCGATCTTATGATCGGCCCAGACGTCGAGGTCGTCCCCGTTGCCCCGCGTGAGACGGCGCGCGTGCAGCCGCTCCGACACGCTGATGCCGGTCTGCGGGTCGATCACATCACGCGCCACGTCGTTGACGAAGCGTTCGAGCGTGTGGGATCCAGACATATTCAAAAAGCCGCGGCTATTGCCGTCGGTGTTGATGTAGGCGACGGCGTGATCGCGCAGACGGTCGGCATGATGCTCGGCCCATTCTGTGGAACCGATGAGCCCCGGCTCCTCGGCGTCCCACGCCGCGAACACAAGAGTCCGCTTCGGGCGCCAACCCGAGGCTGCCAGCGTGCCGATCGCTCGCGCTTCTTCCATCAGTGACACGAGTCCGCTGATTGGATCACGCGCGCCGTTCACCCAGGCGTCGTGATGATTGCCGCGCATGATCCACTGGTCAGGGAACTCCGCGCCTTCGAGTCTCGCAATGACGTTGTAGGCCGGTTCGATGTCCCAGCTGAACGCGACCTCGAGCTCGATTCGTGTAGGCCCAGGCCCGAGGTGGTAGGTGAGGGGCAGCCCCCCGCGCCAAGCCGGGGGTGCGACCGGTCCGCCGAGCGCCTCGAGCAGCGGCTGAGCGTCGGCGTGCGAGATCGGGAGGACCGGGATCCGGGTCAGTGTCGGCGCCTCGGCGACTTCCAGCCTAGGGGCGTCGTTGGTGGCGCCAATGTTCGGCGTCAGCGGGTCACCGGGGAACAGCGGCATGTCGGCGACCGAGCCCCGCTGGATCCCCTGGTTCATGCGGTACGCCCCCTGAGGGTAGACATCGCCCTGCGCATAGCCGTCGTCTCGCGGGTCGGAGTAGATGAGGCATCCGATTGCGCCGTGTTCGGCGGCGACCTTTGGTTTGATCCCGCGCCACGATCCACCGTAGCGAGCCAGCACAATCTTTCCCGTCACGTCGACCCCTCGGCGCGCGAGCTCGTCGTAGTCCGCCGGGACGCCGTAGTTCACGTAGACCAGCTCGCCGGCCACGTCGCCGTCGATCGAGTACGCGTTGTAGCTTGGGAGTTGCTCGTCGTTCTGTCCCGAGGTTGCGTCCTCCGCGAGCACCGGCTCGCGCAGCGCGGCCGTGAAACGCGTCGGCTCCGTCATCTCGAGACGCCGTGTGAGTGGCGTCGGAAAGAGGACGTGAAATGTTTCAATCTCGGTGTCGTATCCCCACGCGCGGAACTGCTCCGCCAGGAAATCGGCGACCTCCTTGCTGAAGGGTGCGCCGACATGATGCGGGCGCCCGCTGAGGTAGCGCATCCACTCGCGGAGGTTGTTGGCTCGAAGCTCGCGGTCGAACCGCGACTCGAGCGCGCGTTGTGCTGTGGAACGTTCGCCGATGAAACCAAGGAGTGGATCATCAGCCGCGGTGGCGGGCAGCGAGAGCGCCAGAGCAACCAGGCCGGTACCCGCCGCGAGTCGAACCCGTGTGAGTCTGGGCATCACTATGTCTCCGTGGATTATGATGGCTGGATCGCGCGTGGAAGTCATTCACTATCCTGAGGACCCGTCGCCCGCGGGCTGGACACACACCGCCCTGGCGCTCGGCAACTTCGACGGCCTTCATCGTGGCCATGCGAAGATCGTCGAGCGAGTGCGGCGGCATGCGAGTGACCGCGGAGGTACCGCCGCGGTCCTGACCTTCGAGCCGCATCCACCGCGCGTTGTGCGCCCGGATCGATCGCCGCCGCTCCTGATGACCCAGGCGCAGAAGCTGGAGGCGCTGGCGGCGGCCGGGATGGACGGTGCCGCCATCGTCAGATTCACCCCAGAGCTCTCACGCTGGGATCCCGACACCTTCGTGCGCACCGTGCTCGTCGAGTGGCTACATGTCAGCGACGTCTGGGTGGGAGCCAATTTTCTCTTTGGCCGTGACCGCAGCGGCAACTTTTCGCTGCTGCGCTTACTCGGCGCCCGGTATGGGTTCCGCGCCGAGAAGATCGAGCCCGTTCGGTACAAGGACTTCGTTGTGAGCAGCACTCGGTTGCGGCGTCTGATCAGCGAGGGGCGGGTGGACGAGGCGGGCGCGCTGCTCGGGCATCACTACGCCATCGATGGCACGGTCGTGAAAGGGGCGGGCCGCGGGCGTGGCCAGGGATTTCCCACCGCCAACCTGCGGAGCGACAATGAGCTTTTGCCCCCCGACGGCGTCTACGCCACCACTGCGACGGTGAAGGGGATCATTCACGCGTCGGTGACCAATATCGGCGTGCGACCGACCTTCGAGGCCGCGGGTAAACGGACGGTGGAAACCCATGTGTTCGAGGCCGACGACGATCTCTACGGTCAGCATGTGCGACTGGCGTTTATACAACGTCTTCGCGACGAACAGCCGTTTTCGGACGCGGCAGCGCTCACTCGCCAGATTGCCGCGGATTGCGCCCAGGCGCGCGCTCTCTTCGATCGGATTTCACTATAGTTATGCGTGTGTTGACCGTGGCCGAGTGGCGTCGTGACTGACTCGTCCCCCCTGGACCTGGCGTCGATACGCTTCGACCTGACCGTGCCCTGCGACGCCCGATTTCGTCCGATGCTCGACCAGTTCGCGTCACGGTTGATCGCCTACGTCGGATACGCCACATCCGACGTGACGACGCTCACGCGCGCCGTCGAGCGTACGACCGAGCGGGTGCTGACCGACAATGCCGGTTGCCCGTACTCGAGCCTGGACGTCAGCTTCCGGACCAGCGACACCGAGATGGAGATCCGGATCCGGTGCCGACAGGGTCCGGATGGACCTCGGGGTGCCCAGGAAACGGACATCGAGCGCGTGCTCAGTCAGGGGGGGGAGGACGACCCACCCCTCGACTTTATTCAGCAGGTGATGACGCGCGTCGAGTTCGACCACGAGGACGGCGTCGATATCTGCACGTTCGCAAGGACACTGCCGGACGCGTCGTAGGAAACGGCTCACCTGCGCACCCGCCGCCCCATCGCCACCTACGCCGACCAAAGCTGATGCGGCTCTACAACACTCTGACCCGGCGCATCGAGGAGTTCGCGCCGCAGCGCGACAATACGGTGCGGATGTACGCCTGCGGGCTGACGGTCTATGCGCGCGGTCACATCGGCAATTTCCGGACGTTCGTCTGCCTGGACGTGCTCCGGCGCGTGCTCCGGCAGGTGGCGGGCCACACGATGCATCAGGTCGTCAACTTCACTGACGTCGACGACAAGACCATCGCGGGCGCGAAGCGCGCTGGCGTGTCGCTCCGCGACTACACCGACCAGTACATCGAGGCGTTTCGCGAGGACGCGGCCACCCTGGGACTGGAGTCCGCCGAGGAGTCGCCGCGCGCGACGGACGACGAGAACCTCCGCGCGATGGCCGCGATGATCGCGGCACTCGACGCGCGCGGCCACACCTACCGGAGTGAGGGATCGGTCTACTTCAAGATCGCCACATTACCGCACTACGGCAAGCTTGCGCGCCTCGACCACGATGGCATCCGGCCGGGCGCGCGCGTCGATGCGGACGAGTACGCGAAGGAAGATGCTCGCGACTTCGTGCTCTGGAAGGCGGCGGCGGAGGGAGAGCCGAGCTGGGACGTCGGCGTTGGACCCGGTCGCCCCGGTTGGCACATCGAGTGCTCCGCGATGGCGCTCCGAGTGCTTGGGGCGCCACCGATTGACATTCATGCCGGTGGTGTCGACCTCGTCTTCCCGCATCACGAGAACGAAATCGCTCAGGCCGAGGGTGCCACAGGGCAGCCGTTCGCCCGGTTCTGGGTGCACGTCGAGCATCTCCTGCTCAACAAGCACATCAAGATGTCGAAGTCGCTCGGCAACGTCTTCACTGTGCGCGACATCCTCGACGAGGGGCATAGGGCTTCGGCGCTCCGCTACGTCCTCCTGTCGACCCACTATCGCAAGCAATTGCGGTTCACCTGGGAGAGCCTCGCGCAGGCGGAGGAAGCGCTGCGGCGGCTGATGGACTGCTTGGGACGGCTCGACGCCGTCCGCACCAGCGACTCGCACGACGCGATCGCCAACCGCGTCGCGCGTGCGACGGAGGCGTTCGACCAGAAGCTGAGCGACGATCTCAACACCCCGGGCGCCCTGGGTGCGGTCTTCGAACTGGTGCGCGACATCAACGCGGCGATCGACGCCGGCGAGTTCGGAAGCGGCGACGTGCCGCTCGTGCAGGAGGCGTTCGACGGGTTCGATCGCGTGCTGGGTGTCATCACCTTACGACGGACCGAAGAGGCGGCGCCCCCCGTCGCGGTGGAGGAGATCGCTCGTCTTATCGACGAGCGGCACGCCGCGCGACGGCGGCGCGACTTCGCGGAGGCCGATCGTCTGCGCGAGGACCTTGATGCCCGTGGCGTCGTGCTCGAGGACACGCCGGCTGGCACGCGCTGGAAGCGGAAATAGACCGGCCCTTCCCTTGCCGGTGCGTCGTCGCGTGCCCGCCGCCGACCGCGCACGTCTCGGGAAACATGGCGAAGACCTGGCCTGTCGTGAGTTTCGTCGGCGTGGTACGCAATTCTTGCGCGCGGCTACCGCACCCGGCATGGCGAAATCGACATCGTCGCCCGTGACGGCGCTGTCCTCGTCTTCGTCGAGGTCAAGACGCAGTGCGAACCCAGTCTGGCGGACGTGCTCGCACCGTATTTCGGCGACGCGCTGGCGGGTGATTACCACTGGGGACAGGTCGATTACGTGGGAGCTGGCGCTGGTGAGCGGCTCTCGGCTTACGACCCGAGTTGCCTCCGGTTGGCGTGGCGCCTACAGGTGCCCCTCGTGACCTTCGATCGGCGTCTGGCCGTCGAGGCGGAGCGCCTTGGCCTTTCTTGAAGCTGTCTCAAACCCTGTGGTACCGTAAGTTTGGTGTGTCGAGACGGGCGGGAGTAACTCAGTGGTAGAGTGCGACCTTGCCAAGGTCGAAGTCGCGGGTTCGAATCCCGTTTCCCGCTCCATCTTCTTCCCTTCGTCGAGAAGCCCGTCCTGACGGCGCCGTCGCCAAGTGGTAAGGCAGAGGTCTGCAAAACCTCCATCCCCGGTTCAAATCCGGGCGGCGCCTCCATTCTTTCAGCCGCACGCTGTAGCGGAACCGACGTCGCGCAATGTGTGTAACGGCTGTTCAATCGTGTTCGGGAGCTTCGCGAACTCGCTATGCCACCGAGCAACCGCCTGGAGCGGTTAACCGGAGGTCGCGCGGGTCAGTACAGTATCCGCATCAATGAGCAGTACCGCGTCTGTTTCCGATGGGAGACAGGTTATGCCGCCGCCGTCTAGAGCACGGACTCCCACGAGGCGGGGACCGCGCGTCAAGCGGCTGGTCGCCCGGGAACGGCCGACGCATCCCGGCGAGATACTGCTTGAGGAGTCTCCCAAGCCGCTCGGGATGTCACAGTCAGCGTTCGCCATCCGGCTCGGCGTATGGTTCCCTCGGTCGGATGAGATCATCCGGGGCAAGCGGGCGGTCACGCCGGATACCGGGCTCCGATTGGCGCGAGTCACGGGTATAGGCGCCGACTTCTGACTCGGGCTGCAGCAGGACCGGGACCTCTGGCACGCTCTCCACTCCGATCAGGCAGCCGTGATCGAGGAACTGGAACCGCCTCCCTGAGTGAGCTGAAGCGTACAGCTGTAAGACGGTCAAGAGTGATCCTATTTTGATCCCACTGGCGACCATACCGTCGGGGCGAAACGGGCCGCATCGCTGGCACTGGACGGGCGATCTGCCACGCGTACGTCCGCCTCCGAATGCTGTACGATTCGCGGATCTGCCGCCCGCGATGGTGGACGAGCCGTCAACATTGACCGTTGGTCGCTGATTGCGGCCGACCGTGCGATCCCGGCTTTTGCGCGTTGGCCGAAGTCCCGGTCAGAATGGCCGTAGTGGAGGTCGACAGGCCCTGGATTCCATGTTGGCCGGCAGGTATGCGCGGGTGTCTATCTGGCGCTCAGGCAACCACAGAACAGGTTGGAACAAACGCAGAACACGATTGGAGAGCAAATGGAGAGCGCAAGCAAGTGCCCGGCGTTGGGCGGGCCTCACAGACACGCGGCGGTTGGGACCACCTCGAACCAACACTGGTGGCCGAATCAGTTAAACCTGAAGGTTCTCCACCAGAACGCTCCCGTGGCAGATCCAATGGGCAAGGATTTCAACTACGCCGAGGAGTTCAAGACGCTTGACCTGGAAGCCCTGACGAAGGACATCGATATTTTGATGATGACGTCGCAAGACTGGTGGCCTGCTGACTACGGCCACTATGGACCGCTTTTCATTCGGATGGCGTGGCACAGCGCAGGCACGTATCGCATCGGCGACGGCCGGGGCGGCGCATCCTCCGGCACACTCCGCTTTGCGCCCCTCAACAGCTGGCCCGATAACGCGAACCTCGACAAGGCGCGCCGGTTGCTCTGGCCGATCAAGCAGAAATACGGCCGGAAGATCTCGTGGGCCGACCTGATGATCTTCACCGGGAACTGTGCCCTGGAGTCGATGGGATTCAAGACACTCGGCTTCGCCGGCGGGCGCGCGGACGCCTGG
>CAZYFH010000062.1:0-14792 GCA_964646815.1 uncultured Vicinamibacteraceae bacterium | reverse complement strand
GCGGAGAGCCTTCAGTCGACGTTAGTCGAGGATGACTCCCCGCCTGCAGGCGGGGCAGTTTGGGCTCAAGTTCCGGCGAGCATCTTTCGAACAATCGTCTCGCTCTCCGGAAACAGCGCGTCGATCTTGTCCGGGAGCTTGCCGCCGGCCTGCGCGAAGTCGGGCCGGCCCCCGCCGTTGCCGCCGACGATCGGGGCGATCGCCTTGACCACGCGGCCGGCGTGCACCCGATTCGTCAGGTCCTTGGAGACGGAAACGACGAGCGCGACCTTACCGTCGTTCTCCGATGCCACGACAACGACCCCGCTCCCGAGACGATCGCGCAGTGAGTCGGCCAGCGTCCGGAGGGCGCCCTTGTCGAGACCAGACACCCGGCGCGTGACCAGTCCGACCCCGTCGACGTCGACGCGGTTGGCGGCTGCCTCGTGATCGGCTGTGGAATCTAAGGCCACTGCCACCTTGAGACGCTCGACCTCGCGTGCGAGCCGCTTCGTCTCGCCCTGAAGCCGCTCGACGGCCGCGACCGCCTGGTCCGGTGGCCCACCTAGCGCATGCAGGATTCCGTCGAGAGCATCCCGACGATGCTGCAGCACGGCCACCGCCCCATCGCCCGTCACTGCCTCGATGCGCCGGATGCCCGCGGCCACGCCACCTTCGTGGGTGACGACGAATGGGCCGATATCGCCCGTGGCATGGCAATGCGTGCCGCCGCACAGTTCCATCGATACGCCAGGGACCGATACCACGCGCACGCGGTCGCCGTACTTCTCGCCGAACAGGGCCATCGCTCCGTCGGCGATCGCCGCGTCCGTCGATCGGACCGTGGTGTCGACGGTCTGGTTACCATAAATCTGCGCGTTGACGACACGTTCGATCTCTGCCACCTGCGACGGCGTGATCGGCTCGCCATGGGTGAAGTCGAACCGTAAACGATCGGGCGCTACGAGCGAGCCGGCCTGCTTTACGTGTGGGCCGACGATGTGACGCAGGGCGGCGTGCAGCAGGTGCGTCGCCGTGTGGTTGCGGCGCGTGGCGTGTCGGCGCGACGAATCGACGGTCGCCGTCACAACATCACCCGTCGCGAGGCGCCCTAACGTGACGCGTACGGCATGTGCGCGCGGTCCCCGCGGACCAAGGCGTGTCATCGTGTCCACCGTCGCCTCGCCGGTTCCGGCATTCACCCTCAAGCACCCGGTGTCGGAGACCTGGCCGCCGGCCTCCACGTAGAACGTCGTGCGATCGAGTACCGCGTAGCCCGAGAGGCCCTCGCCCAGCTCGGCGACCTCGCGCCGTTCGGCGTCGAACAGCGCGGCAAGCGACGCTGCGGCAACCTCAGTGGAGTCGTAGCCCTCGAAACGGTCCTCCAGTCGCTCGACCGCGTGTTCAGAATCCGGGTCACAGTAGGCGAAGGCGCGTTCCGCGGTCGCCGCGAACGACTGCCCGTCACGCGACCGCTGACGCTGACGCTCCAGGGCGTGCTCGAAGCCGGTTCGATCGACGTCGAGGCCGCGCTCGCTCGCGAGGTCCTCGATGAAATCAAGGGGTAGCCCGAACGTGTCGTAGAGCCGGAACGCGTCGTCCCCGTCGATGGATCCCGCACCGCTCGCGGACGCCGCGAGCGCAGCCTCGAGCCGCGGAAGCCCGTCCGTGAGCACCTTGTCGAACTGCTCCTCCTCTCGCCTGACCGTCTGCACGACCGCATCGCGGTTGGTGGCGAGCTCGGTGTACGCGGATCCCATCTCGCGGACAACCACGTCGACCAGTCCATGCAGAAACGGCTTCGTCATCCCGAGCTTCTTCCCATGCCGCATGGCCCGCCGCATGATTTTGCGAAGCACGTAACCCCGCCACTCGTTCGACGGTGACACGCCGTCGGTGATGAGAAACGTCGTCGCGCGCAGGTGGTCGGCGATGACTCGCATTGACACATCGGTTGAGGAATCCGAGGTCCGTCCGTCGAGCGGACCATAGCGGACCGCTGTGCGCTCGCCGATGGCGGTTAAGAGGGGGGCGAACAGGTCTGTGTCGTAGTTCGAGAGTTTGTCCTGCAGGACGGCGACGATACGTTCCAGCCCCATCCCCGTGTCGATCGAGGGTGCCGGCAGAGGCGTCAGCGTGCCGTCCGGTGTGCGCTCGAACTCCATGAAGACGTTGTTCCAGATCTCGACGTAGCGATCGCAGTTGCAGTCGATGCCCAGACAGGTCGGGCGGGCGCAGGGGAGGTGATCGCCGCGATGGAAGTGAATCTCCGAGCAGCGCCCGCAAGGGCCGGTGTCGCCCATCGCCCAGAAGTTCTCGTCCACCCCCATCTCCGCGATCCGATCGCCGGGGACCAGTCGTTGCCAGAGTGCATACGCCTCGTCGTCTCGCGGGATCCCGGCCTCGCCCGCGAATACTGTGGCGTACAGCCGCTGGGGTGGTAGACGCCACACGTCGGTTAGCAGTGTCCATGCGAACGGGATGGCCTCCGCCTTGAAGTAGTCGCCGAACGAGAAATTTCCGAGCATCTCGAAGAACGTATGGTGGCGCAGCGACGGCCCGACATTGTCGAGGTCGTTGTGCTTGCCGCTGACGCGCATGCACTTTTGAGCCGTCGTGGCGCGCCGGTAGTCGCGGCGCTCGCGGCCGAGAAAGGCCTCCTTGAACTGGTTCATTCCCGCGTTTGTGAACAGCAGCGTCGGGTCGTCATGGGGCACGAGCGCCGAGCTCGACACGATTCGGTGGTCGTGGTCCCGGAAATAGTCGAGAAAGCTCTGACGGATCTCTGCCGAGGTCATGGTGCTCATTGTTTCATGGACAACTCAAGCGCGTTACAGGTCAGTCGTCGGGCTCGGCGGCGGTCTTCGATCGAGCGCGCAACGTCGCAGCGATCATGGCGGCGTCGAATCCTTGACGGAGCAGATACTGATACAGCCGGCGGAACTGGGCGCGGTCCTCGACCTGTCCCTCGAGGCGGCGCGCCAGGGCGCGTTCAAGCACGGCTTGTTCGTCGTGCTCGGCGTAGACGGCGGTCACTGCCGCCTGCGCGTCCACGGGTTCGATGCCGCGCGTGGCGAGCTCCCGGGCGACGCGCCGCGGTCCGCGCCGCTTTACCACGACGGCGTGCCGCGCGTAGGTCGCCGCCGCACGGCGGTCATCGAGTGCGCGCTCGTCAAGAAGGCGCTGGAGTGCACGCTCAATGGCCTCGGGAGGAAAGGCCTTCCGCTGCAGGCAGTCGCGGAGCTGCGATGCGCAAAGCTCGCGGCGTGCCAACAGCGCCAGGCCGGCCGCATACGCATCAGGAGCCACGTCAGGCGGAGCCGGGCCGGGCTGCTAGCCCCCGAACCGTGCGATGTCGGGGGCCACGGTTGACGCAGCCGATCTTGCCATGTCATCGCCCGCCATGTCGGAGGTGCTGCCGATCTTCGGCACCTTCAGTTAGAACTCGTCGACGTTTGAGACCCAGCGCATGGCCTCGTCGAGGGTGATGCGCTGTTTGTCGTACACCGAGTAGATCGCCTGGTGGAACGTCTGCATGCCGTATTGCGATGCGCCCGGGACGATCGCGCCCTTGATTTGGTACGTCTTGTCCTTGTCGACGATGTATTCGCGGACGAACGCGGTTGCGATCATGATCTCATGTGCGGTGCAGCGCCCCGCACTGTCCGCTCGTGAGATCGGCCGCTGCGAGATGACCGCCTTGAACACGCTGGCGAGCTGCGGGCGCGTCTAGCGCTGCTGGTGCGGCGGAAAGACCCGATGATGCGGCTGATGGTCTCGATCGCCCGAGGCCGGCGATGTTATATACCATGGCGGCGTTCTGATCGCACTCGAACGCGTCGGCCACCGCCGCCGGCATCACGGTCGCATCCATGCGCTCGACGTCGTCGTTGGCGAGGGACTCGGCGCCGCTCATCGGCACTAGCCGGCCGCCGACTCGCATTATCGCGTCGTCCCAGGTTTGAGGTGGACGTCCGACGCACCTTCCCCGATGGCGGTCGTGAACAACTCGTTGAGGTCCACGGCTACCGGGTCTTGGCGGTGGCTTCGGCGGGTTCCACCGCAGTCGCGGTGTCTGTGTACACGGAGGTCAGCCAGCCATGAGTGTCGGGCGCGCGGCCAGCGATGACGTCGAAGAACCGTTGCTGAATCGCCTCCGTCACCGGGCCCCGCGAGCCGTTCCCGATCGCGATCTTGTCGATCGACCGGATCGGGGTGATTTCGGCAGCCGTGCCGGTGAAGAACACTTCATCGGCGATATACATCACTTCACGGGGCATCGCTTCCTGCCGCACCGCGAAACCCAGATCGCCGGCGAGCGTCATGACGACGTCGCGTGTGATGCCGGGCAGGACGCAGTTCGCCAGCGCCGGTGTCGTGATCATGCCGTCCCGCACCACGAAGATGTTCTGCCCACTGCCTTCGCTGACGTAACCCGCCGGGTCGAGCGCGATGCCCTCGGCGTAGCCATTCAACGTCGACTCCATCTTGATCAGCTGCGAGTTGGCGTAGTTGGCCGTCGACTTGGCGACCGATGGAAAACGGTTTGGCGCGCCGCGACCCCACGAGCTAACCTGCACGTCGACGCCCTGTTCAAGGGCCTCGTCTCCGAGATACGTGCCCCATTCCCACACGAGAATCGCCGCGTCGATTGGACACTTGAAGGGGTTGACGCCGAGCTCACCGTAGCCGCGGTACAGCAGCGGGCGGATGTAGCAGGCCGTATAGCCGTTGGCACGGATGGTCTCCAAGACGGCGTGTTCGAGCTCGTCCGCCCGGAAGCCGTGATCCATCCGGTAGATCGTCGCCGAGTCGAGTAACCGGCGCACGTGTGCGTCGAGCCGAAACACGGCGGCGCCGCGCGGCGTGTCGTAGCACCGCGCGCCCTCGAAGACGCCGCTGCCGTAGTGTACGACGTGCGAGCCAATGTGGATCTTCGCGTCGTCCCAGTCGACGAATGACCCGTTCATCCAGATTCGGCCCTGCCCGAAGCTCATGCCAGACCCTGTGAAATCGTGTGCAGTAAATAAGTTACGACACCTGACCGAGTGTAGCGGGCGGCCCCGTCGTTTTGCAAGCCCGCGTCCTACTGCGTCTCGTCGCAGAACGGACAGCGGTCGGTGCGCGCGTGCAGCGGCTTGTGGCACTGCCAGCAGAAGCGGCCGCCGGGGGGCGTGTTGGCCTGCAGGCGCGTTTGGATGTCCTGCATCTCGGCGTCAGCGACCGAGTTACTGGTCGTCCGGTCCGCTCGAGGAGTCGGGCGACCGCCCGTGTCCTGGGTGGCCTCAAGGTCGTGCAGGAGATCGCTCGCGCGCTGATAGCGCGCCGACAACTCCGGCGCTAACGCCTTCATGACGATGTCGTTCAGCGCCTTCGGGACGTTGGAGTTTCTGAGCCGGGGCGGCCGGACCAACTCCCCGCGCATGAGGCGGTCGAGATCGCTGGGTGCGGGCGTGTCGTACGGCAGCACACCCGTCGACATCTGATACATCGTCACACCGAGCGAGTAGATGTCGGATGCGAACACCGCCTTGCCCTCGAACTGCTCCGGGGCCATATAGGGCGGGCTGCCGATGACCGTCGTCCCGTGCGCGGCGATCTCGAGGAACCGCGACGTGCCGAAGTCGGCGACCTTGAGCACCCCGGCGCCCGAGACCAACACGTTGGGCGGCCGCAGGTCGCGGTGGATGACCCCCTGCCGGTGTGCGTGGTTAACCGCCCGGGTGATCTGCGTCGTGTAGTCGACCACCCGGTCCGGGGCGAGGGCGCCGTCGTTCGCGATCTCGTCTTCCAGCGTGCGGCCCTCGACGTACTCCATCACGATGAAGAAGACGTTCTCCTCCTTCTCGGCGGTCGTGATGGACACGATGTTCGGGTGATCCAGCGCGGCCAGCAACCGCGGCTCGCGGAGTAGCTCGCCGAAGTTCAGGTTTTGCTTGTGGGGTACCTTGATCGCGACGTCCTTGTCGATCCAGGTGTCCTTGGCGAGATAGACGGCTCCGAAACCGCCGCTGCCGAGAGGAGCAAGGATCTTGTACTTGCCGAGCGTCTGTCCTCGAAACAGCATGTGGTTGCGGCCAGTATAGTCCTGCTCAGAGATCGCCCCAGACGAACTGGAGCACCGACAGCGCCGCCACCGGCGCCGCGTCGGCGCGGAGGGTGCGCATGCCCAGCGTCACGGTGCGGAAGCCCGCGTCCACGGCAAGGTTTCGCTCCGCGCGCGTCCACCCACCCTCCGGACCGATCGCCACGGTCGCCGTCGCCGGCCGCCGGGCGGTTGAGAGAGCCCTCACCGACACCGTCCCGCCGGTATCAGCCGCGGCGGTCGGTTCGACCAGCAACAGCCGAAGCTCGTCTACTGGGGCGGTCTGAACGAAGCGCTCGAACGTCGTCGGGTCGTCGATATGCGGCACCACGGCGCGTCCGCACTGCTTGGCGGAGGCCACGGCGATTCCGGTCCACCGCACCCGTGCTGTTTGTCGCTGCGTGTTGACCGGCCTGGCGGTGTTCGCCGTGAGCAGCGGCGTCACCACCGATGCGCCGAGCATGGTGGCGTCGCGCACGACCTCATCCAGCTTTCGTCGCTTCAGCAGCGCGACCGCGAGCCTCACGCGCACACCGGCTTCGGGCGTTGGTACCACCGCGGCGCCGGTTCGCACGGTCACGCGCTCGCGGTCCACGTCGGTGACGACCGCGGCATGCTCGTGTCCGCGACCGTCGAATACATAGACAGTGTCCCCAGCGGCGAGGCGGAGCACACGGGCGAGATGTCGGCCCTCATCGGGTGGCAACTGCACCGTCGCCGAGATTCGGTTGGCGTCGGGCGCAAAGAACCGATGCACGGGATTTACCGATGACACTCGGAAGCGGCCGAGTCGGCGCTCTTACGACGCAGCGTCAGCGTGACCCAGCCGTCTTCGAGGTCGCGCGCGGCGGGGGATAGGGTCGGCGCGAACGCGGTGCGGACGTCGGTCTCCTCGTGGGTCGTCAGGCCTCCGGCGACGAGATGGCCGCCTGGTCGTACGTACCGCGCCAACTGCGCAGCGTGTCGCACGAGGAACGAACCCGTGAGGTTGGCCGTCACCAATCCGCACAAGCGCGCATCGACGGCCCGCACGTCAGTGTGACGCAGGTGGACCACCGACACGACGTCGTTACGCGCGATGTTATCACTGGCATTTGCGAGCGCATCCTCGTCGCGATCGACGGCGAGCACCTCACTCGCGCCGAGCCTGGCGGCCGCAATCGCGAGGATGCCTGACCCCGTACCCAGGTCGAGCGCCGTTGTCTCGGCTGGGACAACGCCGCCGGCCTGGAGTGCTCGGAGACACAGCCGGGTCGACGCGTGATGTCCAGTGCCGAACCCCATCGACGGCTGAATCACGATGACCGCACGGCGGTCGAACGCGGCGTCGGGCGGGAGATCCCAGGGCGGCGCGACGACCAGGTTGCCCACGCGTACCGCGCGAAGGCCGGCTTGTGCGCGCATGGCCCACCCGTCGTCAGGCACCTCCACCGCGTACGCTTCGGCGCCGTCAGGCCCAAGCGCGCGCGTGACGGCGTCTCGCGCGTCGTCCCGGTCGTCTGGCGTGAAGAAGTAGACGCGGCGCGCCACGACGCCCGCCTGCCGTCCGCAATCGTGCTCCTGAATGGCGAACGGATGGAAGTCGTCGAGTAGCGCCTCCAGCAGCGCGGGAAGCGCCGCGGCGTCTGTCGGGAGCCTAATATCGAGTGCCGGCCGGCCGGCACTCGATGTTGGGTGAGGGCCGGTCCTCACCCAAAGATGTCCTTGACGCGCTCGAAGAACGGACGGTCCTCGCCGGTCGCATCGGTCGGCCGGCTCGGCTCGGACGTGCGCTGCGGCATCGTCTTGTCGAGTTCTGCGATGAGGTCCTTCTGCTCACGCGAGACCGAGTTGGGCACGTCGACCCTGATCGTGACGTACAAATCACCGTGGCCACGGCCAGACACGTGCGGCAGGCCCTTGCCCCGGACGCGGAACCGCGCGTCGGCCTGCGTGCCCTTGGGAATATGGAGTGTCTCTTTCCCGTTGAGTGTGGGCACCGAGATCGTGCCGCCCAGCACCAACGTCGGGTATGTAACCGGAATCGCACACCACAGGTCCTCGCCCTCGCGGTGGAAAAACTCGTGGTCCTTGACGTGCACCACGACGTAGAGATCGCCTGGTTGCCCGCTGGCGTTACCATGCTCGCCCTCGCCATAGAGCCTGAGACGCTGACCCGTGGCGATGCCGGCCGGCACTTTGACCGTGAGCTTCCGCTCCTGCTCGATGCGCCCGGCGCCACGACACTCGGGGCAGGGGGTCCGGATGACCTTCCCGGTGCCGCGACACTGTCCGCACGTGCGGGCGACCGTCAGGAAGCCCTGTTGATATCGCACTTGCCCGTGGCCACGACACTGCGAACAGGCCTCCGGGCTCGATCCCGCGGCGGCGCCCGACCCGGCGCATGCCCCGCAGGGCTCGGCCCGCGGGATCTGCAGTGTCGTTTCCGTGCCGTTGGCCGCTTCCTCGAACGCGATCTCGAGGTCGTAGCGCAGATCCGAGCCCCGGTGCGGACCGTGCCGGCGGCGGCCGCCGCCGAACAGGTCACCGAGGCCTCCGAAGATGTCGTTGAAATCCGCGAAGATCGTCGGGTCGATGCCGGGGCTGCCACTCGCGCCGCCGACGGCCGCGTGGCCGAATTGATCATACCGTGCCCGTTTGTCGGCGTCCGCGAGCACGGCGTAGGCCTCGGCTGCCTCCTTGAAGTGCTCCTCGGCCGTCTGGTCACCCGGATTGCGGTCGGGATGATACTTGAGCGCGAGCTTGCGATACGTGCTCTTGAGCTGTGTCTCGTCCACGTCGCGCGGAACGCCGAGCACGTCGTAGTAGTCGCGCTTGCTCACGCCTTGGCCACCCGGACCATGGCGGCCCGCAACAATCGTTCGCCGAGCATGTAGCCGCGTCGGAACTCGTCGATCACCTCGCCCTCGCGATGCTCGGCGCTCAACTCGTGCGCCACGGCCTGATGGACGTGGGGGTCGAAGTCGCGTCCGGTCGTCTCGATGGGAGTAACGCCCCGCTTCCGAAGCAACTCGAGCAGTTGGCGATGAATGAGCTCGACGCCCTCGCGATACGCCGCAGCAGTCGTGTCGTCGGCCTTAACGCGGAGTGCCCGCTCGAGATCATCCACCAACGGCAGCAGCTCCTCGAGAAGATCCGCGGCGGCGGCGCGAGTCCGCTCGACACGCTCTCGATCGATGCGTTTGCGATAGTTGTCGAACTCGGCGGTCTTGCGGAGCAGCAGGTCGTGATACTCGTCGCGCTGGCTCGCGGCGTCCGGCTCGTCGCTCCCCCCCGCGTCGGGCGTCTGGCCGGGGGTAGCGTCGGCTGGTTCGTTCTCCGTGAGTGTGCCGTCAGACGGTTCCCGTTTCGCGTCGTTTGTCATGGTCCGACGATGTCGCTTGAGCGACGAGGACACGGCTCACGGCGCGGGACACCCGGTCAACCGCAGCAATGGTGCGCGAGTAGCGCATCCGGCGCGGTCCGATGACGCCGATGCTGCCGGTGCGCCAGCCATCGAAGTAGGTCGAGGTCACGAGGCTGAAGTCCTGCATCTCTGGCGAGGCGTGCTCGGTGCCGATTACCACCGTGAGATCGGGGCCCTCGATGTACTCGTTCAGCAAGCGCACGAGCAGGTCCTTGCGCTCGGTCATGGTAAGCAGCGTGCGCAGCGTCCCGAGCGGGACGCGATCCTCGCCGTCGGACAACACCTCGGCGAGAAACCCAGCGCCCTCTACGAACAGCTGGTTGCGCGGCACCATGTCTTCGAGCGTCGAGCTGGCGAGACGGAGCGCGCGTGAGCGCAGCTGGTCGTATAGCATCCGCTCCTGCCTGAGCCGCTCGATGACGGCTGTGCGGACGTCCCACAACAGAAGCCCTGCGAACTCCTGGTTGAGGTAGTTGGCACCCTGGTTCAGCGCGGCACGGTCGGTCGGCTCACCGAGGTCGATCACCTTGTGGGCGAGCTCACCGTCCTGGGTGCTGACGATTACCAAAATCTTCGTGCCATCGATCGGCGCGAACTCTATGTGGCGAAACGTGCCGGCGGAGACACGTGGCATCAGCGCGAACGCCAGGTGATGCGATGCCATCGACAGCTCGTGCGACACGTTTGAGAGCACGTCGCTGACCGTGCCGGCCTGGCGAAGTCGTGCTTCAACCGCGAGGGTCGGCCGCGGATCGCGCCGATTCTCGAGCAGCAGGTCGACGAAGTACCGATACCCGCGGTCCGTCGGCACGCGGCCGGCCGAGGTGTGCGGTTGGTCAACAAAGCCGAGCTGTTCGAGTTGCGAGGTGATGCTTCGCACGGAGGCCGAGGACAGCGCGACGTCGGCGTGTTCCGCCAGCCACAGCGACGACACCGGCTCCCCGGTATCGATGTAATGCTTGACGAGCGCTGCGAGGATGGCTTGTGAGCGCGCAGGTAGCCCGCCTGCCGCGCGAGCACGCGTGCCGGACCGTGGTGTCATGATTCAGGTCGCATTATAGCAGTCGCCTCACGCGCCCTTGACGACCAGGAGCTGCTACTCGTCGGCAGTCACCGGCGCCGCCTCGGTAAATCGCGGCGCCCATCGCAGCGATCGCACCGTCGCGTCGGCCGTCTCGGTGTCGCGGGCGAGCTTGCCATACTTGACGGCGATGAGCTCCGCGAGAATGCTGACGGCGATCTCCTGCGGCGTGACCGCGCCGATGTCGAGTCCGACCGGTGCATGGATCCGATCGATGTTGTCGACCGACAGTCCTTCGTCGCGAAGCGCCTCGTAGAGGCGTGCCACTTTCGCGCGACTACCGATGAGCCCGAGATACCGCAGGTCGCGTTTCGCTAGGGCGCGGAGGGCGTCGAGGTCATAAAGATGACCGCGGGTGAGGATCACCGCGTACGCGTGTGAAGGAATCGTCGCGCGCTCCAGCCAGGCGGGGATCGTGTCGACCGCGACCTCGACCGCGTCCGGAAATCGATCGGCGTTGGCGAATTTCTCGCGGTCGTCGAGCACGTGAATCCGGAACCCGACGGAGGTTGCGAGCTGGCCAAGATGGTAGGCGACGTGCCCGCCACCGATGAGATACAGGTGCGGCGACGACTCCAAGGGCTCGATATAGACCTCCATTTGTCCCCCGCAGATGAGCCCCGATTCCTCGGCGAGGTCGTCGGTGAGCTCGTATTTCGCGACGAGCGGCTGCCGCGTTTCGAGCGCGTGGCGCGCCTTCCAGAACGCGTCGTGCTCGTAGCATCCGCCGCCGATCGTTCCAACGGATCGGCCGTCGGGAAAGACGAGCATCTTCGCCCCAACCCGCTGTGGGGTCGATCCCTGGGTGCGGATGATGGTCACCAGCGCAGCCACTTCCCCGCGTTCCAGCGTCTCCCCGACCGCACGAAAGACCTCTTCGTTCATATATGGATCTCGATCTCGCCGGCTTCGCGGAGGCGCGCAATGAACTCGACCGTGAGCACCTGGCGGGCTTGGTCGAGCAGTAGCAGGCGGATCTGACCGCTCGCCTCGTCGAACGGAATCACGCGCCCTTCCCGCCGCTCGACCGCCTTGATGACGTGGAAACCGAACGGCGACGCGACGACCTCGCTGACGCCGCCCGGCTCAAGGGCGAACAGGGCGACCTCGAACGGCTCAGCGGTCTGCCCACGCACCACGAAGCCGAGGTCCCCGCTGGATTCGGCAGTCGCGACGTCGTCCGAGTGCTCGCGCGCCAGCCCCCCGAAGTCGGTCTTCGCGGCGAGCGCCTGTTGGCGCACTGCGGCGGCGCGAGTCCTCGCGGCTTTCCGTTCGGCGGGGTCCGCATCGGGCGCCGTCTCGATCAGGATGTGGCGTGCCCGCACGGCGTCGTCTTCCGCGAACTGGGCCGGGTGCTGGTCATAGAACGCCCGCACGGCCTCCTCATCGAGTGCCAGTTGGGGCACAACCTCGATTTCGATGACCTTGGCGATCAGGAGGTCCTTGCGCGCTTCCTCCCGAACCTCGTCGAGCGTCGACTGCCACTCGTCCAGCTGTTCCTCGAACGTGGCCTCGGAGGGGAACCTCGCGACGACGCGCGCGATCTCCGCTTCGACCGCGTTCTCGTCGACGGCGAGCTCGCGGGCACGCGATTCCTGGAGCAGCAGGTGGAAGTCGATCAATCGGTCCAGCACGCGCCGATACACTTCGTTGCGGAACTGCGGCGGGACGACCTGGCCGGCCTGTACTTCCGCCGATTGCACGGCTCGCTCGAACTCGCGGCGGGCGATGGCTGTGCCGTTGACGTGCGCGACCACCTCGGGCAGCGAGGTGGGCACCGGATCCACGGCGGACACAACAGGTGCCACGGACGCCGGTGCGTTGGCCGGCGACTCGGTGCAGGCAGGCCACCCGAGTCCGGCGAGCAGTCCGGCTGCGACGAGTCTCTGGTACAAGTGCTTGTCCCGACTATAGTTGAGCCTTCCCAAGTATACCGCGACGGAGTCACGTCGCCGCCGGCTACACCAACAGCAGCCAGTGCTGCCCTGGGTCGAGCGGGAGATCCGCCAACAGTCGCTCGACGAACGCGTCGCCATAGCGGTTGAGGAAGTAGACCGCGCTGATGCCCCGCTCCTGGGGTGTCCCGTCGGGGAACGTCTGGGCTCGGGCCCGATGGAACTGCCGCCGAAGCGTGTCGCTACGCCGCTTGGCGGCCTGAATAATCTTACCGCGCAGGTTGCGCAGGTCTCGCTCCATGCGGCACTTCGTCGACTGCACCGCACCTGCCAGTGTGGGGTCGATGGTGGGCACCGCGTGCTCGAGGCTGGCCAGGCGTTCGGCTATTGCCGTCTCGGTGTCCCTCAGCGTGTGCTCGATCTCGTCTGGCATCCGGGACGCGAGGAGGCGATTGAGTGTGACATCGTCACGTGGCTGTAGGTGTTCGAAGGCGACCTCGTAGCGGCGCAGGAACTTCAGGGTGGCCGCGTCGACGATCGTCGCACTCGTACGCGGCTGAATGACCGGCATTGGCACGCCGAATCTCGCGTAGACGTCGCGGAGCTGGCCCAGATAGGCGAGCTCGTTCGGGCCGGCAACGTAGGCCACTGTCGGAAACAGTGCGTCCTGCACGATCGGCCGCAGGAGCACGTTAGGGCTGAAACGTGCCGGGTGGGTTTCCACCTCGTGCATCAGCGATTTGGTTCCGACCGGCCGGTCGCCGACCATGAATCCGCTGCTGCGCAATCGGATCGGTTCACGCGCCCCGTCGAGCTGAAACAACGCGACGGCGTCGGATGACGGCTCCACCTGCGCGTGGTAGCCGCGTGTCACCAGCTCGGCCCCGGCCGCCGCAGCCAGTCTCGCCGTTTCGCCAGTTCCCTGAAGCTCGCGCGCGAACACCGACTGGACGAGGGGCTTGGCGGCCGCGTCCGACGCGTCGAAGACGACGAGGCCCGAGGCGCCCGCCAGCGTGTCGATCCATCGGGCGAACGCTTCGACGAGGCGGGTGCCCTCGGCATATGCGGCGTCGAGACGCGTGATGAGGTCGGCGGTGAACTCGGTCGGTGGCAAGAGGGCCCGCAACCTGGCCGTGGCCTCGCGGATCGAGCCTGTGAGCTGGACGGAGGCGGCCGAAGTCCCCGGCGGTGTTCCGAGGTCGAGCGTGACGCGCTGGAGCGCGAGGTCAGAGTCGAGCACGGTGCAGCTGCGGATTTCGTCGAGGTCGTGGTCTTCCGCGTCGACCCAGAAGATGGGAATGACGGTGGCGTCGTGCTCAAGGGCCAGCTTGCGTGCGAGGCGGACGGCCGTCAGCGCTTTGAGCAGGGTGAACAATGGTCCGCCGAAGAGACCGGCCTGCTGCCCCGTGAGAACCGCGAGCGCGCCGGGCTCAGCAAGGCGTTCGGCGGCGGCCCGCGCCTCGGCCGGTGCACCGCGAGCAGCGAGCTGGGCCACCAGGACATCGCTGATGCCGGGTGCGGGCGGCTGGCTCCGACGCCTCGCGATCGCGTCGGACCAGCTTGTCGCGCCGGTCGGCGAGCCGGCGTAGAAGGCTTCGAGCCGCTCGAACGCGTGACAGTAGTCGCGCACTAGAGGCCCGGCCCACGGCAGGCGGCGAAGATCGATCGCGATACCCGAAGCGGAAGCAAGCGAGTCCGAAACGTCGGTGAGCACTCTCACCGTACTCTTCCAAACGGGTTGCGTGGTGTCAAGCGAGCTCGTGGCGCCTCGCGAACGTGTTGAAACGACAGCATTTCCATGGTACTATCTGGCTTCCAGCCGGAGGTTTCCACCACTGACACGCGAGGACGGAAGCTCGTTTACCGCCCCTGGTGCATTCGGTCCGTTCCGGGTGATGCATCAGATCGGGGTGGGCGTTCTCGGCCCTGTGTTTCGGACGTACGACCCCGGCAGCGATCGTCTCGTCGCGGTGAAGGCGTTCCACCTCGATCTCACCCCCGAGTCGGCGGAGAGACTCGCTGAGGCTTTGCGGCGTCTCGTCGACGCCGGGCTCTCGCATCGGGCTATCGTGACGCCGCTCGCAGCGGGTCTCGAAGCCGGAATTCCGTATCTGGCGCAGGAGTACGTGGCGGCCGAGTCGCTCGATGTGGCGATGCGGCACTACGCTCCCGCTCTCCCCGAACGCGCGCTGAACTTCGTCGGACAGTTGGCGAGCGCGGTCGACGCGGCGCACGAGCGGGAGGTGCTGCATGGTGGCCTCCACCTGCGCGATGTGTTCGTGACACCCGAGAAGGTGCGCGCTACGGGGTTTGGTGTCGCGCGCGCGCTAGAAGAGATTGGGCTAC
>CAZYFH010000061.1:0-14972 GCA_964646815.1 uncultured Vicinamibacteraceae bacterium | reverse complement strand
GTTCGCCGAAGGCCGTGGTCCCGATCCAGCGACCCTGTGCACCGCCGGATGTGGATCCGGATTCGATGGGGAGAATCGCGATCCGCTCCGGTGACGTGACAGCCGTTCCAACTCAAGCGTAGGGTGCCGACGTTGCCCGGGTTTCAGGTGGAGCCGCACACGGCTGCGCCGTTCGGCGCCTTCGGTGTCGTACTCGTCTTTGTATTCGGACTCGCGGCAGTCGTCCTTCTCGACGCCGTCCAGCACCGCTTCACGCGTCGATGGTCGATACTCGGTGCCCGCTTGAGACAGGTTCTCACACGCTACTCCACCGCCAGCGCGATCAAACCGGCAACGCCGCCCGTGCCATATGCCAGCACGAGGTACTGGGTGTCCTCGTGCAGATAGGTCATCGGTGTTCCGGTCGGGGGCACGTCGAGCGCCACCGCCTGCAGCAGGTTGCCGGTCGCCTTGTCGTACGCATGCAGCAACGGCGTCGTCGATCGAGTCGCGTCGGCGTTGCCGAAGCCGAGGTCCGGCGCATCGTCGCCGCGAAGGCCGAGAAAGAGCAAGGTCTTGGTCACCAGCGCCCGGTGTAGAATCCACCGCCGAGCGGGCCGGGATCGGCAATCCCGAGGTCAATGACGTTCTGGCACGGCCCATCCCCCAGTGGGACCATCCACTCGAGCGTGCCCCCGTTCAGGTCGAATGCGCTCAGGCGTGAATACGGCGGTTTGAAGAGGGGGAGGCCCCGAGGGCCCTGGATCCCCGTGCCCTGCCGCGGACGTAGCGGAAATAAGACCGGCTCGGATCGGGCGGTTCCAGTTGGATAGCATGGGGGCGCATATGTGACGGTACATACAGCCACCCGGTCTCCGGATCCACCCCGCCTCCCGTCCAGTTGGCCCCGCCTCCGGCACCCAGCATCAGGATCGTCCCATGCTTGCCGTCGTCGACGAGCGTAAGCGGCTCGAAGAGCGGGCCGTAGACGAACCCGTTCAGTACGTCTAGTCTTGGACGGGGCGTCGACTACTGCTGAGCCGCCGCTGCGGCTTCGTCTTCCCGTGCGCCTCGCAGGATGTTCAGCAAACCGTAGTTCCCCTCGTGACACGCGTACTCGAAGATCGGCACGTCCGACCTCCGCATCGGAATGGCGGCTGTAAACGGTCTGGTGAACGTCGTCGGGTCATGGACCGTGAACTCGTAGCGCAGCACATCGCCGTTGACCCGCGTCAGGCGCTCGATCAAACGGAGGTGCTCACCAGTGCCCATCGCCACCATGGCATTGGGCGTGAAGCTCGCCGTCTTACCGTTGAAGTTCGTGCTTTCGATAACCAGCGTATCGCCGTCCCAATGCCCACGGGCATCCCCGTTCCACTGTTGCACGTCGCCCGGTAGGTGCGCGCGACCATCAAGAGGGACGATGCGCGGGTCGTGCACCATCTCGTTGAGAATCACCACATGGTCAGGCGTCTGAAACAGCTGGATGTTCTGGTTGTACCCTCCGGGTGTCAGCGGCGGCCCGTTTGCGAACCCCAGGATGCACCGCTCCGCGATACCGCGATCTTCCGGCGCGTCCACGCCACTCCCGCCCGCACGATATCTGACCAGCCCAGGGCCCGGGACATCCTCTGCTAGGGACCCGATCTGATGGACCGCTCCCGCGACGAGCGGCGGGAGCTTCCCATCCGGCGGGTCGACGATCAGCGACGTGCGCCGGTCATCGACGAGCCCAGGGGTGTCTACCCAGAACACGTTGTACCCACCCGGGTCGCCTGCCTCCGGCGGCCGGTCAACAAGCTGCTCGCGGGCCCGTGCCTTCTGGGCGGCGGCTTCCTCCGCCGTTAACTCGATCTTCTCAGCGAGCTCGTCAGGGCGCTCAAGCGGCGTCGTCGTGCGGAAGTCCCACACGCCGCCGAGATCTGGCGAACCCCACGACGTCCGAGGCGTTGCCGACGCGTCGGTCGACTGCGCCGCGACACCCACTGGTGCCAGCGCCACGACCGCGATCACCGCTAGCGCGGTAACAAGATATCGATGGCTCATGTGATGTCCTCTTTCTGTTGACGGGGCTTCGCCCCGGACCTTACACGCTCTGGCTGTGCCCGTTAGCCTGCCGACGGGCTCGGCCCCGAACCCACGCGGCCGCTCCCAACTGCGTCGACCTACTGCTGGGCCGTAGTCTGCTCATCCTCCCGCGCGCCGCGTAGGATGTTCAGCAAGCCGTAATTCCCCTCGTGACACGCGTATTCGAAGATGGGTGCCGGAGATTTTCGCATCGGGATCGCCGCCGTGAACGGTCGGGTGAACGTCGTCGGGTCATGGACCGTGAACTCGTAGCGCATCACGTCAGCATTGACCCGCGTCAGACGCTCGATCAAGCGGAGGTTATCACCGGTACCCATCGCCGCCAGGGCGTTGGGGTTGAAGGCCCCGGTCTTGTCGCTGAAGTTGGTGCTTTCTATGACCAGCGTATCCCCTTCCCAGTGCCCGCGCGCGTCACCGTTCCACTGCTGCATGTCGTCCGGCAGATGCGCGCGCCCGTCCAGCGGCACGATGCGTGGGTCGTGCACCATCTCGTTGAGAATGACCACGTGGTCGGGGGTCTGGAACACCTGGACGTTCTGGTTGTAGCCACCGGGGGTCAACGGCGGCCCGTTCGCGAACCCCAACAGGCACCGCTCGGCGAGGCCGCGATCCTCGGGCCCGTCCACGCCGCTCCCGCCCGCGCGGTAGCGAATCGGCAGGGGCCCCGCGACGTCCTCGAAGAGTGAGCCGACCTGGTTCACCGCGTTCGGCGTGAGCGGTGGGAGCTTCCCGTCTGGAGGGTCGGTGATCAGCGACGTACGGCGGTCGTCGACCAGGCCCGGCGTGTCGAACCAGAACACGTTGTACGCGCCCGGGTCACCTTCTTGCGGCGGCCGGTCAACCAGAAACTCGCTCGCCCGCGCTTTCTGCGCCGCCGCTTCTTCCGCCGTCAGCTCCGTCTTCCCGGCGAGCTCGTCCGGGCGTTCCAGCGGCGTGGTCGTGCGGAAGTCCCACACGCCGCCCAGGTCGGGCGCACCCCACGATGTCCGGGGCGTCTGGCCCGCGTCCGTCGACTGTGCTTTGGCGACCAGTGGTGACATCGCCACGACCGCAGTCACCGCCAGTGCGGTAGCAAGATTTCGATAGCTCATCTGATGATCCTCCTCGGACGCGCCGCTAAATATCTGTAAGCATATGATGTACCCGCAGGCGGCTGCGTGCAACACGGGCGAACAGTAAGGAGCCCAGGTGATGAAGCGACTCGCGATGGTCGTGGCGGTGCTCGCGTTGGTTCAACCGGTGGCCGGCCAGACGTCAACCACCGCGGCTGGTGGCACGGTGCCTTCGTTCTCGCCCGTGACCTGGGAGCGTCTTGTGAACGCCGCCACCGAGCCTCATAACTGGCTCATGTACGGGGGGACCTTCGACAGCCAGCGCTACAGCGGGCTCGACCAGGTCCACAGCCGAAACGTGGGCCAGCTCGAGCTCAAGTGGGCCCATCAGCTGTCGGCGATTGATCGCGCCGAGACGACGCCGCTGGTCGTGGACGGTGTGATGTTCGTGACCGAGGCCCCGAGCAACGTCGTGGCGCTCGACGCGGCGAGTGGGCGGTCGTACTGGCGCTACGAGCACGAGCTGCCGGACGACCTCCGGATCTGTTGCGGCCGCAACAATCGTGGCGTCGCGATCCTCGATGAGACGCTCTACATGAGTACGCTCGACGCGCACCTGGTGGCGATCGACGCACGAACCGGCAACCTCGTCTGGAACCGTGAGGTCGCGGACCATCGCGGTGGTTACAGCAAGACCGCGGCGCCACTCGTCGTCAAGGACCAGGTCGTCACCGGCATCGCGGGCGGCGAGTTCGGCATCCGTGGCTTCCTCGACTCGTATCAGGCCGAAACAGGCGATCGAATGTGGCGGACCTATACCATTCCCGGACCCGATCATCCTGACAACCGGAGCTGGTCGGGCGACTCGTGGCGCACCGGTGGCTCGCCGACCTGGATCACCGGCTCGTACGATCCGGATCTCAATCTGGTCTACTGGGGTACGGGCAATCCCGGTCCGGACTACAACGGTGACGTCCGGCTCGGCGATAACCTGTACGCCGACTCCGCGTTGGCGCTCGACGGCGATACGGGTGAGATGGCGTGGTACTTCCAGTTCACGCCCCACGACGTGCATGACTGGGACGCGATCCAGGTGCCGATTCTGGCGGACCTCGACGTCGCCGGTGAACGGCGCAAGGTAATGATGTGGGCGAACCGTAACGCCTTCTACTACACGATCGACCGCGAGACCGGTGAGTACCTGGTCGGCAAGCCGTTCGCGCGCCAGACCTGGGCCGAAGGGCTCGACGCGAATGGTCGACCGATCCGCGCGCCCGACATGTTTCCGAGCGTGGACGGGACCGTGGTCTCCCCGCCCGCGGCGGGCGGCACCAACTGGATGTCGCCCGCGTATAGCCCGCGGACCGGGTTGTTCTACGTGATGGCCTACGACGGCGAGGCGGAATTCTTCATCCGTGACGAGGAGTACGTCGAGGGGGACCGCTTCATCGGCGGCGGCCAGACGCGCCCGTTGCCGGTTGACGAGTACACCAGCGCGGTGCGGGCCATCGATCCACGCACCGGTGATCGGCGGTGGGAATACCGCGTCCAGCCGCAGACGTGGGCTGGGCTCCTGACGACCGCCGGTGACCTCGTCTTCGGCGGCAGCGTCGATGGCTACTTCTATGCGCTCGATGCCGTCAGCGGCCGCGAGCTGTGGCACATGTCTGTGGGTGCCCAGGTGCGCGCCGGGCCGATGACCTATGCCGTCGATGGCGAGCAATTCGTGACGATCGCGGCCGGTAACGTCATCTACACCTTCGGTCTCCCTTCCGGGGACGGCAGCAGCTTGCGGTAGCCGCAGTCCCGTGCCGCCGGTCGTGCGTCTCGATGTCCAGACGTATACTGGGGCTTCGCGAACTCGGAGTCGAGGGGACGTTCACTGGAGGTGCCGATGAGAACTCGATCTGTCGCGGCGGTGATGATTCTCGCAGTCGTGATGCTGGCGCCGTTCCAGGTGGCGGGTCAGGGGCTCACGGCTGAGATCGTCCCGGCGGCGGCATCCCGCACCTCGTGGGGTGATCCGGACCTGCAGGGGATCTGGGACTTCCGCACCATTACCCCACTGGAGCGACCCGACGAGCTCGCGGACAAAGCGGTGCTGACAGCAGAAGAAGCCGCGGAATACGAAGCGAGCTCGCTGAAAGCACAGGACAAGGATCTCCGCGCGACCGACGGTATCAGCGCCGAACGCGACGTCGCCAACGCCTACAACCAGTTCTGGTGGGACTACGGCGACAAGCTGACCGAGGATCGGCGGACGTCCTTGGTCGTGGATCCGACGGATGGGAAGATCCCCAGGAGCCGGGCAGCGCGTGAGCGGTTCGCGGCGGCGCTCGCCGGCGCGTTCGGTGGCGGCATTCCCGCCGGTCCGGAGGATCGACCGATCTGGGAGCGCTGCATCCTCGGGTTCAATTCGGGACCGCCGATGCTGCCGAGCGCATACAACAACAACGTCCAGATCATCCAAACGCCTGACACCGTCGCGATCCTCAACGAAATGGTACACAACGCCCGGATCGTTCCGATGGACGGGCGGCCGCACGTCTCGGACGAGGTGCGTCAGTGGACCGGGGACGCGCGGGGCCACTGGGACGGCGAGGTGCTGGTCGTCGAGACGACCAACTTTCTCCGCGAGACCGGCTTCACCGGGGCGGGCGCCGGTCTGCGACTGGTGGAGCGCTTCGCGCGCGTCGACGATGACACGCTTCTCTACGAGTTCACCGTCGACGATCCCGAGAACTTTGATCGCCCTTGGACCGCCGCGATTCCGATGACGAAGACGTCGAGTCCGATGTTCGAGTACGCGTGCCATGAGGGGAACTACGGCATGACGAACCTCCTAGCTGGCGCGCGGGTCGAAGAAGCCGCGGTGGCAAACGCGGCGAAGTGACACCCGCCAGGCGGATGGTCTCGCCCGGCGTGACGGAATCCTCACGGCCAGAGACGCCGGCATGAGAGGATTCGCACTATATGTTCCGGGGGTCGTCGGCACGGTTCTCACTGCAGGTCTCGCCGCCTGTGGAGGCGGCCAGCCCCCACCCTCTCCGTCGAACGAGCCGTTATCGTCGCCCGTCCGGGTCGTCGCATCGGGGGCGCAGTTCCGCGGCACGAACGGGCTGCTGTTCGGACCGGACGGCAAGCTCTACGTCGCCAGTGTCGTGACCCCGGTCATCGCGGTCTTCGACCCGGAGACCGGAGTGATCGAGGAACGCCTCGGCCCAGGGCAAGGGGTAATGGGTCCCGATGACCTCGCGTTCGGTCCTGACGGCTCGCTCTACTGGACCGACATCCTCTACGGCGAGGTGGGGCGCCGGCGTCTCGACGGCACGAACGAGGTGATCGCGAGTTTGGGACCCGGTCCGAACCCTATCACCTTCGCCGATGACGGGCGCCTCTTCGTCTCACAGTGCTTCTTCGACGACCGTCTCTGGGAGCTGGATCCGGACGGTGAGACCGAGCCACGCCTCATCAACGGAGAGCTGGGGCCGGGCTGCGGCCTCAACGGGATGGACTGGGGTTCGGACGGCTACCTCTATGGCCCGCGCTGGTTTCGTGGCGAGGTCGCGCGCGTCGACGTTAACACCGGTGAGGTCGAGTCGGTGGCGACCGGTTTCGGCGTCCCGGCCGCCGTGAAGTTCGATTCCACGGGAGCGCTTCACGTGCTCGACACGCTGGCTGGCGAGATCGTCCGCGTCGTCGACGGCGCCAAGGAGGTCGTCGGACGCGTGCAGCCGTCCTCCGCGGACAACCTGGCGTTCTCCGACGACGATCGGCTCTTCGTATCGAGCTTCGCCGACGGCTTCGTCGTCGAGGTGCTGGATCCGGAAACCAACCGGACGCTGAGCCCCGGCGGGCTCATCATGCCCGGCGGGGTGGCGCTCGATGCGACTGGCGGGACGGAGCGGCTCTGGCTGGCTGACTTCTTCTCGCTTCGCGCGCTCGACCCCGTCTCCGGCGTTGAGCTCGATGCCGAACGGGACGTCCTCGGCGTCTCCGAGATCGGGTCGGTCATGACGGTGCATCCCCACGAAGACACGCTGATTCTGACGACCTGGTTCGACAACCAGGTCAAGATCTGGAACCCTCAGGAGCGCGCCATCGAGAGTCGCTTCGAGGGCTTCGCCGCGCCGCTCGACGCGCTGGCGTACGGCGGCGGCATCGCCGTGGCAGAACTCGGCTCGGCAAGCGTGCTGCACGTCCACCCGGAGTCTCCCGATGAGCGCTCGACCATCGCCTCGGATCTCGGCCTCCCCACCGGTCTCGCCACCGCGGACGGGGACCTCTTCGTCACTGATCGGGCCGGTGGTCGCCTCCTGCAGATCGGGGTCTCCGGCGCGCCGCTCGTGCCGCCGCGTCTGGTGGCCGACGGGCTAGAGGGACCTGAGGGGATCGACATCGGGTCCGACGGCCGCCTGTACCTGGTCGAAGCCGACGCCGCACGCGTCATCGCCATCGACCTGGACAGCGGAGCCAGGACGGTGCTCGCGGATGGACTGGAGATCCACGCCCCTGCCCAGGCCAACTTCCCGGAATCGTGGATCTTCAACGGCATCGCGGCAGGCGAGGGCAAGGTCTACGTGAGCGGGGACCGCGCGAACGTGGTGTACGAGATCATTGTGCCCGGCCTCTGACGTTCCGAAAACGGCGCGCCCGCGTCAGGTCAGCAAGCAAGGTCGAAGCCCTGGCCGACGTACGGCCAGCCATTCCCGACGAAGGCGGAACGTTGAGGGGCGTCGGCTCGCATCCCCTGCGGGGAGCGGGGAGAGCGCCAGGTGCGATGGGCACCTTACTCAAGGACCTGCGGTAAGGCGCCCGGCTCCTGGTGACGTCGCCGACGTACGCTGGCATCGTCGCGTTGACGCTGTCCATCGGCGCGAATACCGTCATCGTCAGCATCGCAAGCGTCATCCTGATTGCGAAGTGCCGAGGATCGATCGGTCATCTCGGATTAGGTGGAGTCTTTTTACGGGTGTGGACATGACGTCGCACCTCGGCCTCGCCACCGCCCGGCGCCCCGGTCGAGAAACGCGGCGTGTCAACGTCGAGTTCCCGGTGGATCTCTTGGGCGAGATCGACCGTGAGGCGAGGAGACTCGGCGTCACACGGCAGACGTTTATCAAATTGCGTCTTGCGGATACGCTGCCATCGCGCTGAGCTCAAGGTCCCGACCCGTGTTCAATAGTGTCTCACTGCCTGATCGATTGCGACGTCTCGTTACGCTCGTCGCGCGCACGCCTTGATCGCTTACGAGCCGTCCGCGAGCGCCTTCACCAACCGATAGAGGAACTCCTGTCCTTCGTAGAAGTGATCGATCCGGATCCGCTCGTCCTGGCCGTGCGCGCGCACGTCATCGGCGTCACCGAAGATCCCGCTGACCCCGAGACTGGGATGCCCTCGCGCCGCAGATAGAGGTCATCGGTGCCGCCGGTTGGTATCACGGGCCTGAACCTGAACGGCTTGGGGTGACTGGCGCTCGGCTTGCTCGGGGGCTTCGCTCGCGTCCATCGTGGCGGTCGCCACTGCGCTGTTCTGGATCACATCGAGCGGCTGTGCCTGTCCCGAGATTAGTCCGCTGGCACGCTAAACGCGAGCAACTCACCAGAGTAGATGCCGCCGCTGATGGCAATCACGAGGTACTGCCTTCCGTCCAGCATGTAGGTCATCGGCGACCCGCTTTGCGGCGCCGGCATATAGACCGCCCCCACTTCCGTCCCGGTCGCCTTGTCATACGCTCGCAACATCGCGCCACGGCCGTCGGGGGTCGTGTTGTAGTCTGCTTCGCCGGCGATGAGGAGCGTCGAGGTCACAAGCGTACCGACGCTCCCCGGCTGCCCCGTGCGAGGGAGGTCGAGATCGCGCAGCGCCGGGTGATTCTTGACCCGATCGGGCGTCTCACCGTGAGCAATCTGCCAGATGATCTCACCCCGGTCCATGTCGATGGCGCTGATCCGTCCGTACGGCGGTTTCAGGAGCGGCAGACCCTGGACGCTCAGGTTGACGAGTCTGCGGTCGCCGCGCGGCGAGGAGCTCGCACTTGCTTCCGTCCGTCCGCCGCCGGCCGCCGAACCGGCGCCGCCAGTCCGCCGAGGACCGGTGATGGCGTTACCCTGGATGAATTCCATATCCGACTGGCCAGGGTCCGGCGGCACGATGCCGAGACCGCCGAGCGAGCTATTCGATGAGACATAGAGGATGTGCGACTCAGGATCGTACGAACCCCCCGGCCAGTTCGTGCCGCCGCCGGCCGCAGGCGCCATGAGGATCCCGAGCGGGCCCTCTAGTCGGCTCACGACCGGCGGGGTGAAGATCGGCCCCATCTTGTAGTGCGACGCGAGCTCCACGGCTTCTGCGCGGAGCGCTGGGGTGAAGTCGATCAGGTCGTCGACCGTCACGCCTTGGCGGTCGTACGCGGCCGGCCGGGTGGGGAACGGCTGCGTCGGCGCGTACCACTCGCCTGGCACGTCGCCCGCCGGGACGGGCCGCTCCTCGATGGGCCAGATCGGCTCACCTGTCTCCCGGTTGAAGACGTAGAGGAAGGCCTGCTTGGTCGGCTGCGCGACGGCTTTCACCGTCCGCCCGTTCAGCGTGATGTCGATGAGTATCGGCGCGCATGGGATGTCGTGGTCCCAGATTCCGTGGTGGACAAGCTGGTAGTGCCAGCGCCGCTCGCCCGTCTGCAGGTCGACGGCGACCAGGCTTTCGCCGAACAGGTTGTTGCCGGGCCGATTGGCGCCGAAGTAGTCGCCCGTCGGAGCCTCGACCGGCAGGTAGGCGAGCCCGAGCTCCGCATCGACCGAGATCTGCGCCCAGACGCCGGCGTTGCCGGTGTACTCCGCGGAATCGCTCAACCAGGTGTCCCGCCCGTACTCGCCCGGCAGCGGGATGGTGTGAAAGATCCACAGACGCTCCCCGGTTCGCACGTCGTAGCCACGGACGTAGCCCTTCACGTTGCGCCGGCTGCGGGGGTTCCCCCCCGTCCGATGCGCTGCACCGACGATCACCACGTTGTTCGCCACGGTGGGCGTCGCGTGGAGCCCGACCTCGCCGGTGATCAGATCGATTTGCTGGTCGTTCTCGCGCTTCAAATCGACGATGCCGTCCTCGCCGAACTCGGGCACAGGGCGGCCTGTCTTCGCGTCGAGCGCAATCAGGCGGTAGCCAGGGGTGACATAGAGGATTCGCTCGTCCTCGCCGTCAGACCCTCCCGCCCAGTAGGCCAGCCCCCGGCCCGACAGCCGCCGCGGCGCGGCCTCGCCGCGCGAGCCTTCGTTGAGGCTGTACACCCACTTCAGCTCTCCGGTCGCCGCGTCGAGCGCCACGACCGCGCGCCGCGATCCGCCAGTCGAGTACAGCATGCCATTCGTCATCAGCGGTGTCGATTCGAACCGAAACTCTGGCCGCGGCCCGAGGTTGTCCGTCTTGAATCGCCACGCGACCTCCAGCTCGCTGAAGTTGTCCGCGGTGATCTGCTCGAGTGGGGCGTAGCGCGTGTGCCCGAGGTCGCCGCCGTAGGTCGGCCATTCCCCGTTCGTGGCGCCGATTTGCGCGGTTGCCACACCCGCGCTCAGGAGACAGGCGGTCACCGTACCGGTCGCCAGCAGTGTGCGTCTCATGGTCCTTGTCCCCTTCAGTACCGCAGAGGCGGGAGTATACCGCTCTTGACCAGGTGAGACCGGGGGCGACCCGTTGTCACGAGACCGCGTTCACGTGCTCGTCATCGCGGATCACACGATCTTTCGTGACCACTGTCCCACCATGGCCTGGCAGTGCGCTTCACCTCTACCTGATGCCTAAACCCAAGGCCGACGCGACACTTTGAAAGTCGCGGGTCGTCGCACGAGGCATCCACGATCTGGGTCGTGTCCTTCGGGAGGGATGGTTGACAATGCCGAAAGAGCCTTTCGACTGACCGCGGTGTGCGGTTGCGCAGGGCGCCACGAGCCAATCACGAATCCGAGTGAGTCGAAGAGTGCCAAGGGTCTACCACGTGGGCGCCGCTGACAGGTCCAGATCCGTCGAGCTGTACTCCAACGCGGCTCAATCTCCCGTCGACAGCAAACTCACCACAGTTGTTCATGCTACGACGGGCGACTCCGTCAAAGCGCGTGCTGGCACCGCTGCTAAGGCGGCCGAACTTTTCGGTAACCGGGTTCAGGACGACACCAAACCAGGAACCATGCGGCACGCTCTGGATGATCTGCGTGTTCGCAGTGCTCGTAGGATTCGTGACGTGATTGTTTGTCTTCGTGTGGCTGGTGCTCGTCGGTCTCGCGCCGACAGGAATACCCATTGAGGTCGTGCCCGTGGTGACGGCCAGTAGCATTCTCTTACTGGGCGGCGGCTATGGTTCTTTGTACCAGCTTGAGCAGCGTTGATTGTTCCGTCGTCACGGCGGTCAGACGGACGCGCTTCCGGCCGCGGTCCAGACCACAAATCGATACTGAATTAGCCCGCTTCGCAGGCAGCGTTGCAATGCGTCGCCTCCCAGCAGCGCCTGGAAGTACTTGCTCTGCCCCCACGCCCTCTTTCCGAGGCGAACGAGTGGCGCGAGCGCGCGGTCGCGCAGACGGCCGAGCTCGAGGCGGGGGCTGAGGTTCGTGTCGCTGGTGAGCGCGAACCCGTAGTGCCGCGCGATCTCGTCGACAGCGTCGACCGTCTCGAGCGTGCCAGCGTGCCAGCCGCTCTTGAACTCTTGGAGCAGCGCGCGGGTGCGGGGCCCGGCATCGAGGGCCGGGGCGGCGAGGAAATCGTCACATAGCACCAGCCGACCGCCCGATCGCAAGACCGAGGCGGCCTCGCTCATGAACCGGTCCGGATTTGCACAGTGGATGAACGACTCGATCGCCACCGCCAGGTCGACTGGCTCCATCGATGGCAGCTGCTCAAAATTGCCCTCGCGAAACTCGAGCGATGATGCCGCTTCGTGGGCAGCTACCCGTTCCCTCGCAAGCTCCACTTGGAGAGGGCTCACGGTGACACCGACACCCTCTATCGCGATGCGCTCTGCGAGATACAGTAGGCAAGCCCCAACGCCACAGCCAAGGTCGAGGACGCGGAGCGGACTCGGCAGTGTGTTCGCTTGCTGCAGCACCAGCTCATGCACGTAGTGAAAGGCGGCGCGTCGATCGTGAACGTCGTCTCCCCAGACGGCACGATGAATCGCACCCTCCGTCCCGCCCTGGCCGAGCGACAAGAACCGACGGGTGTTGTGTTCGTAGTATCTTTTGACTTCGTCGACGTGCACTTGGCGTCCTCCGGTGCCATGCAGCGCGGTCGTGACGGACGTCGACGAGCCTAGCTCGACGGGAGGGAATGACACAAGCGGAACACGGTCTATCGAGGAGACTCGGGCTCGCCCGCTCGCTACTGATCTACTACGGACCGTTCTGGCGGCGCGGTCGCATGTCGCGCTTCTACCAGCAGTTCATCGCCGAGGGCGATCTCTGTTTTGATGTGGGTGCCCATGTTGGCAACCGCGTGCGAGCCTGGCGGCGGCTGGGAGCGCGCGTCATCGCGGTCGAGCCGCAGCCGCAATGTCTAAGCGTGCTGCGATACTTGTACGGTCGCGACGGAGCAGTGGAGGTCGTCCCGTCCGCGGTCGGCGCCTCACGGGGACGTACGATGCTGCACACGAGTAGCACCAACCCCGCGCTGTCGACCACAGACGCGGACTGGGTCGCGGAGTTGACATCGGGCGACCGCCGTTTCGCCCCGATCCAGTGGGATATCAGACTTGAGGTCGACGTCGACACCCTCGATGACCTGATCACGCGCTACGGCGAGCCGACGTTCTGCAAGATCGATGTCGAGGGCTCCGAGCTGATGGTCTTACGGGGCCTCAGCCGTGCGCTGCCGGCCCTGTCATTTGAGTTTCTTCCGGTGTCGATCGACCGGGCGTTCGCCTGTATCGATCGCCTGGCCTCGCTGGGCTCGTATCGCTTTCGCTGGTCGGCGGCGGAAACGATGCGATGGGCCAGCCTCGAGTGGATCGACGGTGATGGGATGAAGGATCTCCTTGCCGGGCAGCCGGTAGAGGGATACTCGGGCGACGTCTACGCGCTGCTCGCGGAATGACGGCCCGCAAGAACGCGGCGACCCGATCCGCCGCTGACGCTCACGTCGGATGTCGAAAGGGACGCGCGTGTGGGCCGCGGTTCCCATCGCGCGCAGTAGATGCAGCTCGCTGAACACCCGCCGAAGGGTTGCCACGAACGCGCTGTGGTCGGTCGGTTCGACGAGGAGTCCGTGCTCTTTGTGCCCGATCATCTTGGGCGCCGTGCCGTCGCTGGAGTTAATGATGGGGCAGCCGCAGCGCCTCGGCTCTAGAAAGGAGATGCCAAATTCCTCGTGCGGCGATGCGAGCACCATCACGTTCGCCCGCTCGTAGGACACACGCAGCGACCGGCCGTGGATCTTGCGGAGCATCCGCCGGCGACCCGCGACGCCCAGCGTCGCGATCTGATCGTCGATTGAGCGCGCATACCGCGCATCGCGAGCCGTGCTGCCAACAAGCTCGAGCACCCCGGCTCCCGTCTGCCGGGACGTCGTAGTGCGGTGTTGCTCCCCAGGAAGACGTTCGAGCCGGCATCAGTGCGAGTCACGTTTGATCGTGATCAACGACCAGCCAGGACTGCCGGGCGGCAAGGTGACTCGCGAGATGCCGAACGTTGGAGCGGGTGCTGGTGGCAAGATCGAGCACGTGTATGGTGCCGCGCTGGCGATCCGATCGATCGCGGCGAAGACTGTACCCCAACCATACAGCGCTCCACTGCCGACCCTTCGGCGGGCGAAGGCGCAGAAGCGCCGGCGCCGCCGAAAGCCGCCGCGGTTTCGACGCGCTCGTAGAGGCCGAGCCTGGGGGACGCACGGGCCGACGGGCGTCCCGCCAATCCGGCGGGCTGGTTACGGATGTTGACCACGCGAGTCCGCCGCGATCCAGAGCGGGTCAGTCGCGCAGCGCGAACGCGACCAGGGAATGGCCAGAGATGGTCGCTACATATTGCGTGCCCGCCACCTCATAGGCGATCGGGCCGTTGACGATCTGCCCGCCCAGGTTTGCCTTCCAGAGCAGCTCGCCCGTCCGGGCATCCAGCGCTTGGAAGTAGCCCTCGCGTGATCCCGTGAATAGCAGGTCTGACGCCGTCGTCAGGATGCCGCTCGAGCTGACGTCGGTCGTCTCGAATACCCACTTCCGCTCGCCGGTCACGGCGTCCAGCGCGACCACCGCGCCGTGGCCGGCGGCCGCGGTCCAGTTGTTCAGAGGACCGCGGCTGAGGCCCGGCACCGTCGGGGCGCCCGGTACGGGTGCGAAGCTCGTCGGGGCGCCTCCGATGAACGCGCGACCCTGTGCGTACTCTTGCGCCGCCTCGTTGAAGACCGATCCGTAGTCTTCCCACGCCGAGACGTAGAAGAGCTCCGTGCGCGGGCTGAACGATGGTGAGTACCAATTCGTCCCGCCCTGGACGCCCGGGAAGGTCGGCGCGCCCGGCGGTTGCGGGGTCTCGACCGGTCGCCCGCTGTCGTCGAGGCCTTCGGCCCAGTTGACCGTCACGAAGGGGCGCCCCGAGAGGAACCGGCCGGTCGCGCGATCGAGGACGTAGTAGAAACCGTTGCGATTACCCCAGACCATTAGCTTGAACAGGATGCCGTTCCGCTCGATATCGATCAATACCGGGATCTGTACGGCGTCGTAGTCGTACGGGTCGTCCGGGGTGAACTGGAAATGCCACCGCAGCTCACCGGTGTCGGCGTCGAGCGCGACCACCGAGTCGGTGTATAGGTTGTCGCCGGGACGTTGGCTCGCGTTGAAGTCCGGACCCGGGTTGCCGATCCCCCAGTACGTCAGGTTGA
>CAZYFH010000060.1:0-15102 GCA_964646815.1 uncultured Vicinamibacteraceae bacterium | reverse complement strand
TGGTGGGCGCCGGCGCCGCCGAGGGTGCGATCGACGCCTCGAACATGCTCAAGCCGATGCTGGCGCGTGGCGAGCTGCACACGATCGGGGCGACGACCCTAAACGAATATCGTAAGAACATCGAGAAGGACGCGGCGCTCGAACGCCGATTTCAGCCGGTGATAGTCACAGAGCCGACTGTCGAGGACACGATCAGCGTGTTGCGCGGACTCCGCGAGCGGTACGAGATCCACCACGGCGTACGGTTCAAGGACGCCGCGCTCGTCGCCGCGGCGGTGTTGTCGCATCGCTATATCAACGACCGATTCCTGCCGGACAAGGCGATCGACTTGGTGGACGAGGCCGGGTCAAAGCTCCGCACGGAGATCGACTCGCTCCCAGTTGAGCTCGATGAGGTCCGGCGCCGTATCATGCAACTCGAAATCGAGCGCGAGGCTCTCCGCAAGGAACAGGACGACGCATCCCGCGAGCGTCTTGCGCGTCTCGAACGGGAGCTCGCAAACCACAAGGAGGAGCGCAACCGACTGGAGACGCAATGGGAGCACGAAAAGACCGCTATCCAGCAGGCGCAGGCCCTGAAGACGGAGCTCGAAACCGTCCGGCACCAGATCGAGCAGGCACAGCGGGACGGCGACTACGCGCGTGCGTCCGAGCTCCAGTACGGCCGGCTGCCCGCGCTCGACCAACGCCTCACTAGCGAGAACGCCGGCGGCGTCTGGGAGTCACGCGCGAGTCTCGTGAAGGAGGTGGTCGACGAAGATGACATCGCGGAGGTCGTGAGCAAGTGGACCCACATCCCGGTAACCAAGCTCATCGAAGGTGAGTTCGAGAAGCTCTTGCAGATGGAGGGTCGACTGCGGCGCCGCGTCGTCGGTCAGGACGAGGCGATTCTCATGGTCTCCAACGCCATTCGACGAGCGCGCGCGGGTCTGCAAGACCCCGATCGACCGCTCGGCAGCTTTCTCTTTCTTGGGCCGACGGGTGTTGGCAAGACAGAGCTCGCCCGCGCGCTGGCGGAGTTTCTCTTTGACGACGAGTGCGCGATGATTCGGATCGACATGTCCGAGTATCAGGAGAAGCACACCGTGTCACGCCTGATCGGCGCTCCGCCGGGATATGTCGGCTACGACGACGCCGGACAGCTCACCGAAGCCGTGCGACGTCGACCCTATGCCGTGATCCTGTTCGACGAGATCGAAAAGGCGCACGTGGACGTGCTCAATGTGATGCTACAGCTCCTGGACGACGGCCGCCTCACCGACAGCAAGGGACGGACCGTCAATTTTAGAAATGCCGTGGTCATCATGACGTCGAATCTCGGCAGCGAATTCATCGCCGCTCGTGCGCCCTCGGAGGAGTGCCGCGGGAGCGACATCGACGACGCGACGCGCGCGCAGGTAGATGGGGCTGTCCGTGCGTATTTCAGGCCGGAGTTCCTCAACCGGATCGACGAGATCAGCTTCTTCCACGCGCTGAGCCGTGACCACCTGATGGACATCGTCGACATTCAGCTCGGCCAGCTCGCAGCGCGCCTGGCGGACCGACACGTGCGCGTGGAGTTGACGGACGCGGCGAAGCGTCTGCTCGTCGACGAGGGCTATGACCCAACCTATGGCGCACGACCGCTCAAGCGCACCATCCAGCGGCGCGTCTTGGACGCCCTCGCGATGCGTCTGTTGCGCGGTGAGCTCGAGACGGGCAACGCGGTGATTGTGGGCGCCGGGGTGGACGACTTGACGTTCACGACACGCGAGCCGGTGTCCGCCTAACCCGTCCTGCGCTCCGATACACCGGGCACAGAATTATTCGCCGGCCCGCTCTGCCGCGGAGAACCTTTCACGGTTGTGGGAGCCGTCGCAAAACGGCTTATTCACCGATTTACCGCACCGACAGAGGGCCACGGGCCGGCGCGCGATCGCGAAGGCTCTGCCTTCGGCGTCCACGATCTGCACGTCGTCCAGATCAACGAGATACGGACCGTCGTCTCGAACTTTGATCGTGGCCATCGCCCGCGCCCTACCCCATCTTCTGCATTGACGCCAGGAAGTCGGCGTTGGATTTCGTCTTGCCCATCTTGTCGAGCAGCAACTCCATCGCTTCGACTGACGAGAGCGGGTTGAGCACTTTGCGGAGGACCCACACTCGATTCAAGTCCTCCTTATCAAGCAGCAGTTCTTCCTTGCGCGTGCCGCTCTTCTGAATGTCGATCGCCGGGAAGACCCGCTTGTCCACGAGCTTCCGCTCGAGGTGGATCTCCATGTTGCCGGTCCCCTTGAACTCCTCGAAGATAACGTCGTCCATCCGCGATCCGGTATCGACGAGCGCCGTCGCCATGATCGTCAGCGACCCGCCCTCTTCAATATTGCGCGCCGCTCCGAAGAAGCGCTTTGGCTTCTGGAGCGCGTTCGAATCGAGACCGCCAGACAAAACCTTACCGGACGCCGGAATGACGGTATTGTACGCGCGCGCTAACCGGGTGATGGAATCGAGGAGGATGAACACATCCTTGCGGTGCTCGATGAGCCGTTTAGCCTTCTCGATGACCATCTCCGCCACTTGCACGTGCCGCTGTGCAGGCTCGTCGAACGTCGACGAGATGACCTCGCCGTCGACGGAACGCTGCATGTCCGTGACCTCCTCGGGCCGCTCGTCGATCAGCAGCACGATCAGATACACCTCCGAGTGGTTTCGGGCTATCGATTGCGCGATGTTCTGCAACAACATCGTCTTCCCGGTGCGGGGAGCGGCCACGATCAGGCCACGCTGGCCCTTCCCGATCGGCGTCATCAAATCCATGACGCGCGCCGACAGATTGCCTGCCTCGGTCTCGAGCTTCGCACGTTCTTGCGGGTAGAGCGGCGTGAGGTTCTCGAAGAAGATTTTGTCGCGCGCCTGCTCCGGCGGTTCGAAGTTGACCGCCTCGACCTTGATGAGCGCAAAGTACCGCTCGCCCTCTTTGGGTGGTCGAATTTGGCCGGAAACCGTATCGCCCGTCTGAAGGTCAAATTTTCGGATCTGCGACGGTGAGACGTAGATGTCGTCCGGTCCGGGCAGATAGTTGTAGTCGGGCGCGCGAAGGAAGCCGAAGCCGTCCGGCAACACCTCGAGTACCCCTTCCGAGAAGATGAACCCGCTCTTCTCCGTTTGCGCTTTCAAGATCTGGAAAATCAACCCTTGCTTGCGCATCCCCGTCGCCCCGGCGACGTGCAGGTCCTTGGCGACCTGCGTGAGCTTGGCGATGCTCATGTCCTTGAGCTCGCCGATGTTGAGCGTGTCCTTGGTGCGCCGTGAGGGAGGCTTTGGCGCTTCGGGCGGCGGGGCGTCGGCGGTGGCCGCCGAGTCCGTCGACGTCCGAGTTAATGCAGATGCTCGTTTGTTGTTGGTAGGCATGAGTTAGGTCGAACTCTCGGTTAAGGGTTGGTGATGAGGCCGTGCGGCCCAAGTGTTAAGGATGAGCAGGATTCGCGTCCTGCCCAGGTGACAGAAGCTGGTATTAGGCGCTCGTGGCGCGGGATGCTCGACGGGCTCGTGTGCTGAGACGCAAGTGTTGGGTTGGGGGAATTAGCCGGCGAATTATTGGCTTGGAAGTATAGGCTCGCTCCCCCAGCGGTGTCAACCTCGCTGGCTTAGTGGACAGGGTGCCGGGCTACTCGTAGTCCGCAGGCGACTCGCCAATCGCGACGATGCTGCAATGGAGCGTCGTCTCGAGTCCGAGCGCACGGGCGCGGGCAACGAGCCGGTTGCTTTCGGCGCCCGGGTTGATCCAGAGCCTGGGAATCTGCCTCGCCGCGATGTCGTCGACCACCTGCTCGCCGACCGCGGAGGGCACATAGAGCGTTGCCACGTCGATTGCGATCGATACGTCCAGGACCGACCGGTAGGCGCGCAGTCCTTCGATGCGATCGTCGGGTGCGGCAGCGCAACTGGGGTTAACGACGATGACATCGTATCCGCGTCGCTGAAACGCCCGGACTGCTTTGTTGCCGAACTTACGACGGTCACGTGACGCACCGATGACAGCCACAACGTGCACAATCGGAGTATAGAACGCATCCTACAAATACGCCGGGATTCGGCCGCTGACGTATTGAGGCTCTCTGGGTTTAGCGCGTATGTGGGGATACGTTCTAGAATCCCCAACGTGTCACGTCACTTGGTCGCGCTTCTCGGGCTATGCGCGCTAACCTTCTTCGCGGGTCTTGGGCGGCCTGCAATCTCCGACTCCGACGAGGCGTTCTACGCCGAGAGCGCGCGCGAGATGATCGATCGCGGCGACTGGCTGACGCCGCACTACAACGACTCGGTTCGCTTTGAAAAGCCCGTGCTGTATTACTGGTTGGCGGCCGGTTCGTATACCGTGGCCGGCGTTTCTGCAGCTGCGGCGCGCTTCCCATCGGCGCTCGCTGGGCTGGGCCTGGTGCTGCTTGCCTATGCGTGCGCACGGCGTTGGTACGACGACGGGACGGCGTTCCTGGCCGGGGTTATCACCGCGACGAGCTTCGGCTACGTCACGATGGCCCATCAGGCGCTTCCCGACCTCGCGCTCGCCTTCTTCGTCACGCTGGCAATCTGGTCGGCGATGGTCGCTGTACTGGCGGACCGGCCGGGCGGTACGCTGAGACCTCGCGCGCGTCGGTGGCTCGTCCTCGGGGCGGTCGGCGCTGCAGGCGCCGTCCTTATCAAGGGCCCGGTCGGGCTCGCCATACCAGCAGCTGTCGTAACCCCGGTGATGGCATGGGAACAGTGGCGCGGTCGGCCGCATTGGCGGTTGAGTCTCGCGGACCTGGCGGTCGGCGCCCTCGTCTTTCTCGGGCTCGCGGCTCCGTGGTATGGCGCGATGGCGATCGAGCACGGCCCAGCCTATCTGGAGCGATTCTTCATCAGCGAAAACGTCGAACGCTTCACTACCGCACGCTACAACGATCCGCGCCCGATGTGGTATTACCTACCTATCGTCGCGGGCGGGTTACTGCCGTGGACTCCCTTCATGGCGCTCTGGTGGCCGGCGGTCCGGACCGCGTGGCGCGAGGGACACCTTCCGGTCGTCGAACTTCGCCTCGCCGTCTGGGCCCTCGCGCCACTCGCGTTCTACACCCTTTCGGTCGGCAAGCAGCCGCGCTACATCCTCCCGATGCTTCCGCCGCTCGCGATCCTTCTGGCGCGCAGCATCCGGCGAGCAATTGTCGAGTCGTCGGATCAGGCGGGTCTATTTGCCGCGTTGGCCTCCGTCGTTGGAGTCGTGATTGCCGTCCTGGCGGTGCTGGTTTACGCTGCGCGCGCGCTGTTGGTCGAATGGGATGGGGCGTGGACGCTTGTTGTGGCGGGCGCCCTGCTGCTGTCTGGCGTGGTAATCGTGGTAACGGCGCTGGCATCGTTCAACGGGTGCTCGCCGCAAGCGCGCATGCGGCGTTCCTGGGTGCCGGCCCTCACGGCCGCCGCGGCTGTGGTCGCCGCCCTTGGCGCCCACTACGTCGTGCTCGCTTCACCGGGACCGGCACCGGTCGAACGCATGGCGAGCCTGGTGCAGGAGGCGCGCGCCGCGGGCGAGCCCTACGGTCGCTTCCGCGCGTTCAACCGCAACCTCGTTTTCTATACCGAAACGCCACACGTCGAGCTCCCGGTGCTCGACGCCGCGCGGGATTTTCTCCGCTCATCGGAGCGGGTGCTCTGCGTCCTCCCGGAAGCGGACGCCGCACGTTTGGAAAACGAGGGACTCCAACTTACCCATCTTGGCGAGCTCCGCTATCTCAATACTGGGAGCCTTACTCTCCGAACTTTGCTCGAGCCAGACCCCGATCGCTACCTGCAACGCATCGTATTGGTCACGAACAGGTAGCACTTCTATCGGGATTCAAGGTTCCTGGTGTCAGGTTCAGCGTTCCAGGTTCACAGTTCGCTCAACGTTCGTAGTTCACGGTTCAGAGTGCGGCGCCAGCCGAACGTCAGCGCCTGGGTCGCACGTCACGCCGAGTCCCATGTCGCCCTACAATGGGGCCATGGCTTCGCTCTCGGACGTCCTCGCCTCGACCACGCGCGAGGGCGAGCTCTGGGAACCCATCGACGACAGGCGCATCCGCTGTGTCGCCTGTGGCCACCAGTGCCCGCTCCCCGACGGCGCGCTCGGCGTCTGCAAGGTCCGCTTCAATCGTGGCGGCCGCCTCCACGTACCCTGGGGCTACGTCGGCGGCGTGCAATGTGATCCGATCGAAAAGAAGCCGTTCTTTCACGCCTACCCGGGCGCGCTGGCCTACAGCTTTGGCATGCTCGGGTGCGACCTCCACTGCGGCTACTGTCAAAATTGGGTCACCTCGCAAGCATTGCGGGACCCTGCCGCGGTGCCAACGCCCGCGCCCGTGTCACCGGACGAGATTGTCGAGGATGCGCTGCGTCTCGATGCGCGCCTGGTCGTCAGCACGTACAACGAGCCGCTCATCACCAGCGAGTGGGCCGTCGAGATCTTCAGGGTGGCACGCGACGCCGGCCTCCAGACCGCCTACGTCTCGAATGGTAATGCGACGCCGCGCGTGATCGAGTACCTACGGCCGTGGGTGGATCTCTACAAGGTGGATCTCAAGAGCTTCGACGATCGACATTATCGTCAGCTCGGTGGTCGGCTCGAGCCCATACTCGATACGATTCGGCGCTTGCACGCGTTGGGTGTCTGGTTGGAGATCGTGACGCTGCTCATCCGCGGCTTCAACGACGACGACGACGAGATCGAGAGGCTCACGGCGTTCGTCGCCAGCGTCTCCCCGGACATCCCGTGGCACGTCACAGCGTTCAACGCCGACTACAAGATGTCCGCCCGCGCCGACACCTCGGCCGCGATGCTGCGGCGCGCCGCCGCCATCGGACAGAGGAACGGCCTCCGGTTTGTGTATGCGGGCAACCGATCGGGAGCGGTGGGCGCTCTAGAGCACACACATTGTCCCGCGTGTGGTGAGCCCGTGATCGAACGGTACGCCTATCATGTTCGCTCGTACTCGCTGACCGTGGATGGCGCCTGCCCCCGCTGCGCGACGCGGGTCCCTGGCCGGTGGGACCACCGGTTTGGCGGACAGATCGCGGATAGCCCTTTTCTGCCCGGCGGTCGCAGCTCACTTCGAGTGCTGCGCTCGTAGGACCGACGGCACGCTCTGTCCGCCGCGGTGACTTCCCCCGGGGCAGCCCGAGACCTTGGCACAGTTCCGCGGAAACGTCCGCCCCTCCGCCGACCCAGCACGACGGAATTCACTAGTCGGACCGACGGCTTCGGATCAGGTGAAAACACGAATGCACAATGGGCGTTGTGGCGGATACCTTTCGACCTGGAGGACGGAGCTACTGACGCGCTGCAAGCCCCTCCGCGATCGCCGGCTGAATCCAGTCCGTGAGGATCCGGCGGTGCGCGATGCGCCACCGGCCGCCCACACGTCGCAGCTGGTCCTCGTAGCGGCCCTGGAAGATGATCTTGGCCGCCTTGCCGGCGCCGACTACGCTGACGTAGGACCGCATGGTCGCCTCGTCGCCGGCACCCTCAATGACAAAGGTCGTCGGGATGTGCCGCGATTGCGGACCTGATGCATCGGCGTTCCCCGCCCCCATCGTGCGCAGAGCCTCGCCGGTGATCTCGATTCCCTGTGACACCAGCTCCATAACTCCATCCTCGGTAAACACCCCCTCCCAGGCAGCGGAATCCTTGAGGTCGATCCCGTGGCTGTACCGACCGGCGAGGTCCAAGATCTCGGCACGATCGTCCGCAGTCAAACTCTCGAGCGTCGCGTCGGTCGTCGGCGCTGCGGACTCCACGGCGCTTCCGGCGCACGCGCCGGTTACGAGCGTTGCGAGCAATACCGTCGCCAGGAGTCTGATAGTCATCCGCATGATCTCCTTTGACCCATCCATCGATGTCGAATGTCTGACAGGAATTATGCCACCGGCGAGGCTCGCGCGCACGAGAGACCGGCGCGACCGATCGCTCAGTTCAGCACAGTCGCACGGTGCGGCGAGACTGCTGCTCGTTGCAACGGGAACGAAACAGGCCACATCCCGTAGGATCACGATGTGGGCACAGAGGTGGACGTCTCGGCGCGTGTTACCTCTCCCTCGGAAGAGGCAGCGGATGCCCCTTCGCTCGGTGTCCCCAACGTCGCCGGCGGTCAAGACCACCCACTTGATCCTAAGACCGTGCTCGCCGCCCGCCTAACCGCGGCCATCTGGGTCGGTGCCGTGTCCGTCGCCAGCCTAGTCGCCGTGATCGTCGTCACGTTGATGGATCGGCTCGGCGGCGGCTTGACGTTTCTGGTGTTCGGAGGCTGGGTCGCACAGACGGCGGTCCTCTCGGCGCTGTGTTACGTGTGGCCAGGCGTCCAATACCAGCATACGGGCTATCGACTCGATGCCCGCGGGTTGACGATTCGGCGGGGTGTCGTCTGGCGTTCCGTGACCTCGGTCCCCACGTCGCGCGTGCAGCACACCGATGTGTCACAGGGACCGGTGCAGCGGGCGTTCGATCTCGCCACGCTCGTGCTGCACACCGCCGGCACGAAGAATGTGTCCGTGTCGCTGAGCGGGTTGCCACATGCCGTCGCACTCCGCCTTCGCGATGTTTTGATCGATGGTAGATCCAATGGCGGAATCTAACGAGCGTCGCCTGCATCCGCTGTCGTGGGTATTCACGGCCGCGCAGTTCGCCAAGGGCTTCATTGTCCCGTTCTTTCTCCTCATCTTCGCATCGGGTGGCGCCAGTTATGAGCTGTGGGCGGCGGTGTTCATCGTCCCGGCCGCATTCGGGGCGGTCGTCAAATACGTCGTCTTTCGATACCGCTTCGCGTCGGACGAGATGGTCGTGTGCGACGGCATCCTCACCCGCACAGAGCGTCACATTCCCTACGCGCGCATCCAGAACATAGACCTCGTGCAAAATCCGCTGCATCGCTTCTTCCAGGTGGCGATGGTCAGGGTCGAGACCGCCAGTGGGAGCAAACCCGAGGCGGTGATGCGTGTCCTGTCGCTGGATGCCGTCACCGAGATGCGCGTGCGCGTGTTTGCGGGACGACACGAGGCCGCGTCCGCTGCGAGGAGCGGCGGGCAGGAAATGGATTCGGCCGCCGCCGACTCGGACATACTCCTGCGGCTACCGCCGCTGGAGATCGTCAAGCTTGGGGTCGTCTCCGACAAGGGCCTGGTGGTCGTGGGGGCGGCGACCTTACTGTACTGGCAACGCGCCGGCTGGGCCGGCAATACCGGGGAGCTCGTCGAGTTGTATCTCGCGTCAGCGATGAGCTGGGCACCAGACCTCGCGCTTGAGAGTCCCGTCTTGACCGGCCTCCTCGTCGGCGTCACGCTCCTCATCATCGCGGTCGTCCTGCTCCGCGCATTCTCGATCGGCTGGTTCTTCCTGAAGCTGTATGGATTCACCCTGAGCCGCCGCGGCAACGATCTCCGTGCTGAATACGGTCTCTTTACCAGGGTGTCGCGCACGATTCCGACGTCCCACATCCAGTCGCTCAAGTCCACGGAGACGCCGCTCCATCGCGCCTTTGGCCGGCAGTCGGTCGAGATGCGGACCGTGGGCGCTAGCGCGACCGACGTGCCCGCCGATTTCGGTGGCCAGCAGGGCATGCCCAAGGCCGAGCGCCAGTGGCTGGCGCCGATGGTCGAAACTGTCCGATTACCAGGGCTCCTGCGCGATGTCCACGAGCAGGTTGCGCTCGACGACGTGGAGTGGACACCGATCGCCCGCCGTGCTTGGCGGCGCGTCTTCAGGCGATGGCTCGTGGTGGTGGCTGTCCTGACGGTGCTCGTCGGAGTGGTTGTCGACCTCTGGGCCCTCGCACTCGGCCTGCCAGCGGTACTCCTGGCCTACGCGCATGCCCACCTCTATGTGAGGCACGCTGGCTATGCGCTTACCTCCTGGGGGCTGTTGTGTCGGAACGGCTGGTGGACCCGAACCTTGACACTCGTCCACTACGGCAACATCCAGACGGTCGCCCTGGATGAGTCCCCGTTCGACCGCCGGAATGACATGGCGTCCGTCCGTGTCGACACCGCTGGCGCTGAGTCTGAGCGGCACACCATCGCCATCCCGTACCTCGACCAGGCGGTTGCCGTCGACGTGACGCGCCGGCTCTACGACGAAGCCAACCGGCGCGCGTTCCACTGGTGACCGTCCATGGGGTGTGGCGGCTGTGGACGGATCCCGCCCGTCACCCAAGCATCGCGACGAACCGCCGCAGTCGGCTCGCGCCTTCCTCTAAACGCGTCAACGAGGTGGCGTAGGACACGCGCAAGAAGCCCGGGGCGTCGAATGCCTCTCCGGCCGTTAGTGCCACGTGTGCCTCGGCGAGCAGTCGGGACGCGAAGTCCGCGGACGTACGGGGGCCGTCAGGTGTCAGGAGGTCGCCGATGTCGGGAAACAGGTAAAACGCCCCGGCCGGAGGCACGACCCGGATACGGGGCTCCAACGCGAGCCAGGCGGAGAGCCGATCGCGCCGGGTTCGGTATTCGTCCAGCATTTCCTGCACGCATGCCTGCGGTCCGGTGAGGGCGGCCACGGCCGCCTGCTGCGTGATCGAACAAACGTTTGATGTGGCATGGCTCTGGACGGTATTGGCGGCAGCGATCAGCGGCTCGGGGCCAAGTGCCCATCCGCAACGCCATCCGGTCATGGCGTAGGTTTTCGACACACTCCCAATGAGCACGCCACGCTCGCGAGCGAACTCGCCGACAACGTGGGGCAAGTTGTGTGGCACATCATCGTAAATGAGCCGTTCGTAGCAGAGATCGACGATGACCCAGATACCCCGGGCCGACGCCTCGCGAGCGACCGTCGCCAGCTCCTCCTCGGTCACGAGCGCCCCGGTTGGATTGCCCGGGGAGTTGATGATGATGGCGCGGGTGCGCGGGGATAGCGCGTCGAGAACGCGAGCCGCCTGCACCCGGAATCCCTCATCCGGATAGGTGCGCACGAGCACCGGCTCGGCGCCCGCTAGCTTGATCTGTTCGACTATGCTCGGCCAGGCGGGCGAGTGAGTGATGACCTCATCGCCCGGACCGAACAGCGCCATGGCGACGTTGAACAGCGCCTGTTTCCCCCCGGCCGTAACAATTGTTTCGGCCGGGGTGTAGCGCGCGCCGTAGTCCTCGGAGTAACGAGCGCAGATCGCCTCTTTGAGCTCGGCAATCCCGCTGTTTGGTGTGTACTTGGTGAAATCAGCAGCAATGGCCGCCTCCCCGGCGATCTTCACGTGTGACGGCGTGGCGAAGTCCGGCTCGCCCGCTCCCAGGTCGATCACGTCGATCCCTTGCCGTCTCAATCCTTCCGCCGCGGTCAGGACCTGCTGCGTCTGGGATGAGGAGACCCGGGCCAATCGATCTGCAAAGGCCATCGGAGTCACGGTTAGGTGGACAGTGGAAGGGGCGGGCGCGCGTGGGCGGTCACCGCGCCACGTCGAACTCCGCGTCCGCCTTCATCCGCAGCCGCGTCTCAACGACGTCGGGCACGAGACCCGCGACAGAGCCGCCCAACGCGAACACTTCTTTGACGAGACGCGAACTGAGATAAGTGTACTGTTCGGCCGGCATCATGAAGACGGTTTCGATTTCCGAATCGAGACGGCGGTTCATCAACGCCATCTGCATTTCAAATTCGAAGTCGGAGATAGCGCGAAGGCCGCGGACGATGACACTGGCGCCGCGGCGCCGCGCGTAATCGACGAGTAGCCCGTCGAAGGTCTCCACCTCTACGTTCGGCTGACCCGCGAACACCTCGCGCAGGATGGCCACGCGCTCCTCAATCGAAAACAGCGGTGACTTGTCGAGGTTGACCAGGATGGCGAGCACGATCCGATCGAACAACCGCGCGCCGCGTTCGATGATGTCAACGTGGCCGTTGGTCAACGGGTCGAACGACCCGGGATAGACCGCCAGTCTAGATCTGTCACCGCCCATAGAAGTCCAGCGCGCTGTCACCGGACGTCACGCGACGCAAATGGGCCAACCCGGCCACCTCTATCGTGACGGCTCGGCGCGTTCGCTCCAACACGACGCGACCGTCAGATGCCAGACACGCGCCGGCCGCGCACAGTATGGCATCGATTTCTTCCTGGTCACACTCGTACGGCGGGTCGAGTAAAATCAGGTCGAACGGGACCGATGGAAGGATCGCCAGTGCGCCGGGCAGGGTGCCGGTCACGACCTTCCCGCGCTCGGCGATCGCGCACCGCCCGAGGTTGTTCGTGATCAGCGCGACCGCACGTGGGTCTCGGTCGACGAAGACCACCGCGCCGGCACCACGGCTGATGGCCTCGACCCCAATTGCGCCGGTCCCAGCATAGCCATCTAGCACGACCGAGCCCGATACCCGATCAGCGAGAATGTTGAAGAGGGTTTCGCGCAGACGATCGGAGGTGGGTCGAAGGCCATCCCACCCCGGCGTCGCAAGCCGTCGTCCTCTAAGGGTGCCCGCGATAACCCGCATCGTGGTGTCCTGAGGTTACCCGACTCTGACAAGCCCGTATCGGGCTGCCCATAAGTCTCGCACAGCTTGCAGGTCCCCGTCGGCGAATTCTCGACCGTCCAGCCACGCGAACGCCGCGCGCCGCGCGTCGTCCATGACCTGGTGATCGCGCATGACGTCGCCGACGCGAAACACCGGGAGGCCCGACTGGCGTGTGCCGAAGAAGTCGCCCGGTCCGCGCAGCTCGAGGTCTCGCTCCGCCACCTCGAAGCCATCATCCGTGGCCGCGAGCGCGTCGAGTCGCGCCCGCGCCAGATCCGATAGCGGCGGATGATAGGTCAGCACGCAGTGGGCTTGTGCCGGGCCCCGGCCGACACGGCCGCGCAACTGGTGAAGCTGCGCTAACCCGAAGCGCTCCGCGTGCTCGACCACCATCACCGTTGCGTTCGCCACGTCGATCCCGACCTCGATAACGGTGGTCGCCACCAGCACGTCGATGCTCCCCGCCGCGAAGTCCCGCATGATCCGGTCCCGCTCCGCATTCTTCATCCGGCCGTGCACGAGAGCAACGCGACGTGCAGGAAAGACGTCGCTCCGCAGGTGCTCTGCCATGTCGGTCGCCGCGGTCAAGTCGCTTCTTGTCGATTCCTCCACCGACGGGCAGACGACGTACGCCTGCCGACCCCGTGCGATCTCCCGCTCGATGAGCGCGTAGTTCTCCGCGCGTAGTGCGTCGGGTCGCACTGTCGTCCGCACCGCCCGCCGGCCCGGTGGCAATTCGCGAATCTCGGAGCTATCGAGGTCGCCATACACCGTGAGCGCTAGCGTGCGCGGTATCGGCGTCGCTGTCATCACCAACACGTCGGACGCAAGCCCCTTTGACCGCAGCGTCGCCCGCTGCATCACGCCGAAGCGATGCTGTTCGTCGATGATGACGAGACCCAGCGTCTTGAAGCGCACCGCCTGCTGCACCAGCGCATGGGTGCCCACCACGAGCTGTGATGCGCCGGATTCCATTCGTCCCGACGCCACGCGCCGCGCGGCGGCTGGCATCGTCCCGGTGAGGAGTACGGCATCGAACCGCGAGGGCGCGAGGAGGCGCGTGAGATTGAGATAGTGCTGCTCGGCCAGGATCTCCGTCGGGGACATCACCGCAACCTGCACACCGCTCTCCATCGCTACCAGCGCCGCCAGTAATGCCACGATGGTCTTGCCCGAGCCGACGTCGCCCTGGAGTAGACGATTCATCGGATGCGGTCGCTGAAGATCACCGACGATGTCCTTGAGCGCCTGTCGCTGACCAGTTGTGAGCCGAAACGGTAGCACCGCCAGAGCGGCACGTCGGATGCGATCATCGACGCGAATCGTGCGCGGTTTCATCCGCGTCGCCGCTTCTCGGCGCCGAAGTGCCAGGCCTAGTTGAAAGAAGAAGAACTCCTCGAACACGAGCCGGCGCTGCGCCGGCGTGCGGAACGCGTCGAGCATCTCCACGGCGCAATCCGGAGGCGGAAAATGCGCGTCACGCAGAGCGACTGCCCTTGTCGGGAGCGTCAGGCGATGTCGCACCTCGTCTGGAAGCGGGTCGATGATCTCTTCCGGGAGACGCTGGAGCGCGCCGTACACCACGCGCCGCCTGAGCTTCGGCGTGAGGCCGCCCAGCTTCTCGTACACGGGCACGATGCGGCCTGTGTGCATCAACGCCTCGTCCCCGTCGTCGTCGACCGGCAAGACCTCGTAGTCCGGGTTCGTAAACTGCAACCCGCCCGCCCGTCTCCGCTCAACCTTGCCGAAGAGGACCACCTGCCGACGTGGCGCGAAGACTTCCTTTAGAAACGACTGATTGAGAAACGTTGCGCGAACCGTGCCGGAGTCGTCCTGGATGACCAACTCGACGATCCGGAACCCCGGCCGCCGAGTGGACCGGACGCCGCAACTCAAGATCTTGCCGGTGACCGCCGTCACATCGGTGGGTTTCAAGGAATCGATTGGCGTCAATCGCGCCCGATCCTCGTATCGGCGCGGCAGGGCGAGCAGTAGGTCCTCAACGGTCCGCAGCCCCGCCGTGGCAAGGTCCTCCGCGCGCCGCGGACCGACGCCCTTCAGGTATTGAACCGATGCTTGGAGCGGGTCTTCAATGTCGCGACGCATGGCGGATCGTGATCACGATCACGCGCGTGGGCAGTCACTGCTCGATCACCACGCGACCATTTTCTACGCGTAGTTCCATGATGGCATAAGGGAGCGTGAACGGCTCCGTGATGTCGACACCGCGGTGTTGCTCGGTACGTGAGTAATACCGCACGAGTTCGACTAACACGGCCGGGGGCATCGGGATGCCCCCGATCGATACGGTTTCGATCGCAACCTGACCGACGTGATTCGCCGCCTGCACAACCACCACCGCGAGGACCTCGACGTGCCCACTGACGTAGCGGAGGGGATCGAGGTGTCCCCGCTGCTGCTGCGTTCGTATCTCGTCGAGATTGATGGTTGCGCGACCCGAGACCCGCCCCGGATCGATGAACTGCAACTCGGGCTCACGGACGCCGCCCGGGAGGAGGCCCGCGCCCTGAAATCGAAGAAAGGCATTGACGCTCCGGGCGGTAATGGTGACCGTGCGGAGCGCTTCGGCCGGGGTTGCCGCGTTTGTGACAATCGACGCG
>CAZYFH010000059.1:0-15296 GCA_964646815.1 uncultured Vicinamibacteraceae bacterium | reverse complement strand
TGCCGATGTTCGAGTACGCCTGCCACGAAGGGAACTACAGCATGGCGGGCATCCTCGGCGGCGCTCGGGCGGAGGAGCAGGCCTCGGCCCACGGCTCACGGTAGGGTCGGACTGAGGTCTCACCTCTTGCGGACGACGATAATGTCGCGAGTGATCGCCTGATCCACCACGTGGCGGAACGCTAAATACGGGTCGACTGTGAGGACATCGAGATCGTAATCGGCGATCGCCCGAACGACCTTGTCGCGGGCGGCGACACGCGTGTTCCACGCGAGACCGATTGCGCCGCCGGAGCGTAACACCTCCACCCAGACGGGTAGCGCATCAGCCAGCAAGTCGAGAGGACGGCGGGACAAACGCCCTTCACCCGCGCGACTTCCGTGGCGCACGCCGTACGGCAGGTCGGCCACGACCACGTCAAATGTGCTCGGCCGAAAGAATTGTCTGGCCAACGACGTCTCGCCGTTGATCACCACGACCCGGTTCACGTCACCTGCGGTGTAGCGCTCTTTCGTCACGCCCAACTCCACGTCGACACGTTCGCCCACGATGCGCTTGGCCTGGCGAATGGTGCTACGACGCATGGTGTGCTTGATACGGCCCCGTTTCAGGTAGGTCGCCAGAAATCGCGCGTACGCCTCGCACTCGGCCTTGTCGATCTCGATGCCCGCGACGTCGTAGCCGTACACGAGCGCCTGATTGAGCGAGGTGCCACGACCGCAGAGGGGATCGAGCACCCGCAACTTTCGATCGAGCATAGCGCCGGGGTCGGTCGTGGACAGGATCGTCACGTTCAGCAACAACTTGGTGAAGCGCTCGTTGGTTTTTCCACGGTATTTCTGGATCGTGATGAGGTCGTCCGGGAAGCGGTCCAACGGCTGTAGCTCGATGGGGCGGAGTGTGTCCCCTTGCACCTCGAAGAGCGCGTAGATCGCCGACAGGTTCGAGAGAAACCGTATCGTTCGGTCCTCGAGATGGTCGGCGGAAAAGCCGATGTACGGCACTCCCCCACGCATCGCTTCGGCTACGCGCGAGAAACCAACGCCGACCGCCGCGTCGAGCACCTTGAGCTCAGCCTGCAACAGCTGCACCGATGCCCTGGCGTAGACCGTGTTGAGCGCGGGACGGACGAGGAACGCGTAGTCAGCCATAAAACGGCGCGCCGTATCGCGGACCGGACGGCCCCTGTCTTCGAGACTCCCTATTGATCCGAAAAATAGGTATCTGTGTGGTCGAGCCAGTCCTGTCTTGGCGGCGAGAAGATGTCAACGTCCAGAGTGTCTTCGAGAGCTTCGGCCTTGTGCGGCACGTTGGACGGTAGGTGGAGGATCTCACCGGCACCAACGTCGATGGATGTCGACAGGTCGTCTCCAACCCAGAAGCGGAGCTTGCCCTCCAGGATGTACGTGAGCTGTTCGTTTTCGTGTGAGTGCCTGGGGACAATGGCTCCCCGCCGCAGATAGACGTGAGCCACCATCGTCCGTTCTCCACAGACGATGCGACGGTCGATGCGGTTCGTCACCCGCTCCTTTGGCATGTCGTTCCAGGCGAATTTCGTGACGGAAATGGGATCTACCATGGCCTCCTCTCGGAAAGAATGTCGTCGAGCATCTTCAACGCAGCTAGGTCTGAAAGACCCGTCGGCACGGCGCGCAGTATACGCCGGAGCCGCCGCTTGGGGCGTTTGAACGGACCTCGCGGATATTGAGTCATTAATATTGGATACTCCGAAAGACGTCCCAATCGCCCTGACGCTGCGACTGCAGGCCGGCGAGTCGACGATCGACGTCGGCCGCGTGAACCTAACAGATCTGGAGATCGACCTCTCGATGGGATCTCATCGGGTGGACTTCAGCGAGCCGCTAGGTCACGAGCTTCGCCAGGTGCGGTTGGACGGCTGGGTGGGGGAAGTCAGATTCGAGTATTTCTGGAATGCGCAGGCGTTGGAGCTTGAGGCGACGAGCCGAATGGAGTCGTTCAGTGCTGACCTAGGCGGCGACTGAGACCCGGAGAAGGTCGCGGAGCTGTCGTTTCGCATGTTGATGGGTGCGCTCAGGCTTGACAGCCCGTCGTCGGTGCGTGTGGCGTCAGATTCCCAGAACTTGGCCATGCTCGGAGAGAGTAGCCAGTTTCACCGAAGCGACGAATCGAGCGACCCGGCGTCACCCACGGTCAGATTGAACATCTCGACCACGATGGGCGAGACCCGAATCAGTTGCTACTAGTGGACTGTATCGGGTGAATCGTTACTGGTCACCGGCGCGCGGCACCCGGCTGACAAGGCGCGGCAAGGGAACATAAACGCCGTATGTGACCGCAGTGACGCATGGTCCAGCGCCGGCCATCACAGGATGCCCGGCTAGGTGAGCGATGCGCTAAGCACTCGACACAAGTACCCGGCACACATCCAGCACCTATGTCGAATGTCAAGGTGTCGCGGAGAGATCGGCCGGCCCGAACCGGAGATCGGCGTTGGGCCTATCGACTCGCCGCCGTGCCTCTCGTGGCGCCGCTCCCGGGGGTGGGGTTCAACCCGCGCAGGCGAGCCATCTCGGGCGTATCGTTGCCGAGCCTGGCGAGAAGCGCCGCCGCCTCATCACGCGGAAGACGCGAGGCGAGCAGGAAGTACCCTTCCTCTGCCAGTTTCAGCGGCGTTCGTCCGACAGCGTCGACAGCGTCCATACTGGCCCCTTCATCAACCAGTAACTGAATCGCCGGCTCAAGACCTCGGTAGACGGCACCGTGCAGCGGCGTCTGACCGTGCTTGTTCGCGAGATTCGGATCGTTCCCTGAGGCGAGCGCCAGCCTGATCGCCTCCAGTACCTGTTCATCGGGAGCCTGCCGGGTTCCCTCGTTGTAGCCAATGCCCGCCGCCACCGCGAGCGGCGTCGTCCCCTCGACCGTCGTGATCTGCGGGTCGGCGCCGTGGTCGACGAGCAGCCGCATGACCTCCACATCCATGGCCCTTGCTGCCAGCAAGAACGGCGTCGCCCCACCCACACTCACGCTGTGGTCGATGAGCCGATCGGCGATCGTGTCGAGCGTAGTCGCCTCTCGAGGCTGCCCTGGCGCGAGTCGCGCGTTGAGGTCGACGCCCTCCGCGACGAGAAACCGGACAAACGCAACGCGATCCATCGTGCCCGTCGAGGAACGGGTGGCTCCGAAATATCCACGCAACGTCTCCGCTCGCACGGCCGCGTGCAAGGCGGTGTTACCGCCCGTGTCAGTCGCGCTGGAATCCGCGCCGCTGTCGACGAGGAAAGCGGCGAGCTCATAATGATGATTGTTGATCGCGATCAACAGGACGTTGCTGCCTCTCGGGGCAGTCTCGTTTACGTTGGCGCCGGCCGCCACGAGAACCTGCGTCGTCTCCAGGGCCCCCTGGCGCGCGGCGAACAGCAGCGGAGTGAACCCTTCCTCGATCTTGCGCAGGTTGAGCTGGACGTCCTGCAAGGCCTGCGTGCGCACGAAGCCTCCACCGTCTGAGCGGGCGTGGAGGTCGGCGCCGAAATCGATGAGGGTCTGGACGATCGCTGGATGGTCCTCCGCCGCGGCCCACATCAACGCGGTCTGTCCACGCAGCGCCTCCGTCGCGTTGACGTCAGCGCCGTGGCGCGCCAGGACCCTCACCGCCTCGACGTTGCCGGCTCGGGCCGCCGACATGATCGGTGGCACGCCCCCCGTCATGAGCGACGGATCGGTCCCTGCATTCAGCAACGCCGACAGCGTTGCTGCGTACCCACCCACGCTCGCCAGCGACAGCGGGCGCACACCGTACCGGTTCGTCGCATCAACATCGGCGCCCGCAGCGAGGAGCAGATCGACCGTGGCGACATCGTCGCGGTAGCTCGCCCAGTGGAGGGCCGTCGTGCCGTCCGGTTCGGCGGTGTTGACGTCGGCCCCTTGCCCGAGCAGCGCGCGGACGGACGCCGTATCTCCAACGCGAACCGCGTCCAGCAAGGGCGCGTCGCCTTCCGCCGCGCGCGCGGAGACGAGGGATACCAGCACCAAGAGCGACGCCAAGATGCATGTCGTACGCATATGTCTGACTCCTACACGGCGTCCGCAACGGGTCATCCCGGACGAGCGTTCGCCGACCAATGGGGCACCAAGCCTCATACCTCGCTCAGCACCTCGGTGCTGTCGCCGATCTTCTCCAGATCGACCCCGACCTTGTGAGCGAGGGTCAGTAAGAGGTTCGCCAGCGGCGTCTGGTCCGGATACTGCAAATGTCGGTCGCCCCCGATATGCCCTCCGGCCCCACCCGCGAGCACGGCCGGAAGCGGCGAGTGGCTGTGAGCGTTGCCGTTGCTGATGCACCCGCCATACAGAATGGCGGAGTGGTCGAGCAACGATCCGTCCCCATCGGGCACGGCCTGCAGCTTCTTGAGGTAATACGCCAGCAGGCTCACATGATAGGTATCGATCTTGACGAGCCGCTCGATCTTCGCGCGATCACCCCCATGGTGTGACAGGCCGTGGTGCGGCTCCGGGATGCCGATCATTCCGTAGGTGCGCTGCGAGATCTCTCTAGCGAGCATGAACGTCGAGACGCGCGTGATGTCCGCCTGATACGCGAGCACCTGCAGATCGAGCATCAACCTGATGTGCTCGTCGACCTCGTCCGGGATACCCACCGGCGCTTCGGGCACCTCCACGTTCTGGTCCGCCTGCTCCTCGACGCGCTGGATACGCCGCTCGAGCTCGCGAATGGCATCCAGATACTCGCTCACTCGGCTCCGGTCCTGTGGCCCGAGGCGCTTCTGGAATCGCACCGCCGCCGCGGTCACTGAGTCCAGAATGCTCTTGTCGGTACGCGCTTGCACGCTCCGCTCTTCCGGCGTGCCGCCGTCGCCGAACAGCCGCTCAAACACCACCCGAGGGTTCGTCTGCATTGGGAGCGGCGTCGTCGGAGTCCGCCACGACAGCGTGTTCAGATAGGCACAGGAGTATCCGGAATCACAGGTCCCGACCACCGAGAAGTCATCCACCGCCAGCTCGAGCGACCGCAGCTGCGTCTCGCCGCCCACCTCGTCGGCGACGACCTGGTCGATGGTCTTTCCCGCGCGCAGATCCTTCCCCTCCGTGCGCTTCGGGTGCGCGGCGCTGAGCCACGCCGTGGTGCCGCGTGCGTGGTCACCCGCCCCGTCGCCCCATGATTCAGCCGGATTCGACGCCAGGCCGGACACCACAACGACGCGGTCACGGAAGGGTTCTAACGGCTTCAGGATCGGCGTAAAAGTGAAACTGCCGCCCGTCTCTCTTGGCGTCAGATAGTCCATGATCACACCGTTTGGCACGTAGACGAATCCCAACCGGGTCACCGGACGCGCGGCGGCTCGAGACATCGCGCTCAACGCCGGCACCATCGCGTCCAAGAACGGGAGCGCGACGGTCGCACCCACCCCCCGGAGGAAGGTTCGCCGCGGCAGTGACATCCCTGTGTTCATCATAATTAGTCCCTCATCGTCGAAACGTCGTGTCCTGGCGGCGCGCAGTCCTTCACCTGGCGGCGCGACTTGCAGTCGCCGTCACGGACGCCGGCGCGGACCGTCGCATCTGGAACGGCACACTTCTGATGATGCCGGTCAGAAGCGAAGAGAACGCGTACTCACTATCCTCCGACTCACGCAAGATCGCGCGGATGGCCGGCTCATCGTAGTGCTCAAGTCCTCGCCCCAAGGCATAGGTCAGGAGCTTGGAGGTGACCGTCGTCGCGAATTCCTCGGGGCGGTTTAACAGCAGCGCGCGGACGCCAGCGGGGCCCTCGAACGGGGTGCCGTCCTGGGCCGTTGCCGACGCATCGATGACCGTCGTGCCCTCAGACACCCGCCAGCGCCCCGTCGCGTCGAAGTTCTCCATCGCGAGTCCGAAGGGGTCCATCCGGGCGTGGCAGCTTGCGCACACCGGATTCGCGCGGTGTTGTTCCATGCGCTCCCGCATCGCGAGCACCTCGCCGGGCTCATTCTCCTCGAGGTCGGGCACGTCCGGCGGAGGCGGTGGAGGCGGCGAGCCGAGGACGTTTTCGAGAATCCACTTGCCGCGCAGGACGGGCGAGGTGCGATTCGGGTACGAGGTGACGGTGAGCACACTGCCGTGCCCGAGCAATCCGCGGCGACGCTCGTCGGTGACTGGAACCCGTCTGAATCGGTCGCCGTACACGTTCGGGATGCCATAGTGACGCGCCAGACGCTCGTTGAGAAACGTGTAGTCGGCATCGAGCAGGTCGATGACGCTCCGGTCCTCCCGGATGATGCTGTCGACAAAGAGCTCGGTCTCGCGGCGGAAGGCCTGGCGCAGGTTGTCGTCGAAATCCGGGAACTCAGACGGCGTGGGCTCCAGGCTCGACACGTTGCGCAAATGCAGCCACTGTCCCGCGAAGTTGTCCACCAGCGCCGCCGACCGTGGGTCGTCCAGCATCCGGCGAGTCTGCCGCTCCAGGACTCGAGGCTCCCTCAGAGTCCCCTTCGCCGCCACCTCCAGCAATTCGTCGTCTGGTACCGTACTCCATAGAAAGAACGACAGCCGCGACGCCAGTTCCAGGTCGCTTACCGGATACGGCGTATCCGGTGCGACTCCCGCGGGGTCGTATTCGGCGCGGAAGATGAACTCCGGATCAACGAGGATACGTCGCAGCACCGTCTCGATCCCGACCTCGAATCCGCCCTGCTCGTGACCTGCGGTGTAGAACGGCAGCAGCATTTCAATGTCGGTATCGGTCACTGGTCGACGGTAGGCCCGCCGCGCCACCGTGGAGATGATGGCCTTCGCGCAATCCGCTTCCTCGCCCGCGTCGTCGGAGCGACACTCGAAGATGCGGCGCCGGCTCGGGGTGTCACCGGGACCTGTCGGATCGTATGGCCCGCTTACCGTGATGCGATCGATGTGTGGCAATCCCGCCTGCGGATCCGCTCGATAGCTGGACAGGAACGGCCGTTGCAGGTCTTGCACAAGCGCGCGAGGCCGCTCGACGAACGTCACGGCGACGGAGTGATACCCGGCGGTGACCGGCACGCGGACGCGGAGGACTTCATCCGCCGAGAAGGCCTTTGTCACTCCCACGACGGTCGCGATGCCGCCGATCTGCTTGTAGAGGTCTGGGCCGCCCACGTTGAAGAGCGCAACACGGCGGCCATCGACGACCACTTCGATGTCGTGCGGCTCGGCAAGCCCCCGGATGCCGCTCTGCTGCGTTCGCTTCAGGAAGCCTCTGAACTCATAGTCGGCGTCGAGCGGAAAATAGTGCCGGACGGCCTTGCCGCCACGGGTGCCGAACGGTAGTCCGTCGAGATGGTAGTCCTGCGTGAGGTCGTCCGCCGTGTCGTACGTCTCCGTCACCGCTCGGATTGCGGCGCTCCCCACCGCGGCGCGACTGACCTTCCGCGCCGCCGACAGGTACTGTTCCATGAGCAGTGGCGAGATCCGCAGCACGTCGGCCACGTTGTCGAATCCGTACGACGAATCGTCCGGCGGTAGCAATCTCGAGACATCGATCTCAAGCGCGAAGAGATCTCGAATCACGTTCGCGTACTCGGTTCTATTGAGACGATGGAGTGCCCCGCGGCCAGGATCGGGGGCCGCGACCGCAGCGCGGTCGAGCGCGGTCGTGAGTTGCAGCGTGAGGGCGTCATAGGTCGAATCGTCAGGTCTCGACCGACCCGCCGGCGGCATCTCACGGGTCCGTAGCTTACGAACGACCCGCTCCCACAACTCCGCGTCAGCGGCGACGTTCGCGAGATCCAGTCCCGCGAGCACCACGCCGGCGGTGCGAAGCCTGTCGTTGTGACAGGTGACGCAGTACCGATCAAGCACGACCCCGTGGGACGGGCTCGCGCGCGAGGCGCTCGGCGTTTGCTGACCGAACGCGTGGTGCGTGGTGAAGATCGTCAGCGCGAGGAGCCACGCTGCGAGTAGCTGCAGTCTGATTCCCATCATGTGGTCACCCACGGAATCGAATTCAGCGACGCCGACATGGACAATACTAGCCTATCTCGTGTCCCGATCTCGTCAATTCGAGAAACCATTCCACGATCTACAATGAGGAGCCCGAGCGAGCGCGCGGACACGCCGCTGGACGCTACTTCTTCGCCTTCCGCTTTCCCGCCCAGATAGGACCTCATCCGCTTGGAAAAGGCGTTGTGTGCTGCTCGCGATTCTGAACCGCTTTGGCCTCACCGGTTTGTGCCGCGGCGCAGCGGACCGTGACCTCGTCAATACGTGCGTCGAGTAGCGGCGCACCGCTTGACGCCCTCACCGCCCGGCTGTAGGCTCGGCTCGCGTCTCGCACCCAGCGCGTGTGCCGGGTTGCCGGGTCAAGAGACGCCAGCCTGGAGGCCTCAATGAAGCTGATGGTGCGCCTCGTTCCGATCGTACTGGTCGTGCTCGGCCTCGTGACTGCCAGTGCGGTGACGATACAGGAAAACGCCGAGAAGGCAGTGTCCATGACCGAGGCGGCCCAGGCCTTCCTCGGCACGTTGACCGCCGAGCAGAAGGCCGCCGTGACCTTTCCGTTCGACGGCGAGGACCGCTTCGACTGGCATTTCATCCCACGCGAGCGCAAGGGCGTGGCCCTGAAGACGATGAGCGAAGAACAGCAGGCCGCCGGACTCGCGCTGGTGCAGGCCAGCTTGAGCGCAGAGGGCTACGACAAAGCGGAGCGCATTCGACAGCTCGAGCAAATCCTCTTCGAGCGCGAGGGCCGGGCGATTCGCGACACCGAACTCTATTTCTTCATGGTCTTCGGCGATCCATCCGACACCGGCACGTGGGCGTGGCGTTACGAGGGACACCACATCTCGCAGAGCTGGACGGTCATCAACGGTCGCCTGAGCGCCAGCACGCCGCAGTTCTTCGGTACCAACCCGGCACACGTGCGCGAAGGGCCCCACGCCGGCGAGCGCGTCCTCGGCGCGGAGGATCACTTTGCGCGCAGCTTGCTTGGCTCGCTCTCCGGTGATGACCTCCGGTCGGCAATCGTCTCCGACGAGGCGCCCCGCGACATCCTGACCTCGTCTGAGCGCCAGGCCACAATGCAGGAGGACCTCGGCGTCGCCTACTCGGCGCTCAACGAGCAGCAGCAAGCGACCCTCTGGTCGCTCATCGAGGAATACGCAGCCGTGCAGCCCGAGCCGATCGCGCGCGAGCGCCTCGAGAAGGTGCGAGCCGCGGGCCTCGGTAACATCAAGTTCGCCTGGATGGGTAGCATCAACCGAAGCGAACCGCACTACTATCGTGTGCAGGGGCCAAGTTTCCTGATCGAGTACGACAACGTGCAGAACGAGGCGAACCACGCGCACAGTGTGTGGCGGGACTTCGATGGCGACTTCGGCCGCGACCTACTCGCCGCTCACTACCAACGGTTTTCGCATGCGACCCTCAACACCGACTGATCGGCGGGCTAGTCGCGTAGGCTTGAACTGATGGCCTCTCGCTCGGACGACGCCGGCGCCAACTGGAAGAGGGACCAAGCGACGGTCCCACGGCAATGCACGCTCGACGGCTTCGCCGCCGAGATCGCAGCCGCCGACGGTATCAGCCTCGGCGACTTAGATGCGCTGTCGACGCTCCTGATCCGGACCCTCAACTCTCTGTATCGCGTGGTTGTGCTCGAGCCGCCACGGCCACGCATCCTTATTCAGGGTGGCCGCTTCTTTCCCGATCCCACCGAAGCACAGCTGGCGGGCGCCAGCTTCGGTGGTAGCTTATTGAAGCTGTCCTGGTTCGGACACGGACTGCGGATGGAGATCTGCTCCGACGGGCAGCGAATCGTCACGTCGCCGGTGCAATCGATCAAAGTGTGCCGCGACGCCGATCTACCTGGCCCCTTCTGAATCTTGACGGGGCTTCGCCCCGAACCGCCGCGGGCGCCCCGTGCGCGTCTGAACCGACAACCCGGAGACTGGCCTTCCGAGACGGGGCTTCGCCACGAACCCGCAGGCTCGCGAGTTACCTTGCTGACGAGGGTCCGCTCGTCCTGGGACGCACCCGAGCCGAATCGGCGCGCGTCCTGCGTGACCGCACTGCAGATCTCGGTAGCGCTCAAGGCCTTCTTTGAACAGCTCGACCTCTCCGCTCGTGTGCAGGAATACCGATGGCACGTGTCCGGTGTTGACGTAGAGCAGACGCTGCACGGGAACGTCGAGCAGCTGTAGAACATGCGTGACCTAAAGCAAGTATCGAGGCTCAGGTGACCGCGACGAGCAGCGCCGCGGCGATGCCCTTACCAACGAGGTACGAAATGATCACGCCCCAGCGGTCTTCGCCGAGAGGGATGAACTCGTAGTAGTCACCTCCCACGACGATCGACGTCTCGTGTGCTCCGGCGATGTCGAACCCATTCAACGTCGGTGCGACGTTCGGCAGCAGGTCGACCATCACTGTGCGAGCCAGCACAAGGTCGCTGTCGAACCTACGCCGCTCCTGCATCTCGGCTTGCAGACGCGCCCGCTCAATCGTGGCCACCGCCGCAGCTGCATACATCTCCAGCAGCGCGATCGTGCGGGCATCATAGCCGCCCGGGCCGTCTGACCACAGGTCGAGCGCCCTGAGGACGCGGTGCGTGGAACCGATCAGCGGACCCACCAGGCGGGAACGCGCGCTGGCGCGACCCTTGGATGCGGGGTCATCCGTCACCGAGAGGCGTTAACCACACGCGAGCACTTGTCCCACTGCCCCGTGCTCCTCGAACGGCGCGCGGAAATCAGTGGCCGGGTTCTCGTATCCACACGCCAGGCCGTGACGGATCCGCTGGCCGGAACGGTCGATTACGTACACGCCGGAGGCGTCGTGATCAACGAGCGCCGTGAGGTCATCCAGGACGCCGTTGAGTACCGACAACACATCCTCGAGCTCCGTCGCGAGACGAAACGCGTCGACCATCACGCGCGCGCCATCAACGACGTTTGGTGGTGACGTTGACGGACGGAGGCCGCGAGAGGTCGACCGCCGTGCAACCTTCGGTGGTCAACACACCCATTTTAATGGCCAGTGTCAGATGAATCGACACCGGTTACGGCCGCTGATCTCATGCCGCGTCCGGCGGGCGCGAGACGCGACGAGGGAGCGCACACTCCGGATGTGACCCTGCTGACTCGAGGTCCAGCGTCGACCGTCAGCGGGATGCCCCGCCCGGCGAGCGCGGTTGATTCATCCGATATGGGCCACTACACTGAGGAGTTGCGCGTCTGACATGGCCCGGTCACGTGCGGCACAACATCGTGGTGAGTGTAGCTCAATGGTAGAGCGCCGGACTGTGGCTCCGGATGTTGCGGGTTCAATCCCCGTCACTCACCCCACTTCTCCTCCGCCATCGTCGGTCCCTACTGCCCAACTGTAGGATGCGTTCCGCGTTCGTCTGCGCGCGTCAGCCGATGCTTTGGTGGCACGTGTGGGCCACATGCATCACCGCTTGCGGCGGCGTGGCGACGGCGCCGTTCGTCGTGACGCCGGCCGGCACCGGAGGCGTCAACCACTCGTCGGTCATCGATCGTCCGCACGTCGTCCTGGCGTCGTTCGACGGCTTTCGGCACGACTACTTGACGCGCGTCGACACCCCAAACTTCGACCGCCTCGCTGATGCAGGCGCGCTAGCCGACGGCCTGCGCAGCGTTTTTCCATCGCTCACGTTCCCGGCCCACTACTCCATCGCGACCGGCCTCTATCCGGAGCAGCACGGAATCGTCGGAAATCGGTTTTACGATCCGATGCGCGACCAGCAGTTCAACTATCGCGACCGCGACGACACCCAAGAGGGTTCGTGGTGGGGTGGCGAACCAGTCTGGCTCACCGCCGAGACGCAGGGCATGGTGGCGGCCGCCATGTTCTTTCCCGGCACTGAGGCGGCGATCGGCGGCCTTCGACCATCGCACTGGCGTCCGTATGACGGGGGTGTCACCAACGCCGCGCGCGTCGGTCAAGTGCTCGAGTGGCTCGCGCTCCCCGCGGAGGCGCGTCCGCATCTGGTCACCCTCTACTTCTCACTGGTCGACTCGGCCGGGCACGCCAGCGGCCCCGACGCGCGCGCAATGGGCGCAAGTGTAATGGCAGCGGACGTCCTCCTTGGCCAGTTACTGGACGGCATCGCCGCGCTACCCCACGGCGATCGCATCATCCTAATGGTCGTCTCGGATCACGGAATGGCAACCCTCGATCCGGAGCGCCGGCAAGCACTCGTGGATTTGATCGATCTCGACGGCATACGGGCGGTCTCGACGGGACTCCCGATAGGCATCCACATAGCAGACGCGACGCGCCGGACGCTGGTACGCGACACCCTAAACGATGGCCTTCGTGACGCGCGCGCCTATTTGCGGGAAGAGGTGCCCGCTCAGCTCCGTTATCGGGAGAACGCACGCATCGGCGACGTTGTCATCATCCCCGATGAGGGTGCAACGATCCAGATTCGACGCACCAGTTCGTCGCCCATCGGAATGCACGGCTGGGACCCCCGGCTCACCTCGATGCAGGGGATCTTCCTCGCGGCCGGCCCCGGCATCATCCCTGGCGCGCGTCTGCCGGTCGTAGAGAGCATCGACGTCTACCCTCTGATTGCCTATCTTCTCGGACTAACGACACCCGTCGATCTCGACGGGTCCCTCGACGCTCTGGTCGGGTTGCTCGATGCACCGCCCTAAACCACGCTCGTCTGATAGAGTTCGTGGTCAACTTCCGTCTACGAAAACAAATAGGCTGAGGAGAATCGAGATGCGCCGGATGATCCTGCTCGCAACCACAACCGTAATGCTGCTGACCCTGACCAGTCCCGTACGCGGAACGGACGACGATGCACAGGCGATTCAGGCGACGTTCGAGAGCGCCATCGCGGCGCTGAACGCGGGCAACCTCGACGGCTTCCTGAACACCGTCCACGACGATGCACTGTCGTTCTACTCCTGCGGCCCGACCTCAGGCAAGCAGGGCCGCGAAGCGTGCGCGCTCGACTGGCAGATGTTCTTCAACACGACGACCAACGCCCGTTTCGAGACCAAGAACCAGCAGTACCGCATCATCGGAGACACCGGTATCGCCTATGGCGAGTACTCGCTGTCGGTGAACTACAACAACCAGGGGCGACAGACCGTGAACCAAGGTCGCTACACGATGACCTACACGAAGGTAGGCAGCGAGTGGCGGATCGCCATGCAACACAACACACCCGCCGGGGAGGATCCGCAGCCGGTGCGCACCCTGCGACCAGATGGGCGCTAGGACAAGCTGACGGCTTAGGGCCTCAAGGACGTCAGACCCTCGTACCACGTCCTAATCGCTTCCCCGATCTCGTGGGGCCGGTCCTCCTGCACGAAGTGCAGGCCTGGGCCGATGTCAACCGCGGTCAGATTGCTCACGTTGGCCTCGCACCAGGCGACCATGTCCTTCCGGAGGATGGCGCCCGGTTGCGCGTGGAGCAGCAACTTCGGGACGTTCGCTGTCCCGAGCCACGCGGCGTAGTCATCGACGATCGTGACGACGTCGGCCGGCTTGCCGTCGACCGGGATCTCGTTCGGCCACCGCCAGACCGGCTTGCGGCTCAGGGGATCGCGGAACGGCTCCCGATAGTGCTCCATCTCCACCTCCGTCAGCGTTCGCTGTATCGAGCGAGGCAGCACCTGCTCGACGAAGACGTTGTTGTTGACGATCAGGTCCCAGCCGACCTCCGGTGTCCTGAACGACTGAAACAGCGACCGGACGGTGCGCGGCCATTCGTCCCAGGACAGGGGTCGCATGATCGCCTCCATGAACGCGAGGCCCTTGACGTTCGACTCGTGTCGGCGCGCGTAATGAAAACCGAGCGCCGAGCCCCAGTCGTGGATGACCAGCGTCACGCCCTCCAGCCCCAGCGCGTCGATGAAGCCGTCAACATAACGCGCGTGGTCGACGAACCGATACTCCAGATCCGGTTTCGCGGATCGACCCATGCCGACCAGATCCATCGCGAGACAGCGCGCCGTCGGCGTCAGGTGCGGCATAACGTTACGCCAGAGATAGCATGACGTCGGGTTGCCATGCAGGAAGAGGATCGGGTCGCCGTGACCGGCCTCGACGTAGTGAATCTTGGACCCCGCCACGTCAATGAACCGCGACTCGTAGGGCAGCTCTGCCGATATCGCTCGCTCGGTCATGCGGGGAATAGTACACTCCGCCACCCAACCCTCAAGCGTCGAGCCGCGAGCGACGACCAATGACAACGAGCGTCCACCGCATTCTCGAGTCCGCCCCCAGCCTCGTCTTTCCAGGGGTCTACGACACCCTGTCGGCAAAAATTGCTGAGCGCGTCGGGTTCACGCTGGCATTCGTGTCGGGATACGCGGTTTCCGCCACCGCAATCGGCGAGCCCGACATGGGGCTGCTGACCCAGACCGAGATCATCGAACGCGCGAGGCGCATCTGCCGGAGCGTGGCCATCCCGATCATCGTCGATGCCGACACCGGCTACGGCAACCCGCTGAACGTCGTCCGAACGGTACGTGAGCTCATCGAGGCGGGTGCCGCAGGCTGTTTTCTCGAAGATCAGCTCTGGCCGAAGCGATGCGGGCACATGCGTGGCAAGCAAGTCATCGCGCGCAACGAATACCTCGGCAAGATCAAAGCGGCCGTCGACGCGAAGGGCGACCACGACTTCTTCATCGTGGCGCGCACCGACGCGATCGCCGCCGTTGGCCTCGAGGACGCGCTGGCGCGAGCAGAGGGTGCGAAGGCGGCCGGCGCCGACGCCACCTTCATCGAAGCACCGCGCTCGATGGACGAGCTGGCAGAGGTTGGCCGGCGGGCCCCGAAACCGACGGTCGCCAACATGATCGAGCAGGGTCGGACGCCGGTGCTCCCAAGCACCAGGCTCGCTGAGCTCGGGTTCCAGCTCGTGCTCTATCCGCTGTCGGGGCTCTACGCCGCTGCCGAGGCACTCGAAACCGTCTACGGACGGCTATTGGCAGACGGGACGACAGCCGCGGTCGAGGATCGGTTGATCGCCTTTGAGCGGTTCAACACGCTCATCGGCGTCGAGGAGAAGTACGCCCTCGCGGAGAAATACGGCGGGAAACCCTAGCGCCAGCGCAGCCCGGCTCCGGACCGCTCATCGCGGAGGTCACGCGTGTTGCTGTAGCGTGAGGCTTCGGCCTCGCCTGACAGGGCCCAAGAGCTACGGATACCAGCCAAAGCCTCGCCTGGCAGCCCTCGAGGCCTGCGCTACGGATGCCACGCACGTCAGCTTCGGGGCTAGCCCCCCACCCTTGCGGAAGATATAATTCCGCTCCCTTGCCCTCTCCACTCGGAGGTGACGCGTGAAAGTCCCGGTCAGCATT
>CAZYFH010000058.1:0-16223 GCA_964646815.1 uncultured Vicinamibacteraceae bacterium | reverse complement strand
TGGTCGCAGTAGCTACAACCCATGGCGCTCGACGTCGGCTCCCGCCTCGGCCATTACGACGTGACCGCCCTCATCGACGAGTCGGCATGGGGCAGGTCTACGAGTCCCCGACACCTAACTCAGCCGTGATGTCGCGCTGAAGATCCTCCCCGGGGCCGTCGCGGCGGACCCAGCTCGTCACTCGACGCCAGGGGTTCCGAACCACTAGAGGATTGTGCAGACGATCCAACGCTTAGTCATCAGTCTTCTCCGACCACGACGACGCGCGGCGAGATGTCTAGCCGGCCGCTACGCGGCTAGTGGTCCAACGGGGATGGGGGTGAGACTGTAGGCTGACGACATGGCGCCGAACCTAAGAGAAATCACTGATGGGGATTAGCCTTCACGCGGAGGGCGCCTTTAAGCCAATGACCATAGCGGGAACAAAGAATCTGTAGCACAGTGAAGTAGCTGAGAGCGGGATCATTCCCGGCCATATTGCTGACACTGTTTTGGTCGTGTCGGAATAAACCCCATTGGATTAGCCGGAGTAATCAAAGCGCCAAGAGACAACAAGCTGTTCTGATGTCCATATTGAAACTCGTAGAAATCTCGAGACAGGGTCGAACTGTTCCAAAAATGAACTTCACTGAATACAAGAATCTTTCCAACATTACCGCTCAGTCTGAGTGAATCAGAAAGCCTTAGTGTGGTGTCCTGACTCAGTTGTCGGAACGCACTCTCGAATCTTGCATTGGATGCCTTTGATGTTCAATAGTTCTACCCGACTGGACAATTGTGACTTCTGGTTTCCACTCGATACCATCCACCACGGATAGCACCTCGTCTATTCCATGCTTCAGACTTCGTTGTAGATGCTCACCGCAATGAAGACAGGTGATCTGGCGAATCATTTCGTCCAGTGTCTTAGACACTAGGATCGGAGATCGGAATGGAAACAGACATCACTCTCGACCTGGTTGCTATCGTCTCGACGGGGTTCGTTGTTGTGGGGTTCATTGTTTTCGGATTGTGGTTCTTTGTTCGACTCGATCGAGACCGTGATGATGACGAAAAATGAGCAATTTCGTCTCAGCGAGTTTGGCGAGGCGTTGGATCGAAATCAGCATCGAGCCGGAACGACATCCGTGACAGCCGCGTTGAATCGCGCGCCAGCCAGCGGTAGGACGCAAACGTCGCTGTTCGTCGTAATCTTGTGTGAATGAGGCCTACTGGAGTCATGTTGGAAGAAAGCACCCCTTGGTGCTCTCTTCCAGAGAACTCCTTATTTCTGTTGCCAGACGACCAGCGCGTACTGGAGGAGTTCAACCAGAACAATAAGTATAGGAATACACGCATCCGAACATGCATGCTCCCAGATCCATTCGCCGGCTCACGGAATGCCCCAGTATTTATTCTTTTGGACAACCTAGGGGCCGAAGGTGGTGAAGAAGACGTCGCCCTGCACAGAGAGCTGTCCCATCGAACACCTCCCTTGCGCGTAGATGATGCGGACACTTACTTTCACGTCCGCAAGCTTGCTGGTCTCGAGGCTACCCACGCGGTCATCTCACTCCATGATCATCGCCGACACGCTGGCCCACATTACTGGTCCACGATCTCGACGGTTACCGGTCCCCGCGCCCGCGACATGCACGCCAGTCGGTGACGACCGGACTCTACCGCGCAGATGTCCTCCAGCGTTTCCCGCTCGGCATCGGTCATCGGGTTCAGGTGGTCCTCGCCCGACACGATGCGCACCGGATCGCTGCCACAGATCCCAGCGTGGCAATCGGCGGTCAGGGTGACGCCGTGTACCTCGGCCACGTCGCAAAGCGTCTGGCCTTCCTCGAATGGGTAGGTGCGGCCCCGATTCTGGAACGTGACGGTGAGGTCGTCGGTCGATGCCGAAACCGCATCGGGCCGCGCCGCCGGCACGGACCGCTCTACGCGAGCCGCGTTGATGGACACTACCTCCGAGCCCACCATGGTCTCGATCAAACCGAACCGCAGGGCCTGATGCCCGACCCGGATGATGTCGTCCTCGTCGAGCTGGAGTGCGCCGTCGACCTTCAGGTAGATCCCGTTGGGGCTGTTGAGATCCCTGACGAACACTTGGGTGCCGGTCACAACAACCAACGCGTGGCGGCGTGAGAGCCCTATGTCGGCGCCGGCCAGCGTGATGTTTGGGGCCTTGCGGCCGATGATCTGGGCGCCCTCCGAGAGCCGGTGCTGTCCAACGTGCCGCCCCTGCGCATCGTGGTGCGCGATCAGCAACGGATCACGCGTCGAGCCGAGGACCAGCCACTGATGCCCCATCCTGGCGACCGCGCCCGGCGCGACGACGCGCCCGCGGCCTTCGGTGAGGTGGAGAAATATGCCGTCGGGCGACCCCTCGTCGCGTACGCGGTAGCCGTCCGCCCCGGGAACGATCGCCGCGTGTCGGTCGGCCAATCGGGAGTCCTCGTCGAAGCAGATGTCGCAGTGGCGTCTCCCAATCGTGGTCTCTCGATCGGTGTAGAGCACGAACTGCTCGGCTTCGACCTCGCGGTCGATCAGGCGCACGAGCACGGCGGGCGCCGGACCCTTGGCCACGGGCTCCTCACGCGGTAGTTGCCCCGCAGGCTCTGCGCGCTCTGGTCTCGCGGGCACCGTCCCGTCGGACGCAGAAGGCGTCGCCGGCGCCTGCGGCGCGGTCCCGCTCACGAACTCCAGCTCGACGCGGATCTCGCTCTTGCCGGCGAGACGTTGGGCGATGACCTCGCTCACCTTGACGCCATCAATCAGCGAGGCCTTGATGTTGCCGCGGTGCTTCACTTCGCGAGAGCCGACGGGATCGTCGAAGTCGTCGCACTCCAGGTAGGCGGTGTTGAGGGTGTCGCCGATGACGTAGACGTTGGGTTGTCGGCTCTCGAGCAGCGCGTTGAGCGGGATGGCCGGGCGGATCCGCGTGCCGCTGATCACCTGATGGATGCCGATGTCTTTGAGGAGGCCCCAGTCGATCTCTTGGCCGATGCAGGCGATGGTCCGCGCGGCGTCGAACTCCACCAACGTGGTCTCGACCGGCGACCCGGGCTCGCCGGCGCGGTCGACCTTGATGCGAAGCACCTTCCCCGCGTCCGTGGCCACGACCTCCCGGGCTTCGCTGCCCGCCAGGAAGCGAACGTTGCCGTTGATCGAAGTGGCGCGCTGCAACGCTGCCTGGAGCGCACGCGGCACTTTCGGCATCTCGCGTCCGCGGTGGGACCAGAACACGGCCGAGGCATCCGCGGCGGAGGCCTTGGCGTCCGAGATGGCGATCACCGCTTCCGCGGCGGACACACCGCCGCCGATCACACAGGCCGGGGCCCCGACGTAGCGCTCCGCTCCGGACAGCCGGTGACCGATCGCCCGCACGTCACCCGGCACGTCGAGGCGCCGTGGCATGCCTGCGCCGAGCGCGAGCACGACGTGAGTGGCGTGCAGGACGTCATCGGTGTCGGTCCGATGGTTGCGGACCGCGGCAATCCAGACGCCGCCGTCACCTGGTGTCAACCCGACGAGCTCGACCCCAAGCATCGCCGGCACGCTGTGCTCGCGATACAGCGCTTTCCAGGCGGAGCACAGGTCACCACTCTGGATGTCGGTGAAGAAATGGAGTTGTTCGATCAACGGGCCGCCTTTTGGAAACCCCATCTGCTTGGCGGTGCCAAAGTCGGGCTTGATGGGCTTGGCCGCGTTGTAGTCGCGAATCCGCTTCAGCAGGTCGTCCAGCTCGATCACGAGCGCCGCGAGCCCGAGCTCCTTGGCGCGAAAGGCGACTGCGGTCCCGGCGGGACCGCCGCCGACGACGAGCACATCGAGCACGTCGGGCAGACAGACGTCGGTGGCCAGCCTAAGTCGGCCGTCGGAGTGGTCGGCTTCGATGTGATTCATTGCGTGACTCCGCCGTGGTTGCCTCGTGGACGCCTCAGGGCAGCAGTTGGGAATGGGCGCTACGCGCCGGGTGGAAGGTGTGGCAGGTCACGCACCGAGTAGGGGCACGGTCCGCCGTGTGACATTGCCGGCACTGGTCGATCGTCGGCACGTTCTGGATCTCGGCGTTGTCGAGCGCCGCATCGACCGGCGCGTTGTCCCCGAGGTAGTCGGCGAACGGAATGCGCGTGTGGCAATCGAGGCAGCCCCGCTGAATCACGTGGGCTCGGTGGTCGAACCGGGCCCGCCGGAGCACCTGTTGGGCCTCCCGGACCCGACCGATCGTCGCCCGCTCGACGGTGTGGCAGGTCACACACGGCTCCGCCACCTCGGTTGCGAACGCGTCGATCGCATCGAGGTGCGCGTCGGTCAAGCGTGGGTCCCGCACGCCGACGCGAAACCGCGCGTCGTTGAGCGTCGTGTTGGGGTCGCTGATTCGGCGCTCGATCAGACCCGACATCTGGTCGAGCTCGAGGAGCGCCGCCTGCACCCAGTCCTCGTCGCGACCGCGCAGGCCGTCAGCGTACGATCGCAGGGTCGCGAGCGCCTCCTGATACAGCTCGGGCTCGTCCGCCGGCGCGACATCGGCCGAGACGTCGAGCAGATCGGCCAGCCCTCCCGATGGATAGATCACCCGACGCAGGCGGTGCAGGTTGTGCATGACCCACGAATCGGCGTGCGCGATGCCGGTCTTGACGACGATGCCGTCGTCGACGTCGAACTGGGCGGCGCTCATCAGGCGCGCCCACTGCTCACCCGGTCCTTGACGGGCGCGCACCGTTGCCAGTGTTTCGACCCCGAGCGTGAGCGTCACTTCGTCGCCGTCGGCGCGGACCAGCGAGACGCCATCCGGCTGGATGCGGAGCTCGGCAGACTCCAGGTCGGGTGGGAGGTGGCAATCGCGACAGGTTTCGAACCCGATGGCCTCGAACCCGCGCGCGTCCCCCCTCGGCACATGGCAGGCAAGACAGGCCAGCTCGGGGTCGTCGGCGTCGCGGTCATCGAGCACGCGATCGACGTGCGCGATGTGGGTGAACGCGAGCCCGGCGTCATCGGGCATCGCCTCCGCGGCGAAGTCGAACTCGGGATGACCGCGCTCGAACCCCCCGATCGCGTGGCAGCCCTCGCACCGCGCTTCCGCGATCGTCGTTCCGACATCGATATTCCGACCACGGTGCTCGAGGTGACACGCGGTGCAGGCCACCTCATGTTCGCGTCCGAATGCACGGGTCCGATCCCGCGAGGCGTAGACGTAATGCGCGTTGAACGTGTACGCCCCGAGGGCGTCGGAGTGGCGCTCGTGACAGACGGAACACTTGTCGCTGGGCACAGCTTCGAACGACGTGTGGCACGCGGCGCAGTTGTCGTCCAGCATCGCATGCGCAGAAGACAGCGTGCCGTTGGCGACGAGATCCCCCGTCCCAAACAAGAGGTTGACCGTCAAGGCGAGTCCCAACAGCCCGCCGAGCACGACGCCGATCCACAGTATGCGGTTTCGGTTGCTCGGGTAGACGTATCGGGGCGCGACGGGCAAGCCAACGTCGCCGAACGATCCCTTGGTGGGGCCTTCGCTCATGCCCTCCTCAGACCACCTCAGTAATAGAGCACCGCAAACACGTGAACCACCACAAGGACCACCAGCGCGAGCGCGACCGGCGCGTGCGCGTACACCCACCAGCGTAGCGCCTTTTGGAGGGTGTATTGGGCGTCCATCTCGAGCTTCGTGCGGACCAGTGCGCGCAGCTCCTCCAACCGCCGAGCGTCGTCCGAATCGAGAAACTTCCGCAGGTAGTCGAAGGTCCGCAAGCGAGCCTTGATGCCGCCCGTGATGTCGACGAAATAGATGAGGCGTGTTTGCGGCTCGGCCAGCGCCCCCGCAAGGTTCGTGTAATAGAAGGTCCTGATTGACTCATCGCCGCCGGCCACCAGCAGCTCCACTCGATCGCGCACGACACGAACGAGCTCCGGGATGCGGTCGTAGTGCACCTCGGTTGTCAGACCCGACGTCAGGGAGGTCGGCACCCATTTCTGGATGAAGACCCCGGCGAGACCGGTCCCGACGATCCAGAGGCTCGACGCCCAGAGCCCCCAGGCCAAGGGGCCCGCGGGCATCCGTCCCCGCGCGTGCACCGCCACGAGAAACACGAACAGTGTGCCCCCGTACACATGAAGCTGCATCCAGTGGTAACTGGCACCTGACCCGAGACGCGGGGCCCGCCGGCGGGCCGTGTACGCCAGGGCGGCGGCGCCCAGCGCCGTGGCAGCGATCCCATAGCCCATCATCCAGACGTCCGTGCCGCCCGGCGCGCCGAGCGCCAACTCGACGACGGGCGCCGCTAGGCAGAGGGTGGCGCCCGCGATGAAGACGTGCCACCACGCGACGGACTTCGCCATGCGCGGCGCCGCGAACAACCAGCGCGTCATGACCGGCGCCGCCGCAGCGCCTCGAACTCGTCCACGGAGCTGACGCGAAAGGCGCAGTGGTGGGGACAGTTCCGCACGCAGGCCGGGCCGGCAGGCGATGCGTAACAGAGGTCGCACTTGCTGGCGACTGCGCGGGGTGTGCCACGAAGTGACTTCGGCACGGCGTCGTCCGGCCAGGTCGTGTCGGTCCCGTGCATCACGATGGCGTCATACGGGCAGTTGTTGTGACACGTTGCGCACCCGATGCAGATCTCCTCTTTGATCTCGACGACGTCGCCAACGTTCGCGCGGCGAATGGCCCCGGTGGGACAGCCAATCAGACACACCGGGTCCTGGCAGTGGTAACACGACTTGGCAATGAGCAGGTTGCCGTAGCGGTCGCCTTCTCGCACGAATCGTGGTCGGCCGGCGTGGGTGTCCGCGCACGCGCGAACGCAGTCGTCGCACCGCGTGCAGGTCTCCAGGTCCATGACGAGGATGCTGTTGCCCTCGACCAGGCCTTTGTCGAGGGCGAACTCGATGAAGTCCGATGTCCGCGGATCTGCCCGGTTGGATCCCGTCTCTTTGATATGGGCGATCACGCTCTGCCACAACGCCTGCTCCATCCTGGGGTGGGCGCGGAGCACGTCGAGGACATCGCTCCGCGCGATCTTCACGAGCTCGCCGTAGCCGACAGACGAGACGGTAAAGCGCGCGTGGTCGACGTCGTCGATGAGCAGCTCGACCTCGCCGAGGCTCATCCCTTTCGACAGGTAGGTGAGGGCGGCGCGCCCGTGACCGACCTGCTGCGAGACACGCATGAAGCCGGATCGGACCACATACAGTGCATCGGCCGGCGCCCCTTCCGCAATCACCGTCTCCCCTGGCTTGCAGGAGACGAGCTCGACGCGTTCGGCCAACGTGGCCAGCGCCCCGTCCGGACACTCTCGGAACAACGTGCACGCTCGAAGCTGCGGGAGGAGCGCGCGCTCGCGGTAAACGGTGTCGACCTGGCGCCTGAACGTGCTGGATTGCCGCTTCAACAGCCGCAGGGCCGGTATCCGGATCTGGACGATGCGGCACTTGGAAACGGTCTTGACGGTCACCGACTGGGGCCAGCCGTTGAGCGCGCCGATCTCGCCAAAGAACTCGCCCGGGCCCAGGGAGACCGTGTCCGTATCGCCGGCGAGGTCGAAGTCCATCGCCGAGAGGAACGTCGTCTCGCCGGTCGCCCATGGCCGATCGGTCTGATGCGCGTGAGCCGACGTCCCGATCGACTCAGGCCCCAGGGTGGCGGCATCAGTCGACGACGACCCACGCGGATTGGCGAAGATCGGACCGCTGGTGGCATCGAAGCCACGCCGTTTGGCCAGATACGCCTCGGCTGTGCCTTCAACGAGCAAGAAGGCCACGTCGATATAGCTGCCCTCTTCGAACAGCACCGCACCAGGGTGCCACGAGGCGATGGAGACGTCCGGGCTGATCGTCTCGAGAACCTGGTCCTTGAAGTGCCGGAAGACCTCGTAGCGCTTGAGCTCATCGGCGCTGAGCCGCTGGGAGAGCTGGAGGAGGCCGGTCTCTTCGCCATAGACGCTCCATCGGTCGCGATGTTGTTCATCACGGCGAAAGATGGTGTCTTCACCCATGGTCCGTCGGTCGGCGACAAGGGATATTGGCCACGGGTGCTAGCGCGGTGGCCGGCCGAGCGCTCGGTAGAGCTGCTCGAGTCTCAGCTTGAGGACTTCGAGGGCCTCTTCGACCGATGTATCGGCGGAGACAGCCATGTCAAGGAGTACTGGATCGTCCACTAGCGTGGCTGGCGCCGACCCGTAGCGGCGCCGCGCGGGCCTCGGAGGGCCCGAACGTGGCGGCCGGGTGGGGCTGGTGCGTCCGGCCTGCTGGCCAGCGCCGAAGGCCACAGCGGTGCCGGCGCCGACACCATCCGGTCGCGCGGGTGCCGCCTCACCGACCGGATGGGCGTTCGGCGTTGCGGCGGTCGTGCCGACCGCTCGTGTCGATGGCGGCGCTGGTGCGGCGGCCCGTGCGGGCGTCGGCCCACGCTCGGCAAGGACAGTCGCATGGGCGACCGCCAGGGCGCCGGTGTCGACAGGCGTCGCCTCGCGCCCGAACGCGTCGCCCCAGTGCACGATGTCGACACGCGCGCCGATGTCGAACTCCGCGCCCGTTGGGTGACCCGCGTTGATCAACCCCGAGTCGGTGATGTAGTGACAGCCGGCGCATGTCGCAGCCTGGATCGCGGGGTCGCGGAGATCGGTTAAGCCGAACGCCACCGACTCGGCGTGGCTTGCCGTCGCGTGTGGCTCGAGGTAGTCGGCGCCGGGCCCGTGGCATCGCTGGCAGCCGACACCGGCGCGCACCTTGCGCGTCGGCGCCGACACGATCGTCCCGTGACACCACATACAGGTCTGGTTGCCGCGGGCCATGTCGCTCGCCGCGATCCCGTAGGCTTCCGCGATCTCCACGTGCCGGGTATTGTTGGCCCGAAAGGGTTTGGCCGACTCGGAATGAGGGTCGCGGCGCCACCACTTCTCCTGCGCGTTGTGACAGCGGCCGCACGGCACCTTGACGAAATCGTGCGTTGGCGTTTCTCGCCACGCCGGACGTGGGTGCGGGGGAAGCTGTTCCCGCGCTGGCGCCGGCCGCGGCGCAGACGGCCGATCCGATGGCGCTGAGGGCGTCGCCGTGCCGACCCCGAGCGGAGGGTTCAATAGAGGCTCCAGGGTCACGTCGGACGGATCGGCAGCCGCCTCGACGGATGACGGTGCGCGGTCGACGTCGCCCGCGGTCACGGATGCCGGCGCGACGGCGACATCCGTCAGGGTCCGGGCCGGCCGGGCTACCTCCTCGATCGTTGGGTCCCAGAGCGGGTCGAGGGAAGCGAGCGCGGTCCCCTCAGCCGTTCCCACAAACTCGCGGGTGGCCCGTTGTATAGCATCAGCGGCGGTGAGGAGCGCGGTGCTGTTGTTGAGGGCCAGATCGGCCGATTCCCATGCTGCGATGATCGTCTGAACGGCCGGAATTGCGACGCGATCGTTGATCTCGAACAGCTCGTCGACGGCCGCCCCGGCCCGGTCGCTCATCGCGCCAAAATACAGCTCGTCCTCCGTCGCCGCGGCGACGCCACGCAGCGCGTACTCCAGATCGAGCGCGCGGCCGACGACGTACATCACACGCTTCCACTCGAGTGGGCGCTCGGCGTTCGTCCGGCCGTCCGCCGTCAGGTAGGACTCGAGAAAGTTGTGCCGAATGCGACCGCTCCAGTTCACCAACTCGAAATCGCTGCCCGTCGAGTGGCCGGCCCGGTTGACAAGCTCTTCGTTCGGTACCGTGTGACACGCGAAGCAGTTGGCGGCTACCTCGTAGAGTTCGGAGGGGCGTCGCATGCCGGCCGCCACGCTGTCCGCGACGCGCTGGGCCCGATGCTCCGCGGTCTCGAGGAGTGCCGCTTTCTGGAAATCCGCCTCGGGCACGCCGTAGCCGTTGTGGATCGAGATCCACTCGCGCGACGCGCCGTGACATGACTCGCACGTCACGCCGGCCCCAGCTCGCAGCTGAGCGCGCCGCAGGACTGGCGTGTAGTGGCAGGCCAGACAGGCGGGCGTGGTCTCGTCGGTCCCGCGTTTGATCAGCCGAAGGCCAAGGCTGCGATAGATCTCCTTGGCGCGGTCGCTCCGGTGGAGCGTGTCGAACCCCGTGGCGTGCTCGGTGTCTTCCCAGACCTCGAACGCAGCAGCGTGGCACTCGGCGCACCGGTCCGGCAGCAGGATCCGTTCTGCGGTCTCGGTCAGCCTGGCGCGCAGCGCCGCGTCCCCGCTGGGCGTTTGTGCGCGGCCCACGGCGGCCAGGTGAGGCGCTAAGCAGAGCGCCGTCAGCCACAAGAGGCACACGCGTCGAGTGCAGGACACTAGAACTTTACCAGGAGCTCGGCGCGCCCGCCGACGCGCACGCGGCGGTCGTTACCGTCCGGTCCGATCATAGTGTCACGGAGCACGTCACGGGCGGCGAAGGCGTCGAACACCAGCACCCCACGACGCCCGACGGCCACCTGATAGCGCGCGCCGCCGGCAATCGAGTGGAAGTCGCACGGCACCGGCGTGCTCACACACGCGGCGGTGGAGTACCGCGCCGCGCCCTCCACCAACAGCTGCTGGCGAGTGTCGGCGAAGAACATCTGGTGGCCAAACGCGCCGCCGGCAACGTCGCCGGCGGTCGGTGACAGTGCGCCCGGCACGTTACCCAGACCGGGTCCGGCGAACAGGATGCCGGCCTGTGCGAGCGGTCCGGGGATGGTCGGATCGAGGGCCGCCGCGCGGTAGTCGTCGTGAGCGTAGAAGCCGTTGCCGTAAAAGAAGTTCTCGGAATGGTGCGGCGTCCACGACAGCTCAGTGAATACCAGGGTGCCGCGGCTCGCGGGGTTGCCGATGCCCAGCACGGTCGCCTCCGGTGTGTCGTCGCCCATCGGCACGGACGTCAGCAGGCGAACCGAGGCATTGAACGCACCGTTCCCGGGCCGGCCGACGAGGCTGACGCCGGCGTAGAGACCGTCGCCGGACCGGTCGCTGCCGAACGCGGTCGTGAACTCGCCGCCGCGGATATAGATGACATCGAAGGCGGCGGTCATCGATCGAAAGTCGATCTCGGTGAACCCGCCGGCCAGATGCGCGCCGTAATCCTCGACGTTGCGCAGCAGCAGCGTCGACCCGCCGGTCGGTCCGGACGGCAGCGGTGTGTTCCGGTTGATATGGTTCCAGCTGTACAGCCCCGTGAAGCGCAGGTTGGCCGTCCCACCTGGATGGAGGTTGTTCTGGGTGACGCCGACGGCGTCGATGAAGTCGTTGATCAGCAGGCCGTCCTGGAAGTTGATTGGCTGGCGTCCGACCGAGAGCCCGAGATCCAGCCCGTGTCGATCGTCGACATCGAGGTTGGGGAACAGCTCGCCGAAGTCGCCCTCGAAGAACAGGTGGGTGACCGAGTCCCAGTCGAGATTGAACTCCTGACTCAGCGCGCTCGCGCCCGGGGTTGTGGCCGTGTACCCCGTGAACCGGCGTACACCGGTGGGGTCCGTCTGGTCGGCCGGCCGAAGACCGAACACCACTCGCTCCGTGCTCGTGAGATACAGGTTGCCGAACAGATCGAACCGATTAGCCCACTCTGTGGCCCGCGTCGCCTGGTTGTCGATCACGCTAAGGCCGCTCCGGAACGTGCCGAACAGGAGAAACGATGGCCTCCACACGGCGCCGCCCGGGATCCGGAACCCGCGGCCGATTCGCCCGGTGCCAAGGAAGGGCGGGCCGAGCTCGAGGAGCGGTTTGGGGCGGTTCGGAAACCTCTCCAACTGCAACGGGATCGGCTCGTCCGTGAGCCGGCTCTCCTCGTGGTGGTCGTCGCCCGCGGCGTCCTCCGCCGCGCGCCGCGGCGCCGGTGGAGAGTCGGCGGCCGCGCCCCTGGCGCTGAGGTCGACGGCGCGCTCGCGCACGACGATGTGCCCTGCGACGACCGCCTCAGCCACCTCTCGCGCCGTCATTCCGAAGTCGAACCCGACATCCTCGATCTCGTGGATGAGGTTCACCGGCACCATGCCCGCCTTGATCCGGATGGTGGCGTAGTACGGGCCGGTCGTCCCGACGAGGTCGTCGCGTCCAACCTGGTACGATGCCCATTTTCGCCCGAGCGGGTTGATTGTCTGTCGATGCTTGCGGGCGCCGACGGGGCGCCCCGTCAGGACGGTCGAGCTGGTCGACGGCCTCAGAAAGGGCAGCGGGTCGGGCGAGTAGGGAATCGTCAGCACCTGCTCTCGTTCCCCGCCACGGACCATGCGCACCAGGAACCGCGACTGCAAGCTGAACAGATGCTCGTCGGCCGGCACCGCGCCGTTATGGACATACACCGAGTGCGAGTCACGCACGTCGCCGTTGGGGTCGAGATCACCAGACTCGAGGACCACCCGTCCCGTACCGTCGGTGACCGTGACCTCCAGCCAGACGACGCGCTCGGCGTCGAATCCCGTCGGTACGCTGTGGCCGTTCGTTCCGTTCCGGACTTCGACCTTGAACGAGATGCCGCCCGCATCGGCCCGGTCCACCACGACCTCACCGAGCAGGTACCCTGCCTGCAACACCTGCAGCCGCTGGGCGTCGATCTCGTCGAGCAGCTCGAGGTTGTCCCGAATGATGTCAGCGGCGTCGTAACGATCATCCGGCTCGGCCCAGCGTGGGGGGAACTCGAAGTCGTCAGTCACGCCGTCCTCGAACGCGTCGGTTCCCCACTCGGCCTCGTAGTCGAATGCCAGCCATTCTCGCAACGACGCCAGTTCCTGGGCCTCGGTGTTGTGGGGGAAGATGCCCGGATGCACGATCGAGTAGTCGGGACCGGCGAACATGTGGTTGGTGCGCTTACGTGGCCGGGTCTCGCGGTCCCCAACCCGGGCCGCCGGACCCATGGCATAGCCCGAGGGCACGCCCGGCTCGAGACCCATATGGCAGTCCTGACAAGTGACACCGTCCGCGGCCGCGGCCGTGTGCTTGTACTCGCTAAAGGCCTCCTCCAGCCGGAAGCCGTCGACGAGGTTGACGTCATGGCACGAGCCGCAGAGGCCCGGTGTGGAAAGCTGGGTGAACTCTCGCGCTTCGGCATGGACACCCCGACCCGCTCGCTCGGGATCAGTCTGAAGGTTGAACTCACCGCTCTCGATCGCCCGCTGCAGCTCCGCGTTGCCGCTCGGGCCGAACACGGGGTCATAGAGGCCGCCCTCCACGATGGGCAGACGCCCGCTGAGCTTGCCGTAGGGCTGATCCAGCCGGTGACAGACGATGCACGTGATGCCTTCGCGTGAGGTGGGATGTCGATCGAGGTTCGACAGGAACTCGGGTTCTTCCAGGTTCATACCGACCGGGGTGTGGCACCGGATGCAGAAGTCGCCGTTCGTGCCGTTGGTGCGCTGCAGAATCGTCGCCTGCATGGCATTGAACACCGGGCTCATCTGCGCGTAGGCATGCGCCGACACCGACCACTCCCGATAGACGTCCGCGTGACATGGCGCGCAGGTGGTCGCGGACGGAAACCGGTCTTCGGCGAACAGCGCCGCGTGGTCCTCGGTTACGTCTGGCTGCTGGGGCCGCGGCGCCGCGGTACTGACCACGCTCGACGCGGTCGCCAGCATTCCCGCGGCGATCGTGATCGCCGGCCACGGGCTCACGTCCCAGCGCCGCGCTCCTTCTCGAGATTTGGTCATCACCTCCATTCTTCAGCGGTCATGTTGGGTCCGACGTGTGAAGTTTCCACAGCCCATACTTACAACGATGGTGTGGTGGAAAACGAACTCTGCGCCATGTCAGGACACGACCCAGACGGCCTCGACCTGCCCGAATTTCACTCGCTGCCCGGCTCGGAGGGTCACCGCCCCCCGCGCTGGGGACTCATCGACGGATGTTCCGTTTTGGCTGTCGAGGTCTTCGAGCGTCACGGTGCCGGCCCGCACAACGACCACCGCGTGTTTGCGAGACAGGGTCCGGTCGTTGATCATCACGTCGCACTCGGCAGCGCGTCCGACGACATGCCGGCCGTCGGACAGCGTGATCAGGCGGCGGCGGTGATCGGGTACACGGATCTCGAACACCACGGGAGGCGTCGGCGCGTCCGGCTGGTCAGCGCTCGGGACGTCCGCCAGCGGGGGAACGTGGAGTGCCGATGGTGATTGGGGCACGGTCGGCGAGCCCGCCGATGCCGCGGCCGTGTCCCTTGTGGCCGGCGCCAACGGCGGCGCGCGCAGGGCAGAAGGCGCCTCATGAATCGTGGCGAACGCCGAGTTGTTCCCATCCGCCTCCGCCGGCGCCCCAACGAGCGGTGGCACGGTGACCGGCGAGGTCGGTTCGAACACCGTAGCCGGGCCGGCAGGGTCCACATCGGCCGCCGGCGGCGCGGCCGATGACGTGGCAGACGCCTCACGCGGGACTCCCTGCTCGCGGGTTAGACGGTCGGGCACCGCCACGAAGATGAAGTCGTGCTCCTCGCCGAGCGTGATGACGTTGAGCCCGCTCAGGCGCTTGCGGTTCGCGACCTGCATGCCATCCAGTCGGGTGCCGTTCTTGCTGTGGAGGTCTTCGAGGAAGTAGGCGTCGGCGATCGGGTCAAAGACGATGCGCGCGTGCCGATGCGAGACGACACCTGAGGCGAGTACGATGGCGTTCTGTGCGGATCGGCCGATCGTCGCCTCGTCGCCTATCCGATGTTCGGCCCCGGCCAGTTCACCCGTCTTGCAGAAGAGTCTCGCTCGCATGCCTGTTTCGGTTCGAGGGTGCCACCCTCTTCCCCGGCCGCAACGGACACCTCGGCCGGAGAAGAGGGTCTGATTCCCTTAGTGACGATTCGACACTCGTTTACCGCCGCCCACGTCCTTCCACGCTTGATGCACCCGCCGGCATTGTCACGTTGAGGCTGAGCGTAGCAGAGTTGGGGCATGATCAGTCCCGTACCCAGCCATCACGGCTATCGTTTCCCGTCCGACATCATCGCGTACGCTGTCTGGCTGTACTTTCGCTTCAACCTGAGTTTTCGTGACGTCGAGGACCTGCTGGCCCAGCGGGGCATCACGGTCACCTATGAGACGATCCGGCGGTGGTGTCGCACGTTCACCGTGCGTATTCTCGCCGGCTCCGGCGCCTGGGCGACACGCGGCATCTCGATAAGCTGTTCGTCACCCTAAATGGTCGCCAGCAGTACCTGTGGCGCGCGGTCGACGAGGATGGCGACGTCCTCGCTATCCTCGTCCAGTCGCGACGGGATCGGCGAGCCGCCGTGCGGTTCTTCCGGAAACTGCTAAAGCGTCAAGGATGCGTGCGTCGGCGGCTGATCACGGACGAGCTCCGCCGTTACCCCGCCGCGTGCCACACGGTGATGCCGTCGGTGGTCCATTGGACGGGTCAGTATGCGAATAATCGCGCCGAGGTATCGCAAAATGACGCGCCAGCGGAACGCCAGATGCAGCGCTTCAAGTCGGCCGCCCAGCTCCAACGCTTCGCTGCCGTCCATGGGGTCGTCGTGAATCTCTTCCTGATCGGCCGACATCTACTGCGGTCGGTTCACCACTGCTCGCTTCGCGCGAGGGTTCGCCGAAAGGGGGGCGGTGACGTACGCCTACTGAACGATGAGGTGCATTCGCGCATCGCAGGGCAGTTGCGCTCAACGAGCACTCAAGTTGACAGAACCCCAGAGTGACGCTTCGCCGTTGCTCTTGAAAGGTGCGTGCCATGCAGAGACACATTTTCGCCGGCTCGTTTGTGATATGCGTATTTGTTCCGACCGCGTCCGGGCAAGAGACAACCGTGTGAGAGCACGGCGCGATCGCCGAGACAGGGTATCTTGAGGTCACTCCGCTAGGCTCGATCTTTGTGGCGCGTCCGGATCGGGCTGTGGTGCTCGATCAGTACACAGGCCAGGCTCTTTGGGAGAGAGACGGCCTACAAGGGTGCAAGCCTCGTGCTGATGATCTTGAAACTGGGGTAAATGAGGCCGATGGAACTATTCGGTGCCAGGTTCGTGGAATGGAATCAAGGAGCGGTTTCGGTAGCCACCCAGATTTTCGGACGCGTACGGGCGCCGATCCCGTAACGGGGATTCTTCGGGCCCGAACGGCTGCCGCCGGGCGCCACCCATGAACGGAGCGAAACAGATGCGATCCGACAGCTTGGCACACCTCGTGGCCTTCCTCGCCTCCTCGATCGTGATTGCGACGAGTGCATCGCCGCTGCTCGCCCAACCGGCCGACGACTTCACGCCCGTCACCGATGCCATGCTGGAGAATCCGGCCGATGAGGACTGGCTGACCTGGCGGCGCACCACCGACGGGTGGGGCTACAGCCCGCTCGACG
>CAZYFH010000057.1:0-18094 GCA_964646815.1 uncultured Vicinamibacteraceae bacterium | reverse complement strand
GGCGATACACGAACATGTACGGCAAGGTGAACCCGACGAGCGCGAACCGGAACGCTGCGAATCCGGTTGGCATGATCTTCGTCCCCGCGATGGAGGACGCTGCGTACGCGGCCAGCGCCACTGGTGGCGTCACCATCGACATCATCCCGAAATAGAAAATAAAGAAGTGCGCTGCGAGCGGAACTACGCCTAGGTTGAGGAGCACCGGTCCGATCAGGGTGGCCATCAACAGGTAACAGACGGCTGAGGGAAGCCCCATGCCAAGGATGATCGACGAGATCATGATGAACACCAGCGCGAGAAAGAGACTCTGCTCGGCCAACGGGATGATTGTCGCTGGCAGCCGTGTCCCGACACCGGTCAGCGTCACGATGCCGATGATGATCCCGACACAGGAGGCGGCGGCGACCAGCGGCACGACATCGCGCGCCGCCTTGGCGAGACCGCGAAGCGTGCGCCCCAGCTCGAGTCGGGTCGTCGGGTGCACGCTGCTCGTCAGGATGATGGTGGCGAGGGAGAGCGTGACCGCGCGAAACGCCGTGTAGCCGAGCACCAAAAAAAGAATCAGGCTGCCGAGCGCGGCGGCGAATACCAAGCCCGCGGCGCGGTCGTCGACCGTGTCCGACGTCGTGGCCGTCGGCAGCTCCTGTGCGACGCCTAGGGTCGCGATCGCCATGCGCCGTGCGTGGAGATGCACGATGAGCAGCAACGATAGGTAGTACAGGATCGCCGGGATGAGCGCGGCTCGGATGATCTCCAAGTACGTTACCGGCGGCGGGACCATCTCAAGCATCATGTACGCGCCGGCGCCCATGACCGGGGGCATGAGTGCGCCCCCCGAGCTCGCGGCGGCCTGGATCCCGGCCGCCGTCACCGGCTTGAACCCGGCGCTTCGCATCATCGGTATCGTGAACGTGCCGGTAGTCGCGGTGTTAGCGACGGCGCTCCCGGACAGCGATCCCATCAATCCGCTGCTGAGCACCGCGACCTTGGCGGGCCCGCCCGGGCTACGTCCAAACACGCGCTGGGCGAAGTCGACGATGAACCGGGTGGCGCCGGTGGCTTCGAGAAACGCGCCGAAGATCACGAAGAGAAAGACGTAGGTGAACATGACGCCCAGCGCCACGCCAAAGATGCCCTGAGCGTTCAAGAACGTCTGCGCGACGATCCGCGGGACTGAGTAGCCGCGGTGGGGAAACAGCCAGTCGGGGAACGCCGCCCCGACGTACGCGTAGAAGAGAAATGTCAGCGAGAGCAACGGGAGGGCGAGCCCCAGCGCGCGTCGAGCTGCCTCGATGACCACGAGGAGCCCCATGACGCCGATCACGGTGTCGAGCGCCGTCTCGAAGCCGGCCCGGTTACCGAGCGACTGCCCGTCGATCCACCATGCCTCGAACAGCGGATCGGTCTGGACGAGAATGAAGCCGCAGCAGAGCACGGCCAGCACGGCCAGCACGACATCGGCCATCCGCGCTATCGACCGGTGCCTCCACGACGGATGGGCCGGCACATTGAGGAAACAGAGGACGAGGCCGAGCATCGCAAAGAAAGCGAGCCGACTCTGCGGCGCCATGAGGGGATAGTTCACCTCGACGAGGGTGAACAGGCACAGCAGCACGCCGAGCCCGGTGCTCACCAGCTCGCGGCCGCTGGCAGCGGTCGTGGAGTTGGATGCAGCCGTCACGGAGTGGGAGCGGTCCAGATCCCGATCTCGCGGTAGTAGCGGATGGCGCCTGGATGAAACTCGGTACCGGTGTCACGCACGACGTTGGCGGGGTTGATGGCGCGCCCAGAAGGATGCTTCTCGACGACGAGTTCGCGGTTCTCGTAGAGCAGGCTGGTCAGGTTGTAGATGAGATCGTCGGGTGTGTCCGCGGAGGTGATGAGGTGCATCGAGCCGACGTCGAGACCCTCGAAGGCGTCACCCTGCCCGCGATAGGTGTCGGCAGGGATCGTCGCAGGACGAAAGAAGACGTAGTCGTCGATGAGTACCTGGCGTTCCTCCTCGCCGAAGGGCACGAACGCGACGTCCATCGACGCAGCGGCCTGTGTGATCGATGGGCTCGGCATGGCCCCGCCCAGGAACGCAGCGTCGGCTGAACCGTCGGCCAACATGTCGACGGCCGCCTGTTGGGTCGCCTCGAGCGGCGAGAAGTCGTCGTATGTGACCCCGTGAGCTTCCAGTAGGGGTCCGACGAAGTACTCAAACCCGGCACCCGGGACGCCAACCGTGACCCGCCTGCCCTTGAGGTCGGCCAGCGTGGCGACGCCGGAATCCTGCTGCGTGATGAAGAGCGCGACGTTGGGGGCCAACGTCATCATCGAGCGGACCGGATAGGCGCGATCCCAATCCCCTTCCCCGCGGCCGGCGAAGTAGGTGATCGCCGAGTTCGAGAGTGCGAAGTCGATCTCGCCGCTCGCAAGTCGCCGGATGTTCTCCTGGGACCCGCTAGTCGCCTCGGCCGTCACGCTGTATCCGAACGCCGTCCCCGTCTCGTTAATCGCCTCCGCCAGAGCGCTGCCGATGACGAAAAAGGTGCCGCCCGGAGGCGCGGTCCCCGCACTGAGGAACTGGCGGGGCGGTACCGCGTCACCGCCGTTCCCGCTGCCTCCTCCACAAGCGAGGGCCGACATAACGATTGCCATGGACGAAACACACCACAAACTCTGCCACATGTGAGTCATGAATCCTTAGAACCCTGAATCTTGAACCCCGAAAATTCTATTACGCCTTCCGCTCCGGTCCGAAGGCGGACAGCAGGTGACCGTCGGGGTAGCGGAAGCTGCCGGAGACCGGAGACAGGAATTGCCGGTCACGTTCATCGGCTCGCTCAAGAACACGACGCCCGGCGTCTTGAATTCGTCATACGCTTCGCGTGCCCCGTCGATCGCAAACATGACCTCCGAGGCGTCGGCGATCTGCCCGAGCTCCGAATGCGGCCTGCTCAGACACAGCATGACTACGCCCGTATCGATAAACACAAACCCCGGCATTTCTGATTTCATACGGAATCCGAGCGCCTCGCGATAGAAGGCCAGCGCGCGCGGCTTGTCTGATGTGCCGAGCATGATGTACTTGATGCCGGACAACTTCAGCGTCAAGTTCCTTCCGTTACATGGGCGTCGACGACGAATCGGTGCGCCTTCATGTCGAACCGCGGGAGCGTGCCGGGGTCGACGTTGGTGACCGGTACCGCCAGCCCGAGCGCCTCGCGCAGCCCGGCCGCCACGCGCGTGGCCGTCGTTGGGGCGGAAGCCGACGCCGCCACCTCGATCTCCACCGACAGCGAGCGGAGCGACGCGGTCGACCGGACTGTTGAACGATACTCGATCACGTCGTCGAAGGTGCGTAGCACTGACTCGATGGCGGCGGGGTAGACGTTGACCCCTCGGACGTTGACCATGTCGTCGGCACGCGCCACCACGCCGCCGACCAAGCGCGCCAGTGACCGACCGCACCGGCATGGCTCGCCGGTGCGCACCACCAGGTCGCCGGTGCGGTAGCGGAGGACCGGGCTGGCCGTCCGGCCGAGGGTGGTGACGACGAGCTCGCCCTGCTGCCCGTCCTGCACGGCGGCCCCGGTACCAGCGTCGACCACCTCGACGATGTACTCGGATTCGTTCACGTGGAGGAAGCCGGGGGCGTCCCAGCACTCGAAGCTGAGGGGTCCGATCTCGGTCATTCCGTGGTGGTCGATAACGCGGGCGCCCCAGCCGTCTTCGATCCGGCGGCGTGTGGCCGGGATGCTGCCGCCAGGTTCGCCGGCGACGATCAGCACGCGCACACCGGACTGCTGGAGCCCCGCGCCCAGTGTCTCGCGCCTGACGTCGAGCAGCCGCAGCGCGTAGGTAGGGGTGCAGCAGACGACGGTCGGATGCAGCGCGTCGATGAGAGCGAGACGCGGCTCGGTTGCCATGCCGCCAGCCGGGATGCAGTGGGCGCCGATCTGCACGCCGGCGTCGAACGCGGTCCAGAAGCCGAGAAAAGGGCCAAAGGAAAACGGGAAGAGGATCCGGTCCGCCGACGTGACCGCGGCGGCGCGATAGACCGCCTTCCAGCAGTCCAGCATCCATTGCCAGCTCTCGGGCGTGTCGAGCCAGCGGAGCGGCCGCCCGGTCGTGGACGACGTCTGGTTGTAGCGGGTGTAGCGACCGAGCGGTTCGGTCAGCGCCGTCCCCCAGGGCGGCGACTCCGCTTGGTCGGCGACCAGCTCGGCCTTCGTGGTGAAGGGCAGTCGCGCGAGGTCGCGGGGGAACTGCAACGATGCGACCCGGAGCCCCGCGGCCTCCAGCTTACGCGTGTAGAACGCGTTACGACCGGACAGTGTCCGGAGCAGCCGGGCGAGACGCTCGCTCTGGGCGACGGCCAACGAGTCGCGGTCCCGGCATTCGGCGGCCGGCGCGCCGGCACTCAGGTCCGGCATCAAGACCGGTCCTCGCGGTCAGCGCCCCGCGCGGCCTCGAACCGCGCGGCGATCTCTGGCGGGATCTCGGTCGCCTTCAACGTCTTGTCTGGACGCTTCGCCACGCAGGCGACAGTGAGGCTGCCCGTGGCGATCCGCGAACCATCCTGCGTGACCCGTGTGGTGTATCGGATCGTCTTCGCGCCGATCTCGGCGATTTGAATGTGGACCTCGAACTCGTCCTCGAAACGCAGCGGCCGATAGAAATCGAATGCGGCGGCAACCCGCGGGAACCCGATGGTCGCGCCGGGCGGCGCGATACTGAGGCCGGCGGCGCGCCACAGGGCGTGCTCGGCCTCCTCCATGTATCGATAGAAGCAGCTGAAATGGACGATGCCGGCGGTGTCGGTTTCGTAGAACTGCACACGGCGCTTGAGCCGGTACTCGCTCTGCACCCAGGTATTGTACGGTGGTAACAGCTGTTGACGAGCCGCTAGGCCTTCGCCGGCGTCACGCGGGATGACGTCCGCGCCGAGAACTCCTGGAGGGCAAGGAAGAGTGGCTCGAGGTCGGTGAAGACATTGCCGACCAAGGCGTCGACCAGTTGTGGATGCAGGTCCGGGTGGGCCTCGAGGAAGGCCCGGAAGCTGAACGTCTGATTGTAGAATGACAGTACGAGCTGGCGAAACTGGTCAAGCGCCCAGCGTACCTGACGACCGTAGTCGTCGAACGTCGCGGTCGTGACCCCGCCCGCATCCAGTCCGCGATGGACGGCATCGGCCGCCATCTCTCCGCTCTTGAGCGCCATGAAGACTCCGGTCGAGAAGACCGGATCGAGAAACGAGAACGCGTCGCCGGCGAGACAGAACCCGTCTCCGCCGACCTGTGTCGACCGATAGCTGAACTCGCCGGTCACGCGCACCGGTTCGACCTGCGTCCCCGGCTCCAGGTGGTCACGGATCCACTGGCATACGGCCGCCTCGCGGAGGAAGATCTTCGTCGCGTCCCGCGTATCGCGGTAGAGATAGCTCGCGTCGGCGACGACCCCGACGCTGACCGTGTCGTCTACCAGGGGGACATACCAGAACCAGCCCTTCTCTGGGATGTAGGCGACCGTCGTCGCGCCCGCGTCGAGTCCAGGGTCGCGCTTGGCGCCCTTGAAGTACGTAAAGATGGCGATCTTGTCGAGATCGGCGTCGCGCCGTTTCCAGCCGAGCTTCGACGCCACGAGGGTATCGCGACCAGACGCGTCGATAATGGCATCGGCGCGCACCGATTCGCTGCCGCCGTGCCGGACATCGGCTCGCACGCCAACCGCCCGTTCGCCCTCGGTGATCAACTCTCGGACCGCCACCCCGTGCCGGATCTCGGCTCCCTTGGCACGCGCGTTGTCGAGCAGCATCCGGTCAAAGTCGCTGCGCATCACCTGCCACGTTGTCGCGCACGGGTGCTTGATGGTCTCGAAGAAGTAGAACGGCTGCGACACGTGGCCGCGCGTCGACACGAACTGCACACTGTGCTTCCGTGGGCATGCCGCCGTCTTGAACCAGTCGAGCACACCGAGGCGTTCGAACGTGAACCAGGTGTAGGGCATCAACGACTCGCCGATGTGATACCGCGGGAACGTCTCTCTCTCGAGGACCGCGACACGCCGACCATGCATCGCCAGGACAGTGGCCGCGGTCGCGCCGGCCGGCCCGCCGCCAATGATGAGACAGTCGTAGTGGTCAGGACCGGGGCTCATCGAAACACCATCGGCAACACCTCGACGATGTCGCCGATCTTCACGTTCCGTCGCAGAATCTCCGTCCGTCGGCCGTAGAGCAGCCGTGGCTCGCGCATCCAGAACACGCCCATCATCTCCGGATTCGGCGTGATGGCCAGGAAGGCCTTGGCGCGGCTTCGATAGTCGAAGCGCCCGTCACGCAGGATGCGGCCGAGCGGCACCTCGTTCCTGAGCACCTTGGCGCGGAGTCGCTGCGGGAACGCGTCCAGTCTCATCCTGATCGCCCCCATCTCGACTGGACTCCCGGCGTATTCCTGCACCAGCAACACACGTCGGAAATACGAGCGGCCGCTGGTGAACGTCGACAGGGGGCGGAGGACGACCCGGCCGCCGAAGTGACGCTCGAGCGTGAGCGTCATGTCGTCGTCGTGGACCAGCAGAGACCGGTAGGGAAGCGGGATCTCGTGCGGCGAGACCTCCTTCACCTTGGGGAGGGCGACGCCCGCGCGCGCGTAGACCAGGTCGAGCGGGTAGAGGACCCCGCTAGCACTTGGTCGAGGGACGGCGCGGCGCGGTGCCGTTTTCGCGCGAGTCGATCGGAGAGACTTGGCCATGCGTCGGACGCACGTTACGTGTAGCGGATATCCGTGTGGGCCGGCAGGAAAAAGCGCGGCAATAAGCTGTCGACACGGAGTAATCCCTCGCGCGACAGACGCACGATTTCGGAGCTCTTTTCGGTCACGTATCCGTCACGGGTCAGTGAGGCAAGCGGCGCGCTGAACCGCGCGCGCACGTCGATCCCGTACTTCTCGTGAAAATAGTCGGGGCGGATGGAGCCGAGCTTGAGCTGCAGCACCAGCTCGCGAATAAGCCGCTCGTCGGCGGTTGGCCGGTAGGCGCGGCTGAGCGGCAGGCGGCCGTTTTCTATGGCCTCGGCGTATGGACCCCAAACGTCGGCGTTCTGCATATGCACGCCGTTGACGTGACCGAACGACGCTACACCGAGGCCCGCGAGGTCGGCGCCCTGCCACAGGCGGTCGCGATAAAGAAACGTCGTGTCGGTGGGATCCCGCACGGCCGTGTAGGCGCTGCCGACCGTGTAACCAGCGCGTTCCAGTGCGGCGAAGGCCTCGTCGACCCATCGCCGCTTGGTGGCCCACGGCGCGACGGCATCGCCGAACTGGCCCGTCTGCTTCAGGATGTCGCTGCTAATCGTCGTGTTGTACGGCAACTCCATCTGGTAGATCGTCACGCTATCGGGTGCGAGGGCGATGGTCTTCTCCACACAGGCGTGCCAGTTGGCATCGCTCTCGCCGAGCATTCCGGCAATCAGGTCGACGTTGATCTGCGGAAACGAAATGGATCGGGCGAACTCGTAGGCACGAAAAACCTCAGCGGAGCGATGCGCCCGCCCGTTCACCTCGAGGATGCGATCATCGAAGTTCTCGACGCCCAGGCTCAGTCGCGTGACGCCCAGCTCACGGATCGCCGCCAGTTTTGACTCGGTCAGCGTGCCCGGCTCGCATTCGAACGTGATCTCGCCCGCCGTGTCCCAGGGCGTCACGCCTGCGAGGCGGTGTACCAGCCCTGTGAGCTGCCGGACCGAGAGAAACGACGGTGTACCGCCCCCGAAGTAGACGAAGTCAAGCGGCCGACCCGCAAGGGCCGGCTGCTCCGCATAAAGTTCCCACTCCCTCGCGACGAGGTCGAGGTACGCCTGGACCTCGGTCGCGTTTCTATCGGTGTAGACGCGAAAATAGCAGAAATGGCACCGCTTGCGGCAGAACGGGATGTGCAGGTAGAGACCCAGTGGCACGTTGGTGGGATCGGTCACCAGCGCGGGACGCGCCTCCTGCTCGACGGCCTCGGTCGTCCAGACCGAGAACGGGGGGTAATTGGCGACGAAGTAGCTCCCGACTTCCGTGTCGTGATCGCTCGTAACGCCCATCGCGTTCACTATAGTGGAACTGAGCACACGTTTCGTCGCGCTCGGGATTCAAGGTTCACTGTCGTGCGGTCTATGGTTCCTCGCCCCAGGGCTCTTGGTTCCTTGCATCATTGCTCCTGGTTCGTCGGCGTGGAACCTGGAACCCTGAACCGCGGGCGAAGGGGCACAGTCTACCCGAAGCAGTACAACACCCCGTCCTGCGATCCGATCACCACCTTGCCGTCGGCGATGGACGGCGAGGCGGAGAGCGGCGCGCCGGTATCGAATTCCCAGAGTTTGTCACCGCTCTCGAGATCGAGTACGTAGAGTCGCCCGTCGCCCGAGCCGATGTAGACTCGCCCGTCCGCGGCCGCGGGCGAGGAGTCGACCCGCGCATTGGTCATGAACGTCCAGAGCGCTTCGCCGGTCTGCTCGTCGAGCGCATGCACCATTCGGTCACGTCCGCCGATGACCACCTTGCCGTCGACGTTGAGGGCGGAGGAATAGAACGGGAAATGACGGCGTGGATGTTCGTAGCGCCAGACGACTTCGTGCGTGACGAGATCGAGGCCCAGCACCTCGTTGTCGAATGTGCCGAAGTAGGCTCGTCCGCCGCTGATGGCGGACGACGCCGCTGTGTAGGCGCCGGCCGAGAGGCTGACGACTTCGGTCCCGTCGCTGATGCGCACGCCATGAAACGTCTCGTCGCACCCGCCGAAATACGCGATGCCGTCGGCGACCGCCGGCGTCGCATGGACGTAGTTTTGCGTTTCCACGCGCCAGAGACGCTCGCCGGTTGTCGCGCCCAGGCCGTACAGATATCCGTCATACGATCCGATCAGGACGCGGTCCCCGATGACCGCGGGTGACGACTTGATCTCGCCCTCGGTGGCATAGGTCCACGCGGCTTCGCCGGTTGCGATGTCTACCGCATGCAACACGCCGGCCAGGTCTCCGACATACACCAGGCCATGCCCTACGGCCGGCGACGATTCACCGATGCCCATCTGCTCGCTCGCCCGATACCGCCACTTGAGCGTGCCGCTCTCGAGGTCGAGCGCGATCAACTCACCGGTATAGGTGCCCACATAGACGACGCCGTCGACGATGGCGGCCGACGAATCAATCGACTCACCTGCCTCGAACGTCCACAGGAGCTCCGGCTCGGCCGGTACTGACGCGGACGAGGCCCCGGTGAGCGCGGGGGTGCCGCGGAACTGTGTCCAGGCACCGGCGGGCGCCGCGTCGCCCCCGCTCGTCTGGCCGCTCGCGGGCGCGGCAAACAGGTGGCAGGCGAGCACGGCGACGCTGGCCGCGACGAAGACACGATCCATCAGTACGCGCACAGGTACACCTCCAGGGCATCACGAGCGCCAAACGGCCTCGGATTAAAGGTCGCGGTCCACTGTTTCCCGGCATCTTCGGCGAGCTGCGGCAGTTCGGCTTCTGGAACACCCACCTCACGGAGCGCGCTTGGCAGACCGGCCGCCGCGGTCAGATCGGTGATCCATTCAGCGAGGCGCTCCCCCGTGTTGCCATCCGAAGGCAGGTGGTTGAGCGCCAACAGCAAGGGGAGATAGAGCTGAGGCGCGGTTGCCGAGTTCCAGCGCACGATGTGTGGCAGCAGAATTGCCAGCGCGAGGCCGTGGGTTGTTTGATACCGCGCCGTCAGCGGATTGGCGCATGCATGCGCCGCGCCGAGCATCGATTGTTCAATGGCCAGTCCGGCGTAGAACGATCCAAGTTGCATGGCTTCACGCGCCTCGAGCCGATCGGGGTGCGTCATGACCCGGGCGTAGTTGGCGCTCAATAGTCGCCAGGCCTCTCGGGACAGGCAGTCCGAAACAGGATTACGCCGTGTCGTGACTGATGTCTCGACGGCGTGCGCGATCGCATCGAACCCGGCGGCGGCCGTGACGGGCGGCGGTTGAGACAACGTTAGCTCGGGGTCGAGCACGGCCACACGGAACGCCGCTTTCGGATCCCCGCAGGCCATCTTGAGGTGTGTCGTGGAGTCGGAGATGACGGCGTAGCTTTGTCCTTCCGAACCGGTCCCGGCGGTAGTGGGCACGGCGATCATCGGTAACATCGGACGGCTTGCTTTTCCGTAGCCGCGATAATCGGCCATCGTGCCGCCGTTGGTGAGCAGGAAGTTCGTGCCTTTGGCGCAATCCATCGAGCTGCCGCCGCCCAGGCCGATGATGGAGTCGACCTCGAGCGGGGCGGCGAAATCGCGCGCGCGTTCGATCATCGCCGTGTCGGGATTGACATCGAAGTCGTGAAACGTCAGTGCGGGGATGCCCGCGAGCTTCAGCTCGCGCACAGCGCGGCCGACGTGACCTGCTTCCACAAGGCCTTGGTCGGCCACGAGGAGCGGACGCTTGAGACCCATGTCATCGGCGAGCGATCCCAGCCGACCAATGGTGCCGGCACCGAAGATTAAGCGGGTCCGTAACTGAAATTCGAACGGCGTCATCTCAGTGCGACGTCGATTCGACGACGGCGAGCAGACGGATCGAACCGTGGCACCGTCGAGTCATGAAACCGCGCGTCTCCAGGGAAGTAAAACGGAGCTACTCTGAGACCGCGCTCCTATATTATCAATGATGGGTGCGCCGTGTACGAGGACTACTACCGATTCGCACGCCATCCATTCAGCCTCACGCCGGACCCGGAGTTCCTGTACGAGGGCGAGGCCCACCAGCTATATGAGGAAGTCCAGATTACGACGTGTCGGGGGACGGCCTGCGTTTCGTGGTGGTCCAGGCCGGCGATGATCCGGCGCCGCTCCACTTGAACGTCGTGACGAACTGGTTTGCCGAGCTCGAACGTCTCGTTCCGACGAAATGAGACGTGGCATTGACTGGCATTGTCAACTTGACGAACGCGGCCCGAGACTCTCCTCGTGAAGCCGAGTCATCGTCCGTTCAGCAGGCACACGTCACCACATCCTATTCCGCGAAGGCGCGCGTGTGAAGCAGGGGATGGTGCACCGCCCGCTGCAGATGCCGGCCGACGCGAAAGAGATTCTGAACGACGCCGTACACGACGGCAAAGCGTTGCAGGTGCGCGGCCGACTTGAACCGTCGCATCTGGTGCTCCCGTTGTTCTGCAGGTTGGTGCGAGACTTCGGCGCGGTTGTTCGCATGCCGATCCGTACAGTGGACGACTGACAGTATCACCACAGGCGCGCCGCCGGGTACCTACGGAGCTTGTCGGTGATCAGTCGGCGCGGGACACAGCCTCGCCGCCTTCGTTGCTCTTCGAGGCCGAGGGCTCTCAGAATCGAAACACGCGGTTGATCTTAATGATGAACGCTCTGTTCTCGAGTTCCGGAAAGCGGGGCGTCAGCGTGTCACGCTGCTCGTTGTAGACCACAAACAACTCGCTGCCTGGCTGATACTCCCAACGGAATCGGATATTCGCACCAAGCGAGTTGTTGCTGGAGTTGTACTGCAGCAACGCGCTGACGAACATCAACGGGGTCATCGTGTAGGTCGTCCGCGCGGTAGCGAGCTCGGTGGTGAAGTCGCCCTCTGGCAGATTTACCCAGTTGAACGACACACCTGGCTGGACCGACAGCTGGGGACCCAGTTCGAGGCGTGCGCTGGTCACCCCGACGCTGGTCTTGTCTCCACTGAAGAAGTTGCCATGTTGAAGAGCCACGGATCCCGAAACTCTCCGTTGTGTTCCCCGGGTAAAGGACACGCGAGCATCCTGGAAGTGGTAAGCGCCTGCTCGCAAAATTACGTTCGGTGCGATCGGAAACGGTTCGTCCAGGAATTCGTACGACCGCGTATACGTGACATCGAATACGTCGCTACTCTCGAACAACACAGCGAATCGACCCTGCGCCCCTCGGGTTTCGAGCACGCCGGACCGACTGGTGATGTAGTTGAGATGACCTTCCCAGAAGAGCTGTCGGATCGAGGCGACCGAGTGCAACCGAGGACTAAACCGCAGCGCTCCAAAGCTTCGCTCGAAATCGTCGCGCCGCAGAAAACCGACCTCGGGGTTGAAATTAGTCCCGACGACGAGCCGTTCGACCCGCACGCCATAGCGATCGCCATCGTAGTTGAGCTGACCTCGATAGCTAACCTTATCTCTACCCAGTCCAGGCGTTTGAGTCTGAGCCCAATACGTATTGATGCTGAGGTTGTCATAAAAGGCGAAGGTCCCGTCGAGCCCATACGCTTGGTTCGACCCCGGTCCAAGGGTGGAGACCGACCGTCCGGTGAACATCGCCCCGATGCTACTGCGCCGTAAGATATCTCGCTTCACGCGTACGACAGATAAGTTCGTTGCCAGCGCCTCGGACACGAGTTCGTTGTCCGTTTGGACGTTCAACAGGCCGACGCTGAACTTGCCGACTCTCCCCGTCAGCCGCCCGCCCGCGATCATCGGCACCCGCTGGCCCTCCTGCAATCCGATCCGGCGGCTGTAGAACAGCACCGGCGTGTTGTCGGTGCCCTCGAACGTGGCGCTGGCCCCGAATGCTCTGACGTTCGTGCCGCCAAACGCGAAGATCCCCTGGTTCTCCAGGAAGAACTCTCGCTTCTCGGGGAAGAAGAGACTGAACCGAGTCAGGTTTACCTGCGTTTCGTCCGCTTCGACCTGGGCGAAGTCGGTGTTTACCGTCAGGTCGGCCACGAGATTCTGGGTGATCCCGTACTTGATATCGATCCCCAGATCGCCGCCTAGCTCGTTGGAGCGTTGCGACTCGACAGTCCGGTTGCTCGTCAGGTCTGCGATCGCAGACGGCTTGATGTCTAGCACTGGACCGGCGTCTGGCACCTCGAGCCCGACCAACGTAGCGGCGAGAGAGGTTTGCATGATAGTCAACCCCGCAGGAATCGGGACAAGGTACGAGATCTCGTTCTTTTCCGCGTTCTTGACGTGTCGGGCAAGGTTGATGCCCCACACCTGCGTCCGGCCTGGTTTGTATCGCAGCGACTTGAACGGGATCGCCGCCTCGAACGTCCACCCACCATCGAAGCGTCCGGTCCTCACGTCCCAGATTGGGTTCCAATCAATGAAGTACTCACGCTCGTCCGTGATCTGCCCATCCATACGGCCCCCGATCGGGTTGACCGTGAGGTTGACTGAGTTTCGGCCGTCGTAGAACGTGTCGAGGATCAAGTCCACGAACTCACCCGAAGCCACGCCGTAACTGTCGCGACGCATGTCGTTGGCGACTAGCTCGGCTTCACGATTTGCTGCCCAGCAGCGAAAGCTGATGTAGAAGTGTGTATCGTCGAATAACACCCACGCCTCGGACTTCTCAGTGGCGAGCGCACCCTCGTCCGGTTCGGTCTGGATGAAGTCCGACAGCGACAGGACATCCTGATACACGGATTCGTCGAGGGCGCCGTCGAGACGGAGAGGGTTGGAGAGCCGAATGGCCCGCACCGTTGCACGGCTGTTCGCATCGCGCGCGATGACCTCTGGTGGCTGCGGCGGTGGTGGTCCGTTGATGACTACCGACGGCGTGGTGCCGATCGTCTCCTGGCCCGCCGACCCAGTCCCGGTCAGGAGGAGGGAAACCAATAGACTGCGAGACAGAGTTCGCACACGAACACTCTCGATCCGCACCGTCAGGTTGTCACGCGAAGGCGTGCCCGCACGCCGGTCGAGCAGTCGTGGTGAGACAATAGGAAGTATTAGACGGGTGACCTTCGGTTAACGCAAGGTTCTCTCTCCGACCCAGCGGCCCAGGACGCCGACGTCGCCACCGTTGGATCCCCCTGAACACAGAGCCGATTGGCGAATGGTGCGACTAATGAGGCGACCATTCACGTGACCTCTCGATAGCAGAAACTGAGCAGTCCGCCGAGACGTTTCCGCCACGCAACGTCGTCATCGGGGTTGACCGGAGGTGGCCAACTAAGGATCGAAGAACGGATCTTCCATTAACTAATGACCCGTCTAATATCGTCTATCGTCCCATTCCTGACGCGGCTGTCAATTAGAAGATCGCGAGCGCGTTCAGCGGGGACCCCGTCCCGGTCTCGACAGCCAGCGGACCGGCCGTCAGCATGAACTCCCACCGGTTCAGCCGCATAGCCGTCTCGGCGAGTGCCTCAAGATCCTGGTTGTCGAACAAGTCGATCCCCATCGCAACGATCGTCAGCAGGTGCACCGGCAAGTCGACGCCCTCAACCTGCGAAGGGACGACGTCGAGCGCCGCGTCGCTACCGAGAAACGACACGCCACGCGCCTTGACCCATGGCATGGTCGAGGCGTGCAGGCCGGCGGCGTTCTGCGCGATCGCCCAGGGGCCGCTCTCCGCGCGGCGGGCCCAGCGACCGGTGCGGATGAAGACCGCGTCGCCCGGCTGTACGGTCACCCCGGCCATCGTCTCCCACGCTTCGAGATCCTCGACGTAGATCGGCGTGCCCGGCTCGAGGTAGTCCACCCCCTTGAGACGCGCGATGTCCATCAGGATGCCGCGGGTCACGATGCCGCCCTGGAGATTGACGATCGACGCGTTACTGCACCCCGCTTCCGTAATGGTGTCTTGCGAGACGCCGTTGTACATCTGCCCCTTGTAGAGGATGTGACAGAGCGAATCGATGTGGCTGTGCGAGTAGCCGTGGTAGCTGATGGTGTAGCTGTCGCTGACGCCGCCGCGGAACGCCGGGTCCGTGCTCGGATCCGGCACACCGAGCATCCGCCGCTCGAACGGACGGGGTACGTCGTCAGCTTCGTCGATCAGTAGACGATGCGCAAGCGAGACCGTGATGCCTTCGGTCACCAGCGACGCCGCTGCTAGGCGCTTAACGGGCGTGATGAGATTCGCCGCGCCGAGCTGATCGTCGTCGCCCCAGCGACCCCAGTTCGAGAGCTCCTCCATCAGCCGCTCGATGTCGGCCTGCGTGAGGTCACGCGACTCGGCTGGGATCTCCGGCGGCACGTACGTGGCCGCGGCTGGAACCGCCTCGGCCTCTTCATTCGCGACCTCCTCCTGCTCCGTACCGGAGCCGCAGCCGACCACCATGACCGCGAGCCCGATCGCCGCCGCCCCATTGATACGCCACAGCCTCATCGCATCCTCCTTTAACCGCTCCGCTGCCGCCCACACCACGCATCGTAGTCTAGACGGGGCTTCTCCTCGAACCCCGTGCCCCCCGAACCCTACCGGTCGCGCCTTGTCCGCGCGAACGAGGTAGAGTGAGCGTCGATCGGGTCTGGTCATGACATCACGCATCCTCGGCACCGTCTCCGTCGCAGCGCTTCTACTCACGTTGGCCGGCGCGCAGGAGCACCCCGCCTTCGTAGAGTGGCCGTTCGTCGGCGGCGATCAGGGCAACGCCCGCTTTTCGCCGGCCGAGACGTTGACCCCCGACAACGTCGACCAGCTCGAGGTCGCTTGGACCTGGCGCCCGGAAGATCGGCCGCGCCAGGAGTACGGCACGGTGCCGGGCAACTTTACCTCGACGCCGATCATGATCGACGACACGGTCTACGTCAGCTCGAACTACAACCGCGTCGCCGCACTCGACGCCGAGACCGGGGCCATCCGGTGGATCTTCGATCCGCGCGCCTATGCCGACGGGATGCCGGCGCTCGGCGGCGGGTTCCGCCACCGCGGTGTCACGATGTGGCGTGATGGCGACGCACTGCGCATCTTCCTGGCGAGCCGGCACCGACTGTTCTGTCTCGATGCCGCGTCCGGCCAAGTCGTGAACGTGTTCGGCGACGACGGCGTCATCGACCTGAGCGAGGACCTCATCTGGCCGATCGACCGCAGTCACTTCGAGTTCAACGCGGCACCGGTGATCTACAAGGACCTGGTGATCGTCGGCAGCGCCGTCGGCGATCGCGTCATCTACCCTCGTGCGCCGCCGGGCGACGTCCGCGCCTACGACGCGCGCACCGGCGCGCTCGTTTGGAGCTTCCACACCGTCCCGCAGGAGGGGGAGTTTGGGAGCCATACGTGGGAGAACGAAGCGTGGCGTTACACCGGCGCGACGAACGTCTGGGCCGGGATGACGGTCGACGAGGAGCGGGATTTGGTGTTCCTCCCGGTCGGCAACCCGACCAACGTCTACTACGGCGGGTCACGGCTTGGCGACAACCTCTTTGCGGAGAGCCTCGTGGCGCTCGACGCGAACACCGGCGAGCGCGCGTGGCATTTCCAGATGGTGCATCACGGCATCTGGGACTACGACATTCCGACGCAGCCGATGCTCATGTCGATCAAGGTCGACGGCCAATCGATCGACGCCGTCACGCAGATCACCAAGCAGGGTCTGATGTTTGTCTTCGATCGCACCACGGGAGAGCCGGTGTGGCCCATCGAAGAGCGTCCGGTGCCCCAGAGCGACGTCCCGGGGGAGCGAACGTCGGCGACCCAACCGTTTCCGACGAAGCCGCCGGCGCTGCTCCCGACACTTGGGGTGTCGCTCGACGACGCGTTCGATCTGACGCCGGCGCTGCAAGCGGCCGCACGCGAGGCGATCGGCGGATTTCGGATCGGACCGCTCTATACCCCGCCCAGTCTCGAGGGATCGCTGGTCCGTCCGGGCGGCAGCGGTGTCGCCAACTGGGGCGGCGGGGCGTACGACCGCGAGACCGGCTTGCTCTATGTCAAGGCGTCGAATACCGCCCAGGTCATGCGACTCGAGAAGTTTGACCCGGACACGACGACGAACCCGTTCGCGGATGCCAACGACCCGGCCTTCATCGGCTACGACACCGATCTCGGCGGACGCGCGATCTTCGAGGGCGGCCTCCCGTTGAACAAGCCGCCATACGCCTATCTGGTCGCCATCGATCTCGACGCGGGCACGGTCGCGTGGCGAGTGCCATTCGGGCACGGAAGTGAAGCGCTGCGGCGGCACCGCGCGCTCGCGGGGCTCGATCTGCCGGATCGCTTGGGGACGCCGGGCGCATCGGGCGCCATCGTCACAAAGGGTGGCCTCGTCTTCGTCGGTGGCGGAGACGAGGCGCTCTATGCATTCGACAAACGCACGGGTCGTGAGATCTGGTCCGGGGAGTTGACCGAGCGATCGTCCGCCACGCCGATGACCTACCAGGCGAGCAGCGGCCGGCAGTTCGTGCTGATCGCTACGGGCTCGGGTGCGAGCCAAGAGCTGGTCGCGTTCGCCACGCCCGAGTAGCGAGCCGGCCGCGCCTCCGACGCGCCTTTCGCGCAGCGCTTTAATGCGGCTCTCCCATGTCCCTGCCGCCTCGCTTGGCCCCTATGCGATCCGCTCACAGCTTGGCCAGGGGGCGGGATGGGCGTCGTCTACCTCGCGCAGGATCTCCGGCTCAAACGCCCGGTCGCCATCAAGCCCGTGCCGCCGGATCTGACCAAGGACGACACCTCCAAGCAGGTGTTTCTCCAGGAAGCCCAAGCGGCGTCGGCCTTGGACCACCCGAATATCTGCAATATCCACGAGATTAAAGAGACGGCCGACGGGCAGTTGTACCTCGTGATGGCGCACTACGAGGGGGAGACGCTCAAGGAGCGGATCGCATGCGGGCCACTGGCGCTGGACGACGCCATCGACATCGCCTCGCAGGTCGGGCAGGGCTTGGCGGAAGCGCATGGCGCGGGCATCGTGCATCGGGACATCAAGCCCGCCAACCTGCTGATCGCCACAAACGGCACGGTGAAGATTCTCGACTTTGGCTTGGCCAAGCTGGCGAGGCACGGTCGGCACCGTGACCTACATGTCCCCCGGGCAAGCCAGCGGCGAGGAGGTCGATCACCCGACGACAATAGACGATATTAGACGGGTCATTGGTTAATGGAAGATCCGTTCTTCGACCTTCAGCTGGGCCGCCGCCCCCGCCCCGCCAACAGCCGCCCACCCAGTGGCGAAGTCGGCGTCCTGTGCCGCTGGGTCGGAGAACGGATCTTCCGTTCACCGAAGGGCACCCGTCTCAATACTTCCTATCGTCCCCCCGGGTGTCGCCGAGTTCGGCCTTACTTTCACTCCGGCAGAGCGAAGACGAAGAGCGCGTTTCCCCCTTCGGGCTGGTAGACCTCTGGGCTGAGCTTCGCCGTGAGACTGCGGAAGACGCCCCCCA
>CAZYFH010000056.1:0-18883 GCA_964646815.1 uncultured Vicinamibacteraceae bacterium | reverse complement strand
CGATCCTTGATCACGCCGTCCTGGTGGATGCCGGCCTCGTGGGCGAACGCGTTGCGCCCGACGATGGCCTTGTTCGCTTGCACCGGCTCGTGCGTGAGCTCGGCGAGCAACTGGCTGGTTCGAAACAGCTGGGTCGTGTCGACCGACGTCCGATACGGCAGCCGGTCAGGCTTGACGCGCGTCGCCATGACGATCTCTTCGAGCGACGCGTTGCCCGCGCGCTCGCCGATGCCATTAATGGTGCATTCGACCTGGCGAACACCGGCGCGCATTGCGGCGAGCGAGTTGGCGACGGCCAGACCGAGGTCGTCGTGACAATGCGTGCTGAAGATCACCGTATCGGCGCTCGGCACCTTCGTCCGTACATCAGTGAAGAACTCCTCGATCTCTTCCGGGGTGCAGTAGCCGACCGTGTCGGGCAAGTTTATGGTCGTCGCTCCGACCCCGATCGCCGTCTCGACGACGCGACAGAGAAAGTTCATATCGGTGCGCGTCGCATCCTCGGCTGAAAACTCGATGTCGTCCGTGTAGCGGCGTGCTTGGGTGACGCCGTCGACGATCGCCGCCAGGCACTGCTCGCGGGTGATCCGAAGCTTGCGCTCAAGGTGAAGGTCGGAGGTGGCGATAAACGTATGGATCCGCGACCGCGCGGCCCGCTTGATGGACTCCCCCGCCCGCTCGATATCCGCTGGATTGCACCGCGCCAGCGCGGCGATGATCGGCCGGCGAATCTCACTCGCGAGAAGCTCGACAGCATGAGCGTCGTCGTCCGACGCGATCGGAAAGCCCGCCTCGATGATGTCGACCCCAAGCGCTTCGAGCTGTCGGCCCAGCCTCAGCTTCTCGTCGGTGTTCATCGAGAAACCGGGCGACTGCTCACCGTCGCGCAGGGTGGTGTCGAAGATAATCAGGTTGTCCGTTGCCACCGCTCCTCCTGCCCGTCGTCCGCGTTCTTGCCAATTTAGGCGCGCCCCCGACGATCGAGTCAAGATTATAGTTGTTACATATTCATAACAGAATGTTATGTTCAATCCGGGGGCGCAAGCCGCCAGTTAGGGCCGCGCGTACGCCAGCTCACTGGGAAGGGGCAGGTCCCGATCGCGGGGTCGACGCCCTTCGGCGCGGTGACAATCGTGGATCTCGCCGAACTTCAGGTGTTTCTCGCCGTCGCGACCGAGCGGAGCTTCTCGCGCGCCGCCGAGCGCCTGCACCGCACCCAGCCGGCTGTCAGCCAGACCATCAAGCGGCTCGAGGAGGAACTCAACGAGCGCTTGTTCGATCGGTCATCGAAGGCCGGCCAGCTGACCGAGGCCGGCAAGCTCCTCCTCGACTACGCTAGGCGCCTGACGAGCCTGAAGGACGAGGCCGAGGGTGCGCTCCGCGAGCTCCAGGAGCTGCGCCGCGGCCGGGTGCTCATCGGCGCCAACGAGGGCGCCGTACATATCCTGTTGCCGATCATCGAGCGGTTTCGGGAGGAACACCCGAAGGCGCAGGTCGAGGCACGGCGTGTGTCGGCTCGACAGATACCGAGCGAGATCCTCAGCCGAACGCTCGATTTCGGGGTGCTCACCTTCGCGCCCCGCGAGCGCGGCCTCCAGTCGGTCTTGCTCGGCGAAGACGAGCTGGCGATGCTCGTACACCCCACGCATCCGCTCGCCAGACGCCAACAGGTCACGATGGAGGAAGTCGGCCGCCAGACGGTGATCGCGCACAACGAGGCGTCGCCCGCCCGCGAGCGGGTGCTGCGTCTCTACGAGCAGCGTCACGCGCCGATCAACATCCAGATCGGGCTGCCGAGCCTAGACGGCATCAAGCGGGCGGTCGAGATGGGCCTCGGCGTGGCGCTCCTGCCACGCCGGTGCGCCGTGACCGAGATCGCGCGTGGCCAGCTCGCGGCCGTGAAGGTGGCGCAATTGCGCTTGCCGCGCCACGTGCGGCTGGTCTATCGCCGGTCGGGGGAGACGTCACACGCAGCCGAGGCGTTTCTCGGCGCGGCGCGCGCGTTCGCCGGCCAAGGCTGACGCCTGACGGTGCAGGCCTGAAGACCCGCGCCACGGATCGATCCACGGCGACCGGACTCAGAAGTCGGGAGCTTCGTCCGCCGACGGCCCGTAGATGGACGTGACCAGGACGTCGTTGAGGCGCAGATAGACGCCAAGCTGCGCCCGGTGGTGAATCATGTGGTTCATGACGAAGGTGCGGAGGACTACCGCCTTCGGCCGCGTCATCATCGTCTTCCCATTGCTGAGCAGCGACCACGACTTCTCGAGGTCACTGTCGGCCACTCCCGCGATCGCCGACCGCGCATCGGCAGCGTTCTTATCGAAGTTGGCGACGAACTCCTGTGTGGTTTCTGGTGCGGGCGCCACCGAAGGAGGTTGACCGCCGGGCTCGAGGTCGAGGCTGTCCTGGGTTATAGCCAACGTCGCCCACTGCGGAATGTTGGTCGCGTGGCCGGCCAGCCAGACCATCTTTCCGGATTTCTCGTGTGGGGCCCAGTCGAACTTGTCCTCGGGCACACGCTCCAGAGTCTTGCGCGTGCTCGCCATCTCCTGATCGAATTCCTGCAGTAACGCGTCGGTCATCGGTACCGAAGCCTCCTGGTCGTGTCGTTCGTTAGAAACCGTTGACGTACGGGAGCCTGGACGCGACGGTGCGCACCTCCTCGAAGCGGTCGAGCAGCAGCGCCGTCGCGTCCCACTGGCCGGCGAGGAGCGACACCCGTACGGCGGGCGGCATGCGGAGCCGTACCGTGCGGCCACGCGCGTCGATAGTGAGGGTGCTCACGCTGAGCACCATCGTCGTCGACGGTTCCTGCTCCACCATTGTCATCAGAATATCGATCTCGTCCGCCGTTGCGGTGGCGCATGGGAGACCGATCGACAGCGCGTTCCCCTGAAAGATCTCGGAGAACGACTCGCCTACGCACGCCTCGATACCCCACCGCTTGAGCGCTTGCGGTGCGTGCTCACGCGACGACCCGGACCCGAAGTTTTCGTTGACGATCAGGATGGAGGCGTCTCCGAACGCCGGCTTCGAGAAGGGATGATCCGGCATCGACCGCCGATCGTCCTCGAACGCGTGGGCGCCGAGACCCTCGAAGGTGATCGCCTTGAGAAACCGCGCAGGAATGATCCGGTCGGTGTCAATGTTGGTCCCGCGAAGGGGAATGGCGGTCCCTGCGATCCGATCAATGCGTCTTTCGTCGCTCATGTCAACGCCGCGCGGGGTTCAAGGTTCAGGGTTCCACGTTCAGGGTTCACAATTCGCACTTCTCGGTCTCAGGTCTTGGTGCGCGGTCCGGGTTCGCCATCGGTCGCTTCCGGTGGAACCGGGGACCAGGAACCGGCGGATGACGCTAGCATCTGCCTCACATCCGTCACTTCCCCGGCGATCGCCGCCGCGGCTACCATCGCGGGGCTCATCAGCAGCGTGCGCCCGGTCGGGCTGCCCTGCCGGCCTTTGAAGTTCCGGTTCGACGACGAAGCGCACACCTGTCGGCCGTCGAGCCGGTCGGGGTTCATCGCCAGGCACATCGAGCACCCGGCGCCTCGCCATTCGAACCCGGCCGTCTGAAACACCTCGTGAAGCCTCTCGGCCTCGGCCGCGCGCCGGACGCCCTTCGACCCCGGGACCACGAGCGCCTTCACGTGGGGCGGTACGTGCTGGCCCTCCACGACCCGGGCCGCCTCTCGAAGATCGGACAGCCGGGAGTTGGTGCAGGAGCCAACGAAGGCGACGTCGACCTTGGTCCCGGCGATCGGCGAGCCGCCAGACAACCCCATGAACTCTAGCGCCTCGCCAACGGCCGCGGCGTCCGCCTCGCCGACGGATCGCGGCGTCGGCAGGTGCCCACTGATACCGATCGACTGCCCCGGGTTGATCCCCCACGTGACCCTCGGCTCGATCGCGTCTCCGTCGATCTCCACCTCGTCATCGTAGGTGGCGTCAGCATCCGAGGCCATCGCTGACCACCAGTCGGTGGCGCGCGCAAAGGCGTCGCCGCTTGGGGCGAACGGCCGGTCCTTGAACCATGCGAACGTCGTCTCGTCCGGGTTGACGTAGCCGACCCGCGCCCCACCCTCGATCGACATGTTGCAAATCGTCATCCGCTCGTCCATCGTCATCCGGTCGACCGCCGGTCCGCCGTATTCGTAGGCATAACCGACCCCACCGTTGACCCCGAGACGGGCGATGATTTCGAGGATGACGTCCTTGGCGTAGACACCGGAACCCAACCGGCCGGTCACCGAGACACGCCGCACCTTGAGCGGATCGATCGCCAGACACTGCGACGCGAGCACGTCGCGGACCTGCGAGGTGCCGACCCCCAACGCCACCGCGCCGAACGCGCCGTGCGTCGACGTGTGGCTGTCACCACAGGCGATGGTCATTCCTGGCTGGGTCAGCCCAAGCTCGGGACCGATGACGTGCACGATGCCCTGCTCGTCGGTCGTCAGGTCTGAGAACCGGATCCCGAACTCCCGGCAGTTCCGCTCCAGCGCGGCCATCATCCGCTCGGCGAGCTCGTCCACAAATGGCCGCTGCTGGTCGAGGGTCGGCACAATGTGGTCAACGGTCGCGTAGGTGCGCTCCGGCATCGCCACGCCGATACCGCGGCTGCGGAGCATGTCGAACGCTTGCGGCGTCGTGACTTCGTGAATCAGGTGGAGGCCGATGAAGAGCTGGGTCTGCCCGGACGGAAGACGCCGCACAGTGTGCCGGTCCCAGACCTTATGGAGAAGCGTCTGATGGCTCATGACACACCGCTCAGCCCGCGTCTTCCTCTTCCCGATCCTTGAGGAAGTCCTCTTTCGGTTTGTGGATGTTGTCGTAGCTGTTGGCCGACACCACGTAATACCAGTTCGCGAAGCGGGTCGCGAGACGGTCGGCCTTCTCCCGGCCCTCTGCGATGCGTCGCTCCCACGACTCGTGCGCATCGGTCTCCGACGCCGTGGGCTCGGGCAGCGCCGTCTCGTCGAACTCCGCCGTGATGAACACATACCGGTTCTCGCCCGGGCCGCTCTCGGCGTCATCACTCGTGTCGTCCCCCACGGCGATTGCCTCGCCGCGTCCGTAGACGATTTCGCCGAAACGAAGCGTGTAGAGCACCCCCTCGGTGGTCCGGACGAGCAACTCCCCCTCGTTGGACAGCAGACCGCCATCCTGGGTCGGATAGAAGCCCTTGTTGATCAGATCCAGGACGTCGGTTTGATCGATTCGGCCGGCCATGGCCGCGTCCCTGAGATTCCCGGTCATCCCTTCCGGCTTCGGTCGCACGCCGGCGATGCGCATGCCGATGATGGCGCCGACAAGACGATTAACCTCGACAAAGTCGACTTCCTGACCGGACGGCACACCGGTGCCGTCCCACGTGGTGTCATCCACGTAGTCGAGCGTGAACTCCCGCGGACGAGTATTCGTCCGCGTCCGCTCGTCCACCTGATACTCATTGAGCACGATGTGCACGACCTGGTCTCGTTCCACCTCCAACAAGTTCTGCTCGATCCAGTCTTCGAACGAGGTCGAGATGTCGGCCTCGAAACGCGCGGCGTACACACGCTTCTGGTCCGGCACGCGGACGAATCGAAGGCCAGTTCGCCCCTGGACGGGCCTGCCGACGATCAGATCCGCGAGCACCTCGTCGTTCCCGTCCTTGACGGTCACCCGCGTGCCGCGGCCGACGAGGCTCGTCGCCGCCAGATCGGTTGGGTCGATAACCCCCAGCGCCTCGTGGTCGGCGACGTTGTCAGACCGGAAGTCCTCCTTGACGACGCTGATGATGTCGGCGGCGATGTTCGAGAGCCGCTCGCTCCCGTCGGCCGGATAGTCATTGTGTGACGGGATCGTCCACAGTCCGTTCTGATTCGTCACCTGAAACGGCATCGCGGCCGCGGTCTCGCCGTCAAACTCCACGACCTCGAGCGTGGCGGCCGCATCCGGATCGGTGAAGTCGGGGAAGAACGCCTCGCCGATATCAAAGAAAGCGTCCGGCGTCGCCCGTCCGGGCGCACTCACGAGCGCCACGAGCCCCAGCAGGACCGCCAGCCCGCCCAGACTCAACGTTTTCTTCAGCTCGCTCATGGCTACTCCTTCAACCGCCGCGCCGCGGCCGCCCCTTCATGCTCACGCCGCCGCCGCCGACCAAATGTCCAGATCCCCAGCGCCACCACCGGCACCGGAGGCAACAGAATTGCAAACGTCTTGATGGACGTCTGGATCTGGCGAATCTGGGTCTCCATGGTCTCGCGGCTTTCCTGAATCGTCGTGTCCTTCTCGGTGTTGATGTTCGTCGAGAGCACCTCCAGCCGGCGGTTCTCGACCTCTTCGAGGTTGCGGACCATGATCTGCTTCGTCTGGGCGTCGATGTCGGTCCGTGCGCGGAGTTCCTCGACCCGCTCGTTCAACCGCGTCTGTGCCTCCGTCAGCGCGTCCTCGGCTTCCGCTTCGGCCCGTTGCTCGTCGGCCGTGCGCTGCTCGATGAACTCCGCCGTCTGCGCCTCGACCACCTCCAACGTGCGGTGGCGCGCGCGCCGGCTACGCAGGTCGATGAACGAGTCGTCCTCCAGCAACGTGTCCATCGCGTTCAAGAAGAAGGTGACGTTGTCGAAGTTGAGACCGCCGGGCGCCTGCTCGCGAATCTGGAAGAACTGCTCGCCAACGAAGTCGAGGTCGGCGACCACGATGATGTTGATCGTACCGGACGTGCCGGGGTCGCCGGCGAGCACGGCGTCGTCGTCGCCGTCGTCCTCGTTGCCCTCCGCGTGGTCGTCATCGGCGGCGGCGGCGCCGCCGCTTCGAGCGGTCCCCGACCCGGCGGACCGCACCCGTGCGGCGACGATGTGCTGTTCCGTATCCGCGTCGCGGGGAGGATTCGGATTCATCTGCGGCCCGAAGAACGAGCCCCGAACGAGAGCGAAGTAGCCGTTCGTTCCCGACGCGGCGCCCGATTTGAGCAGCGGCTTGAACTCGTAGTCCGAACCGCCGGCCGCCTGCAGAAACCCGGGGTAGAGGAAGACCAGCTCCTGGAGTTGCGCCGTCATCGGGCTGTCGGCACTGAACGTGTCTGGATTTTCGTTGCCGGCGCCGAGGAAGACGACGTCCTCTGGCATGTGCGCAAGCTCCGGGTGCGGGTTGTAGCTGTCCCAGACGATGCGCGTCGGCTCCCAGTCGACCCCGAAGTCCATCAGCCACTGCCGGACATTGCCGCGAGGACCCGGTCGAGGCTGGCCAGGCGGATAGGTGAACGGATTTCCCTCGCCGACCCACTCAGTCGGGGAAAGCGCCGGGTTCACCGCGGGCAACGGGTCGACGAGAATCATCGCCGGCTTGCCGGACCGAATGTAGTCGGCGACGAATCCCTGTTCGTCGGTCTGGAGCGACGACGGCAGCGGCACGAGCAAGGCATCGACGTCTTGCGTGATCGGTTGTTCCGGGCTGATCTCGACAATGTTGTACTGCTTCCGGAGCTCGCCCACGACGGACCATTGCGGCGCGAACTGGTTCTGCTGGAAGTTCATGCCGCCGAACAGGTTGGCCATCGTCGTCACGACGCCAATCCGCTTGCGCTCGGCGCGGGCGACGACGCGGATGCTGCGCATGATTTCGTATTCGGCGGGCAGCCCCACGTCGAAAAAGCTGATGACCTGCTCCTCGGCCCCACACGTAAACGCCACACCAAGAAAGACCTGTTCCACTTCGGACCGCGCCGTGCTGACGTTGCGGACCGGGCGCGGGAGGATGCCGAACGTCTCGCGCGCCTCGCGCGCCGCGTCGGTAAATGGCTCGGTGTCAGCGATCAGCACCTCGACCCGGGGCCCACCAAGCACGTCGATTTCCTCGAGGATACTGATGAGGTTGGATCGCGCCTGGACGAACGGCTCGGGGACATTCGGGCTGACGAACGCCTGGATGAACACCGGTCGGTCCGGCGGCAGCTCGTCGAGCAGCCGTTGGGTTTCGTCGCTCAGTGAGTGCAGCTGTTCCGCCGTGACGTCGACGCGGAGCACGCTGGGGCGCGCCACGAGCACACCGACACTGATCATCGCGACCCCGATCGCGACGCCTCGCACGCTGTGGTGCAGCCACATCGGATAGCCGTCGGCCCGGGCCAGCCAGTGGCGCCGGCTCAGGACGAGGACGTTGAGATACAAGAAGAAGGCGCCAACCGAGATGAAGTAGACGAGTGCAGAGAGGCTGATGATGCCTTTCGCGAAGTCGTCGAAGTGCGCGAAGACGCTGATCGCGTCCAGGGTCCGTTCGAGACCCGGGAGCACCGCGCCGGCGGCCGTCCCGGCGACGATTAGCGCGCCACAAAAGAGCGCGCCGACGATGAACGCAATCGTCGCGTTCTGCGTCAGGAGCGACGCGAGCATCCCAATCGCGATCAACGCCGCGCCGACGAACCAGTAACCAACGTAGTTACTGAACATCAACCCGAGGTCGGGGCTCCCCAAGTAGAAGAGCACCAGAACATAGCTGAGCGAGAGGATCAGCGACGCCGTGTAGATCCCGAGCACGGCGAGATACTTGCCGATGACGACCTCGAGGTCCGACGCCGGCAGCGTGAGGAGCAGTTCATCGGTCCCGAGCTTCTTTTCTTCCGACCATACCCCCATCGTCAGCGCCGGAATAAAGAAGAGTAGGAGATACGGCAGTAACTGATTGAGCTGGTCGAGGTTGGCGAGGTTCTGCAGAAAGAAGCGGTCCTGCCAGAACGCCGCCGCGGCGCTGAGAAAGATGAACAGCGTGATGAACACATAGCCGCTTGGACTGCTGAAGTAGATTCGAAGGTCCCGGCGTGCGAGCGCCTTCACGATTGCCGTATTGACCATGGCTGGTATCCGCTCTCTATCCGATCGTGGGATCAGGCGTCGCCTGTCCCGCCATCGGGCGCGCTCGGCCCGTCGCTTGCTGTCGCACCGTCAGCTGTCAGGCGATAGAACGGCCGCTCGAGCGATCCATCTTCCTCAAGCTCCTGAACGGACCCGTCGAAGACGAGCCGTCCGCTGTTGACGAGCAGCACCCGGTCGGCGACGGCTTCCGCCTCGTGCAAGATGTGCGTCGAGATCAGGAGCGTCTTCGTGCGGCCGAGCCGTTGAATGTTCTCGCGAAACTGGCGGATCTGATTGGGATCGAGCCCCGCAGTCGGCTCATCCATGATCAACACGTCGGGATCGTGCAGCAGCGCCTGCGCCAATCCGACCCGCTGCCTGTATCCCCTGGAGAGCTTGCCGATCGGCTTCTCGATGACGAGCTCCAGCGCACACAGTGCCACGACCGCGTCGATGCGTGTCTTGAGCAGACTGCTGTTCATCTCCCGGGCCTCGCCGAAGAAGGTCAGGAGCTCGAACGGCGTCATGTCGGGATACAACGGGCCGTTCTCCGGCAGGTATCCCAGGCGCCGCGACGCTGCTATCCGCTCGCGCCGAACATCGAACCCGGCGATGGTCGCGTCGCCGGCGCTCGGCGCGAGATAGCCGGTCAGCATCCGCATCATCGTGGTCTTGCCGGCACCGTTGGGCCCGAGAAAGGCCACGATCTGACCCTGCGGAATGGAGAACGAGATGCCTTCGACGGCTACGAACGGACCGTAGTACTTGCTCAGCCCCTTGGCTTCGATCATCGCCGTTGTCGCATCTGTCTGTACCATCGGCATCTTTCCTGGTCACATATCCTGACGCAGCGGAACTCGACGCAGTCGGCCCCGCGGACGCCCATCGATGCCTCTCGCCAGCCGGCTAGCGGTGTCTGAGGAACGCACAAAAGGGCCCCTGGAGCGGGCGCCGCAGCAGGCAAGGATAGCCAATGAGGCGCCCGCCGTTCAAGCGTGACTCCCTGCGCGGGCGGAGCCCGTGGCTCGAGGGTCTCGGGGCCGGCTGCACGCCCGTCACCGGTCCAGCATCCACCCGGCGAGTCCTGTCCGAGCGGTGGGCCTCAATTTTGTCCGAGCTGGGCGCGCGGCGGCGGCATCGGGCACAATAATGTGGTCATGCGCGCGGCCACGGTAGCGATCGGTGTCGCGCTCGTCGGACCAGGACTGTGGCAGGTCGCGGCGTCTCCACCGCCCGGCGACGGCGACGCGCGGACGATCGTGGTCAAGGCGCTGGAACGGGCCAGGTGGTACGAGGCGCAGCACTTCGACACCCGATACCGCAGCCTCATGACACGCGAGGTGCGACGGTTCGACGGCGACGGGGAGATCGAAGAAGAGGGCTTCGGCGACTTCGAGGTGATCCCGATTGACGGTAAGCCGTACGAACGGCGGCTCACGCTCGACGGACGCCAGTTGAGCGAGCAGGAGCAAGTGTGGGAACAGGAGCGCGAAGCGGAGTTTCGCGAAGAGCTTCGGCGCGCGCGCGAAGAGCCGACAGGAGAAGAGGACGAGGAGGAAGACGACGACATCGTCTTCAACGAGGAGCTGATCGGCCGTTTCGCCTTCGCGCTCGAGCCCGAGGAGTCGTTCCGTCATCGACCCAGCTACGTCGTCTCCTTCCAGCCGCGCGAGGGGAAGCTACCGGTCCGACGACGCATCGACTACGCGCTCAACAAAGCCCGAGGGCGGGTCTGGATCGATCAGGAGACGTACGAAGCCGCCCGCGTGGAGTTCGAGCTGATCGACAAGGTCCGGCTCTGGTGGGGCGTCATGGGGACGATCTCTCGCGCCCGCGGCTCGCTCGACCGTGGTCCAGTGCTCGAGGACATGTGGGCGCGTCTCCAGCTCGAAACGTATACCGACGTTCGGGTCCTGTTCAGCCGCACGCGCCGCGCCGAGCTTCGACGCTGGTATGCGTTCGAGTTGATCGAGCCTTAGCAACTTACTGGCTGCGAATCTGGGCCATGGCGCTCGGCGCGCTGAGCGATCTCGTGTCGAACCTCGGTTGGTTTCAAGGCGCGTCTGAGGTGTCGCCCGGGGTCTGACTGGCCGCCGTCGGCGGCCTGGTGTTCGTGCGCGTGGGCTATCTGGCGCTCTATCGCCATAGCGCGACTTCAAGCGCGTCGTACCGGCCCGCGCCACCGACGCGGTCGTCTTGAGAGGGAACGGGAAGACCTCGGAAACGGTGATGCGTGCGGTGCTCGGCTACTGGTCGCAACAGCGCGGCTGGGCCTCAGGCTAACAGCAGTCTTGAAAGGGATTCTCGACCCGCACACCCTCATAACTCCGACCGGGCTCCAGGTCCTCCGAAAGCAGCGTGTCACAACCGAGCGTTTGTGCCGCCTCGATCACAGCGCCGTCCCAGTAGCTGATCTGAAAGCACTCCCCCGCGGCGACGGCTGCTTGGATCAACGCCACGGTCGTTTCCTGTCCGGGGAACCGGACGAACGATTCGACCAGCGCGGCCGCTTGATCGTGACTGGGGCACTCCGGCTTGGTGACCCGTGTACTTTGCACTTAGAACTCCTGAAGCTCTTGCACCGAGAGCGCCACGTCATCGGCGTCGGCGTCGGGAAGCGCCAGTGCAATCCGCTTCTTGGTCCGTTCTCCGGTGCGGTACCGACCGCATAGAACAGGATGGTCGTGTCGACGAACCGCATGAGCGGGTGTGGACGTCGGTCCCGGTGAGACGATCAGCGGCCCGGAAGCGCGCGCCCGAGGAGAGCACCTCGACTTGTAGGCGCTTGCGACGATCGAACATCGATTTGTCGGCGCTCAGCCCGATTACGAACGATCGCACCAAGGCGCTGACAGACGTGTCACGTTCCGCCGCCTTGACCCGCGATCGGCAGTAGACATCATCTGGCAGTGATACTTCAATATTTCGCACGTACACACAAGTTCACAGAACATCTCCCGCTTCGCCAGTCTCCCCGGCTCGTTTTTGGGTCCGCGCCCCGAGCTGCCTGGCAGCGCGTCGTCCCTTCGTGGCGTCGGCGACTCATGCCCGGATCGGTCACGACGGCAGCGCAAACGCGACGAGCGCCGGCGTCTCACCACCGACGGTCACCGCGATGTACTGTCGTCCGTTCAGCGCGTAGGTCATCGGTGTCCCGATGGCCCCGTCGGGCAGATCCACGGCTGCGAGCACGGCCCCGGACTCCTTATCGTAGGCGACGAGCTGCGGACCGCCGTCGGTGCCACCGGCGGTCAGCGTCTGCACGAGCATCGTCTTCGTGAGCAGCGGCCCGTTCCGGCCGCTGTCACCGCCCAGCGGTGGAAGATCGAGATGGCGCAGCAGCGGATGACGCCGCACCCGGTCGCCGGTGCCAAGCGGCGTCATCCAGAGATGCTCGCCGGTATTCATGTCGATGGCGGTGACCCGAGAATATGGCGGCTTCCAGAGCGGCAGCCCCTGCGGCATCTGCGGGGTGCGCTGCGGATTGCCGCCATCGAGGAAGGGCGCCCCGCCGCGGCTCAGCAGGTAACGCAGGGTGGCACGGTCATCTACCTCGGGCTCGCGAAACCGCATCACCGAATGCACGTTTCGAGACGGGACGTATAAGACACCGCTCTCCGGATCGACGGCCGCTCCCCCCCAGCTTGCCCCGCCTCCAGCGCTAGGCCGGAAGATAGTGCCGCGCAGCGACAACGGAGTGTAGAGCGGGCCAAGCCGGAACCCCTCCACCGCAGCGACCGCCATCCGGCGAATCTCAGGGGTGAAGTCGATCAAGTCGTCAATTGACGTTCCCTGGTAGTCGAAGGGTGGCGGTCTGCTCGGAAACGGCTGTGTCCGTGCCAACACCTCACCGTCGAGATCGGTGTCGGTAGCGACCACGCGCTCTTCGATCGGCCAGATTGGCTCGCCGGTGACCCGATCGAACGTGTAGACGAACCCCTGCTTAGTCACCTGGGCGACCGCCCTGACCGGGCGTCCATCAACCGTCACGTCGATCAGATTCGGTCCGGTCGGGTTGTCGTAGTCCCAGACGCCGTGATGCACCATCTGGAAGTGCCAGACCCGCTGGCCGGTCTCGATGTCGACGCAGACCAGGCTCTCGGCGAACAGGTTGTCGCCGATCCGGTGGCCACCGTAGTAGTCAGACGTCGGGGTGCTGGTCGGCAGATAGACGTAGCCGAGTTCGGAATCCGCGGCAATGTTGCCCCAGACATTGGTGTTCCCCGAATAGCGCCACGACCCGTTCAGCCAGGTGTCGGCGCCGAACTCCTCGGCGCTTTGCGGCACGTTGTGGAAATCCCACATGTGACGCCCCGTTCGGGCATCGTACGCGCGGACAAAGCCCGGGGCGTTCTCGCGGGTGGCGAGATAGTCGTGGACGGACGACCCGACGATGATCGTGTCGCCGACGACAAGCGGAGGTGACCGCGAGGGCGGCGGCAGGCGGCTCGGGTTTTCGCGGGCCCGCGGGAGGCCCGCCTCGAGGCTGACGCGACCGTCGTCGCCGAAGTCGGTGGCCAGCACCCCGGTCGTCGCGTCGACCGCCGTCAGATACCCGTCGCCAGTTCCCCAGATCACCCGCGCCGACCCGTCGCGCTCCCAGTAAGCCACGCCGCGGTGGTTCCACGGCGATGGGAGCGGCGGACTCCCCGCCTCGTACACGCGAGGGTTGTAAACCCAGAGGGTCTCACCCGTTCGTGCGTCGACCGCAGCCGCCTGATAGAGCGGCGTGGCGAGATACAGCACCCCATCGACCATCAGGGGGGTTGCAGACAACCGACCGATGCTCGGTCGCGTCACCCACAAATCGGGGTTGGCCGCTCGGAGCCGGTCGAACAGCGCCTCGGCGGCGATCAACGAGACACCATGCCCGTCGTCGTACGGGAGGTGGGTGTCGGCGCTCTGCCAGCGCCACGCCAGTTCGAGGCGCTCGAAGTTGTCGCCGGTGATCTGATCGAGCGGCGCGTACCGGCTGCCCCACACGTCGCCTGCGTACGAGCGCCACTCACCGGTAGTCGCGCCGTCCTGTGCAAAGGCTGCCGGGCCGCAGAGCAGCGCCGCCAGGGAGGCCCCGACGAGCAGCGATGGATACTGTGTCATCTGGTGTGGCGGCCCCTCTGGGGCGTCATTGTGCAGGCGGTCCGTTCACGGCAGGCGCGGCGGCTAACGCCGGTCGGTCTGCGTCATCCCCTTAGGTTACGCTGGTATCGATACGACAATCGTAGCGGGTGACATAATCGGCCTGCGTTTCCATCTCCGAGAAACGACGGAGACGACAAGGAGTGGCCATGCCCAGAGGGAGTCGCCGACACGCCGTCAGCGTCGATCGCCGTCGCATCGTTTTCCCGTGCCTGTTCCTCGTCGTTCTCCTGCTCGGCCCGGTCGGGACCGTGACCACACAGGAGCGGGGTTTCGTCCCGGTCACCGACGCAATGCTGCAAGACCCCGACCCGGCCGACTGGCTGAACTGGCGTCGCACGCTCGACGGATGGGGCTACAGCCCGCTGGAACAGATCAACACGGACAACGCGCATCAGCTGCAGCTTGTCTGGGCGTGGCAGCTCGGTGTCGGACTTAGCCAGGCGACGCCGCTCGTGCACGACGGCGTGATGTATGTGCCCAATACTGGGAACAGCGTCCAGGCGCTCGACGCAACGACCGGTGATGCGATCTGGCAATACACACACGAGCTCGACGAGCGCCTAGAGCGTCCGGAGGGACGTCCCGCCAGAGGGTCCCGGTCGATCGCGATCTACGACACCAATGTCTACCTCGCGACGACGGACGCGCACATCGTGGCGCTTGACGCACGAACTGGCGAGGTCGTGTGGGACCGGACCGTAGCCGATGCGACGCTCGGCTATCGGTATTCGAGCGGCCCCATCCTGGCGAACGGCAAGGTCGTCGCCGGGATGACCGGGTGTCAGAACTACAAGAACGACGTCTGTTTCATCTCCGCGCACGACGCCAGGACCGGGGACGAGGTGTGGCGCACCTCCACCATCGCGCAGCCGGGCGCGCCGGGCGGCGACACGTGGGGTGACCTGCCGCTCACGTTCCGGGCGGGTGGGGATTCGTGGATTCCGGGGAGCTACGACCCGGGCGCGAACCTGACGTACCACTCGACCTCACAGGCAAAGCCGTGGGCACGTATCTCGCGGAAGACCGACGGCGACGCGTTGTATACGAATAGCGTGCTCGCGCTCGACGCGAACACCGGTGCGCTGGCGTGGTACTACCAGTTCACCCCAGGCGAGACGCATGACCTAGACGACGTCTTCGAGAGCGTGCTGATCGATCACGAGGGGCGTCGTTCGCTCTTCAAGATGGGGAAGCTCGGCATCCTCTGGGAACTCGATCGCACGACAGGGGCATTCGTGGCCGCTTACGACCTCGGCTATCAGAACGTCCTCGATCTCGACTCCCGAACAGGTCGGGTGACATACCGGCCTGAGATGATTCCGCAAGCCGACGTCGAGATCGAGTTCTGCCCCAATCTGCTGGGAGTCAAGAACTGGCCGGCAAGCGCCTATCACCCCGGGACACAAGCGCTCTACATTCCCATCCACCCGAGCTGTGTCACCGGGGTGTTCACTGAACTCGACCAGGTGGAGGGCAACGACTACTACGCCGACCGCGGGTTCCTGCAACGCGAGAGCACATTGCACCCCGACAGCCCCGACCACGGCGGCTACCTGATCGCCATGGACATCAACAACGGCGAGATCATCTGGCGGCACGCGATGGCCACGCGTCCGCGGTTGGGGGCGTTGACCACCGCCGGAGGACTGGTGGTGACCGCTGACACTGACCGTAATGTCTTTGTCCACGACGTCGCCAGCGGCGATGTCCTGTACACGACGCGGCTACCGGCGTCGGCTCAGGGACATCCGATTACGTACGCCGTCGACGGCAGGCAGTATGTCGCGGTGCCGGTCGGGGGGAATCGATCGAACGCGATCTACGTGTTCGCGCTGCCCGAAGAGCCCGCGTGATATGGCCACTACCGGTCCAACGCGACTGATCATGCTGAAACGGGTCCTGGACACACGTGGGTGCCGAAGGCTGCAGCGGTTGCTGTACGCGTGACGGGCGTCGGCGGCCGTCAGTGAAAATCTCGGCTACCGGCGGTCGCGGGACGGGGCGCGATCTCCGGCGTCCAGAGCGCGTCGGCGATTAGATGGACGACGCCGGACGCGGCCTGCAGCGTGCCGGTCACTCCGAGAAACGACGCGGTGCGCGCCAGCACGGCGTAGTCGTCGAATACCTGCTTCCAGATCACGAGGTTCACGAAGCCGGTTTCATCTTCGAGGGTCATGAAGGTGACACCGGACGCGGTCCCGGGCCGCTGCCGGCAAATGACAAGTCCAGCGTACCGCACGCGTTGGCCGTCACGCATCGTGGCCACGGTTTGTGCGTCGGGGAGCTGCTGAACGGTGAGCGCCTCGCGGAGCGGTGTGAGCGGATGGCCGTGTGTGCTGTGGCCGCTGAACGCATAGTCCCATGAGATCGTCTGGAACTGGGTCAACGGCTCGAAGTCAGGGAGCGGCTCGTGGGGCGCGATCGGGAGCGGAGTCGCGGAGGTTCTTCCCAGCCCTTGCGCTTCCCACAAGGCGGCGCGGCGCTCACCGCGGAATCCGGCGAACGCCCCCGCTTCGGCGAGCCGGCGGATGACCCGGTCATCGAGTCCGGTGCGTCGCGTGAAGTCGTCCATCGACGCGAACGGCTGTGCAGCACGCGCGGTCTCGATCCGCCGCCAGTCGCGATCTTCCGACAGGCTCTTCACATAGCGGAGTCCCATCCGCACCGCGAAGGGTGGCGCGGCCTGCGTTCGCCGTACGCCTTCGCCGTGCGTCGAACAAGGCGTCGGCGAGACATCCCCTCGGCAATCTATCGAATTGTTTCGCTCGAGCGTGCAGTCCCACTCGCTCTGCTGGACGTCGACCGGGCGTACCTCGACGTCGTGCCGCTGGGCATCCTCGACGATCGTCGCCGGGGTGTAGAACCCCATCGGCTGCGCGTTCAAAAGCGAACAGGTAAAAACATCCGGGTAGTGACACTTCATCCAGGCGGTGGCATAGGCGACCAGCGCGAAGCTGGCGGCATGGCTCTCGGGAAAGCCGTACTCGCCGAATCCGCGAATCTGGTCGAACACCCGCTCGGCGAACTCACGGGCAATCCCCTTCGCCATCATGCGGGTGATCAACCGATCGCGATGCCGCTCGATCCGCCCGCTGCGATGCCACGCCGCCATGTCGCGCCGGAGCTGGTCCGCCTCGCCTGGCGTGTAGTCGGCCGCCACGACCGCCAGCTTCATCACCTGCTCCTGGAAGAGCGGCACCCCGAGCGTCTTCCGCAGCACCGGTTCGAGACACGCATGCGGATAGACGACCGGCTCCTCCCCGTTCCGGCGCCGCAGAAACGGATGAACCATCCCGCCGGTGATCGGTCCGGGCCGCACGATGCTCACCTCGATGACCAGGTCGTAGTAGTGACGCGGGCGCAAGCGCGGCAGCATCGCCATCTGCGCGCGGCTTTCGATCTGGAAGACCCCGACGGTGTCCGATTTGCAGATCTGGTCGTAGGTCTGCGGGTCGTCCTGCGGAATCCGGGCGAGTGAGAGCTGCCGGTCATAGTACCGGTCGAGCAGGCGAAACCCGCGATCGAGCTGCGCGAGCGCGCCGAGCCCCAGCAGATCCACCTTGAAGAGCCCGAGATCCTCCAGATCGTTCTTGTCCCACTGGATGACCGTGCGGTCGGCCATCGTAGCGTTTTCGATCGGGACCAGGTCGTGGACCGGCTCGTGCCCGAGCAGGAACCCGCCGGGATGGATCGATAGGTGGCGGGGACAATCCTGGATCTCCTCCGCCAGCCGGAAGAAGTGGTCGTAGATAGGGTTGGCCGGATCGAGCCCGGCGTGGGTCAACGCCGACGCGTCGAGACCACTGTGGTGCGAGAGGAGCTTGGCGACGCGATCGATGGACGTCGCGGAGAGGCCCAGGGTCTTACCGATCTCCCGGACCGCTGAACGGCCGCGATACCGGACGACGTTAGCCGCCATGGCGGCGCGATCGCGTCCGTATTTCTCATAGACGTGCTGAATCACCTCCTCGCGCCGCTCGTGCATAATGTCGAGGTCAATGTCGGGCGGCTCGTGGCGCTCGCGCGACAGAAAACGCTCGAACAACAGCTCGACACGCGTCGGGTCGACCGCGGTAATGCTCAGGCAGTAGCAGACGACCGAGTTGGCCGCCGAGCCTCGTCCCTGGCAGAGGATGCCGTGCTGCCGGCAGAACCGGACGATCTCCCACATCGTCAGAAAGTAGCCTCCGTAGTCGAGCTCGTCGATGAGGGCGAGCTCCTTGTCGATTTGCTCGCGGATGGTCACCGGCACGTCATCGCCGAACCGATCGCGCGCGCCGCGGCTGGTCAGCTCGCGCAGCCAGCCGGCCGACGTGTGCCCATCCGGCAGACGCTCGGCGGGATAGCGGTAACGGATCTCCGACAGTGAGAAGGTGCAGCGGGACGCCACCTCGTGGGTGCGGTCGACCAGCGCCGGCTCATCCGCGAAGAGCCGCGCCACGACCGGCGGCGCTTTCAGATCGTGCTCGGCATTCGGCTTAGTGAGCCGACCGGCGGCCGGCAGAGTGACGCCGTGCCGGATGCATGTGACGACGTCCTGGAGGTCCCGGCGCGCGGGCGTGTGATAGAGCACCTCGGTCGCCGCGACGAGCGGGATCCCGGCGCGCCCGGCGTGCCCGCGCAGACAAGCCTCCTGGTGGACCTCCTCAGCGCGCCGATGCCGGGTCACGACGGCGTAGAGCCGGTCGCCGAACGCTTCGCGCATCCGTGCAATGACCGCGCGCGGTTCTTCGTCGCGCACGAGTGCGCTTCGGTCGCCGCCCCACAGCGCGATCACCCCCTCGGCGTGGTCGAAGACCTCGGGCCAGGTAACGCTCGACTCGCCCTTCGGCCGGCGCAACCGGCCCGTCGTGATCAGCCGGCAGATGTTCGCGTACCCGGCGCGGTCCATCGCCAGCAGCACACAC
>CAZYFH010000055.1:0-20178 GCA_964646815.1 uncultured Vicinamibacteraceae bacterium | reverse complement strand
GGAAGGGCAACGTCTTCGTGGGGTCCCTGCGCCAGGGCGGAATACCGGGCACGGGCCACCTGCAGCGCATCGTATTCAATGAGAAGGCAGAGGAGCTGCGGCGCGAGTCGATCTTGACGGAGCTCAGGCAACGCATCCGGGAAGTGCGCGAAGGGCCCGACGGGCTCCTTTACTTGCTGACGGACGAGGACGACGGTGCGCTGCTACGGATCGAGCCAGCCCCGTGAGCCGTTTCGTGGGCTGGACCACCGACGGCATCACCATGCGGCGCGCGGCCCCGCTGGACCAGCAGTCCTCAACATCCCGAACGCTGACCGCGAATCGGTCATAGAGTCAGACCGCGTGGCTGATGATCTCAGATGGGAATCGGTAGCCATGATCGCTCGGTGCCTGGCCGCTCATTCGTCCACCGGGCCACCTGCGCCCTCAACCTGACAACACCCTCTTGTCCGCTCGGTGCACGCCCTCCGACGGACTGAGACCTGCACGGGCCGTCCGGTGAATATATTCGCGGCAGCGGGCGGGACCAACGCTGCGAAGGCGACCCCAGAATGCCGCCCCCGAAACGTTGAGCGAGCGTAAGCATGTCTGAGATTAACCGCGTGTGGAGGCTTCGCAAACGACCCGTCGGTGACATTACCAACGATGTGCTCAGTTTCGAAGAGGAACCGGTTCCTCAGCCCGGCGATAACGAGTTTCTTTTTCGCTTGGACTACCTCTCACTGGATCCGACGAACCAGATCTAGATGAGCGACATGGACCAGTACATGCCACCAGTCGATCTGGACGCGCCGATGCGTGGTGTCGTGTGTGGCACGGTCCTCAAATCGAATCATCCAGCCTATGCCGAGGGCACGATCGTCAGTGGGATCGGCTTATGGGCTGATTACCAGATCGGTACGCCCGACGCTCTGAACCCGATGGGCGACCTCGGGCCCTTGGTGACAGTAGATGGGTTCAGTACGTTCGCGGTGATCGGTCCCACCGCCTATTTCGGCCTACTGGACATCGGGAAGCCCGAGGCGGGCGCAACCGTCGTGATCTCCGGGACGACTGGCGCCGTCGGGTCCATTATCGGCGAGATCGCGAAGATCAAGGACTGTTGTGCCATGGGGATCGCGGGCACGAACGAGAAATGTCGCTGGATCAAGAACGACCTGGGCTTCGACGCTGCGATCAATTACCGACGGACGTTCAGCGGTTGTTCGAAGCGGGCCGGCACCAGGAGGTCGTCGAGGCCGCGACGGACTCGACCGACCCGCGCATCATCTACCCGGCGGGCGTGAACCTGCTCTAGCTCGACCGGCGCGACGACACAGGTCACCGTTTCGATCGCCTGCAACGCCTCCCGGAGACAGATGCCTGGCACTTCATCGGTGCCGCCTCGAAGATCCTGAACAGACCTAGCGCCGAGGATGACCGCACGAGCCGAAGAGGCGGCACGCGCGGCCGTGGCGGTCGATGGCGCACTGATGGACGCCCACTACCAGCTCGGTCTGGTCCTGGCCCGCAGACGAGCGTATCCGGAGGCCGCCGCGGCCTTCGATGCGGCATTTGGCCGGAACCCACGTTCGCGTACGCGCACTACAACACCGGGTTGGCCTACTACCAGGCGGAGCGACTAGACAAGATGGCAATCGCGTTCGAGGCGTTCTTGAAGCTCGCGCCAGAGGCGCCGGGACGGGGCAGGGTCGAGTCGATCATCCGGACGCTCCGTGACTGGTGACCGACGCGCGGACTAAAACGCCTGACCGAGAGAGAAAAAGAAGCGACCGCGCGGCGCGTCCGGAGCACGATCGAGCGGCAACCCGTAGTCGATGCGCAGAAGGCCGATCGGGCTCTCGACGCGGAGTCCAACGCCGACGCTAACGCGAAGCGCGCGGAGCGACACGTCGCGCGCCGACGCGAAGACGTTTCCGGCATCGACGAACCCGACACCGCGCAACCGCCACAGAATCGGAAACCTCGCCTCCTGGTTGAGGATGAGGAGGGCGTTCCCGCCCCGAAGACCAAAGAACCCGACCGGGCCCAGGCTATCCTGCGCGTAGCCGCGCACGGTGTTGCCGCCTCCGGCAAGAAACCGCTCGGTCGGAAGCAGCTCACTCCCAAGGCCGGTCGCCAGCCCGATTCGGACGGCGGACGCGAGCACGACCGGCCCGATCCGCCTGTGGTGGAACTGCTGGCCGAGGTACTTCGCGAATTTGAAGCTTCCGCCGGGCTCGACGCCATATTCGACGTTCGACGAATGGAACAGTCCGGAGGTAGCGTCGAACAGACTGTCTCGCTTCTCAACGATGGCGTTGCCGTTGAAGCGGACGATCTTGACGCGAATATCGAAGGGCACGTCCGGATTGATAGAGACCTGCTCGAAGGTGCGGTTGAAGTCGAGATTGGCGCTGTAGGCGAGCGTCACGGCGGTCCCGGCGCGCAGACGCTGCTCCGCCGTAAACGTGGTGACGTCCTCGACGAACGCATTGCGCCCGGCGCCCCTCGTGTCGCGCCGACGAGAGACGAACAAGTTTGACTCCACCTCCCGGTCGAAGAGTGTCGGTACCGTGAGAAACGCGCGCACCGCCCGCCGTTCACGATCGACTCGCGACGAGACGCCCGTTGTCAGACCGCGACCGAAGAGGTTTCGCCGGCTGAGATCGGCCGTGCCGCCGAGTCGCAACGCGCGTCCGGTCGACTCATCGAGCGCCGCCGCGTCATCGACGACCCGGAGTCCGTACCGGAACCGGTACGTCGGCTGCTCCTCGAGCACCACCCGCGCGGCAACGGGCACCGTCCCATCCGATGCCGCCGGGCCACGCGGTCTCGCTTCGAGCGTGACGCTGCGAAAGACACCCGTGTCATACAATCGCTTCCGCGCCTGATTCCAGGCGGTCATATCGACCGGCTCCCCTGGCGTCAGGCGAAGCGCCTTCGACACGAGCCTGGGGTGGGTGCGTGCGGCGCCGTCGACCACGACCTCCTCGATCACCTGACGCGGCCCTTCGCGGATCTCGAATGCCACGGCAGCGGTGGCACTGGTCCGATCGACCTCCGTCCGCGCCGTCACGCGCGCCGTGGTGTATCCGGATCGCCGATAACTCCTCTCGATCCGTGCGCGCGCGGACGCGACCGCGCGAGCGGTGTATGGCTCGTCCGCCTCGATCTGCGCTAGCGCACGGACGTCTCCCACCGGCCGTGCGGCAACACCCGACACCTGGATGACGCCGAAACGAAACAGTGGACCTGGCTCGATACGCACAGGCAACGCCGCGAGGGCACCCGTGACCAGCGGATCGGACACGACGACCGAGGCGCGCAACCGGCCGGCCTCCCGATACCAGCCGGTCACGGCGTCCGCAAAACGCGCGGGCGAGGTCCAGGCGGTCCTGTCCAGCCCTTGGGCGTCGACGAACGTGCGCAGCGCTCGCTCGTCGTCAGCGGCGATCCCGTCGAAGACGACCCGACGGGCATCTGCGCGATCGCCGGCATCGATCCGAAGGACGATTCGTTTGTGCTCCGGCGGGTCATCGATCTTGATCTCTGCGTTCACGTCGGCCCGCAGGTATCCTGCATCGACCAGATACGAGGACACGCGCCGAGTCAACTCCTCGAGCCGGAACGTATCAAACACCGCGCGTGCCCACACTTTCTGCAGATCACGACGCACTTCAGCCGGGAGCTCGTGACCGGTGACAACCAGCGTGGTACGCGGCCCTTGCTCGATCTCATACGTCAGCGCAACAGTGCCCGCCTCCGGATGCCGTTGTCGCCCCGCCCTGACGCGCGCCTCCCAATAACCGCGCTCACGGTAGAACGCCACGAGTCGGTCCTGGTCGCGCTGCCACTGATGAAAGTCGAACCGGTCGCCCACACGGAGCGAGACGGGGCGCCGAACCTCGTCGTCCGTGAATCCCACGACGCCGACGAAGCGGACGTCACGCACGCGAAGCGCGGCCACCGCTGCGCCAGACGTCGTGGCGCGTCCTGGTGGCGCCCCGGCGGTCAGGGCATGCCTGAACTCGTAGGCCCGCTCGTTCTCATCGTTGAAGAACGCGCGAATCTCGACATCGGTCCTCGGAAAATAGTCGACGAGCCACGCAAGATCGCTCTCACGTAAGCTCCGCGAGAAGGTCAGGCTGACCCGTTCATTCAGGTCTCGACTCACTGTGAGCCGCGTGCCGGGATTCACGTCCGACGCGATGAGGCTCGGGTCGAAACGAATGTTGCCTCCGGTGGCGGCCGCATCCGACGCGACACGAACGTCGAGGCCCACTCGGCCCACGACCTGACCCAGGAACTCGCTCGACATCAATCCCAACGCCTGGTCGCGAGCGCCGACACTTGGCGCCGCGCTCACCTGGTCGAGCGTCCGGCCGGTCACCAGGAGCGAGACGATGTCGGCTTCCGGACGGACGGGGTCCGACCGCAGGCTCGTCGTCAGGTCGTCGCGTCCGCCGGCGACGGCAAGCGTGATGTCGTGGCTCGCGACGCGCGTGCGCGCCGTCAGGGTCAGCTGAGGCTCTATCCCGGTCGGATCGACGAGGTCGACCGCGCCTGTATCGATCTCGTAGAGACGAGTGCCCAGCAGGACACGGCCGCCCTCGCGGATCGCCACGCGGCCAGTCACCGCGGGCGCCCCGGTAGTCCCACCAAGCCGCACGTCGGCCGAAAGCTCGGCCTCGACATAGTTGTTCTCGATCACGATGTCGTCGACGGTGAGCACTCGCACGTCGAGGCTGACCGTGCCGTCGCGATCGTCGTCGAAGGTCGGTGGGCTTAGGTCGGACGGTTGCTGAAGGGCGGCCAGCAATCCGCCGGCGAGAGAAAGAGGCTCGCGATATTCGCCCCGGAGAAGCGTGGCCGTCCCGGCGACCGCAAGCCCGCCGGCGCCGTCGGTGACCCGCAGCGCTAGATCCGTCTCGCTCCGGAGACCGCGAGGAATCTCGAGCGCGATGCCCTCACCGTGCAGCGCAATCGTTCGAGGTCCGTCACCGCTCAACGACCAGCTGCCGCTCATCTCAAGTTGCCCACCGTTCGCTTCGCCTGCGAGTTCATGCACGGTCAGACCGTCTGCCGTCAGAAAAATGGCGCCGCGCAGATCAGTGACGACGAGCCGGGGATCGGCGACCCGGAGCTCTCCGTCGTCGATCTCGATCGTGCCTCGAAGGGCGGGCGCAGCGAGCGGACCGGTCACGTCGGCAATCAACCGCACAGCGCCCGTTGTCCCGGAATCTGGCAGCAGGAGACTCGCGGCCCGCAGGTCGAGGGTGCCGGTCACGGAGAGATCGACGCGAGGCGTGTCGCCAAACGTAAACCCACCGCCCACGGTCAGATAGTCAGTCGTGTTGCCCCAGTCGAACGACGCAATCGTCACGCGCCCGTCGGCCGCGGTGATTTCCGTCGGGCGTCGTTGTTCGATCGGCACCCCGGAGACGACGAATGACGCCTCCGGCAGCGTCAACCGGCCGCGGAGGGTCTCCGGCGCCAGGGTCGGGAGCTCCAGGTCGAGCACCGCCGACGTTCGTCCCGTCAGCCGCTCGACGATCGACGGGCTGATATACGCCGCGAGGGCCGTTGGCGTGAGCGACGTCAGCTCGACGTGGGCTCGTGCCAGACGTTCGCGGTCGGCAAACCGGCTCACCAGCAGCTTCGGCAGGTACTCGGACACGACTTCGAACGGCAGCTCGGCCTCCGCGTCGAGCGTGGCGCCCGTCCAGCTCCCTCGGACCGTATCGAACGCCATGACGCCGTCTTGAATCGCGCCGGTGACGGTGAGGTCGATGAACGGGGGATGGTTCCTCAGCGCGAGGACTCCGTCGTCAAGTCGCACGGTGCCGCTCAGCGTAGAGCGGTCGCGCGGCCCGGACGCCATGAGCTCGACCGTCAAGATTCCGGACGCCGCCAAGCCAGCCAGCTCGGCATTGACGCCCGTCACCTTCATGACTGCGTCCGTGACATCCGCGATGTCGCCGGACAGCGTCAGGGCGAGCGTCGACTCGCTGCTGTTCGTCAGACTCCCGTTGGCCCGCAGAGTGAGATCGCCGACCATGATCTCGACATCGTCCGTGTGCAACGCCCCGCTCTCGTATCGCACGACGGCCGGTCGACGGACCCCGAGCGCCGCCGCACCCAGTGTCCCGCCGAGATGGGCAATGCGCACCTCGGCCTGCAGGGCGCTGCTGTCTGTCAGCGTTCCCGCTGCGGTCGCCGCCGCGGACATCCGGCCGGCGACTCCCGTGACCGCGGGAAAGAGACGCGCAAGATCCGAGTTGCGAAGTTCGGCTTCAATCTCATAGGCACGATCGCCCGCGAGATCGAGCGTGGCCGAGACCGCCGCGCCAAGGTCCGACAGTTGCATGTCGGCGTGCAGCCGCCCGGACGCGAGGTCGATATCACCGGCCACCCTCCCCAGCTGATAACCGCTCCACGAAAGCTCACTCATCTCGGCTCGCCCGGTTCCCGTGAAGTCGTCGAGGGCGCCCCGTGCCTCCACTTCCAGCGTGACCCGCGCAGCGATCGGGATCTCGTCGGCCGAGCCTGGAAACAGCGGCGTGATCTCATAGTCTCGCGCCACCAGCCGCACAGCGGCGGCTCCGCCCGTCAGGTCATATTCGCCGCGCAGCTCAGCGCGTCCGTCGGCGCGCATCGCTACCACGTCCTCTAATGTCAGCGTCGCGCCGTCGAGACGCAGACGGCCGGTCAGCGCGCCGAGGCGCTGCCCCACAAGGGCCAGATCGGTAAACGCCAGCGTGCCGTCGGCGCGCATACCGGCAAGCTCGCCCCCGAAGGCCACGTCCACGCGCCCTTGGCCGGCCGGTGCCCACGCGGCGGGTACGAGGGTGGCGAGGTCGTCGACAAGTAGTGTCGCCGTCCCGTCCATCGCGCCATCTGACCAGCGGACATCGAGCTGACCGCCCATCTCGTTGCCATTAACCGTGACGGTGATGTCCGGAAGACGCATGCCAGTTGTGTCCGCGTCGAACCGCGCCCAGAGGTCGGTGGCACTCACTCGTTGGACCGTCAGCGACGGCGAGGTGATGCGGCCGGCGATCCGAGGACGACTGAGCGTGCCACCGAGCTCCGCGTTCGCGGCGACGGCCCCCGTGACCGGGAACGGCAGACGGCTTCGCCAGGCGTCAACGACCTGGATACAGCGCGCAACGTCGCCGCACGTCACGGCGACACCGCCGCCGAGTGACGCGCTCGACCAGTCGTCGCTGATGATGGCTTCGACCTCGCCGACGACTCGAGCGGAGGGGGCGACAGGGGCGTCGAGCGCCACACGCCACCTGCCATCCGCCGCCTTGAGCCGCAATCCTGGACCGTCCGCGTCCGGGTCTGATTGGTGATGGGCCGACAGTGTCACGGCGCGCGGGTCGACCGCCGTCCAGCTCGCCTCAAGCTCCCCTGCCGACGTGCCGACGGACACCGGAGATTCGACGCCGATGACCGCAAGCACCCGGTCGAGATCGATGGCGTCCCATGCGGCCCTCAGCCGACCGCTCAGCGCCTCGTTGAGGGCGACGCCCCCCTCGGCCACGACCTCGCCACCGGCCACCGCGACCCGCGCGGTGCTGAGCGTGACGTTGGTCGGTGTCATCGCGAGCGCGGCGGTCACTTGGTCGAGCGCGACCCCGTTCCATTCGACCGCGCTGCCAGACACCTCGGCCGATGCGCCCAAGTTCGACGCTGCGCCGCGCAGGTCGCCCGCCAAGGTCAGCACCCCTGCGGCGACGGTGTCGGTGAGTCCGGCCGCGACCTGGGCGAGATTCACTCCCATCTCGTAGTCGATCGCCACGTCCAGACGGCCGAGGACCTCGTCGACGCGGCCGCGCAGCGTCAGCTCTCCCTCGGGGGCGGTCAGCGTCAACCGATGCACATCGAGCGTCGCGCCGTCGAAGCCCAGCTCGCCGTCGAGTCGAGACAGCTCCATCGCTGTCCCGCCCCATGAAACCGCCGCCGCCCCGTCCATCGCGATCGGCCCGCGGATACGACCGCCCTCGCCGGACAGCCGCAGTGAGGTCGGGGGGAGCGTCAGCGCAAGCCTATTGAGGTCGTCGCGCACATCGACGGTAAGGTCGCGAGCATCGAGCACGCCGATCGGCAAGCGAGCGGCCGGTGTCGCGTCCGCACCGTCGCCTCGGCCTGTGGGCAGATTGGTGCGGCCGTCCGCGGTTCGCCGCAGCAACAATGTCGGCCGCGTCAGCGACAGCTCGTCGAAGGCGATCCCGCGCCAGAGCGCCGCCCACGGGAGATCGGCGCGCACCTCCTCGACCGTCAGGAACGGCTCGGCCTCGTGTCCGCGCACCGCGAGTTGTAGGTTCGTAATCCCTATCCGAAGTTGGGCAAGCTGCAGGTCGAGCTCGCCGAGTTCAGCCACGAGGCCGTATCGCCCCTCCACGGCCGACAGCGCCGGAGCGAGCAGGATCCGGCCGACGAACGGCGTGAGGACCGCGACGCCAAACAGCGCCACGATCGCCACGCCCGCGATGGCAGCGACTGCGGCACGACGTGACAGGCGAATTCGTGACACCTCGTCCTACAGTAGCCCAGTTGCTGCCGCGCCTCTTGGTCCACACCATGGTGGCGCTTTGGCGCGACTGCATGAAGAGCGAGGGCCCTCACGCGCGACGTGGGCGATCGGGCCGGTTGGCGACTCCACCCAGACGCGCCGCGCGATCGCAGTACGCATTTTCTCGTGCTGCCGCCGTTGCCCGCTGGGGCGCGGGGGCGCGGCTGTTGGCACCTACAACAACTACTGGTATTGAATGGAGTTCATGGATAGAGGCTCGGAAGCCGCTCCGCTCGAGCCACGGACCATCCTGCGGGCCGCTCGTCGTCGATGAACAGCTCGAAAACCTTGTCCGCCGGTGTCTCGTGGGTCACCTCGACGATGCGCACCCAGTTATGCCCGCCTCCCTCAACAATCGGATCGCCAGCCGCATCTGACACCAACCCGCCATAGTTAATCAGGACATTCCCCGTTTCTGGCAGCCAGTCGGCATCTCCGAGAAACCTAGCGAAAAACCGCTCGTCTCCGGGGCCTCCATAGGACCATACCTCCGCGACCTCCATCATCTCCTCGTCGACTCGGTATTCAACCGCACGACTGAAGGATTCCGTTGGTGGTGTCGGATCGTCAAACGGTCGCGCCCGGTAGTTGCCGTTGTCGAACAGCAAGATCGTGCCGTGCGGCGTCAGCATGGGGGCGTGCTGGTGATATGACCAGCGCACGTCACCCGTCGGCTCCAACAGGTACTTCTTCCATTCGGGACCCCACCCATCGTGGTTGCCGAGGATCCAGACGAGTGCTCCCGTGTCCCAATCGATCTTCGCCACTGCATCCTGTTGACGCATCGAGACAATGGCATGCCGTTCGCTTTCGTCCATCACAACGGCGTTCGCGTGCGCCCAGTCCCGCCGGGGATGCGTTGCCTGCTCCGGGTAGAGCTGTCCCCACGCTCCACCCCAACCCAGAGAGTTGTAGCCGATACGATACGGATCGATGAGATCCAGAAGTGCGACTTCCCGCAACACGTCACCGTGTCGGTTGAACTCCACCAGCACGTCCCCGAGAACCTCGGAGGTTGCTTTGGGAGCATCTGGGTTCGTGTCACTGGTCGGGTAGTTGTCGTAGGTGCGAAGCTCCGTGCTGATAGCCAAGATGTGTCCAGACCGGGTTTCGAACGTTTCGTGATGCAATGTCTCCGTCCCAACGTGGATGCTCTCGCTCCCGACCTGGTTCGCCGGAGTGCGGTTCGTATGCCATTCCGCCACCGTGTGTCCGAGCATGTCGATTTCAAACAGCGGTCCCGCTCGACCAGTTCGATACAGGAGATTGCCGTTCTGTAGGCGCCGTGCGTCCGAGACGGGATGGACGGCCTTGTAGTACCAGACCACGTCGCCCGTGGCGTCAACCGCGACGAGCAAGTGATAGTCACGCTCGCTCTCGTCCTCTGAGCGGTAAATCGGCTCCAGGAAGGTGACGCCAGGCTCCATTCGATCTGGATCGCTGACGCGAACATCGATCGGAGGAAAGTCGTCAGGCAGCGGATCCGTCGTGACGTCGAACGCAGTCGACGTGTTCGAGCGTCCGTTGTCATCAGTCACGATGAGATGCACCCGATGGGTGCGGTTCGGGCGCATCCCAAGAATCGGAACGACATGATTCGTGCCGGCAGGTTGCCCAGTGTCAACGACCCAGGTTCGTTCACCGTCATCGAGTGCCAGACTGACCGTCGTGGGGCGGCTTGTCGTGAACGTCACCTGTGCCGCGAGTGGGACCGCGTCGCTTGGCCGTGGATCCACGTCCATTTCCTGGATTGCGGGAGGCGGCACGCTGCATCCAGCACCAAATACGGTGATCGCTACTAGGACCGCGAACAGCGCGTGATCCAGAGAAACGGAGTGGCCAGAACCGATCGTGAACGCCTCCGGGGGCACCTCTATGGCGGCGGTGCGATCCAGGCGGGTGTCGGTGGCCTTGCACACCTCACCCATGGCCCCCGCGGCAAGGGGGGCGTGGATCTCGTAAGGGCCGAGGGTCGCGCTGGCGGTCAAGGGTTTCAGTTCAGTGGCGCGAGGCACTCGATCTTCTTCCATCAGCCGCCTTCCAGAACAGCCGCGTCGGCAGCTCCAAATCCGATCGGAACACCACCCGGTCGTCATCCGGGGTCCACAGCGGGCACGAATCGATAGCCGGATCGGACCCCTGCTCCAACGCCAGAGACCATATGTCCGCGTCCTGCGTGAGCAGGAGAGATCCGTTCTTCGACCCTCGGCCCACCACGCCGCCAACAGCCAACGCCAACAAGCGGATTGCGACCCCGACCGAGCACGTCGTGCCGAGAATGTCCGCTCGCAGGACTGAGGTCAAGGCCAGATTCGTCCACCGGGGCGCACGTCGCGCATGCTGACATGTGGGACGCGGAGATTAGACGGGTCGTCGGCGAGGACGGGGCCGTGGGCGCGCCCTCAGTCACGGTTGTCTCACAGGAAAGGTGTACCGGCACGCTCGTACGTGGCGTGCCTCAGCTCATCGTGGTCATCGACGACCCCGCCGTGACTCGGCGCGTGCTGCACCACCTTGGACTGCCTACCGAGGTCCCTGATGCCCGGCCAGCCCGTGCGCCGCCGGTGCCACTCCTCGATGGCTCGTCTTGCATTGGACACGCGCCCGACGACTCTACGGCGAAGACCCCGCCTGACTCGCTTTTCTGAAGCGTCAGCACGCTCGACGTACGTCTCCACACCCACATCTCGCCTTGACCTTCACCTGCCGGGGCGGGCATTCTCGACCCTACGTATGCAGTCGGGGCGGCATCCGCGCGTGACGGGGAGGGAATCTTCCTGTCGACGAGGGTTCGAGGGCCTGGCCGTGAACCATGGAGAATGTACGAAATGAGCACGCGATGCGTGATGCGGTCGGTGGTGGCGTTGGCAATTCTGGGTGCTGACGTATCCGCCTCTCGCCGGAGGGAGAAATGACAGCGACTGACGCACCTAGGTCCCAGCCACGCCCGTGGGGCGGGAGCCCATCGGAGGAGTTCGCCGCGTTCTGCGAAATGGAGTTTGAGCGGCGCCTGAACTCCGGGAAGAAGTTCGACGAAGGCGCCTACCGCAAGGCCATGGCACTCGTGCTCGACCGGCTGACCCAGCTTGAGGAAGAGGGCCGGCCATGATCATCAAGACGATCAGCGCCCACAACGTGCTCAAGTACGCTGATCTTACGATGGAGCTCTCCGACGCGGGGCTAATCGGGATCACGGGGAAGAACGAATCGGGAAAGAGCAGCATTGGCGAGATCGTGTGCTTCGTCCTGTTTGGCCGGACCTTCTCGATCGGCCCGGAGGAGTTGCACAGGATCGTCCGTTGGGGTGAGGACACCTGTACTGCCGCACTCGGGTTCTCAGTCGAGGATAGGCAGTACCTACTGACGCGTTTCCTCGATCGGGACGGGCGCCACGGTGCCAAGCTGGCCCCGGCGGACACTCCAGACGAGCCGATGGCGCGCGGCGTGGGGGACGTCGCGGACGCCCTGCTCGGTGTGCTGGGCATCGACTACGAACAGTTCATCGAGTCTTTCTATCTCGCGCAGCGCGAGATCACGACGCCGCATCCCCACAGCCAGTCGATCAGAGTGATGGCCGGCATCGCACCTCTCGAGCAGGTCGCCGGTGAACTGACCGACGCGATCACCGAACGCGAGAAATGGATCGCCGGCGCCAAGGCGGATGAGGACCTCTTGCGCCGGGACATCGAGGCGGTGGGCTTCGAGGAAGACCGGCTGAAGAAACTAGAGCAGACGCGCCACCGGACGCGCGAGCAGATCGATCGGATCGGCACCCTGGTCGATGATCTCGACAAATGGTTGGAGCGGTGCCTTCAGCACATCGGTCTGCTGTCACGAGTCCGCAAGTCGAAGCGACGTGCGGCGTTCTGGCGGAGTGCCTTCCTGCTGCTGGCGCTGGGGACCGGTGGCGCGTGGGCGCTGCTCAGATACGGTGGGACGCTGCCCCTGGCGGATGCGGCCAACGATCTGCTGTCGCAGGCCGTGCCGTCGTGGGAGACTGGCGACGTGATGTGGATCGGTGCCGGCGCCGCGGGGCTCGGCGTCCTGTTCCTCCTATCGTGGCTCCGGGTGGCCGGTGTGGGGCGTCGCGTCGCGAGGTTGAGTGAGGCTTCGGGTGAACTGTGGGAAGCGATCGACGCGGTAAGGAGCAGTGATGCGACGGATCTCGGCGACCGCGGCGATCAGGATGGAAGCGAGGCGTCCCCTGGCCCGGCCGAGAACACCCAGGCGGCTGAGGGTGACGAGGCGCCGCTTCGATCGGACGACGCCGAATACCGTGCGCTGCGCATCTCTCTGGAAAGAGGCGACCTCATGCCACAGACGGCCCGGGATTGCGCCCAGCGCGAGAACGTCTGGCTCCATCATGCGAGCGACCAACTGACCGGCGACGTCGCAGCGCTCGAGGCACAAATCGAGGAGGAACAGAGGCGGCAGAAGCAGGTCCAGGATCTGTCGAGCGCGCTCACCCAGCTGACCGACAAACCCATCGAAGTCTCGGCCGAGATCGCGGACCGGCGGCGCGGTCTCGAGTTGCTCGAAGGCGCCATGGCCCACCTGTCGCACACGTTTAATCGAGACGTGAAGGACCTGGTGGCGCGGACGCTCCCGCTCTTCACCGAGGGTCGCTACGGGTACCTGCAGCTCGGCGAGGACCTGAAGGTGCGGGTGTTCTCGACCGACAAGCGAGATTTTGTGGATCTGGACGAGGTCTCAAGCGGCACGCAACGACAGATCGTGTTCGCCTTGCGACTGGCGCTGTCGAGGAAGCTCCTGGGGCGCAGTGTGAAGGGCAAGCAGTTCGCCTTCCTCGACGAACCGTTCGCGTTCTTCGACGCCGAGCGCACGTGCGGGGCGCTGGAGGCCCTGGCCACCCTCGACACTGACATCAGCCAGGTCTGGATCGTCGCGCAGGACTTTCCGGATAACTGCAAGGTCCCGTTCGATACGCGGATCCGCTGTGAGCGAACCAGCGACACCCTGACGGTCCAGGGCAGAGATGCCTCTGAGGGTCGATCATAGGCGGCCGCGTTGAGCGTCAGCGGGATGATCTCCTCGTCGTTCTGCATGAGGACGTGGCCTGTTGGCTCTGTCAACTTGAGCCACGTTGGGCGCGACTGCGCCGCGACGCTCGAGCGCATCTCATCGTTCAGCACGCCCATATCACCCGCGTCCCATTTGGCGAACGCCTTCGCGGCGCCCATCCGAGCCCAGGCGCAGTAGAAACTTCCGCAAGAGCGAGGGCTTCGCAATAGGGCGACGTGACCTCCTGAACAGCTTCACCTTCTTCCAGCCTGGTCTGACGTGTCGGTCCAGGCCTTCGGGAACCGCCTGACTTGCCTGAGCCCACGCTCGGGACTCAGATGCCTGGCGTGTGCTTCGCGAGGAAGTCGCCGACGATCCAGTTTCACTCATCAGGCTGTTCGAGGTAGGACGAGTGCACGCATTTGGGGATCCACGCAGCTCAGCGTTAGGGGGGCATCTGCCCCTGCTTGATCTGGTCGGGCGCGAAGATCGGGTCGGCGTCACCGGCCAGGACCAGCGTGGGGGAGGTCACGTTGGCAAACTCCTCGGCCAACCGGGCTTCACAGGCAACCGTGCATCGGGGGCCTTGGCAGCGGCCTTCGGCGCCTCGGCCATGGCGCTGCCGAGCGTTTGAACTCTGTCTCAGAGGGGTCTTGCTACGGACGGCCGCCAGGGCTAGTTCGCCAGCGGGTCCGGCCGGAGCTGGAAATGCACGACCGAGCTCCGCATCCCCTTGCCCCCCTCAATGTGCCAGTTGAGGTTCGACCCAAAGTTGGCCCACAACCCGCGCCCCTTCCAGCCGGCGTTCGGATCATCGATGCGCCCGTCGAGGCCGCGCGCGAAGAACCCGAGCGGATAGGGAACGCGGAGCACGACCCACTTCCCGGTGTCCGGCAACAGGGCAAGGAGCGAATCAGACCCCGAGCCGGCCGCGATCGGCACGTCGGGGCCGAGCCCGAGCGTGTCGAACTGATCCACCCAGTTGTAGTAGTGATAGTCGGCGCTGCCGGGGTCGGTCACGCCCTTCATCTGTGGTCCTGGGGTGGGATACAAGGTCCACCCCTCAGGGCAATGCTGTCCGGTCGCCTCCGGCCCATTCAGCACCCGACACTTCCGGCGGTCGAAGCTCGCGACGTGGCCGCTGCCGGAGAGCGCCGTCCAGATGACGCCGTTGCGGTCCACGTCGACACCGCGCGGCGCGTGTCCGGTCCCGTCTGGATCGACGTCGGGGTTCTCGATCGACGGCGGCTCATAGACCTCCGCCATGCACGTCTCGGGCGGGTTGTCGCCTCGTTCGAGGCGGACGAGTCGTCCGGGGAATGGTCCCGTACGAGCAACCCAGGCGCTGTCGTCCACCGGGCTCGGGATGATGCCGTAGGCGAACCCTCCGACACGTGTGTCGCGTGTCCGATCAATTAGTTGTCGCGGTTCGTTCCACGGCTTCGTGATCCGCCCGTCGCCGTTCGTATCGATCACGGTTGGGCACCAGCCCTGCGACGCCCGCTCGTCGCCAGTCGCGTCGAACGTCTTCGTGTCGAGCCACCCGACGACGCTCGGGTCGCCGCTGAACCAGAGCGTGTCGCGTTCGTCCTCGGCAAACTGCAGATGATGGGTACCGTAGCAACTATCGATGAGGATGAACTTATCCGCCGCCGGATCGTAGACGGAGATCTGGCGGCCGCTGCGATCCATCGGAAAATACTCGGCCGACGGATGAGCGGATCCCTCCTTGCACCAGTCGGGATTGTCACGGCGCCTGATCTGCGACGTCATCCAGACCCGGCCGCCGGCGTCCATCATCGGATTGTGCGGATTGGACGGCGCGTTGAAGATGATCTCATCGCCCCAATACGGTGACGGCTCGAACCCCGGTGAGGTCGGAAAGAACGACGGGACCACGTCTGGACCCTCGCGAACCGGCACCACGAGCTCGAGCGACTGGTGTCTGGCTGTGTCGGTGACGATCAGCTTGTCGCGTGAGATCGAGACGCCGTAGACCAGGCCATTGGCGTTGACCGTCGGGTCGCGTTTGTCGGTCGTGACCTCGTCGTGGACGTAGGACGTCTCCTCCCCCCACTCCCACATCGTCAGGACGAGATTGCGCTCGACCCCCTGCGGGCGCGGCGGTGACAGTGGCACCTCGCCCGCGGCGATGCGATCGGACCAGTCGGCGAACATGTCGAGCCCGCGCTGGCGGCCGAACCGGTTGAGCGCGCCGCTCATCTGCGTGCCGCGCTGGCCAAAGGTCACGCGATGGTCCCATGCGTCGACCGCCGAGTCGAACTCGGTGAGGTGGCTGGTGTCGAACGTGAAGCGGTTCCCCATCTGATGACAGAGCTGGCAGCCCTGCTTCGTCAGATCGACCCAGGCCGCCTGACTGCCGAGCGCGTCAGAGATGCCGTTGCCGTCGGGTCCCGTGCCGGGAAACTCGCTCGCCGGCGGCGGTGCGAGCAACGAATACCAGTAGTTGGCTGGGTAGACGGCGGCCGCCTCCTGCGGCGAGGCTGCCGGGATCGCATCGAGGGTCACGGTGGTGCCAGGCTCCGCGAACACCGGCTCCGAGTCGACGAGACCGTAACCCCGCACCCACACGCGATACGACGCAGCCGGCAGGTCTGGGATCAGGAAGCGACCGTCGTTGGTGGTAACGACGATCTTACGGAAACGCGTGTCGAGGTCATCGGTCTCCGCGATGACCCATACGCCTGCTTCGGCTCCCGACGGGCTTCGTACCACGCCGCCGAGATCGCCATCATCGGTCATCGACTGACGCGCTCCGATCGCGCCGGCGGCTGCCATCATCACACCCACTGCCAGTAGCGCGCCGAACACAGACCCTCTCCTCATGCGATGCCTCCCTGGAAGAACACCCGCTCGATGAACCAGAACATGCCGACGGCAATGACGGCGATGGAACCGGCGGTCGCCAATCTCTGGCTAGCCACTTCGCTCCGCGACCGAAGCCCGATCAGCGCGGAGGCGACGACGACCGCGACCGCCAGTTGACCGATCTCCACCCCGAGGTTGAACGAGAACAGCGACCATCCCAGCGCCCCGGTCGGCAGACCCATGTCCCGCAGCACGCTCGCGAAGCCGAAGCCGTGGATGAGCCCGAAGACGAGGGCGATCCAGACGCGCATGTCCCGACCGCCGCGTGCCATCAGGTTGTCGACGCCGACATAGATGATGCTCAGGGCGATCACCGGCTCGACCAAGCGTCCGGGCGGTGTGACGAGATTCAGCACGGCGAGGGACAGTGTGAGGCTATGCGCCACGGTAAACCCGGTGACGACGAGGAGCAACTGGCGGATGGTGCCGCCCAGTAGCAGCAATCCGACGAGAAACAGCAAGTGGTCCGGACCGATCAGAATGTGGTGGATTCCCTCGGGGACGAACTTCTGCACGACGGCCCACGTACCCTGACGATTGCCGACGAAGTGCTCGTGCGCCGTCTGATCCCCGCCGAGGATTTGCTGGGAGACCAGGAAAGCGTCCTCGTACACGTTCAAGAACGTCTGATGCTGGGCGTCGTATGGAAAGAGATCGGCCGAGACATCGACGACTCCAGGTTCGCGTCCGAGATCCAGTTGGGCGCGAAACCGGACCGACTGTCGCTCTGGCAACGGCTCGCCGGTTGACCAGGTGGCGAGCACCAGCCGGCGCCCGTCAGCGGTGAGCTGGAGCCGCTCGGTGAAGCGCGCGCCCAGCCGTGCCGCACCGCGTTCCAGGACAGCGGGGTCGAGCGCCTCCTCGGGCGGCTCGATGCCGAGCTCGTACGCGACGTCCCAGGCGTGGGCAACCAGGACCACGTCGACGGTTGCCCCCTGAAGACGCACGTCGACGAAGCTAAAGGGGGCAGGGTGAGCCGCCGCCGGCACGGCGAGGCCCAGCACCGTCGCGACGAGCAGAAAGAGGCCGAGCAGCCGCGAACCCATGCGAGTCAATCGTATCGCAAGAGCCGGAGGGCCCCACACACCCTTGCGACGACAACTCTGGGGTTGGGCGGTCATCGTGATCACCGTTTCGCAATCCGACGGACGCTCGGCGGACGGCCTTCCCGCCGATTCCGAGCATCCGCGCGCGATCGTCGACACGACTAGCTTCTTGCACTTCACCCTCGCCAATGGCACACCTCGATCCGGCGATGGGGTATCTGTTGCAACGCGCCGGCTTCGGGGCGAGCGTCGTGGGCGAGGTACGTATAGGGACAGGGGATCAGGACGAACGCTTTATGTGTTGCTTGCTGAGAGATAAGGTGCTTTTGTGAACATGTTCGCGCCGATCAATTGGGCGTTGGAGTGAAGGTGGACCCGTTACGACCCATCACGGGAGGCGGCCAGCTCGCGCACGCCGCGGTCGAAGAGCTGGCGCACGCGCTCGCTGGTCCTGAACTCCTCGAGGATCGCGCCGCGACGACTCGTGCGCAGATCCTGGATCACATAGGCGAGCGCGGTCACCATGATCGTGCCCTCCTCCGTTCGGGTCTCCTCGAATCGCGTCTGGAATCCCCGCAGCGTTGGCTCGAACGAAGGCTCGTGCCATCGCTTGACCGACGCGGGAATCCTGACGAAGTCGTTAAGGACTGCGGCATACGCTGGGTCGGCTGGGCGATGCCAAAATGAGACGTCCGGGCCGAACTCGGCGACGTATAGGGGGAGATAGACGTTGGCCCGCGCCGGCACCCGCCTGACCAGTGCGGGATTGAACCGCTTCACCTCATCTCGCGACAGGCCGGCCCGCTCTGCGACCTCCGAGAGGGGCAGCGCGCGCTCGGCGCGCATCGCGAAGATCTCGGTCTGCGGCAGTTCCGCGGTGAGCCGGGTGACGTTATAGGTATTGCCGAAGACCATTTCGGCGTACAGCGCCGATCGCCGGCCGTAGGTGCGAAAGAGCGTGCGGTACCGCGGTATCGAGATGGCACGCAGCTCGCGGGCGAACTCCGATCCCAGCAGATACTGCTCGCGTGTATCGGTTCCACCCAGCCGCTCGCCGTTGATGACCACTCGCCCGACGTTGACCCCACCCGCGTGATGCTCCGACAGGGCGGGGAGGAAACTGCCGTACATGGTGGCGAGAATCGACAGATATGCAGCGCAATACGGCGCCTGCGTCGTCTGGTTGTAGCCCTCGATCACGTACGGCGCGAGGCGCTTAAGGTGGTTCCAGTTCCGCGGCAGCCACTGACAGAAGCCCAGCGCCCGGGCGCCCGAGCGCGCCCGGCCGTTGAGCCCAGATTCGACGATCGCCTGCGAGAGCCCGAGCTCCGCGGGCACGCCAAAGCGCTCGTAGATGAGACCCCACTGGCTCAGAAAGCTCCCGTAGCGCTCCGCATGGGGCGACAGGAACCGTCCGCGTGTCGGGTTGTGCACGACCGGACCGACGACCGGTTCCAGTAGCTGCTCCAGATCATTCCGCCGATCCCCTATGCGCCGCGAGAGGCGCCGGTCGTTTAGCGTGCCGACCAGCGCGGGGTCTTCCCAGACGCCGTCTCGTGCCCAGTTGCCCCGCGTGGGAAACGTCGCCAGGAGGCGCCCATCTTCCGCACTCCCGAAGACGATGCTGCCATCCGGAATCGTGAAGATGTGCCGCCAGAACGGGAACGCGGGCCTAGCGGACCGAATCGCGGCCAGGTCGGCCTCGAGACGCAGCCGGGTGTTATCGCGTAGCGACTGCTCGGCCGGCGAGACGACCTGCTCAGGTGCGCGTATCTTCGCGTGTGCGGCCGCCGGGACTCTCTGACCCGGGATCCACAGACCTGCTGACAGCACGCCGAGCGCCAGCAGGATCGGGAGGCCTCTCGCGATAGCCAGCCGAGCAGGCCGGACGCCGGGACACGGTTCCCGATGGGGCATCGCGAGATTATACGGTCTCGTGCGCGTCCACGGTCTTGGCATCGCTCTGATCAACGCCGGCCTTGCGTCCAAGTGTTGCGGCAACCTATTCTGGGGAGCGTCCGTAGTGGTGGCGCCATGGGCGGAGGCCGTAGACGATGAAGAGAGCCCTTGTTGTGTTGGCCGTGAGCGCGCTGGCGGCCATGGCGCCGCTTCCGGTCGTGGCGCAGTTGACCGATGACGTGACGTCGATGCGCACGCCGGACGGCCAGCCGGACATATCCGGCATTTTCACCTTCCGCACCCTGACCCCAATGCAGCGTCCACAGGCGCTGGACGGGAAGGATACGCTGAGTGCGGAGGAAGCGGCCACCTTCGAAGCATCGGAGCGGACCCGCCTGAACCGCGACCTGTTCGACCCGGAGACCGGGGCGCGGAGCGCCGGATACCAGCCACGCGCGGAAGGCGGGGTGCTGTCGTACAACGAGTTCTGGTACGAGCGCGGCGTCGAGTTGACGTCGGACAAGCGGACATCGCTCATCATCGACCCGCCCGATGGCCGACTACCGCCCCGAACGGATGCCGCGCAAGAGCGGGACCGAGCACGGCGAGCGTACACAGAAACGCACCGCTACGACTCGTATGAGAACCGAAGCCTGTTCGACCGCTGCGTCATGGGGTTCAACTCGGGACCGCCGATGACGTCGAGCGCCTACAACAACAACGTGCAGATCCTGCAGACGCCGGGCTACGTGACGATCT
>CAZYFH010000054.1:0-21450 GCA_964646815.1 uncultured Vicinamibacteraceae bacterium | reverse complement strand
CACATGGAGCGGCCTGGTGTGCTGCTGGCGCGCCTCCTCGACGTCGGCCTCGATGAACTCGACGATGCCGTGCACCAGCGCGTGGGCCAACCGCCCGTCGACCGCGGCCTCGCGCCATGCGAGATCGACCTCCCGCTTCTGGCCCGTGCCCCTCACATCCTCGGCGAACCGCACCATCCGCTCGGTCGCATCCGGACGCTGGTTGAAGATGATGTCCTCGACGTGTCTCAGGAGATCCGGAGGGATGTCCTCATAGACGACGAGCTGCCCGGCATTGACGATCCCCATGTCCATCCCGGCGCGCGTGGCGTGGAGAAGGAAGACCGAGTGGATCGCCTCGCGCACCACGTCGTTGCCTCGGAACGAGAACGACAGGTTACTGACACCGCCGCTCACGAGCGCGCCAGGGCACACCGCCTTGACGGCCGTCGTTGCTTCGATGTAATTGACGGCATAGTCGGCGTGCTCCTCGAGCCCGGTCGCGATCGCCAGGATGTTCGGGTCGAAGATGATGTCGTGCGGTTCGACCCCGGCACGCTCGGTCAGGAGGGCGTAGGCGCGCCGACAGATCTCCACCTTTCGCGCCACGGTGTCGGCCTGCCCTTTTTCATCGAATGCCATCACCACCATGCCGGCCCCGTAGCGGCCGATGAGGCGGGCCTTGGCGAGAAAGTCGGCCTCCCCCTCCTTGAGGCTGATCGAGTTGACGATGGCTTTGCCCTGCACGCACTTCAGGCCCGCCTCGATGACCGACCACTTCGAGCTGTCGATCATCACCGGGACGCGGGCGATCTCCGGCTCGGTCGCGATCAGGTGGAGGAAGGTGGTCATCGCCTGCTCGGAATCGAGCATCCCCTCGTCCATGTTGACGTCAACGACGTTCGCGCCGCCTCGCACCTGCTCGAGTGCCACCTCGGCGGCCGTCGTGTAGTCGCCGTCCTTGATCAGCCGCGCGAAACGCCGCGACCCGGTCACGTTGGTCCGCTCCCCGATCATCACGAAGTTGCTATCCGCGCGAATCGTCAGGCGTTCGAGGCCGCTGAGCTCGGTGTGCCGCGGGCCGGACCGGTCGGGCAGCGCGCGCGGCGCAACCCCATCGACCGCCGCCGCCACCGCCGCGATGTGGTCGGGGGTGGTTCCGCAGCAGCCGCCCAGAAAGTTAACGAAGCCGGCGTCCGCGAACTCGCGCAACAGGCGACCGGTCTCGTCGGGTTGTTCGTCGTATTCCCCGAACGCGTTTGGGAGCCCCGCGTTCGGGTAGCAGCTCATCCAGGTATCGGCGACGCGCGCCAACTCGGCGAGGTAGGGACGCATCTCGCGCGCGCCCAAAGCACAGTTGAGCCCAATGGAGAACGGCCGCGCGTGGGCGATCGACACCCAGAACGCATCGATTGTCTGGCCGGATAGGGTCCGGCCGCTGCGATCGGTGATCGTGACCGAGATCATCAGCGGGAGGTCGACACCCCGCTCGTCGAACACTTCCTGGATGGCCACGACCGCCGCCTTGGCGTTCAGAGTGTCGATGATGGTCTCGACCATCAGCAGATCGCAGCCGCCGTCGATCAGGCCGCGTGTCTGCTCCGCGTAGGACGCCCGGAGCGCTTCGAAAGTGATTGCCCGAAACGTCGCGTCGTTGACGTCTGGCGAGATCGACAGCGACCGATTGGTCGGTCCCATGGCTCCAGCGACAAAGCGGGGCCGGTCCGGGGTGCGCGCCGTCCACGCGGCCGTCGCGCGCTTGGCGATCCGGGCGGCTTCGACATTGATCTCGTAGACTTCTGGCGCCAACCCGTAATCCGCTTGCGCGGTCGCCGTGCCATTGAAGGTGTTGGTCTCGATGATGTCGGCACCAGCCTCGAGATACGCCTCGTGAATCGCTGCAATCGCCTCCGGCTGCGTCAGCACCAGCAGGTCGTTGTCGCCCTTGAGTTCCCGCGGGTGGTCACGGAACCGCTCGCCCCGAAAATCGCTCTCCTCGAACCCACGCCGCTGAATCATCGTCGCCATGGCACCGTCGAGGATCACGATCCGGCGGGCGAGCGCGTCCTCAAGGAACGCACGCGCATCGGACGCGCCCGTGTGTACGGTCTGGCTGCTCATGAGGCCTTCTTCGTTCCAATGGCGGTCAGCACGGCGAACGGGTTACCCGGGAGCACCGGCTGCACGGTGACGTCCTGCAACCCCACGTCGCGCATCATCGCGTCGAGCGCTGCGGGGTCGAAGCCGGTCCATCGATCGCCGAGCCGGTCCCGCACCCACCCCTGCTCGTGCGCGGCGAGGTCCAAGACGAGGACGCGGCCGCCGTCAATCAGCACCCGGCAGGCCTCGGCCAGTGCCCGTGCCGGCGCCTCGGCGTGGTGCAGTGCCTGGGACAGCAGTGCCATGTCGACGCTCGCATCGTCCAACGGCAGCTGCTCGATCTCCCCACACTTCCAGTCGACGTTTGATACGCCGCTCCGCTGCGCGACGGCACGCGCGCGGTCGATCACGCGAGCCGACCGGTCGACCGCTATGACCCGCCGCGCCCACCGCGCCACCTCCAGCGTGAGATAACCCTCGCCGCACCCGAGGTCTGCGACGCGCAGCTCGGGCAGCAGCAGACCGAGCGCGCGCGACCAAGCGGTCCAACTCCGCCCCGGCACGACCTGGCGCGGATCGCCGTCGGGACCGATGCCATACGCATCCCGGCGTTCGCGACGCTGCCGAAGCACTTCTCGCAGACGCGTGTCGTCTGCGCGGATGATGTCGTCGGCCGTGGCGTCGGTGAACTGCTCGCCTAGGAATCCCCACACCGAAGCAAGTCGAGCACCTCCGCGCTGGCGCGTCGCCCGATAGTATGTGAATCCGCCTTCCCGCTCTTCTTCGATCAGTCCTGTCTCGCGCAGTAAGCCGAGGTGTCGTGAGACGCCTGACTGCGCGATCCCAAGAATCGCGGTCAACTCGGTGACGTTCAGCCGTTCCTCGGCCAGGAGCCGCAGGAGGCGGAGTCGGGCATCGTCGCCCAGCACCTTGAACAACCCGCTCGCAATCATATCTATACATCTACATTTATAGATTCAGCGTGTCAAGATCATTCATGGATAGGGCTCCTACCGTTAATTGTCTGGAGTTGGCCGAAGATCGGCCTTCGCGAAGCATCGGCGAAACCGCACCTGCTCGCCGGCCAGGACCTCACCCCAACGGAATGGCGTGCGGTCGGCGCTCATCACCACGTTGGTCGCGCAGCGGGAACCTGCAGACGGCAAATCCGAGTAGCTCGTCCGCCCAGAGGAACGGCGGGGCGAGGCTACTTCGCGAAGTTGCCGCAGGTTAGCATCTCGGAGCCGTAGAACGGGTTCCGGATGTCGCCGGCTTCCTGGACCCACGACTTGCGAACCATCGGGCAGTACGCAACTCTGAGATCGCCGAAGCCAACCTCTTCGCCGTACTTGATCAGCGCGTCACTCAGCGGACCGAACGCCGCGCGCGTGACCGTGATGTTGGACGCACCGGCGACGGCCGCGGCAGCGGCGGCGACCCTCTTCGCGGAGTCCCCCATCTTCGCTGCTTCTGCAGCAATCGCCCTGGCGGCTTCCGGGACCCCATCGGTCGAATCGTTCGCCAGTGCAAGCTGGATGTGCAGATACGGCGCAGCGATGCCGTCCGCCACGGCGGCGGCCGCCGGCGCGCCGATCGCGACGGTTATGAGGCCCGCAAGCCAGACCCTCTTCATACCCCTCCTCCCTCCAATTGTGCCTACCCACCATTGTACTGTCCTTCGCTCGATGCCGTGCTCGGCAGGCGAATCGCTTCCAGCGTGCAGGCGATCAACCGGCACGCACACACGGGCGCTACGTGTTAATCCGTTGTGCGGAACGAACGAGCATTTCGCACTTCCTGTGGTCCGTCTGCAAACGGCTAAGGCGCGCAGGGCACGCCTCGCGGGCGCGGAGTGGGGTACCCCAGCCCATGGTGCACGCGGAGCGCCCGCAGGGGTTCGCGGCGAAGCCTCGTCTAGTCGAAGACGCGCGCCACGGTCTCAGCGTTTCACGCCATTGCCAAGGTTCGCGGAGGAACGGTAAGCTCGGTTCATGAACACGCGCATGACAGCCGCAGCCGTCGTGGTTACTGCGCTGATAGCGGCAACGACCGGACTCGCTCAGCAGCAGCCCTTGTTCCGGAGTGGGACCGAACTCGTCGACTTGTACGTGACGGTGACCGATGGCAACGGCCGCCTCGTACCGAACCTGACGCGCGAGGACTTCGCCATCTTCGACAACGACCAGCCTCAGGAGTTGGTGCTGTTCGAGAACGAGGTTCGGCCGATCACCGTCGTCGTGATGCTCGACACCAGCGCGAGCATGACACCGAGCCTCAACCTCCTGAAGGCAGGCGCGGAACAGTTCCTAATCCGGTTGCTCCCGGACGACAAGGGCCGGGTCGGCGCGTTCAACGACAAGGTGCAGGTCGAGCCGGCGGCGTTCACGGGCGATCGCGACGTCCTGATCGACTCGCTGAAGGTGCTCGATTTCGGCAACCCGACCCGGCTGTTCGACGGGGTGGTCGCAGGTCTCGACGCCCTTCAGGACGTCGATGGGCGGCGCGTCGTCCTCGTGTTCACCGACGGCGACGATACGGCGAGCGAGGCCGGGTCGCGCGACGTGATGGATCGAGCGGTCGCCGAGGACGTGATGATCTACGCAATCGGCCTCGAGATGAACTATTTCAACGGGCGCCGCCAGGTCCGCAGCCGGCCCGATCGGAACCTGAAGAAGTTCGCCGAGGAAACCGGTGGCGGCTACTTCGAGCTCGAAGAGACCGCGGAGCTCGGGCCGACCTTCACGCGAGTTGCCCAGGAATTACACAGTCAGTACGTCCTCGGCTTCACGCCGCAGAAACGCGACGGCAAGTTGCACGAGCTCAAGGTGCGCCTCAAGCCGCGCGGGATGCGGGCCCGCGCCCGTCGCAGCTACATCGCGCCGGTCGTTTCCGCGACAATCGACCAAGTGAGTCGGTAAACCGACGTCGCGCGATCCGACCGCCTCGCGATGTACTCCAACCGCGTCCAGCTCGCGTTGACGACGATGCTCGAAGCCCATGGGCTTCGTCATCGAAAGGCGGGGGGTGGCTACGAGGCCGCCCATACGGCATCGGTGGCGATGATCGTCGGCGACCACGGGTTCGACGAGGACACCGTGATCGCCGCTCTGCTCCACGACACGCTTGAGGACACCGAGCTCGCGCCCTCCGTCATCCGGACACGGTTCGGCGACCACGTGCTTGCGATGGTCGAAGATGTCTCCGAGCCACCCAAGCCGGCGCGGTGGCGTGATCGCAAACTGACCTACATCGAACAGCTCCGGGGGACGACACGGGACGGATCGCTGGCCGTCGCCTCCGCCGACAAGATCCACAACCTGTCGAACATGGTCTCGGGCCTACAGACGGAGGGCATCGCGTTTGCGTCGGCGTTTACGGTGGGATTCGAGGCAATGCTGTGGTACCAGCGGACGGTGTACGACATGCTGCGCGGCCGCTGGAAACACGCGATACTCGACGAGCATGGACGCCAGCTCGAGGCTTTCGCCGCTGCCGCCGCCGAGCTCTCCCAGGCACCTCACTAAGCTGTCTTGCCCGCTTGGATCGTGCTCGACATGAGACCGTGTTCTCAAGGCAGCACGGCGCGCACAACACGCCTCGCGACCGCGGCGTGGGGCCCTTTCGGGGTCCCCGCGGAGCGGTCGCGGAGGCTTGGGAGAAGCCCCATCTAAGATATGAAGTGGCTTCCCGGCGACCCACCAACCGCACGCCCACATGCCACGCGATCCATGGTGCTGGCCCGCAACGGCGTCGTCGCGACGTCGCAGCCGCTGGCCTCCGCGGCAGGCCTCCACATGCTGATGGAGGGCGGGAACGCGGTGGACGCCGCGGTGACCGCGGCCGCGACCCTCTCGGTCGTCGAACCGACGATGACCGGGGTCGGCGGAGATCTTTTTGCGCTGGTCCACGACGGCCGCACCGTGCACGCGCTGAACGCGAGCGGTCGCGCGCCGCGTCGGGCAACGATCGCGGCGCTCCACGACCGGTTCCCCGACAGCCCGCTGATGCCCTCTGACGGTATCTTCTCCGTGAGCGTGCCCGGCGCCGTCGACGGCTGGGAGCAACTCCTCGCACGACACGGCACCATCACGCTCGACCGCGCACTCGCCCCGGCTATCGACCATGCACGTCGTGGCTTTGCGGTCAGTGAGGTCGTCGCCGGCCAGTGGCATGCGGCCGCCCCGCTCCTGGCCCGCGACGCGAGCGCCGCGGCCACCTTTCTCCCTCAGGGCCGCGCACCGAGTGCGGGCGAGGTCTTCACCAACCCGCGGCTCGCGGCAACCCTGGAGGCTCTCGCCCGCGACGGGGCCAAGACGATGTATCGGGGAACACTGGCCGAACGGGTGGCCGCCGACATCGAGCGGCGCGGTGGCTGGCTCGGAGCCCGCGACCTGTTCGAGCACCGATCCGACTGGGTCACACCGCTACGGACGGTGTTCCGCGGGCGCGAGGTGCTCGAGTTGCCGCCCAATACGCAGGGACTCACGGCGCTCCAGATCCTGAACCTGATCGGCGACGACGACCTGCCGGCGCTCGGACACAACTCCCCCGCCTATCTCCACCTGCTCATCGAGGCCATCCGTATCGCCTTCGCGGATCGCGCGGCTCACATCGCCGACCCGACAGCCGTGCCGTCAGAGGTCGTCGAGCACCTAATATCGTCCGGCTACGCGGCGGACCGCCGGAAGGAGATCGACTGGAAACGCTCCGCGGACGGATACGCGCCGTGGCGCAGTGCCGGCACCGCACATTCCTCACGCGCGGGAACGGGCGACACCGTGTGTCTGGCCGCAGCCGATCGGCACGGCCAGCTCGTCTCGGTCATCCAGTCACTGTTCGGGGCATTCGGATCGGGTGTCGTGGCCGGCGACACCGGCATCGTGCTGCAGAACCGCGCCAGCCTCTTCTCGACCGACCCGTCGCATCCGAACTGTCTGGGTCCGGCGAAGCGTCCATTCCACACGTTGATTCCGGCCCTTGCGCTGGAGGACGGCAGGCCGGCGCTCGCGTTCGGCGTCATGGGCGGCGAGATGCAAGCCCAGGGGCACGCGCAGGTGCTCGCCAACATCTTTGCGTTCGGCATGAATGTACAGGAGGCGGGCGAGGCGGCGCGCGCGCGCTGGACGGAAGAGGGCGTGGCGCTGGAGTCGGGCATCGCGCCCGCTGCGCGCGACGGGCTCGTGACGCGCGGGCACCGGCTCATCGACGAACCGGGTAGCTTCGGCGGGTTCCAGGGGATACAGATCGACGCGGAGCGCGGCGTGCTGATGGGCGGATCCGACCCGCGCAAGGACGGGTTGGCGGTTGGATACTAGCGCGATTCCTCGGGGTTCCAGGTTCCGACCCAATCACCCCGCGTTCCGGCCTGTTGCTCGGCACTATCGAAGTGGCGTTGCGCGCGACGGGACCGCAGCTGAACCGTGAACCCCGAGCGGTGCCCGTCGACTCACGCCGCGCCGGCAGGCGGCTGTTGTCGCGCGCCCCGCGAGGAGTACGCCAGCCAGCCCAACGGGAGGGCGACGAGCAGGTACGTGAAGTACCGGCCGTAGCGGCCATCCGGGCCATACGGTTCCGTCGCCCAATGCAAGGTCTCGCTGTAGGGGAAGATATTGGCCTCGGTCAACTCGTGGAAGCCGTAGACGAACAGTTGGATGACGAACACGAACAGAAAGATGGCCGTGACCTGAAAGAACTGCCCGAGGTTGACGCGGTGGCCGTACCGCGCCCACAAGAGTGCCACACCAGCCGCGCACAAGATGCCGGCGACAGCCCCGCCGATGAGCGCCGCGGACCGCACCTGGAACAACAGCGCGTTCATCATGAGCGCCGTTTCCATCCCCTCACGGGTGATCATGAGTAGCGTGAACCCGAACACGCCCAGGAACGCGCCGGTGCCCGCCCTGAGGGTCGATGCACGGAGCTTCCCCTCGATCTCCTCCTTCATGCGCCGTCCGGCACGCCACATATGCACCGTGAGCGATGCCACCATGACCGCCGCTACCATCGCGAGCACACCTTCCCAGAGCGCCTGATTCGCCGCGCGAGCGAACGCCACTCCGGCGATTACGCTGAGGACGATCGACACCCCGATACCCCAGCGCACAGCGGGAACGAGATGGTCGTTCCCGCTCTTTCGAAGATACGCCAGGCTGATGGCGATGATGAGGAACGCCTCGAGACCCTCGCGCAGCGTGATGACAAACGACTGGAACATAAGTGACTCTCGATAATGAGATCGGTTCTCAGTTCCAGTCCAGTCTATCCCCGACAAATTTTGTCGGTCAAGGGGGGCACCGTTGATCGTGGTTCCGTGCCCTACTACTCCTGGAACCCGGAACCCCGAGCACTTAGAGTGCTATCCCCTCCCGTAGCGGATCCTCATCATCGATCATGAACTCGTGCTCACCGGTGACCCACGCGCGGCCCTCGATCCGCGGAACGACCGCGGCGTGCTCGCCGACCCTCGTACGCGCATCGACTGTGCCGCTGAATTGCGTGCCGATAATGCTCTCGTGGACGAACGGACGCTCGTCCGACAAGAGACCCATCGCATCGAGCACGGCCATCACCGCGGCTGTACCAGTGCCGCAGGGCGACCGATCAACTTGTCCATCGGCGAACACCGACACGTTCCGCAGATCGGCACCTTCACCGTCCGGCACACCGGTAAACACCGTTCCGTACACGCCCGACAAACCGGCTTCGACCGGGTGCTCGACCGTCACCGCACGCTCAACCGTGCGTTTGATCTGCATCGCGAGTGCCCGCAGATCCGGTAGCTGCTCGCGCCGAATCGCAACACCGACCGCCTCGGCGTCGACGATCGCATAGAAGGCGCCGCCGAATGCCACATCCGCCTTGATGACGCGGGTACCGAGGTCGATCGACAGACCCGCCTTGAGCACGAAGGACGGGATGCCGCTGTAGGACACGCGGTCGACTCGCAGTCGCCGACCTCCCTGGCGCCGGTCGGACGCGTCGACAGTACGCACGGCGGCACGCGCGCGAACCGTGCCGGCGGGTGTGTCGAAGAGGAGGTCGTCGCCCGGATCCGACGGGTGCATCACGCCGCGTTCGAGGGCGATGGTCGCGACTGCGATGATCCCGTGCCCGCACATCGAGCTGTACCCGGCGTTGTGCATGAAGAGGACGCCCGCGTGCGCGTCCGGGCTCACCGGTTCGGTCAGCACCGCGCCGTACATGTCGGCATGCCCCCGCGGTTCCCGCATCAGGGCTCGGCGCACCCGGTCCCGACGACGGCGCACCCAGGCCTGCTTATCGCGCATCGTGGCTCCAGGCGGAGAGGGAAACCCCTCGACGATGAGCCGCAGTGGTTCGCCGGCAGTATGGGCGTCGATGGTCTTGATGCGACGGATCATGGGGGCATGGCTCGGCGTTCAAGGGTCAGGGGTCAGGGGTCAGGACGCAGACGCAACAGGACGCGGATTCAAATTGATAGAACAGGCTACCCTCATCCGCTGCACCGGGAATCGTGAACCTGGCACCTGCCCCCCCGAGCCGAGTGCGCCTCGTAACGGCGCGGCCAGCCTCGTTCCCGGTTTATTGTGCCACTGTGCTTCGCCACGTCCTTCCTGGGTTGGTTGCTCTGGCGCTACTCTACGCCCCACCCGGCGTCCACGCGCGTGGAGGAAACGACATGGACCCCCTCGTCGAGGAGGGGTTCGATCTCGCCTACAACCTCGACCACGAGGCCGCGGTCGAGACGCTTCGTCAGGCGATCGCCGAGCGTCCTGATGATCCCGCCCCCTACCGAGGCACCGCGGCGATCGTCTGGCTCCGGATCCTGTACCTCCGAGGAGGGATCCTTGTGGATAACTACATGACCGGTTCCGTCACCCGTCTAAGTGGCAAGGTCGAGAAGCCACCGCCAGAGCTAGACGAGCTGTTCCAGACCCATCTTGCCCGCGCCGTGGAGCTGGCCGAGGACCATGTGAGCCGCGCGCCCGACGATGCCGACGCGCATTACGAACTCGGGGCCTCTGTCGCGCTCGCGGCATCCTACCGCGCATCCATCGACGGAGAACCGCTACGTGCGTTGCGGAACGCAAAGCGCGCGTACGAAGCTCACGAACGGGTGCTGGAGCTCGACCCGAGCCGGAAGGACGCCCAGCTCACTCTCGGGATCTATCGCTATATCGTCTCGTTGCTTCCGCGCGCGTTCCGAATGATGGCGTATCTGGTCGGGTTCGATGGAGGCAAGGCGGAAGCTATTCGCCTAGTGGAGGAGGCGGCGCGGTACCCGAGCGAAGCCCAAACCGAGGCAAAGTTCGCGCTCGTCCTCCTCTACAACCGAGAAAAGGCGTATGCACGCGCGCAGCGTGTGATGGCCGACCTGAAACGCCGCTACCCGCGCAACCGGCTCGTCTGGCTCGAGTCGGCGGCAACCTGGCTTCGCGACGACCGTCCGGTCATGGCCGAGCTGACGCTTGTGCCTGGTTTTCGCAAGCTCGAAGCCGACAGCCGAGACCGAATGTTCGGCGAGGAGGCGGTCTGGCGTCTGAAACGCGGCACCGCTCGCGTTGCGGTCGGCCGGCCGGCGCAGGCCACGGCGGACCTCCGCGCGGCGGCCGACACCGAGAGCCGCCGCTGGGTGAGAGGGCGGGCCCACCTCGAGCTGGGGAAGATTGCCGACCTCAGCGGCGACCGCGCGGGTGCGCGCGAGGCATACGATCGCAGCCGCCGGCTGTGTGACGACGCCCGAGATCGGGCCTGCGTCACCGCAGCCAAGTCGCTTCGGGACCGTCCCTACACGGGCCAGTAGTCCCGCCATCGGTCGCCCATCGCGGGAACTTCGCCGAGCGTTGGCCCGTCAGAACCGACAGTAGCCATGAAGACTTGGGCCGGCGTGACGATCGGTGTCGTGGCGTTTCTCGGGGTTTGCGTGCTTGCAGTTGGTGGTGTGGGCGTCTGCGTGTTCTTTCAGCACGTCGACATCGACGACGCCAGCGCATCCGCTGCCGACCGGAGTTTCGATGAAGCCCGGGCGCGATTCGTGGGAGAGACGCCGCTGCAGCGCCTGTCCGATCATGAGTGGTCGGTTAATCGGCGTCCCACCGGCTCGAACACGAAGCTCCGAACGCTGCACGTCATGGCGTGGGAGACCGACGGCGAGGCGGCGCTGCGCGACCTCGACCTCACCGTCGCCGATCTCGACCGGCACGGACCCGGCCTGATCATCGACTACGACGCGCCGCGCGACGGCCGCGTCCTCGTGTGGGCGGAATGAGCGCCCCCACGAACCTGGCGCCTCCTCTCCCGTCGTAGCGCGCGCGCCCACACTGGACCCCACTCCGATCAGACGTTACGATCTGGGAGTCGGCGTCGTCTACACTAGTCGTGGCGTCGCAGAGATCGCCACGCGGCCGATCCGCGGGGACCCCGAGTCCCCCACTTCGCGGCCGCAGAGCGCGCGCGCCCTGATCGTTACTTGATGGCCCCAAACGAGTACGAGATTTTCGTGTCGGGCCGCACAACGGCCTAACGATAATCACGACATATGGGCTCCTCACCGCCGCTCGCACCCGGACAGAAGATCGATCGCGACGACCTTCGCCGGCGCCGCGAGGAGAAGCTTACCGGGCTCCTCGCCGCCGCGACCCGTGCGCTCGAAGAGAATCGGGACGAGGAAGCCATTCGCCTAGGGTACGACGAGGCGCAGGAGGCGCTCGACCAGGCGACCCTCCTCGATCCCGATGACAGCCGCGTGCGCGCGCTCTGGGAGCGCATGGACGCGGCGGCTCCCGCCTGGGTTGACGCGCTCTTGCGCGACGCCCAGCGGCAGGTGAAGGACCGATCGCTGGAGTCGGCCGCGCTCCTGATTGACCGGGCCATCGACGTGATGCCTGACTCGGACGCGGCGGTCCGATTGCGTGACGACGTCCGCAAGCGCCTGAGCGCGGCGGGCCGGGCGCGGACCGGCTGGCGACTCGCGACCGGGGCCGCCATCGGCGCCCTGTTCATGACGGTCGCGGCGCTGAGCGTGCTCCGCTCGCCAGGGCCAAGCGCGGCGGTGGACCAGACGCTTACGAGCGCCGAGGAAGCGATGGACTCGGGACGATATCAGCAAGCTGTGGCGCTGTACTCGGAGGCCCTCCGTATGGATCCGGAGAACGCGGGAGCCGCGTCCGGCGTCTCGGGGGCAGCCGCGGCCCTGGAGGCGGAGCGGCGAGCCACCATCGACGCATTGAGCGCGCGCGCGCGTGCGCGTGGGATGAACCAATCGCTCGGTTCGGTGCCTGGCCAGGTGCTCGCCGACGACGACCTCGAGGACGTGGTTGCCGAAAGCCAGACCGACGACATCGACGGTGCGGTCGTCCCAACCGCGGGAGAGCCAGAGCTTACGACCCCGGCCGATCCGGTACTGCTCGCAACCACGAACCCCGCACCCAGTCGCTCCGCGCCGGTCGGGGGTGCACGCCGCGACGCGCCGTCCACGGCTCCCGCGTTCACTCCGACCCTCGTCGTCCGGTTGTGCGACGAAGGCCCCACGTGCGGCGTGCTCAACGTTCGCGTCGAACCGGCAGCCGCGATCCTCTTCAACGGGGTCGGGGTGGGCATGGGGGCGCAGGGGGTGCTCAGGCTCCCGGCGGGCCGCCACCAGATCCGCCTGGAGTCCGACGACTATCAATTCCGGCGCATGGTCAACATCGCCGGAGACGTGCCCGCGACGCTGGAAGTCGACCTCGAGGACGAAGGGCTACCGGTGAGCCCCTAGCAGCCATGCGCATGATCTCTGCTCTCTGTGCACTCGCCGTCATCATCTACGGTGGTGCTGTGTCCCTTGCCCAGTCGAGCCAGACGCTCGACGGTCTTGCCGTAGGCGTCCGGTTCATCGAGGAGGGCGATTTCGAGGCCGCGGCCGAGATCCTCGACGCCGTGACGTTCATCCTGGACGGCGAGCCCGATCGCCGTTCGGACTTGGCACGCGCCTACCTGTATCTCGGGTGGGCGCTCCTGTATACGGCGAGTGAGGCGGAAGCGAGCGAGCGCTTCTCCAGCGCGCGCCAGCAGGACCCGCAGTTCGTGCCGGCGTCAGCCCGCTTTCCGAGGCGTGTGATCCGTCTCTGGGAGGCAGCGGGAACCGGAGGGGCCTCACGGCCGACGGCACCGCCACGAGCTGCCGCCGTTGCGGTTGCGGACGTAAGCGACTATCCGCCAGAAAATCGCGGCACGCCGATCGACCCGTCGGTCTGGTTCTCGAGTGCTGCCGACCGCGTGCGCCTGCAGCTCGTGCTCGCGCAACCCGAGGAACGGTGCCCCGGCGAGCTGCTCGTCGACGGAGCTCGAGAGCGGCTCACCTGGAACCCCTCAAACACCGGCGCGTCGTGCCCGACGGCGGTCCAGGTGCCGTTCGCTGACGTGGCGTCGGTGGGCGCCGCCGAGGAGGGGGGATTCGTCGTCCACCTGAGCTCTGGCGAAGCGACCCGTCTGGTGTTCATCCCTGAGCCGTACGGCGCGTGGTTCGATCGGGGTTCGCGGGGACGCAGTCATCTCGATCTGCCGGGCGAGGAGACCGTCGCGATCCGCCTGGCGGTGCGAGAGTTGCTCACGACCCTGAGGCGACCGCCGACGAGTACGTGGTCCTACTACGGTACGCCGGTAGATATCGCGGCCGCCGACCTCCTCGACACGCCATCCGCGTACGACGGCCTTGCCGTGATAACGCGCGGACGATTCGCCACCGCGGTCAGCGGCGGAACGCGGACGTATTCGCTGGTCGCGCAGGACGCGGTGATTGACCTGACCCCAACCCCGGAGAGCCTGGCGCTCGTCGACGCAAACGCGGCGACCCTGGACGGCGCCGCGCTCACCGTCACCGGCGTGTTCCGACGTCGACCCACCGTTGCGACCGAGGGCGGCGACGCCTCGCCAAGGTACTCGATCTCGTTCTGGAGCGCATCGTCCGAGGTGCTGGCCTCGACAAACCGCGCGTCACGCACGTTGACAGACCTGTTCGAGGCGACGCCGGTTCCAACGGGTGAGCCCGTCGACGTGATCGGTCAGTATCGCGGGAGCAATCTCTTCGGCGACCTGGCGCCCCGCACGCGATTAAACGACGGCCTCAACGATTGGGTCCTCCGGGATGGCGATACCGCCGTCTGGGTGACCGGCATGCGACCCGAAGGCAATGGGTGGGGGCTCGACCTGCGGAGCAAGCGTGACACGTCCACGTGGATGCGCGTGCGCGGTCGTCTGCGCCAGGATGACGGGACGTACTATTTAGGCGCCACGGAGGCGGCGCCGACCGAGCCTCTGCCGTTTCAAACGACGCCGTCCCCGGGCCCGCTGGGCTGGGGCGATTTAGCGCCCGACGTCCAGTTCACGCTTCCGATCGCGTTCGAAGGAGCCAGACCGGACAGCCAGTTCGTGATTCAGTTCACGAAGCCGATCGATCCGGACACCTTCGAGGGCAACGTCGTGTTGGGCTATGCGGGTTCATCCACCGACCGCGCCTTCACGACCGTGAGTGTCCGGTACTCGGAGGAGCGGCGGACGCTCCACGTCGATCCGGGCATTGCGCTCGAACGTGGCCGACAATTAGAGATCCTCCTCCGGCCCGGAATCACGGATGTCACCGGCGAGTCCCTCGAGAGGGCCACGACTCTGACCTGGCAAGTTGGCGGCTAGTCCAGACCCGCGTAGTAGCCCTCGCGGTGCCGGATCTGCAAGTCGGGCCGATCACGGACGTTCACTTCGATCCGCCGCCACCGGCCGTTCCGGGTGACGTTGTCCGACACATACGCGAAGCCATACTGATGGCGTAGCTCTTCGGCGACCTCGGTGAACGCCGCCTGGAGGTCGTCGAACGACTCCGGCTGGATGACACGGCCACCCGTTGTACGACTCAGCTCCCGAAGCAGCGCTGCACCCTGCGCCGCCCGGGCTCCGGCAGCGAGCCGTACGCTGAGATTCTGTCCGAGGCCAACGGAGTAGACGCTCGCTCGACTGCGACGCGCTTCGGACAGGACCACGTCCTCGTCGACGAACGAGGTCGAGTCGACCCCATCAGACAACAACACGATCGCGCGACGCCTCGATTCGTCTCGTTCCTCCCGCGCGCGCGCTTCGATCTCCCGGAGCGCTCGATAGGCGGCGTTCAGGACCGCCGTGCCACCGATGCTCGAAAAGCTGTCGATCGCCGCTTCGAGCGCATCGCGACGGTCGCTAAAGTCCTCGAGAACCGACACCCGGTCGTTGAACTGGACGATCTGGACAAAGTCATCCGGCCCGAGCGTGCGCAGGAGTTCCCGGACCGCGAGACGAACCGTTGGCAGCCGGGCTTGCATCGACACCGATCCGTCGACAAGCACGGCGAACGTGATGGGACTGTCGGGTGCGTTGAAGATCTGGATCTGCTGCTCGACCCCGTCTTCCAGTACTTGAAAATCTGCTGGATCGAGACCAGCGATGTACACGTTGGCCGGATCGGTCACGACCGCGCTCAGCCTGACCATGTCGAAGATGACCGCCTGCCGCAACCGCTGCTGAGCGGAGACACCCATCCAGAGCACCGCCACGATCGCGGTGGCCCCCGCTATCGACTGGATGAGACGCATTCCCACCATGACTACCTGAAATCGAAGGTGATGGACACCGTGAAGATCGAGGGCACCGTGAACCCGTTGCGAAACGCGGGACGATACTCCCACTTCTGGACGGCGTCCCTGGCCGCCTGATTCAGCAACGGCAGGCCCTCGACGATGCTCGTCCGTTCCACCACGCCCTCGTTATTGAGGAGGACCTCCAGGATGACGACGACGATCCCCTCGAAGCCCTGATCGAACGCCGTACGCGGATAGAGGGGTGGCACCGCCCTGACCAGAATAGGCGGTCGATCGCCCTCCGCGCCCTCCCAAGGGCCCCGCCCGGACAGCGCGTTCGCGCGGCTCAACCCACCACGACGGGTTGACCGGGGACGGCGAAGCGCGGTGCTCGATGTGGCCGCACGCCTCCGGATCGGCGCAACGTCAAGCGGGATCTGTGACAGCGTTCTCGTGGCCATGACCGGCGTCGGTGGCTCGACTTCCTCGTACACCTGCTCCTCCGGCGGCACATCGGGCCCGGGGGGGTCGGGTGGCAGGGCACCCGCCGGCATGAATGCCAGTCGCATCAGTGGGGTCACTTCGACGACGGGCGCCACTGATATGAATGCGATCACTGCCACGAGCGCGATGACGACGTGGCCGGCGATGGAAACGGCAACCGACACCGCGCTCGCCGCGCTCCGGGGTGTCCCGGCGAACGGGGTGCCGATCGACCACGAGGCCGGTCCGACGACTCCCCCAGCCGGCCTCGACCGTTCTTGGCGGCCTGCCGGAGAGGACACGGCGGACGACTGCGCCTTCTCCAAGATCGCCAGGACCTGAGCGTTGTCGGGATCGAGGAGCCCGGCTTGCTCGGCAGCACTGAGCGCGGCACCATGAGCGCCGCGCGCCAGCGCCGTCTCAGCGGTCCGTACGTGCTTCTGGATGGTTAGTTTGCGACGGGCGACGAGCACCTCTCGACGGCGCAACGCCCCGCGCGCGGGGCCATCGATCCGTCCTAGCCCGGCAGGCCCGCTAAACTCGCCCGGAGTCGTCGCTTCGACCGGGAGGTGAACTCTGGCTTCGCTACGGAGCAGGTTGGGGTCCGCATCGAGGCGATCGACCCACAGCGCTGCGTTGGCTTCGGCCTCTTGTTGCGTCTGACCGACGAGAATGGCGGCGCCGGCCGGCTTCGCTTCGGCGTTCCGTGTCGCCCACGCGACCCAGTGCCCCCCTCGCGCCTCGCTGTGAATCTCGTAGGTGGCTTTCATGTTGACCCGGCGATAGGTACGCAGGCCCTGGGCGGACTGAGGAGCGCGAGCGTGATCCTACCGGTGGGCGGGCTGATGCGCAAGCGCGGTCGTGTCTGGTCGGAGACGCAGATGGCCGGTGCGTGGCGAGGTGGTCGACCTTAGTTACCCCCAGAACGATCGGGCGAGCCTGCGATTCTGGTATGCTGCTTGAGGAACGACCGTGCACATCCTTGAGATGGGGTCCAGGATGAAGACACACTTGCCACTCCCCGGCCTCGTAGTGTTCGGATGGCTTCTCCTCGAAGCCCCCGTGGACGCCTACCTCGACCCCGGCAGCGGCAGCATGTTGCTCCAGATTCTGCTGGGTGGTTTCGCGGCCATCGGTGTCATCAGCAAGCTGTACTGGCATCGATTGACTTCCGTGTTCCGCCGAAAGGGCCTCCAGAGCGACGGTCGCTGAGGCTTCGGGTGGCTTCACGCGCCCATGCGGGTCACGACCGAGTCGCCTCAGCCGGAACCCGGGTCCTTTCGCGATCCCGACACGCGAGTCTACTGGCACGACGGCGCGGTGCTGCGCTACCTGAGCGCTCGGGCCCTCGTGGACTGGGAACAACTTGCCGCCAGTGAGTTCTTCCAGCGGTTGACGGCTGAGCACCGCATCGTCTCCACGGAGCGGGTCAGCGACCCCGAGACCCTACCCTCCAGCGACGGGAAGTGGGCCGCCGTCTTGAAGCATGAACGGGTCCCGATGGTCTCCTACCCATACGAGTGGCCCTTCAGCATGCTCCGCGATGCGGCACTCCTTCAGCTCGACGTGACCCTTGCCGCCCTCGACGAGGGGATGACGCTCAAGGACGCGACGCCGTTCAACGTCCAGTGGGTCGGCCCGCGTCCCACGTTCATCGACATCGGGTCGTTCACTGCGTATCGAGACGGTGAGCCCTGGGTGGGGTATCGTCAGTTCTGCCAGCTGTTTCTGTTCCCGCTCATGCTCCAGGCGTACAAGAACCTCCCGTTCCAGGGGTGGCTGCGCGGAAGTCTCGACGGTATCGACGCGGAACACTGCCGGTCGGTACTCTCGGCGCGCGACTATCTCAGGCCGGGCGTCCTGAAGCACGTCTATCTTCAGGCGAAGGCGCAGGCCCGTTACGAAGACGCCGCGCGCGATATCAAGGCGGACCTCCGCGCCGCGGGCTTCGGCGCCAAGCTCATCACACACAACGTGGCCAGTCTCCGCCGACTCGTCGGACAGCTCCGCTGGAAACCGGCGCGGTCGACCTGGTCCAACTATCAGCACGAGCACACGTACGACACGGGCGACCTCGAGCGAAAAACGGCCTTCGTGCGGCAGGTCGTGACGTCACGGCACTGGCGCACGGTCTGGGATTTGGGGTGCAACACCGGAACGTACTCGCGCCTGGTGAGCGAGCGGGCAGACTACGTCCTTGCGCTCGACGCCGACCATCTGGTCATCGACCGCTTGTTTCGGGCGCTGAAGGAGGAGGGCACTACGAACGTTCTGCCACTGGTCTTCGACATCGCCAACCCGTCGCCTGGGCTCGGTTGGCGATGTCGCGAGCGCGGGGCGCTCGCCGAACGCGGTTCACCTGATCTCATCATCTGCCTTGCCCTCATCCATCACCTGGTCATCGGACGCAACATTCCGCTAGCGGATCTGATTGAGTGGTTGTCGGGATTCGGAGCGGAGCTGGTCATCGAGTTCGTCAGTCGCGAGGACTCAATGGTGCAGCGCTTGCTGCATAACCGAGGCGACCAGGCGTTCGACTACTCCCCTGCGATTATGGAGGCCTCGCTGGCGCGACACTTCCGGGACGTCACGAAGCAGACTCTCGCATCTGGCCGGCGGACTCTCTATCACGCCGTGGCTGGCCATGACGCGTGACACGAACGTGGCGCCGCGTCTGGCGGCGTTGCACCTGGTCGCGCTCTGGAGCGTGGCCGTCGCACAACCCATCTTCGACGTTGTCGGCAGGAATCCTGAGTTTTTCGTTGCGCACGCCACCCGTCCGGCGAATCTCGTGGGCTTCGTGCTCCTGCTGTGCCTGGGCGGTCCGGCCTGTGGTGTCGCCTTGCTCGGCGTGGCCGGCAGGCTCGGTCCTGGCGCCCGCCAGATCGCGCTGTGGACGACCGTCGGCCTACTAGTCGCCGCCGTCATCTTGCAAGCGGTCAAGCTGCTCGCCGACTGGCCGGCCGCAGTGTCGATCGGGCTCGCGGTGGTGGCGGGTGCGTTGGCCGCCACAGCGTACCTAAGGTTGTCGCCCGTCCGCCTGTTCATGATGTTTCTGTCCCCTGCGGCGCTCGTGATCCCCGTTGCCTTCCTGCTGCGTCCGCCGATCTCTGGGCTGCTGACCGCAACCGATCCCGAGCCGCTGGAGGATATCGCGTTCGCCACCACGCCGCCGATCGCGATGATCGTGTTCGACCAGTTGCCGCTTGTGTCCCTCCTGGATCGCGACCGTGAGATCGACGAGGCGCTGTACCCCAACTTCGCGTCGTTCGCCCGCAACGCGGCGTGGTTCCGAAACGCGAGTGCGCTGAGCGGAATGACCGAGTCTGCGATCCCGACGATTCTGACTGGGATCAACCCCGCCCCCGGTCGCCTGCCGATGGCGGATGTCTATCCGAACAATCTATTTACGCTTCTTGGGTCGCGTTACCGGCTGCAGGTGATGGAGCCGCTCACGAAGCTGTGTCCGGAGACGATCTGCGATTACGCACGGCAACCGTCGGTTCGATGGTGGAGGTCTGTGCTGCGGGATCTGTGGGTCGTCTATCGCCACCTCGTGCTTCCGGATGAGCTCACGACCGCCTTACCGCCGGTAACGCAGAACTGGAAGGACTTTGCCGCGACCGATGACCTCCTCGGTCGTTGGAACGAGTCTCGAACCGAGGATCGTGGGCGTGTGGTCAACGAGTTCCTCGACTCCCTCCGCGCGAGCTCGCCCGATGGCCCACCACCGTTTTTTTTCTCGCATATCCTGTTGCCACATGAGCCGTGGGTGTATCTACCCTCGGGCCAGACTTTCACCGCCGACGTCCATATGGTGCTTGGGCGCGACGGGAAGTGGGCTGACGATGAATGGGCCGTCGCCCGAAGCTACCAGCGGCACCTGCTTCAGGTCCAATACGCAGACACGGTTCTGGGGGCGTTCCTCCAACGGCTCGAGGACACCGGTCACTACGACGAGGCGCTCGTGATCGTGGCCGCCGATCACGGGGCGAGCTTTATACCCGGCGCCTCCTTCAGGACGCCGACCCAGGCATCGTTTGCCGATATCGCGTCGGTACCCCTCCTGATCAAACGACCCCATCAGCGCGCCGGGGGCATCGTGGATCGAAACGTCAGCATGGCCGATCTCGTACCAACGCTGGCGGATGAGCTAGGTGTGACACTCCCGTGGCAGACGGACGGGCTCAGCGTGTTCGACACCGGCCGCGAGGCGAGGAAGAAGGTCGTCTACTACAACGACGCTCGGCAGCGGATGGAACGACCAGCGGGGCTCGAGGACGTGATCGCCGAACGTGTGGCCCGGAAATTCGCACTCTTCGGTACGGGTGATCCCTACGATGAGATCCGCCTGAGCGCCCACGCCGACCTCGTCGGCCGACGCGTCGACGACTTTGTGGTACGCCGCGCCTCGGGCCTTGAGGCAACGCTGGATTTCCCAACGTTGTTCGACAATGTGGACCCGCGCGCGGATTTCGTGCCCGCACACATCAAAGGCGCGGTGATGGGACGGCCGGGACCTCCGGGTCCACCACTGCTCGCAGTTGCGCTGAACGGCGTCATCGCGGGCGTGACGCAGCCCTATGCCTTCCGCGTCAAGGGCCGGTCGAACATGTGGGAGGTAATCGTCGATCCGCGCGTACTGAAGCGAGGTGCCAACAGCGTGGAGGTCTTTGGGATCAGAGAAGAAGCTGACGGGTCGGTTGCTCTCGATGCGGCGTACACGGGTGCGAGCGGTGCCACGGCCAACCTCCTGCGGGACGAGGCCGCGTACCTATGGGGGGTCACCCTTTCCGGCTTCTTCAACACCGAATGGGCCGGCCCGCGGCCGTTCCGCTGGACGGACGGCGACGCGACCATGTCGATTCCGATCGATGGACGGGAGCCGCCTGGGTGGCTCGCGATTGATGTCCTCATGACGGGCAGCCGGACCAAGCCGGTCGTCATCACCGCGAACGGATGCACGATCTTCGACGCGGAGATCGGAGGACGCTGGATCCAGAAGTTGTCTCTGGCCCCGTGCACGGCGACGTCATCGGTCCTGGAGATTAACGTCGTCAGCGACGTGCACCAAGCCAGGGGCAGCGACCGCCGGTCGCTGGGTGTCGCAATCAGCTCCATCGAACTCCTCGAGTAACCCCGGTGCTCACTTGCCTGACATGCGTAGTGCAGGCCTCCGAGGCGAGGCTAAAGCCGACTCACTTTGTGGCATCCGTGCGTGTGACCGTGTTATTGGCTGAGCCGAAAATGGTTAGTGAATGGTAGCGGTACGGGGGTTCGAACCCCGGTCCCGTGGCTGAGCACCACGTATCCTAACCCCGAGGCG
>CAZYFH010000053.1:0-23882 GCA_964646815.1 uncultured Vicinamibacteraceae bacterium | reverse complement strand
TGCTGGTGGACACGGCGGTGCGGCCGGACCCGTCCGCGGTGAGCTGGATCAATCCTCGCCTGAACCCGGGCGAGGAGCGCCGCGTGGTGACCGGCATCCCGGGCAAGACGGGCATCGTCTACACCCTGGACCGGGAGACCGGCGAGTTCCTGTGGGCCACCCCGACCATTATCCAGAACGTGATCAGCGGCATCGACGGCGCGACGGGGGCGGTGTCGGAGAACGCGGAACTGGTGTTTTCCGCGGCGGGGCAGACCGTGCTGGCCTGTCCGCACGCCAGTGGTGGGAAGGACTGGGAGGCCGGCGCCTACAGTCCCCTGACGAACACGATGTACATGCCGTTGCGCAACGTCTGCGCGCGGATGCGTGCCATGGCCGAGCCCGACGAGCAGGACGAAGCACGCCGGCTCTATGCCATCGCCTGGCGTCCTGAAATCGCGCCAGGGACCGAGAACGTGGGGAGCGTGCAGGCGATCTCGGCCGAGACCGGGCGGGTGGCCTGGAACTACCAGCAGCGCGCCGCCACCATGGCGCTCGCCGCGACCGGCGGCGGGCTCGTCTTCGGGGGCGACGTGAACGGACGGTTTCGGGCCTTCGACGACCGCACGGGAGAGATCCTCTGGGAGATCAACCTCGGCTCGCCGGTCTCCGGCTTCCCGATCACCTACGCGGTCGACGGCCGCCAGTACGTGGCGATCAGCACCGGCTACGGCCGCTTTCTGGAGCTGACGCCGGAGCTACGCCCGAGCGCCAACAACAACCTGTTCATCTTCGCCCTTCCGGATTAGCAGGAAGTCTCGATGTCACGAGGCTGAGCGAGCAGGAACTTCTTCGCCAAAGCGGCGCTGATACCAATTCGACGTTGCGCCACTCCGGAACGGCGCCGGGACTAGGCCCACCAGCGCTCCGAGTTCCCTGCTGTTCTGGATCTGGCGCCAGCTAAAGATCTCGGTCGCCAACACCCACGCCCCAATCAGGTCAATCGCGACCGGCACGCCGGGCGTCCGACGAGCAACGCCGATGCCCTCGCGGAGGCCGATCTCATTCGTGCGGCGGTGCGGGCCAGCACGTTCGGGCAATCAATGCTAGTCCCGAAGGCGCTCAGACTCGAAGACTTGGGGCGTCTGCATTGCAACCGCTACATGAAGGTCCCTGTCCACCACATCACGGGATCGCGCCACGACGTAACGGGGGATGCATCAGGTCTTTAGGTAGTTCGAGCAGCGTCAGGCAGCGGAAACCGGAAAAGTTCGCAAGTTCGTTGCAAGAAAGGAGGCATCTACCGTATCGTTAGGAGTGCCGTCGTCCACCGACGGTGCTCCTAAGTCATTGCAGTAGGAGCAGTTGCTTCCCCATGGGCCGAGGTAGCTCAGTTGGTAGAGCACATGACTGAAAATCATGGTGTCGGCAGTTCAATTCTGCCCCTCGGCACCACTCACTTTCCCGAATAAAATCGCCCTTCTTCTGCCTCTCCCACGCAGGTCTGAGTTCGCCAGAGACACCTGCAAGTAGACACATGGCAGACAATGGCGCGGCGGTGACTCGGTAGACAACCCAGTCAACCGTCATCGTCTCCCCCACCGTTTCTTCCCCATCGCGTCCGTCAACTCGTCGTTCGAGATATTGAGATACCGCTCGGTCACGGCCAGCGATGAGTACCCCAACAGCAGCTGAATCTCGCGCAGGTCCAAGCCTTTCTCCCGCCAGCGGCACGCGGCCTCATGCCGAAGATCGTGCGACCATGTGGTCGATGTCGGTCTCCCTTCTGCTCGCGAAGGTGCGTCCGGTATAGGGATTCCAGACCCCTCCGAGGCTCTCGACAATCCATGCTTCAATCGACTGCGGATAGGAATGGTCTGCAGTAGTTGTGATGTGATCTGACACTCTTCAGAGAAAAGAAGAGAGGTCACCCACGGATCGACCTTGGGCGGGGAGTCGTGCCGTGTCCCACCCGCGTGGGTGACTGGGATTGATAGACGAGCGCTACATCCGAAACAGATACGAGATCTTCGTAAAGAACGCGCGGTTCGTCTGCTGGAGTTGGCTGCCCGGGTAGAGCGCCGCGTCGATCAACTGCCCCTGCTGGTAGTGGTCATCGTAACCGATGAAGAACACGGTGCCGGAGTTGACGCGATAGGTCGCGAGGAAGTTGATCGCCAGCTCGGTGGTGAACGCGTTGTACTCCAGGATGTTACGGATCGAGAGCCGATTGGTGAACTGGTAGGTCGTCAGCGCGCGGCCGATCTTGACGTCGAAGATTTGATCGCTCGAGAACGGATCGCGAAAGCGGCTCGAGATGAACAACAGGTCAGCGTTGAGACGAGATATCGGGCGGACCGCCGCGAAGATGGTGGCGTTAACCGATCGGCCCAGGAACGGCGTGTCACTAAAGAAGACTTGGTCGCCCCAGTTGAACATCGTCCCCATCGCAACCTTGCGGCTGGCATTCACGCCGCCACCAACGAAATAGGTCGTCTTGTAGAACTCACGGCCGAGGAACCGCTCCATGTCGCGGTTAAGGTTGCCCGTCATGATGATCCCGTTCTGGAACCCGGCGCGCAGGCCGACACTGCTCTGCTCGTCCTGCAGCGCGCCCGCGAAGTCGTAGTTGCGACTGTAACTGACGCTGGGTCCCCAGTTGATCACCAGGTTATTCGGCCACCAGCGATAGGAGACATTCGCCCGCGCCGTGCGCGTATCGACGCGCCGCACGAACCCCGTATCGGTCCGGAACTCGGGGTCGACGGTGTCGATGGACGCTGAGTAGGCGAGGTTGCGCCCCCGCCGGTTGTACCGGAGATGGAACGTCGGTCCCGAGAGCTCGGCGCCTTGTTGGTCGCGATGCTGCGAGGCCGCGTATTCGAAACTCAGTGAGGACGCCCGTGTGAGACGCAATCGGCCATCGATGCCCGCAACACGGCTGAAGCCGTCCAGATACTCCCGGTCAGTGGCAATCACGCCGACATACGACTCGGCGTAGAGGTCGTACCGGGCTCGACCGATGAACGTGGTCGCCGTGGTGCCAAACGCCGGGTCGCTGGGGTCATCCAGCCGGCCGGGCGCCTCGTCGTCGGCTACCAGGACACCGATGGTCGTCTTGCCAACCTTCCCGGTGAGCTTGGCCCCATAACGCGGATCGCCCAGGGTCCGAGTATGAACGAGGTTGACCTGTCCGGGGACGCGGAAGATCTCCTGCCCTTCCAGGAAGAACGGCCGCAGCTCGGGAAAGAACAGAGGGAATCGCTGGTTGACTTCGATCTGTGGGGTGTCGGACTCAATCTGTGAGAAGTCGGGGTTGTAAGTGAAATCGAACGTCATATTGGGGGTGACCCCGTACTTGACGTTCATGGCGCCTTCCGGCTGCGTCTCCTCGACCAGGCCTCCGCTGCCGGTGTCGAGCTCGCCGTACCGGATCGCGGTGGCCGTCGGCAGGAACTCGAGGTTACGACTGGTCGATAGGTTCGTCAAACCGTCGAGCAGTCCCATCTGCGTCAGGAACCCGGCCACGTCGCGGGACACCGGCGCCCAAACGTCGGTCTCATCCTTGCTGGGAATGGTCCGCACGATCTGGAACCCCCAGCGGTGGGGGTTGCCACCGCGCCGCGTTGGATATCGCAGGCTCTTGAACGGGATTGCCATCTCGGCTGTCCAGCCGTCGTCGACGAGCGTGCCAGCGGAGTCGAAGAGCGCATCCCACGTCGAATCGCCGCGGGGGGTGCCCCCGGTCGACATCGCCAGCATGGCCCCAAAACCACCCGCAATCGCGCCAATGCCTCCGCCGCCGCCGCGCCCTGGCCCTCCGCCACCACCACTCATGCCCGACCCGGACCGTGCGTCGAGCAGCGAGTCGCCCTGCACGCCATAGCCATTCACCGAGAAGACGTACGCCCGTTGCTGGTCGAGAAACGTGTCGAAGAACACCGAGATCGTGTCGTCGGCAAACGAGCGATCCCGATCGCTCCGGTTTGCGCGAATGTGCACCGGATCAGAGTAGTGCGCGTAGACCCCAATGTAGAGGTTGCTGCTGTCATATGCGAGGTAGACCTCGGTTTGCTCGCTCGCCGGCGCCCCGTCCCGCGGCTGCTGCTGCACGAACTCCGTGATGCGCGTGGCACCCTGCCAGACGGCATCGTCGAGTCGGCCGTCGACACGCGGTGGAACCGCGGCGCGTACAGCGCTCACGCGCGGCCGGCCGGTGAGAATCCCCGCTTCGCTCGCGACCCCGAAGCCGCCTGGCACAGCTCGCGCACGGGGCGCGCCACGCTGCCCCCGGCCGGGCTCGGATGGCGGCACGTCCAACTCACCCACGATGATCCCACCGCTCACGCCTTCTACCGGCTGAGGCGCTGACCCGCTCCCCGCTGGAGGCAGGCTGCCGACGTCGGACACCGCGGGAGCCTCCGAAGAGGCGCGCGGGCGGCCCTCAGATCGCCGCTCCGCGCGCGTGGCGACGGCGGGCTTGTCGAGACCGACCATGAGCGCCGCCACGAGACGATCCTGAAGATCGAACACGTCGTCGACGGCGCCGTCCGCCGTGACGGTGTGCAGCGCCACGCCCGAGGCGACATCGACAAGCCGTGCAGTGATCCGTAGCTGGCCGCCGATTCGCTGGTAGCCTCCCGACACGCCCCAGCGTGCCCCAAGACGCTGTGCCGACCCGGGCGCGGCATCCGACACCGCTTGGAGCACCGGCAGACCGTGCGCCTGCAGGCCAGTCCGCAGCGTCTCGGCAATCCCGATGCCGATCCAGTCATCCGCCTCCGCTCCGGAGATGTTGGCGAACGGCGCCACGACGACGGACCCGACTAGCGCCGCCGCGGCAGCGGCGGTGGATTGGGCCTCGGGAGCATTCAGCCGGCGGCCGAAGGTCGACGCCTCGCTGGTGGTGCCAGGCGTGGCGAGCGCCAAGAAGCATCCGAACGCGAGCGCACCCGCTCCCCAGGACGTGGGTCGCATCGTCGCCATTACCGTGGAGCCACGTCTTCTTCTGATGAGTCTGGAAGGTCGGGGCATAAGACGGCCTGTCGCCCAGCGGGACGCTTCTCCCGGTACTTCTGTCTGGTCACGGGGTGTGACGACGTCACAGCGGGCGTCAGCACCAGTAGTATCGGCGCTGTCAGAACGAGCTACCCGCTCCGTCGCATCCCGTCACGCCCCTCTCCCCGCTGTACACGACTGGGCCCAAACGATTCAGCGTACCTCATCTGGGGAGCGGAGTAATCATGATACGGGTCGGTGTACTCATGTTTGCCTGTCTTTGCCCGTCTCGACGCGTCGAGCGCCTCACCGCGAACGGCCTTGACTGTTCGGACCTCGTGCAATTGAGTCAAGTCTCGCTGAAGACAGGCGCGCGCAGCGCGCTTCGCGACCGCGGAGCGGGGCCCTCGGGGCGCGGGGGCTTGGGGCAAAACCCCCGCGACGCTTAGAACCGGAACAGCCGGTTGATCTTGACGACAAACCCCTTGTTGTGGAGCATGCCGACCCGGTCGGGCCGAAGCGGCTCGGTGTCCCGCTCCTCCGTGTAGACGACGAAAAGCTCGCTCCCGGGGCTGAATTCCCACCTAAACCGCAGGTTGCTGCTAACAGCATTATCGTTCGAGTTGTATTGCAGCAACCCACTGAATAACATCCACGGCGACACCGTGAAATTGACGCGCGCCCGTATGAGATCGGTGCGAAAGGCGCCCTGCGGCACGTCGATCCAGTTGACCGAGGCACTCGGCTCGACCGACAACTGCTTCGTGAGCTCGACATAGCCTTGGTTGAAGTCGAGCGACGTGATGTCCCCGCCGAAGTACCCACCCCGACGAAGCGAGACGGTACCGTTCGCCCGGTGCTGCTGGCCGAGCTGATAGGTCACCTCGACATCGCGAAAGTCGTATCCGCCGATCGGAATCGACACGTCGACGCCGGGCTCGAACGCCTTCTCCAGCAGCTCGTAGGTATCGTTGAGCACTACCGTAATCTGATCGCTGCTCTCGAGCTCCGCTTGAAACCGCAGCTGGTGCTGCCGCGTCTCGACGAGGCCCGCGTCGGCCGTGACGATGTAATCGAGGCTGCCTTCGACGTTGAGCTGCCGGATCGTGTCACTCCACTGCGGGCGCGGGCTGAACCGTCCTGAGACGAACGACCGTCGGAAGTTATCGCGACGGACGAAGCCGACGTCCGGTACGAAGTGATCTTCGACAATCATGTGGTTCGCCTGAAAGCCATACCGGTCACCGTCGTAGTCGAACTGGCCCTGGTAGCTGGCGTTCTGGCGGTGAATGTCCGGCGCCCGGGTCGTCGCGTAGTAGCCGATTAGACGGACACTGTCGTAGAAGGCGAACGTGCCATCGAGGCCCACCGTCTGGCTCGACCCCTCGCCGGTCGTTGCCACCGATCGGTTCGTGAGGAGTGCACCGACGCTACTGCGGCGCAGGAGGTCGCGTCTCACGCGGACGACGGTGAAGTTGGTCGGCCGTGCACCGACGATCGGCTCGTCGCCGGTGTGGATGTTGAGAGCGCCGACATCGAAGGGGCCGACCTTGCCGGTGACCCGCCCCCCGCCAACGATAGGCACCTGACGCCCATCCTCGAGACCTATGCGGCGGCTGTAGAAGAGGACCGGGGCGACGTCGTCGCGAAATCCGCCACCGCGGCCACCGACTCCGCCGCGCGCGAACTCGAAGATGCCACGTCCCTCCAAGAAGAACTCGCGCTTTTCTGGGAAGAACAGGCTGAAGCGGGTGAGGTTGACCTGCTGTTCGTCGACCTCGACCTGCGCGAAATCGGTATTGACGGTGAAGTCGGCCGTCAAGTTCTGCGTGACCCCGTACTTGACGTCGATGCCCGCATCGGCGTCGCCGGCGTTGTTGCGCGCGGGGACCGCGGCCGCGTCAGTCGTCACACCGCCGATGCCATAGGGTTTGACCTCGACGTTGCGGCTCCCTTCCGGCACGTCCACACCGACGAGCGTGGCCGCATCCGACACCCGGAAGATCCCGCGAATAGCGCTGCCGCGAACAGCGGCGATCGGCAAGGGCGTCAGATACGACCCCTCGTTCTTGCGTCGCACGACGCGGCGGAGCTGAAAGCCCCACACCTGCGTCGGGCCAGGCCGGTAGCGCAACGATCGAAAAGGGATCTCCATCTCGACGGTCCACCCACCGTCGAACCGGCCGGTCCGGACGTCCCACACCGGGTTCCAGTCGCTGTTGGGGTTCCCTTCGTTTGTGATCGCGAAGTCGGCGCGGGCGCCCAGCGGGTTGGTATAGAAGGCGACGCCGTTTCGTCGGTCGTAGAAGGTGTCGAGGATGACGGCGAACGTGTCGTTCTGTCGGAGCTGGGGTGTGTCCCGGCGCATGTCGTTCGCGACCCACTCGCCGGGCGGCGCCGAATCGAAGCAGCGGGCCGCCACGTAGAGATGGTCGTCGTCGAACAGCACCCAGGCCTCGGTTACTTCACTCGCCGGCGCTCCCTCATCGGGCACCTGCTGGATGAACCCGGAGATCGACTGCGTCGCGTTGTAGATTTCCTCGTCGAGCAACCCGTCGAGACGGATGCGCTGTGCCACCCTGACCGCACGAACCGTCACCGCGCCCGCCGCATCGCGCGACAGCACCGCCGGCGGGATTGGCGGCGGTGGGCCGTCGATCGTCACGGACGCGGGTTGTGCGTGGAGCAAGCCGCCAGGGCCGGACACAAGGATGGAAACCGCGAGCGCCAACCCGCTCGTTGTACCAGGCGATTGTCGTGTCACAGAGGGTGGCTTCCCGTATCTGCAATCGTGGATCGACGCACGCACGACGCTCTCGCCGTCAGCGATGCGCTCCTGCTAATGGGGGCGTGCAGTCACACGAGACCGTATCACCGCGATCCGGTTCTCCGAGTCACGAAGTCGCCGGGCACGACCAATGGCTGCAGATCCTGGACGGCCGGCGCACCGACTACGCGCTCGTTAGTGGACTCGGGTCGAGCACGAAGGCCACCGATGTCGGCCACCGCGATGACACGCTGTTCGCCCACGAGCACCCCAACTTCATGGCGTTGGACATCACCAACGAGATGATCTGGCTGTCGGTCGGCGAGACGGAGACGGTCGTCACCCCGCTACCGCTCCGCCGGCAACTCCACTGAGCGGAGTGTCATCCGCGCGTCGGCCAGTTGTGCCAGCGACGAACACCGATATGGACCATCGGCAACGGCCGTGACGCGCACGGCGCGCCTCGCGGGCGCGGAGTGGGGCTCTTGGGGTTCCCGCGGGGGGGGGGCGGGGCAAAGCCCCCGTCTAGAGCTAATCCAGGCGCCGGTCACCGAACAGCCGCACGCCGAGCGCCGGCCGCTCGACGCTGACCGAGACACGAGCGCCGGGCGGATCAGGACGCTCGTAGACGACCCGGTAGCGAGTCGATAGGTCCTCGTAATGCGCGCCAGGTCGGTCGCGAGCGTCGTCATCGCTCGCGGCAACGCAGTCGCGATGGCGACGGACGCATACCGCCCCCCGGTACTACCGGTCAGATGGATCGCGTAGTTGGTCATGCTGCTTTGCCGGTTGGTCGTCAGCTGGATGACGTGCACTATCCCGCCGGTGCCGACGATCTCGCTGACGAACTGGTTGTACTGCCGGTCGCTCATTGTGGCGCTCGCCTCGGGCGTATCCGTCAGGATGGCCACGAAGACCGACCACGGCTCGCCACCGTCGTGCCGACGTTCCTAGTTCTTCTTGACGCCTTCGAGGAAGCGGGGCGCACCCCGATCGGCGAAGATCCCGCGCGCCGATTCGAGGAGCACCGTCCCCGTCGGTTGTGTAGTCGACGCGGCGGTAGATCTGTCCGCCGATCGTGAACAGGCCGACGACGCGCTGCGACGGCAGTGCCTCGAGAAACGTGGCTACGGCGTCACGAAGCGGGTTGAGCACTCGGTCGCCCTGGATCCCCCGTTGTCGACCAGCAGCGTCACCTTCATGGGCGCCGTCCCGATCGTGGCCGAGACGACCGTGGCGTCCGTCTCGTCTTCGACGAACTCCTCCGCGGTGACGGGCTGTCCGGACTGGTCCGTCACGAAGACCTAGATCAGGCGCAGCTCCTGGGCCACGACGGCAGTCGACAGTCCGATCGCTGATACACACGCGGCCACGATCACCGCACGCGCTCGCCCGGCGATATGACGTGGCATGCGTCGCACTGCCTGCCCTCCCGCGGGAGCCACCGTGGTCGCGACGGCGCCTCGGGCTAACAACTACTGGTCGAGTTCGCGACCACCGAAGAGCCGCACGCCGACCCCGGGCCGTAAAACGCTGAGGGAGATGTTGTCTCCGGAGGGATCGGGACGCTCCCAGACCACACGATAACGATTCGATGCCTCCTCGTAGAGCGTGCCCATGTCGGTCGCGAGCTTCTCCATCTCGTCATCTAGGGCGGTCCACGCCGCGAGGGCTTCGTACCGCCCCCCGGTATTCCCGGTGAGGTTGAGGGCGAGGCCCGCCATTGCGTTCTGGCGCCCACGTCGCACCTGGATGGCGTGGATGATCACGCCCGCCTGTCTCACCTCGTTGATCCACCTGAGGAATCGGTCGTCGGTCATGAAGGCGCTGTCTTCGGTCCCGTCCGACAAGATCAGGACGATCACCGGCCACGCCTCGTCGCCCTCGTATCGCCGGTCCCACGTCTCCCGAACGCCGTCAAGGAGTCGTGTATTGCCCCGATCGGGAAAGATGTTGTCCGCCGCTTCGAGGAGCTCCGCCTTATCCGTCGAGAAGTCGGCCCGCCGCTGGACCTGGCCACCGATGGTGTAGATGCCGACCGAGTGCCCGAGGGGCAACGCTCGTATAAAGGCGCTCACACCGGAGCGCATCTGTGTCACCGCGTCGCCGAGCCCTTGGCCGTTGTCGACCAGGAGGGCGACCTTCATTGGGTCCGTCCCGATCCTCGCCAACAGGATCTTGGCTTCGGTCTCATCCTCGGTGACAGAGAACTCCTCGACTGTGAGGTCCGTGACCGGCTGCCCGCTCTGGCTCATGACGTACGCAAACATCGTGCCCGTTTCCTGGGCGATGGCAGCGGTCGACAGGGCGTAGCCCACCGCGCCCGCGGCAAGGATGATGGCCAGGGCTCGTGTGGCGATGTGGCTCTGCATACTTCTAACCTCCCGTGTTCGTGCCGCAGACATTGTCAGGCGCCAGCTCGTGACCCGTACGGTGCACCACCACGGATTTTACGTGCGTGGCCACCGTAAGGCCAGGCTTCAGCCTGGCGGCGCTAGGCGTACCATACAGGCAAACTTACTATTAGAGTGCCGCTCCGTTGCCGTCCGTCGTCCCGGCTGGCTCATCGCCTGGGACTGTCTCCCACTCATAGACCCGACCGGTCGCATACGTTTCGAACCAGTCCAACTCGACGTTCATCTTGAACAGCTGATGGCGGAGCTCACGCCAGCCGTGGCCCTCCCGGGGCGCCACATACAGATGGGTGGGCACGTCGAGGCTCTTCAGCGCGCGGTGCATCTCGACCGACTGGGGCATCGGCACGCGGGCGTCATTCTCCCCCACTAGGAACAGCGTGGGCGTCGTCACGTTCGCCACGTCCTTGAGCGGCGAGTGGTCCCAATAGACGTCGACGGGCGCGTCGACCTGCCATGGCGTGCCGCCGAACCAGGGCGTGCGATACGTCCGCACGTCGCTCTGCGCGTACATCGACACCCAGTTGGCCGCCCCGGCACCCGAGGAGGCGGCCTTGAAGCGACCGGTAAACGTGATGATCTTGTTCGTCATGTGGCCGCCGCCGCTCCACCCCATCTTGACCATCCGGTCTGGGTCGACCAACCCCAGATTGATAAGGTGATCCACCCCGGCCATTACATCGAGATGCGACTGGCGGAAGTAGCCGCCGACCATGTCGCGCAGGAACGGGTCGCCGTAGCCGGTGCTGCCTCGGTAGTTCGGTTTGAAGACGACGTAGCCGAGCGCCGCAAGCACCGGTACGTAGTCCGACGCGCGCTGGAACCCAAACTTGTCGGACGCGGCCGGTCCGCCATGGGTCTGCACACAGAGCGGGTATCGCATGCCCGGTTCGTAGCCAATCGGATAGAAGACGAGCCCCTCCACCGTGACGCCGTCTGCTCCCGTCCACGCGATACGCTCCTGCCTCGGCAGCGCATAGTCGAGGGCCAGATACCCGAAGACGTCGGTCACTCGCCGCGGCGTGGCACCGATCCGGGTCTCCAGCACCCAGAGGTCACCCGCGCGGATCGGCGTGTCGAACTGGACGACGTGTCGGTCTGCGGACGCGGAATAGTGCCACGCGCGCACCGCGTGGTCACCGGCGGTGAGTTGCATGGCGGTCCCGGTGGCGGCGTCCAGCCGAAAGAGCTCGCTGCGCACACCGGTGTTAGCAACGACGTAGATCGACCGGCTGTCGGCGGCCCACGTCGCCGAGACGACTTCGTGCGGGAACCGGTCGGTCACGAGACGAGCCGCACCACCACCCGCGGGGACGACAAAGACGTTATCGTTGTAGTAGAACTCGAAGCGCGCGTCCGAAGCCGACACGAACAGCAGCTGCGCGTTGTCTGGAGACAGGGCCGCGCCGAACTCCGGAACGGCATTCGAGGTGAGCCGCGTCGGGCGGCCGCCGTCAGCATCCGACACCCACACCTCGCCGCGCTCCGCGTCACCGAACAACGGCGTCGGCGCCCGGTGATACGCGAGGCGCGTGCCGTCGCGTGAGAGCTCGTACCCGATGACCGAGTCGTCGCCTCGCGTGAGGCGCTCGGTCTCCCCCGTCCGCACGTCGACCCGCCAGAGATGACGCGCCTTGCGGTTCTCCTCGAACGCGTAGACGTCGTTCTTTACCTCGTCGCGGCGCTGCTGGTCGGGCGACTTCGCGTCCGCTGCTAGGAACAACAGGGATTCGCCGCTGTGGGTCCAGGTGATGTCGGACACGTCGGTGGGGTGCACGGTCACGGCCTGCGCCTCTCCGCCGTCGTTCGGCAGGAGGTACAGCTGCGTGGTCTCGTCCTCGCCTCGAGCGGCGAGGAACGCGATCGCGGTTCCATCGGGAGACCACCGCGGAGCGCGCTCCCCCGCGCCATACGTCAGTTGGATCGCGCCGGAACCGTCGGTATTAACTCTCCAGATATGACCGATACGGCGATTTTCGTCCCAGTCAACGTCGGACCGCACATACACGAGCTGGCTTCCGTCCCGCGACAAGCGAGGGTCGCTCACTCTGGGTACGGCGAGGAGATCAACCAGGGTCATTTCGCGCGGTTGCGCTGCGGCCGGCCAGACGACGATAGTCCCCAGGAGACTCAGTCCCGCCATGCGGGCGGCCGAGAGCTTGCGCCTGGTCATGCCCCCTCCAGTGGTCCGGCCGCGCGCACGACCCGCGCGCTCAGCCAGACCCGCAGCCGTGTCGTCGATTCCGAGCCGGAGCCCCGGAGTATACCTGTCCGGGTGGCGCCGCAGGCACCGCACGGATGCCGCTCGAAGGATAGGTTCCGTGGGCTCTACAATGGTGGGGACGCTGCAGTTATGTCTCGTTTTCGACCGACCATCGACGCCCTCGCCTCCTATACACCGGGGGAGCAGCCGCCGGCTGGCGCCGACGTGGTCAAGCTGAACACGAACGAGAACCCGTATCCGCCGAGTCCGCGTGCGCTGGACGCACTCCGCGCGGTCGATGCGGACGTGCTGCGGCGCTACCCACACCCGTATGCAGACGAGTTCCGCCAGAGCGCGGCCACTGTCCTCGGCGTGGAGCCGGACTGGATCCTTGTCGGCAACGGCAGCGACGACCTCCTGACCATGCTCGTGCGTGCGATCGCATCGGCCGATCGCGCCGTGGCCTTTCCAGTGCCAACCTACGTGCTGTATCGAACGCTGGCCGCGATGCAGGATGCGCCGGCCCTCGAGGTGCCGTTCGACGACACGTACGCGCTGCCCGTCGATCGATTGGCCCGTGCCGACGCCGCCTTGACGCTGGTCGCCAACCCCAACAGCCCATCCGGCACCTGTGCGCCAACGGCCGCGCTCGCCAGACTCGCCTCCCGTCTGACAGGCGTGCTGGCGATCGATGAAGCGTATACGGAGTTCGCCGACGAGTCAGCGCTGGAGCTCGTCCGGCACTCGGACCGCGTGGTCGTCCTGCGCACGCTGTCCAAGAGCCATGCGCTCGCAGGTCTACGGCTCGGGTTCGCCGTGGCGAACCCCGCACTGCTCGACGGGCTCGCCAAGGTCAAGGACACCTACAACGTCGATGCAGTGGCGGCCCGGGTCGGAGCCGCCGCAATCGGGGACATCACGCACACGCGCGCGATGGTCGCGCGCGTGTGCGAGGGCCGTGCCCGTCTAAGCGCCGCCCTGATCGATCTCGGGTTTCGCGTCTGGCCCAGCCAGGCCAATTTCGTGCTCGCCCGGCCCGCCGACGGCGATGCACGACGACTGTACGAGGGCCTTGCACAACGACGTGTGCTCGTGCGGTACTTCGCGGAGAATGGCCTGGTGGACAAGCTTCGCATCACCGTCGGCACTGACGAACAGCAGGTGCGGCTGATCGACGCGCTGAGCGAGTTAGTCCAACGCCCCTAGCCGCCTTCTAAAAAGGTAGCTGTGTCTCGGTCTCACCATTCATGTCGTGTCCCATAAAGTCGTATCAAGCGCATCTCCGATCGCGCCAGCGGTCGGGGCAACCCGAGGGCCACAAGCTCGGATGCTGTCGGTCGATGACAAGAATGGGCAGCAGCGCCAACGGTATAATCGGCCCATGCTGAGCGGGATCCGCAGCCTAGGAACGCGTGGCTGCTGCCTGGCGCTAGCGGCGTGTCTACTAGCGGCCGGCGGAGACGCGGCCGGCGTGCAGTCCGATGTCAGTCGCTACGAGCTTGATCGCGCACGGAAGCTCGAGCGGGACAGGGCGTTCCGCGACCTGAGTGACGGCGTCCTGAGTATGAAGAAACTCGCCTACCCGAGTGACGCCGACGGCCTGGTCATCCCGTTCTACCTGTTCGAGCCGCTTGAGACGAAGGGCCTCCGCGGCCACTCGGCGCTCGTTTGGATTCACGGCGGCGTACACGGCGACCTCGACCCGACCTATTTCCCGTTCATCAATGAAGCGGTCGACCGCGGCTACGTGGTGCTCGCGCCCGAATACCGGGGCAGTACGGGCTACGGCCGTGCGCACCACGAGGCGATCGACTACGGCGGCTTCGAGATCGACGACTGCCTGACGGCGGTCGAGTACATGCGCGCACACCTCCCGCACGTCGACCCGGACCGGGTGGGTGTCATCGGGTGGAGCCACGGAGGATTCATCGCGCTCCACTCGGTCTTTCGCGAGCAGACGCCCTTCAAGGCCGCCGCCGCGCTCGTGCCGGTCACCAACCTGGTGTTTCGCCTGGCCTACAAGGGCCCGCGCTACGCACGCAACTTCGTCACCCAGGATCGGATCGACGGCCCGGTGCACCAGCGCCGAGACATCTACGTTGAACGGTCTCCGCTCTTCCAGGTCGACAAGCTCCAGACGCCGCTGCTCGTGCATGTCGCTGACAACGATCAGGACGTCAACTTCGAAGAGGCGCAGCAGCTCATCCACGCACTCGACTACCTCAAACCCGATCTGGCGGAAACGCGCATCTACCGAAATCCTCCAACCGACGAGTTCGGCGGCGGGCACCGCTTCAACCGGCGCGTCGACCGTGACGGCTATCGGCGCATCGACACGCCTCAGCAGCGCGACTCGTGGAACCGCATCTGGACGTTTCTCGAGTGGCATCTGCAGCCCTTCCGAACTGGCACGCCGTAGACCGTTCAGCTCTGGATTCAGGGTGCCGGGTCGACGAGGGGACCCGTACCGAGGGCTGGCACCTTACATGGGGATCAGACCGCCGCGTCGGCGCGGGGTTCGACGTCAGGTTCTATTCGACCAACCGCCACAGACGCCGCGCCGCCTCCTCGAGCGTGTGGAGACTCCGGCAAAACGCGAATCGCAGGTACCGCGCCCCATCGCCGGCCACCGCATAGAAGTTGTCGCCCGGGACCGCCGCGACACCGACCCCCTCGATAAGGAACTGCGCGGCCGCCATGGGATCTTTACCGCAAAGCACTGGCACGTCGCGGTAGTCGGCGAAGAGGTAGTACGCGCCGCGGGGCGTGGTCAAGCGAAACCCGACCCTCTCGAGCGCGCGCTGCAAGACAGCGCGCTTCGCGGCGTACCCCTCCCGGATGTTCTCGAAGAATGCGTCCTCGAGATTCAGCAATGTCACGGCGGCCTTCTGGAGTGGCGTCGGTGCCTGAATGACGAGCGTGTCGTGGAGCGCTCGGATACGCGCCGTCAGCGCTCGCGGCGACAGCACCCACCCCACGCGCCATCCGGTTGCATTGGCCATCTTGGAGATGGAGTTGACGACGACTGTCCGGTCTCGCATCCCATCGAACGAGGCCAACGACCGGTGCCGGACGCCATCGAACACGAGGTGCTCGTAGATCTCGTCGGTGACGACCACCAGGTCGTGTGCGTGGGCAACGCTGGCAATGAGGTGCATCTCGTCTGACGAGAACACCGTGCCGGTGGGGTTGTGCGGCGTATTGAGCACGAGCAGTCGGGCGCCCGCAGCGGCGCGCCGGAGTTCGTCGCCATCCAGTGTCCACGCCGTGCGGTCCGAACGCTCACGCAGAGTGACGAACCGCGGCTGGAGGCCAAAGACGTCAGCCTGGGCCGGATACATCTCGTGAAACGGCTCAATGACGACCACCGCATCGCCGGGCTCTCCCACTCCGCCCAGTACAGCCGCCAATCCTTCTGTCGCTCCGAGTACGACGGTGATTTCGTCGTCCGGGTCCGGGTGAAAGGCGCTCCAGCGCTTGGTGTAGTCGGCAATGGCGCGGCGCAGTTCGGGCAGGCCAAACGGGAACGAGTACTGGTTCAGGGTATCGGACCGGTTCTGGAGCGAAGCCAGCGCGTCACGTAGCCTCAGATGGCCGGGACCGACATCGGCGACCGCCGTCCGCTCCAGCCGGCGGATGCCGGTGTCCGTTCCGCCGAGCGCCGCGGCGATGGCCGCCCACACGAGCGGATACGGGGGGGCTTCGTCCGTAAACCCCTGGGACAGGTTTACGGCGCCATGCTGCATCGCCAGCCGCGTCATCCGACGGATCACCGATTCGCTCACCGCCATCACCGCCATTCTAGTGGTCCGCTAGGCGGGCCGGTCACCAGGAGCGCTGTCGGCCAGCGCGGGACAGCCGATAAGACGGGCGACGTGGTTCACTTCATCCGACGGGGGACCGGCGGCAGGCAGCGTTTAACGGTGCGGTCCGCCCGGGCAACTCACGGCCATCGCCTGATTGTCACCCACCCCGATCGCACGCGGCGCGTGCTCGACTTTCCGGATGACGCCGCGCTTTATCGAGGAACCGTAGACGTGCAGGCGACGCTGACGCGCGAGGGCTGGGAGCCGGTACCGCGACCGCCGCGCGGTTGGGCGAACCACTTCGACCGGGCGCGGCAGTTCCCCGCCGCCGCCGGAACCTAGTAGCCCGTGGCGGGCGTGATCGCCCTCGATGTCGCCGTGCTCTTGCCGCCCACCGCCCGCGCCGCGGTGACGCGGCTCAACGCTCGGCTCTCATCCCCACCTGTCGGTTTCCACTTCGACGACAGTCACTTCCCCCACCTGACCCTCGTACAGCAGTTCGTCCGGGCCGCCGATCTACCCGCGGTGCAGGACACTGTCGAGGACGTACTTCAAGACGCCGCTCCGCTCGCGCTTCGCGGGACGACTCTCCGCTACGGGACGAGCGCGACCGCGCTCGTCGTCGACCGCACTGACGCGCTCCACGATCTGCATCTTCAGCTGATCGACCGGCTCGCGCCGCATGCCGTCCCGTCAGGTGACGCGAACGCCTTTTTCTCCAACGGCGAGCCCGCGCGCGACGCCGACATCGCCTGGGTCGCGCATTTCGGCACGAACGCGGCAGGACGTCGCTTCAGCCCGCACGTCACGCTGGGAATCGGGAAGTTGGATGGTTCGCGGCAGCCCATGTCGTATCTCGCGACGGACATCGCTGTCTGCCACCTGGGACGGTTCTGCACGTGTCGCCGGGTGCTCGGCACCTGGACGTTGACAGGCGGTGTGACTTGAGGCACAAGGGAAGGCGACATTCCGGGGTTCCAGAGCTCCAAAGGTGAGATTTTGGGGTCGAGGGACGGGAGTCGCAGGCAGCGAGACTCAGGAGGCAGTGATGTGGAGGCGAAGCGCAGTGATCGTCGGCAGCGGCGTGCTGGTCGCGGCATGTGCGGCAGGTGACGCCGGCAGCCCGGCGCCTGGAGGCGTGGCTGCCCAGGCGCCGACGGCCTCAACCGTCGTCACCGAGGCGGACATTCCCCCGGACATCCACCGCAACGACTCATGGGCGCGCCTGCCGCTACCGAGGCGAGACCCGCTCGACGCGGACAGCCAGCGCGCGTTCGACGTCATCATCAATCCCGAGAGCCGGTATGCGAGCGGTCCGCGCGGACCGATCGCAATGTGGCTGTACAGCCCGCTGATGGCGGAGCACATTTTCCCAGCCAGCACCTATCTGCGATTCGGCACGGACAAAGACCAGCGGCTGACCGAGCTGGTGATCCTTGCAACTGCGCGGGAGGTGCGCAGCCAGTATGAGTGGAGTGCCCACGAACCACTCGGGTTGAGCGCCGGTCTCGAGCCGGAGATCATCGACCTGGTCAAGCGGCGCGCGGCGCTGGACGCACCGACTCCGGGGTTTGGCGACCGGGAGCGTATTATTGTGCAGTTTACCCGGGAAGTACTCGCCGACGAGCGCGTCAGCTCGACAACCTTTGCCCGTGCCCGTGAGCTGTTCGGTGACAAGGGCGTCATGAACCTGGCGGCGCTGATCGCGTACTACAACTTCGTTAACATCACGCTCAAGACGTTCGATGTCCAGCTGGCGCCGGGGCGCGAGCGGCTCTTACCGGATCTCTGGTAACTGCTAGCGACCTATCAACCGCACCGCGAGCCCGGCGGATGTGCGCCAGTAATTGAGCGCATCGTCGAGGTCCACAAACCGCACGTCGGTGCGCAACGCGAGACGCGTACCGAGTGCGGCCGACCCGCCACCACCCAGGTTGAAGCCAACCACCAGCGCCGGGTCAGACGCGCGGCTCCGCACGAAGCGGCTGAGGCGTGCGAGCGACCCGCCCGCGGTGACGTAGGACGCCACCCGCACGGCCGGCCACGGACCATAGATGAACGTTGCCACTGCGGACGAAGGCCACGGTGCCGGGTCCCGTCGTCCTTGCGGGAAGATCCTCAAGGACCGCCAGTGCCGCCCTGACCACGTCCGACGACCGCCTGCAACGAGGGCGACAGCCGCGCTGCCACGAGGTCGCCGCCGGCCACCGCGCCGACAAACGGGATCAGGGTCCAGACGAGCAGCGGAACCATGGCGCAGGCGCTGTATGGTGAAGTTCTGTAATATTTTCTTGTGACATGACCGCTATCAGGACTCTAGTGGACTGTGATAGCCATTTCTGGAGTGCGGTCCGAGCCGCGACGCCCGGCTGGCAAGGCGTGACGAGGGAGCCTGTTCCGTATATGTGACCGAGGAACACCGATGGCAGGAGGTGCGTCCCGACCAGAAATCGCTCTACAAGAGGCTATTACAGTCCATTAGATGGCCGCTCTGCTCATTGCGCTCTCAGTCGTCGGTTTCGTCCTCGCGACTTACTTCACCTCGGTTACCTACGGCTGGAGCCGCGCTGACGCGCGGTGGATCCCGGCGTTCTGCCGATTGAACGAAGCGAGCTGTGGCTCGATCATCTTCACGCCGCGCGCGCGTATGTTCGGTCCGCCCAACTCGCTGCTGGGCCAGTGCTTTTACGCAGCGATCATCGTGGGCGTGCCGCTCGGCGCTCTGAGCGAGCAGCCGTGGGCGATGCTCTACCTGGGCGTGAGCCTGGTCACGGTAGGCCTGGGGATCTTCCTGACCTACACCCTCCTCTTCGTCACGCGCGTCCCTTGCGTCCTCTGTTTTACCTCTCACGTAATCAACGCCGTCATCTTCGGTCTCCTCCTGACGCGCTGACGACCCGAGACGACGGCATCACCCGCGACGGCCCGGACGACGCGGCGGGCACGGGGTCGGGTGCTGGCTGACGCGACGGGACCACATCCCGGCGGCCGCCCCGCAAACGGGCGGACGGCGCCGCGGAGAAGGGTCGGTGCTCGACCACATCTGAATCGGCGATTTGATCGACGGGCGGTAGCGTCCTGGTCTATAGTGTTGCGGGTTTGCAGGCGGTTCATCGACGACGAGCGAGGTCATTATGAGTGAACGTGGGCGAAACGGTTTTGTGGCGGCGGCGACCCTTGGACTGATCGTGGCGGCCACGCTCTATGGCGGAGCGGCCCAAGAGAAGTCGGTTTGGGATGGCGTCTTCTCCGAGGAACAGGCCAAGCGCGGCATGGCCACCTATCAGCAGGAATGCGCGCAGTGTCACCTCGACGACCTGCTGGGCGATGGAATTGCCCCATCACTCATTGGCGCGCCGTTCCATTTCCGCTGGAGCGACCTCTCGGTTGGCGACATGCTGGTCGCTATCCGGACGACGATGCCGCAGGGCGCGCCAGCTAGCCTCAGTCCGCGGGCCTACACCGACATCGTGGCCTATCTCCTCAAGGCCAACGAGTTCCCGACCGGCGACATGGAGCTGCCCACCGAGGTCGAAGCGCTTGAGGCAATCCTGATCAAGGAAGAAGCGCCGTAGCCCCAGGCTACTCCCCCCCCGTGGGCTACTACTCGCCTGTATCGGATCGGGAGAATCGTTCGTGGTCACCGTCGCTGATAAGGCGCTACGAGGAAGCAGACACACCGTCTGTGACCTCGCTGACGCATGGGTCCCTCGCTGGCCAGCGCGGAATTTCCCGCCCGGTGAGCGCTATTGAGTCACCCGATACAGGCCATTAGGCGCCGGCGGGTTCGGTCGGTACTTGCGGTGGCGCCTTCCCCAGCGCTCGGTCTATACCCCGCCCATAGGGAAAGCTGATACCGCAGCGATCCAGCTTCAACGTGGAGATGCTGAACGGCGAGTATCGGTGTGAGATGTAGACGCTGCCGACGACTGCCGCCATCAGCGGCGGCATGATGCCGTAGTCGTTCGTCATCTCGAACAGGATCAGGATCGACGTAGTCGGGGACTTCGCGGCCACGGCAAAAAAGGCGGCCATGCCGACCATCGCGTACGCACCAGACCCCACCCCGGCGTGGCACCCGGGCCCGACCAGGACGATGTAGTCGCGCGCTTCTTCGCCGAGCTGTGCCCAGTAGTCGGAGAAGTAAGTGAGCGGCGTCTTCTCGAGATCGCCGCGGATCGCCGGGCGCGCCAAGGCAGGGGTAAGCACCGTGGATGCCGGCTCGGCATCAGCCGACGGTGGTTCGCGCCCGCCGTGGCGGCGCGCTGCAACGCCCCCTGCGCGAGCACGCCGGCAACCACGACGACGAGGAGGACCGGAAAGAGCCACTGCCGTTCGTGTAATTGGCGGATACCGGGCAACCGTAGGAAGAACCGCAACACCACCGTCCTCGCGAGACGCGCTTAGCACGCACGCCGCGCCAACTGGCCGATGAGCGCGTCGTACCCGCGGACGCCAGTCTCGGCCATGGCGCGCGCCGCGAGTCCCGTCATACCGGCGACCGCAAAGCTCAAACCCTTAAGATTATGTTCCGGGTCGACGCCGGGAATCGGACGCGGGTACCCCGAGGTCCGAAGGCGTGGAGCTACCGCCGTGCCCCCGACCGTGTAACTGCCGCGCCGACAGCTCCAGTCGAGCTCAACGCCGAGCACCCCGTCGAGCGTGCCTGGAAGCCACGCCACCCCGTTGTGGTCTCCGGCGGCAATCACGACCGTCCGCCCCGAGACGCGACGCACGGCATCGCGGAGTGGCCCGGCGTGCGCGGGCTCGCTGGTGCCGAGACTCAGGTTGACCAGCGCGACGTCGTGGGCGCCGGCCCAATCGATTGCCGCGACCAGTGCCTCGAACGACGTCTCGAGCGTGCGGTCGAAGATCTTAAGCGACCACACGACCGCGTCGGGGGCGAGGTCCTGAATCGCGGCGGTGACCGCGGTCCCGTGCCCTAGCCGATCCGTGTAGTCGTCGTTCGAGACGCCTGCTTGGTCGAACCCAACCCCACCGGCAACCGTCCCGATGTGCGGGTGGTCCGCATGGACGCCGCTATCGACGACCGCCACGACGACACGGGACCGGTCCGACGATGTCACGACGGTGCCGCCACCAGTGCCGCGTCGGCCTTGAAGAGCTCAGCGAACGCCCCACCGGCTGCCAGCAGCGCGGCGGGCGGACCGCTCTCGACGATATGCGCGCCGTCCAGGACCAGCACCCGATCGGCGCGACGGGCGAGCTCGAAACGGTGGGAAATTAGCAGCGTCGTCCGGCCCCGCATGATGGCCTCGTACCCGGCGATGACCTGGCGCTCTGCCGCCGGGTCGAGCGACGCCGTCGCTTCGTCGAGTACCAAAACACTGGGATCAGTGAGCAGCGCGCGGGCGATCGCCAAGCGTTGGCGCTCGCCCGCGGAAAACGCTGCGCCGCGCTCGCCCACGATCGTCGCATAACCCTCGGGTAACCGCGCGATGAACTCGTGGATGCCGGCGGCACGCGCGGCGGCGATCACGTCGCGGTCGCTAGCTTCCGGTCGCCCGTATCGCACGTTCTCCGACACCGACGCGTGAAAGATGAACGGCGCCTGCTCCACCATCGCGACATACCGGCGCACCGACGACAGGGTCACCGTGCGCAGATCCCGACCTTCGAGGCGCACGGCGCCGCGGTCTGGATCGATCAGGCGGAGCAAGAGGTCGGCAATCGTGGATTTCCCTGTTCCACTTGGCCCAACGATGGCCACCGTTTCACCCGGCTCGACCGTGAACGAGACATGCGCGAGCGTCGGCGCGCCCCGGTCGAACGAAAAGCTGACGTCGTCAAAAGCGATCGCCCCGCGCACGTGCTCCAGTGTCACCGCGTCAACCGCTTCCACGACCTCGGGAGCCGCGTCGGCAATTTCATGCACTCGCCGAAGCGAGACGGTAGCGGCCGCGAGACTCGCGTAGAGACCCATCAGCGCCTGCACTGGTCCCAGCAGACGCATCTGATACGCCATGAAGGCCACCAGATCGCCGAGACTGAGCGTGCCGTCGATGACGCGCTGTCCGCCGTAGAGAAAGACCAACGCCGTGCCACCCGACAACAGCAGTCCAGGAAACCCGCCTGACAGGTAGGTCGCCCGTTGCATCGCCATCAGCGCGGTGATGAACGCATCGTTCTTCCCGCGAAAACGCGCGACCTCGCGGTCCTCCGCGTTCGACACCACGACCAGCTTGACTCCCTGCAGCGTCTCGATCAGGAAGTTCCCGATATCGGCGCTCCGCTCCCGGAACGTGGCGACGCGCCCCTCGAGCTGGCGCCGGTAGCGCACGAGGGCCCAGGCGCTGAGTGGCAGCACCGCCATCCCGACCAGAAACAGCCGCAGATCGAGCCAGACCATGACCGCGACCGTGCCGACGAGAAACAGCACATTGCCCACCCACGCGAGCGCCGCCTCGGCCGCCACCCGCTGAATCTCCCCAATGTCGGTATTGACCCGCGACACGATGTCGCCGAGCCTGGTGCGCGCGTAGAACCGCGGCGAGAGGCGCTGCAGATGCTGGTAGAGGGCGACGCGCATGTCGAAAAGGATCTCGGCGGAGATTCGCGTGTATCGCAGGCCGCTCACCAGGTTGAGTCCGAAACCGAGCAACGTGAGGCTCGCGAAGGTGGCCACCACCCTGACGAGCGCGCCCGCATCGCCACCCAACAGCGCGTCGTCGACGAGCTCCCGCGACAGGAGCGGGAGGTAGAGCGAGAGCAGCGTGCTTGCGAAGCTCAGCACGACCACAATGACCAGTCGTCGCCAGTAGGGCGCCACGTAGGCGAGTGCCCGGCGAAACTGCGGATCGAGCATCGCGCAACAACTAATGGAAAGCGCGGCTAGCGTGAGAGAGGCATCACGAAGAGGCCGGCGGTCATGTCGCCGTCGAGCGTGAGCGTGTGGAGGTAGTCGAACGAGTCGGCATCGTAGTAGTCGATCGTATTGCCGGCCGACGAGATATAGAGCACTCGACCGTTGGAGCTCACGTCGAGCGCCATCCGTGGACGCCCGTCGACGCGTTGCCGCTGGCCGAGAGCCCGCTTCTCGAGGTCAAACTTCCAGAACTCGTAGCGGCCGATCTCGCTCCGCACGCCGTACGCCTTGCGGCGGCCGGGCGCCAGCGCGAAGCTGACCGGCTCGGACGGTCCCAGCGCGTAGAAGTCCACACCGCGGTTTGCGAGGTCGATCCGGGCGACACCCATCAACTCGCGATGCTGCGCTGCGTCACGCATGCGAAAGAGACCGGTGAAGAAGCCCGGCTCCTCGTTGATCAAATCGGTGGCGAAGCCAAACTGCAAGGGGCCCAGACCGTCCTCGATCGGGTCCGACAGCGCCCACCGGTCGACGACGGTGAAGTTCTCGGTTTCGAGCACCAGCACGTCGCGGTCAAAGTAGTAGAGGGACGACCCGTCCGGCGAGAACAGCATACGGGAACCGACAAGGTCCGCAATCCCGATCGCATCGGTGTTTGGCCATTGGATGTCCCTGACAACCTCATGGCGTTCCAGGTCGTACTGCAGCAGCTTACGAGGCTCGATCTCGAAGCGATCAACCAGCTTGACCGCGGCGTCGACATGGAGAATCGCGGTGCGCCCGTCCGGCGCGACACGAAAGGAACGGATCCGAACGCGCCGGTTTCCCTCGCTCAGCGTGAACGAATCCGTCACCTCGCGACCGGCCACGTCGACCGTCGTCAGGTGCT
>CAZYFH010000052.1:0-24284 GCA_964646815.1 uncultured Vicinamibacteraceae bacterium | reverse complement strand
GCATCGGGATCGATTCCGTCCACGTGCTGGTCCAGGTCTCCGGGTCGGGCACCGTGAACCCGTACTCGAGCGTGTCCGCGTCAACGCGGGTGAAGCGCTCGACCAGCGTCATGTTGGCCGTCGATCCCCTCCATCGCCGCTCATTGTTGAAATTCGCGGTCTCGACCACGAGGGTGTCGCCCTCCCAGTAGCCGCGCGAGTCGCCGGACCACTGGCGGATGCCGTCGTCGAGCGCGGGACGGCGGTCGAGCGGGATGACGCGGGCCGTGTGTACCATTTCCGTGACCATCACGAGGTGGTCCGGGGTCTGAAAGAGCTGCATGTTCTGGTTGTAGGCAAGCGGTGTGATGGGCGGACCGGCGTTGAAGCCGACGATACACCGGTCGGACGTGCTCCGGTCGACGTAGGAGTCGGCGGGGCGCTCGCGGCGATACTCGCTTCGCGCGTCCGCTCTGCGCTGACCGACGGTTGTCAGATCGGGCATGCGTCCGTTGGGCGGATCGACGATCAACGACGTGCGCCGTGTGCCGATGGTCGTCGTTCCGCGGTCCAGCCAGAAGTTGTTGTAGGCGCCCGGGGCGCCGTTCGCGCCGCGGTCGACGTTCGCGCCGGCTTCCGTGCGCACGGCGGATCGGTTCAGCAGGTCGGTGTCACGGTCGACCGCTTCTTGTTCGAGATTCGCCGCCTCCTCCTCTGTCAAGAACTCCTGGTCGCCTAGATCCTCCGGCCGTTCCATCGGAGTGATCGTGCGGAAATCCCAGATGCCCTGCAGATCAGGCTTTCCCCATAGCGTGTGAGGTGCCGATGAACCGGTCGGCTGACCGGTAGCCAGCGCCGGCACCAGCGCCACGCTCGCAACCACGATGCACACCGCCGCCAAACGTCGATGGTTCATCGGACACTCCTCTTGTTGGGGTTCGCGCAGCTGCGCCCCATCATGAACCCGGACCCGACGTCGTGCAAGGGCACGCGTCAGGAATGACCGCGCGCCTTTGCCGATCAGCCGCAGGCAGCGGTCGTACGGCTCGGCGGTCACACCGTTCACGCCGTGCTTCGGAAACCACCACGCGTGCAGCACCATCATGCCGGCAGCCATCAAGAGCAGGAGTGCATAGACAGCCCAGCGGTCCCTAACCATCCCGACCCCGTAGAGTACAGCCAGAATGACGGCCAGCTTGGCGAGTCTCTTCCGTGCCGAGACGTGACGCTCGAAGGCGCGGAAGAAGACATTCCCCCCAGCTACCCGCTGACGACAATCACGACGTCGATGAGTTACATACGACCGCCACCCTCCGAGCGACGGACGGACGCTACTCCAACTCGTCGAAGATGACCTGGATGTACGGCTGGAGCCGCTCGGGCGGTGGCACCGTGTACGCCGTCGCGAACCGCGCCGGTGGGCGCCAGCTGGCAGCCACTTCGGCCGCCGTGCGACCTGCCCGTTTCCCGACCGTGGCGCCCGAGACGAAGTTGTCGACGAAGGCGGCCATCTCCAGGAGGTCGTCGCGAGTCATCTGTGTGCTGTGCCCGGTGATGATCGTGTCGATGTCGGCCACGGTCGCATGCGCGAGCCGAAGGGTCTGGGAGTACTCGACGCCGCTCCCGCCGTTGCTCGCGTCCATGATCGGCACCTGCTTGCCCGGAAACATGTCGCCCGCGTGCATGACGCGGAGTGCCGGGAAGACCACCCACGTGTCGCCGCCGGTGTGCCCGCGCCCGAAGTAATAGAGGTCGACCTGGTCGTCGCCGCGACCCAGCGTCAGCTGGTCGCTGTAGGTCCGCGACGGCAGTCCGTGGCCGTTGCTCTGGTCGAAGACGTCTGGGAAATCGCCCGGAAATCCGGTGACCGGATTCCACGCTTCCATGAGCTGCTTGGCGTTCTCGTGCGCGACGAATTCCACCGACGCGGGGAACTCGACGTTGCCGCTCACGTGGTCGAAATGGGCGTGCGTGTTGATGATGGTCGTCACTGGATTCGACGTCAGCTCGCCGATCTTGTCGATCAGCGGCTGCCCCCATCCGGCGACCTTGGTGTCGACCAGCACCACGCCGCCGCTCGTCACGAACGCCGCGGAGTTTCCGCCTCCACCGCGCAGCACGTAGAGGTTGTCCTTGATCTGCTCCACCTCGACGACCATCTCGCCCTGTTGCGCCGACACGGCGACCAACGAGACGGCGCCAAGAGCGATCACCGACCCGAGCACGATTGCTCTTTTCATGCTGTCCTCCCTCGTAATGAAAATTCGTGCGACCGCAGTCCGACGCGCACGACGTCTTGTAGCGTACGCACCCGTAGGTTCTCAATAATCCGACGCGGAGAGCGACGCTCTCAGAATCTCCCGATCGTTGCGCTGAATCACGTGGCCGTTGGCGTACGCCGGGTGCACCCAGTTGACGAGACGGTCTGGCCCGTGCCCCAGCGCTGGCCTCGCGGTCGGCTCGATCAGCGTCACGCGGTCCAACTCCACATACCCCGACGGCTCGAATCGAGCCAGAATCAGCTCGCCGTCATCGTTGTTGACGAAGTATCGATCGCCCTGCCGTACGAAGAACGCCGTGGCGTACGATGCCTGCGTGGTCAACTCGTCGCTCATCCACAGCCGCTCGCCGGTGCGCGCATCCAACCCACGCAGCTCACCGTGAGCGCCGACGCCGTAGAGGTGATCGCCGATGACGATGGGTGTCGTCGTCATCGCGTGGAGACCGTCGGTCTTGTCCGGCTCGTAGCTGTTCGCGGATCCCTTCCAGATGAGCTCGGCGGCCGGACGATCGGAGCTGAGCCGCATCATCAGCGCGCCGTTGTAGATCTGGGAGACCAGCAAGTAGCTGTCGCTCCTGACCGGCGTCGCCACCGTGAGCCCGTCCGGCGTATCGAAGGCGTGTTCCCAGTAGACGTCACCGGTCTCGGGATCGAGCGACGCGAGGCCGCTCGGATGCCAGACGATGAGCTGGCGGGCACCGCCGGCCTCATAGATGATCGGGTGGCCGTAGCCGGCCTCCGCCACGACGTCGAGCGCCCGCCAGAGCTCCGCGCCCGTCCGCTTGTCGAACGCCACCACCAGCGCGTCTGGCTCGCCTCCGACGATGGCGAGCAGCCGCGGACCGTCGACCAGCGGCGCACTGGTAACGCCCCACGGCGCAACCGACATGTCGTAGTCGCCCACATAGTCCGTCTCCCATTGCGGCTCGCCGGTCTCGACATCGAGACACAAGAGTCGGCCTGTGGCGCCGACGACGTAGACGCGGTCCGCGTCGACGGTCGGCGTCGCACGCGGCCCGATTGCGTAGGAGGCCATCAGCGACCGATACGACGTCTGCCATTCGTGCTGCCAGAGCACGTCGCCGGTTCCCTCGTCGAGAGCCAACACCCGCTCCGTGCCGTCCAGCGTGCGAGACGCAGGGTCTGCGGTCCAGTCCAGCACGAAGACGCGCCCGTCTGCGACCGCCGGCCCCGCGTACCCCGAGTTGATCGGCACCCGCCAGGACAGCTTCAAACCCTCGTCCGGGAACCGGTCGATGATGCCGGTCTCGTGCCATACGGCCAGACGGTCACGTCCCCGCCACTGGGGCCAATCCTCGGCGCGGCCCACGGCTGTCGTCGCGAGCGCCGCGACCACGACAACCGCAATCCTCTTGATGCGGGGCGCAAACTTCATGTGCGGGCTCAGCGTGTCTCCTGACTCGGCGACGTGACGCACCACAATATCAGACCGACGCCTTGCGCCGGGTGGTCGCGGGAGCTTGGGGCGAAACCCCATCAGGGCCAAGGCTCGCACAGCGCGCCTCGCGGCCGCGGAGTGGGGCACTCGGGGTTCCCACCACGGGCTGCTAGCTCATGCCTCGAGTCTGACGTATTCGAAGTTTCCCGGCTTGTTGTCGATGCCGCGCTTGGGCGGCGCGATCCAGCCGACGAAGGCAGCCTTGTCGCCCCGTCCCTCCTCGACGTTGCGGTCGACGAAATCGAGCGCCGCGTTGTAATTGCGAGGAATCTCAACGGGCCGAGGGTGGTGTAAGCGCTCGAGCGACGCCGGCTGCCGATAGCTTCGGGTCGTCGGCAATGATCTTGGAGGAACTGCCCGTCCGTTGCGAGGAGCCGAAGCCGCGTGTTGCGGCCCCGTCCTGACGTAGACAACAACCCGAGCTCGACGAGGCGACCTACAATAGGGGCTCGATGAGCAGTGGTCCGATTGGCAGACCACTCCGCGTACCGCGATCGGAGCTGCCGGTCGACCTGCGTCTGCGAGCCGTTGCATTGCACGACGATCTCGAGAAACTCGGTCACAGCGGCGCATTCGCCGTGCGCGTTCCAGAGGGGGTTTCATGAAGTGGATCCGGCTGGCAGGTGGTCTGGTGGTGGGCGCGGTGGTGGCGTTCTCTGGCTGCTCGGTGGGCGGGGCCCAGGGCGAGCCGGGCGAGGAGGTCACCAAGGAACAGTTCGACAGGTGGATGAGCGAGCTGTCGAACTGGGGCCGCTGGGGAGAGGATGACCAGCTCGGCGCCCTCAACCTCGTGACCCCGGCCAAGCGCGTGGAGGCCGCGCGTCTCGTTGAGACGGGTCGCGTGGTCTCGATGGCTCGCGCTATGACCGTGAACCCACTCGAGGACCCAGATGAGGTGAGCGCGAACCGACGACCGCTGCTCGTCGGCTCGGTCCGAAACGTGTTCGACATCGACGCCGAGAACGGCTACTTCTGGGAGCGCTACGAGATCGAGTACCACGGCGGGCTCGTGTCACATCTCGATGCCCTGTGCCACGTCGCGTACGGGGGACAGGTCTACAACGGTCTCAGCTTTGACGAGGTTGCCTCGACCCAGGACGGGTGCACGCGGATGGGCGTCGTTAATCTGAAGGGTGGGCTCGTCACGCGCGGCGTCCTGGTCGACCTGCCCGGCCACCCGGTCCGGCGGCGCGACATCGAGGCGTGGGAGGCCGAGACCGGCATCACGATCTCGTCGGGCGACGCGCTGTTCCTGCGCACCGGCCGCGACATCGGACAGCAGGGCGGCTACCACCCATCGCTGCTGCCGTTCTTCAAGGAGCGGGACATCGCCCTCCTCGGGGCCGACGTGCCGCAGGAAGGCGGCGTCGTCGAGGGGGTGACCATCCCGGTGCACTTCTTTGCGCTCGTGTCACTCGGCGTGCACCTGTTCGACAACCTCGGCCTCGAGGAGCTGGCGGAGACCGCCAACGAGCTGAACCGCTGGGAGTTCCTGTTCATGGCCTCGCCGCACGGCGTGCCGAACGGCGCCGGCTCAGCGATTAACCCGCTCGCGGTGTTCTGAGGCGCGACGCTGACCGGTGTGTCGGCCGCTGGCCCCGGAGCTCACGTGTGTGGCCCACGTAGGGCGTGGCGTTGGACTCGCCCCACAGACTGAAGCCTGCGCTACGGACACGAAGTCAGCACCTGGGTTACGGCTCCGCTTCGCGAGCCGTGGGCCGGCGCGTGATGTCGACGACCACCGTCCCGCCGCGCCGCCCGTAATCTCCCTCCCAGTGCTGCACCAGCTGCGCCTTGCGCAGATGCCCGTAGACGAGCTCCTCGACCATCTTGACGCATCGATATTCCAGGACCGCCGGGTGCTCCTCCATCCGCCGGTAGAGCGGTAGCGCAATCGTCCATGGCTCGGTGAAGACCTCCAGGTCGTCGATCGTCGCCTCGTACTGCATGTGGTACGGCGTGATCGGCGTGAATCGTTCCACCACGCGCATGGCGCCGCTGTGATAGTTCCCTGACCGGTCGAACCACGTCTGGTCGATCAGCGCCGTCACTTCCACGACCAGCGTCTCGTCCTCCCAGCGGCCGGCGGAGTGCCCCATCCACGAATCGACGACTGGACCGTTGACCTCGTCGAGATGAATCGTCCGGCCCGCGTTCGAGAACCCGTAGGCGATCATCACCTTGTCGGTCCCCTGGGTGATCTGAAACGGAAACGGCAGGTACGTTGCGCGCAGCACTCCGGGCAGCAGGCACTTGACGAGGGGGTCGCGCACTAGGGCGTTGGCGCGGTTCTCGTCACGTTGGGCCAACGCGTCTGCCCGGTACGGGATCGACCCGCCGACGACGACACCCTGAGACGGCGGTATCCCGCCGAAGGCGCCTAGGGCGAGGACAGGTGCCCCGGGTACCGGATTCCCGCCTGGCACGCCGGGATGCAGCACAACCGCCGCAGCCGCCGCGTGCCCCTCGAGGTTGTAGCCCACCTCCCTCATCGCCTGCCACACCCCCTGAATGTCGGGGTGTGATGTTCCTTCCAGACGCGGGATCGCGTTGCTCGACGACGCATCGGGTGTCGGTGCCTGATGGCACGCCATGACGCCGACCAGCAGGACGAGGATTCCCGCCGGCATGCCGCGCGCTACCGTGGTCCGTGGCTTTCGCACCGCTCACCTCGTTCCTGGAGGCGCGTCGCCGCGACGCGCGCCTCTTGACCTCGCTGAGTTTTCCGTCGCGACCCTCGACGCGGCCTCCGCGTCGCCACGCTCACGGACGCTCGCTCGGGTCCCGGCCGTCCCGCGGCGCGCCGGTGCCAGACGAGCCGAGGAAGAGCGTGCGGCCGTCGGGAAGCGTCAGGTCGCGACCGTTGGCCCGGCGCGATCTGTCCTTCGCCTGATAGCCGTCGACGATGATGTCCATGCCGATCCGCAGCACGTCCTTGGAGAACCCCCGTCGGAACAGGTTGTGGGGGTTACCCCCCTCGATCATCCAGCGCTCGACGGAGCCGTCCGACTGGGTCACGTCGATGTGGATCCAGGCGTGCGGGTTGATCCACTCCACCTTGGCTACCGTTCCCTGGAAATGCACCGGCCGCTTGGCGTTAAACTCGGCGGAGAACGCGTGGTGCGCGACGGCGGGCGCGGCCGCCAACCATACGCACGCCACGACCGAAGCACTGAGTACGCTCGTTTTCATCCCTCCAACTCCCTTCTCGTCAGCGGACAGGCCGCCCGTTCCGTGCTGCCGGCGTCAGCCGCGACGCCCGCCTCACCGGCCGCTTCGTTCCGCTTCCGCTTCCTCTAGGCGCGCCCCGGCGAGCATCGTCGTCAGCGAGTAGTTTCCCTCGTGACAGGCGGCCTCGAAGATCAGGTTCTCGGTGTTGTCTTGGAGCGTCGGGGCGAGCTCCATCGTCCAGTGCTGTGTCCACACGGTCGGGTCCTCTACCGTGATCTCGTATCTGAGCAGGTCGTCAGCAACGCGCGTGAAGCGCTCGACGAGACGCAGTTGTTCACTCGACCCCTGGAAGCTCGTCTGGTCGGTGAAGTTCGTCGTATCGACCACGAGCGTGTCGCCCTCCCAGTGCCCCACCGAGTCGCCGAGCCACTGCCGAATGTGCGGCGGCAGATGCGGTCGGCCGTCGAGTGGGATCGACCTGTAGCCGCCGCCGCCGTGCCCCTGCTCGTAGTAGATGCCGACCCACTTGGGGCCCTGGACCAGTCGGCTGAATCCACACAGCCCGCCGGTGCATGGGATCGAGACACCGAGGCAGCGCTCCATGTTCCGGATGTCCTCCGGGTTGTCGTACGAGCGGCCGGTGTCGACCGGGTACGGGAGATCGGCACGGCGGGGACCGCGTGCCCGGGCGGCCTGCGCGGTGGCCGCACGCCGCGCTTTGGCCTCCGGCGTCAGCGGGGGGATGCGGCCATCCGGCGGATCGACAATCAGCGACGTCCGTTTGGTCCGGCTGTAGCGGGTGCCGAGCGCCGTACTGAAAATGTTGTTGTAGGCGCCTTCGACGTCCGCTTCGGTACCCGTTTCGGCTCGCACGTCGCGTCCCTGAGGCCCGTCGGTCGCCTCGTGCTCACGCGCCGCCTCCAGCGCCGAGATCTCCTCGTCGGTCAGAAACTCGCGATCGGCGTATTGCTCCGGACGCTCCATCGGCGTGGTGCTCTTGCTATCCCAGATGCCTTGCAGATCGGGTTCCCCCACGGGGTGCGGGGCGCCTCCCAATCGGCGGCCGGCGCCAACTGCCCAGCGGTCGGCTCTGACGCCACGAGGACACACAGACCGATGGCCAGCGCTCCCAGGAGGTCGAGCGACAGAGATCGATATGTCACCGTCTGCCTCCTCGCGCCTTGTAACGGCCGGCCGCGCTTCGGATCCAGCGGGGTCTCGGTTCGACGCAGGTCTTTCACGACGGGCTAGCAGGCGTCCTCGTCGAAGTGGGGGCCATGCGAGCTCCAGCGACCAGCAGTCTACCCCACGCCGAGAGGTATGGTGCGCTTCACGCCACGTCCGTTCGCCTGCCGCTATCCGGATACTGGGGTCGGTGATAGGCTCCCTCGTGTCTGGTTCCAGACTGGTTCCAGGCTCGACGTCTCTCGCCGGCGGGCGGGGTAAGGAGGCGATATGCGTTTCGCGAGGGTGGCGGTGGTGGCGGCAGGTGTGCTCGCGACGGCGACGGTGGCGACGGCGCAGGAGAGCGGCATCCACGTGCGCAGCATCAGGGTACTAGCGACCGACGCCGAAGCGGTTGCGTCCTTCTATCGGAAGGCGTTCGGCATGTCCGAGACCAGCCGGCCGGTAGAATCGCCGACGTTCACGGAGATCATCATCAACACCGGTTCGACCCCCGAACTCGCCAAGCGGGCCACGTCCACGCCCATCGTGATCGCGACGCGAGCGGAGGATGCACCGGCTGCCGGTGGGATGGCGGCGCTGATCCTCCAGGTGCCGGACATCGATGCGGCGATCGTGGCGGTGAAGGCGAACGGCGGCAAGCTGATGCGCCCGGTGTCCACCTTCGGGAGCCTCAGCTTCGCCTTCGTCGAGGACCCGGACTGGAACCAAGTCGAGTTGATCATGACGAAGGAGTAGGCAGCCAGGGGAGACGCACCATGTTCCGACACGCTAGGACGTCGCTCTCGCCGATCGCGCTGGTGCTCGTCGGCCTCGTAGGCTGTGGCGCGGTCGATTCTCACGATGACCAGGTGTCAATAGATCCGGAGGCCGATGCAGCGCCGGCGGACGCAGTGCCGGTCTACGCACATGACTCGACCTGGCCACCAACCCTTCCCAACGGTTGGATCATGGGGGTTCCGACGTCGGTCTCGGTCGACAGGCGCGATCACGTCTGGGTGCTGCACCGACCGCGGACCGTCCCGGAGGACGGTCGGGAGCAGGCGGCGCCACCGGTCATCGAGTTCGATGCGGACGGAGCGTTTGTCCAGGCGTGGGGCGGACCGGACGATGGGTACGACTGGCCCGACACGGAGCACGGGATTTTCGTCGACCACGAGACCAACGTCTGGATCACCGGCATCAACCCGCGGGCCGGCGGTAACGTCTCCGATCGGTCGGACGACATGCTGCTCAAGTTCACCGCGGACGGGACACTGCTGGTTCGGGTCGGCGGTTACGATGCGAGCGGTGGCAACGCGGACTCGGCGAACCCGCGCCAGGCGGCGGACGTCGGCGTCTACCCGCCGACCGGTGAGGTGTTCGTGGCCGACGGCTACGGCAATCGCCGCGTCTGGGTCCTCGACTCCGAGACGGGCGCCTTCAAGCGGCAGTGGGGGGCGTTCGGTGACGAGCCGATCGATGCGATCCCTGTCGGGCTGTCGCGCCCGCCGGCCACACCGCCGGACCCCGATGCGACGCTCGAGACCGAGGGGCGCGGCCCGGCTCAGTTCGGCATCGTGCACGGGATCGGTGTGTCGAACGATGGTCATGTGTACGTGGCCGACCGGGGCAACCGGCGCATCCAGGTGTTCACAGTCGCCGGCGAGTACGTGATGCAGGGGTTCGTCAATCGGCCAGGTCCCTCGGCGAACACGACCGCCCGGGTGGCGTTCTCGGCCGACCCGGGGCAGCGGTACATCTATACGAACGACTTCGGCAACGGCCGTGTCTGGATCCTCGATCGGCAGACGCTCGAGACGGTCGGCGAGTTCGGCTCGCTCGGGAGCGAGCCGGGCCAATTCAGAAATCTGCACCACATCGCGGTCGACTCGCACAACGCCGTGTACGGCGCCGAGGTCGGTCAGAACCGGCGGGTGCAGAGGTTCGTGGTCACGGGCAACTAACCCCTGAGGTCACGTGTGTGGCCACCGTAAGGCCAGGCTTCAGCCCGGCCGGCAAGCCTACAAGGCTGCGCTACGTTTGTGCTATACAGGCGAGCTTCTGGACGTAAGGCGGTTCGGCAGCGGGCGGTCGGCCCGTCGGGTCGATACGCCGCGAACGATTCGTGGTCCGGGGAGGGAAGAGGATGTCACGCTCAGCTATCACGAGGTCAGCGGTGGGGAGTGTCTTGGCGGGTGCCGTGGCGGTCACAGCGGCCATGTCCGCGCAGGGCGGTGCCGGCGGCCAGGAGCCGTCGACGTTGCAGCGCTTGTCGCGGCGCGCGACGAGCACGATGACCAACCCGTACCAGATGCTCGAGAATTGGCCGACGCTTCGTCCCGGGATGGAGTGGGGCGCGGCCATCGGCCTCATCCCCGACGATACCGGCGGTACCTGGATGATGTTCCGCTCGGAGCCGCCGATCAACTACGTCGATGCCGACGGCACGATCGCGCGAAGCTTCGGTGAGGGGACGATCGTGCAGGCCCATGGCTTCTGCATGGACCACGACGGCAATCTGTGGGCTGGAGACAGCGGGCCGTTCGGCGACGATCCGTCGACGCGTGGGCGTGGCTTCCAGATCCACAAGTTCAGCCAGGAGGGCGAACTGCTGATGAGCCTCGGGAAGGCCGGTGTGTCAGCGGCGGGAGAGGACACGTTCATCGGACCGACGGCCTGCGCCGTGGCACCGAACGGTGACATCGTCATCGCCGACGGACACTGGCCGCGTCCCTCCACCGCGCAGCAGGACGGCGACCGCCTGGTTCGCATCACGTCGGATGGACGGTTCGTCGAGGCGGTCGGCCAGTTCGGCGCCGGCCCCGGCGAGTTCATGGGTCCGCACGCGCTGGCCTTCGACTCGAGCGGCCGACTCTTTGTCGCTGACCGCTCGAACAACCGCGTGCAGATCCTGGACCAGAATCTGACCTTCATCGACGAGTGGCGGCACTTCGGCCGCCCGAGCGGCGTCACGATTCTCGAAGACGACACGCTGATCGTGTCCGACTCGGAGTCTGGGGCCATGATCCCTGGTCCACCCGATGCCCCGGAAGGTGGCGGACGCGTCGCCCGCAACCCCGGCTGGCAGGTGGGGATCCGCATTGGTAGCGCGAGGGACGGCTCGCTGCGATTCTTCATTCCCGGAACGAGACCGGAGGGCCTGGCGGGCGATGAGGTCGGCAACATCTTTGCCGGGCTGACCGGCGGCTGCGACGCCAGCCCGTCCGGGGGCTGCCTGCAGAAATGGGTACAGAGGTAGGCGCGCGGCGGCCTCGCCGACCTCACGCCGACGCCGGTTGATAGGCTAACCAGCGGCGCGGGTTGTCGACCAGGATCTTCTGGATCGTCGCCTCCGGTACGCCGAAGCACCGAAGCTTCGGCACGAACTGCAGGAGGACCGTCGAGAACCCATTTCCCCAGTTGGCCTTGATCTGCGCCGTGTTGGCGAAGTCGGACGAGAGCAGGATGTGGTCCTCGATGCCCGCTTCGAGTGCGTTCAGCACCATGTCCACCTTCTCACGCTCCGGGATAAACGACGCGCTCATCCGGTGGCCGACCGTATCGAACCCGACGAACGCCCCCCGGCGGGCGATCTCCTTGTGCGTCTCCCAGCCCGGGTCGTCCGACCGCTTGATGGTCGATTGGTGCCCGATCACCAGATGCGCGAGGTCGACCCCCTCGGCCTCGTAGATGTCGATTTGATCGATCGCGCACGACGGACAGCTCTCGTGCGGCACATGGGTAAAGATCGGGAGTCCGGTCCGACGATGTGCTTGACTGATGGCGCGGGCCATCTTGCGCTCATCGTCGTGCATCGCCGGATACGAGCTGCCGACCTCGCCGAGAGTGCCCCAGCGTTCCCGATTCGCCTGCTCGACCAGGTGCGTCGCGATCTCGTCCTCGGACATCCGGACGATCGCCTCCGGGTACCGCGGCTGCAGAAAGTAGCTGCCGCCGAGGACGACGTGGATGCCCGACTGGGTCGCCATCGCCGTGAGGTTGTCGAGCTGCTGGGGAGTGCGCGGCCCGATCGACGAGTCGACCAGACAGCTTACGCCGTCGAACGCCGCCATCTGCAGCTCCTCGACCAACAGGTCGACCATCTCCGCGTTCGTCGGTCCGGGAGGCTCCGGCGTCCCGGGCGCGCGGGGCTCGGCCGGCGGGCTGGCGAAGTCGAAGGCCAGGTGCTCGTGAAACAGAGTGGCGCCGGTGCCAAGCGCTTCGGGATCGACGTCGGAGAGCACCGTACGGACGATCGCGTCGCCCGGGAACACGACCGAGGGAGTGGCCCGTACGGGTGCCGTCGGCTCGGTCGTCTGGTTCGAGGGCTCCGGGCTCGCACCAGGCCCGCACGCGGCGGTGAGTCCAACGCCTGCCCCGGCTGCGCCGGCGCCGAGCAGGCGCAGCGCCTCACGGCGACTCAGTTGCGCCGCGCCGTCGTCACGTTCGATCATCTGCTCCCCCTCCTTCGCTCATCCTAGCCGTACTCCTCAGGTGCTGCGCACTCGAACCGTTGCACCGGCTCACGACCTCGCTCAACCCCCAGCGAGCGGTCTGAGGTTAGTATGTGAGCTGATGACGCCGTTCCAAAGGAGACCACTCATGATGCGCGTGGTAGGACACCTCCTATTGACGACGGCGTTGTCCGCGACGGCGGCCGGTGCGCAGCCTGCCGGTCTGCCGGATGGGCCGCGGGTCCTGAACGCCGATGGACAGCGGATCCGCATCGTGCCGATTGTCGGTCTGGTCCGCCCTTGGGCGCTGGCGGTGCTCCCGAGCGGCGACATCCTCGTCACCGAGCGGGCCGGACGGTTGAGGATCATCCGCGACGGCGTGCTCGATCCTCAGCCGATCTCTGGTGTACCTGAGGTGAACACCGGCGCCGTCAACTCCGGGCTCATGGATGTCGTGCTGCACCCGCAGTACGCCGAAAACCAGCTCGTCTACTTCACCTACTCGAAACCGATGTCCGGGAATCCCCACGAGGACTTCGAGGGCATGCGGGATGCGGCTACTTGCACGCTGGCTCGCGCACGCTTCGACGGCGGCGACGCGCTCGCCGATGTCGAAGATCTCTTCGTGGCGGATGCCTGGGCGCAAGGCACATCGGGTTCGCGCATCGCGTTCGGCCGCGACGGCAAGATCATCATGACGGTGGGGATGCCCACGCGTCACAAGATCGGGACGGCGGACGACGCGCAGAACCCCGAAAATCACGCCGGCAAGGTGCTGCGCCTCAACGACGACGGAACGGTCCCGTTCGACAATCCGTTCGTCGACCGCGAGGGGTACCGGCCGGAGATCTACGCGCTCGGCATCCGCAACGCGCTCGGGCTGTTCGTGCACCCGGACACCGGCGAGATCTGGGAAACCGAGAACGGCCCGATGGGCGGCGACGAGCTCAACGTCATCGAAGCCGGGCGTAACTACGGCTGGCCGGTCGTGTCCTACGGCCGTGACTACAGCGGCAACCAGCTTGGCGGCCTCTCGGGCACGACGTCGGAGCACCCGTGGGCGCCGGGGATGGAAGAGCCGTTTATGTACTGGGTGCCTTCGCCGGCGCTCGCCGGCCTCACGTTTTACACCGGGGATGCGTTTCCCGCGTGGCAGGGGAATGTCTTCATCGGCGCGCTCGGCAGCGGCAACCTAGGGTCCCGGCAGCTGCACCGCATCGTGCTCAACCAGGAAGGGACTACGCAACGCCGCGGCAACCGCACGCTGCTGGCCGAGCTCGGCCAGCGTATCCGAGACGTGCGGCAAGGGCCGGACGGACTCTTGTATCTCACCACCGACGAGCCTGACGGCGCGCTCCTGCGAATCGAGCCGGCCGACCCCGCGCCCTGAGCCGCCGAGCACTGGACCGCCTATCTGCGGTCGGCGAGCGATCCTTCGGCGGCGCGGGCGCCGCTGAGGATGTTGCGCAGCCCGTAATTCCCCTCGTGACACGCGTACTCATATAGCGGAAAGTCGCTCCGGCGCATCGGGTAGTTTGCAGAGAACGTGCGGGTGAAGACGGATGGGTTCTCCACCGTGAACTCATACTGCAGCGTGTCGGTATCGACGCGCGTGAACCGCTCGGTGAGACGCAGATTGGCGCCCGTGCCCCATGACACGCCGGTCGTGCTGAAGCTCCCGACCCGATCGGTAAAGTTTGTCGTCTCGACGACGAGCGTCTCGCCCTCCCAGCGTCCCCGAGAGTCCCCGAGCCACTGGCGAACGCCCGGTGCAAGATGCGGACGGCCGTCCAGCGGCACGATCCGCACGTCGTGAATCATCTCGACGACGAGGGCAACGTATCCCGGCGCCTGGAGGATTTGCACGTTGTTGTTGTAGCCTCCAGGGAGCATCGGCGGTCCGGTGCTGAACCCCACCAGGCACCGCTCCGCCAGTCCGCGATCTTCCGGGCCGTCCACACCGATCCCGGTCGCCCGCGACCGGACCGGGTGCCCCCCGGCCACCCGGTGCGCCTCGACGCGAGCGGTTTCGGCTGCTGTCAGCGACGGGATCTTGCCGTCCGGTGGATCGATGATCAACGAGGGCTGATTGAGCGCCGTGGCCCGCGAGCGCTCCGTCCATACCTGCTGTCCGTACGCCCCGGTGCTCCCTTCGCGGGGCGTGTTCTCGTCCGTCGCGATCGCAGCCGCCCTACCCCGCTCGCCGACGAGTGCCGCCTCCTCGTCGGTCAGCGTGTCCTTGCCGGCGAACTCATCCGGCCTCTCGAGCGGCGTGAATGTCCAGTAGTCCCAGACGCCCTGCAGATCAGGGTCACCCCACGGCGTGCGCGGCGTCTGACCGCCGGCCGACGATGGAGCGAGCACGACGACGGCGCCGACAGCCCACAACACGCTGGCGACCTGGAAGTATTGTTTGGTCACGCGTCCTCCTCGCCGATGTCATGTCGGCATCATAGCACCGCGATGTCGGGCTGCTAGACTCTGCGAAGCGCACCATGATCGGTAACTCAAGAGGGAGTGGCGTCATGCGGAACCTCGACACGCGACCGATACGCACGCTAGCGGCGGTGGTCGTCTCCACTGCGGTGCTCGCGGTGAGCCATCCCGGTCGTGTCGCCGCGCAGCAATGGGTGGCGACGTGGGGCTCGTCCCTCCAGGGCGCGTCACCCGAGGACTGGACGGTGACCGACGGCAGCGTGCGCCTGATCGCGCGGTCGACGATAGCCGGTGACCAGGTCCGCGTGAGACTCGAGAACACGTTCGGCGAGGCGCCCCTGAGGATCGGCGCCGCCACGGTCGGTCTCCAGGCCCGTGGCGCGGCGCTGGTGGCGGGATCGGCAACAGTCTTGAGGTTCGATGGATCCACGACGGTGACGATTCCCGTTGGCGAGTACGTGGTGAGCGACCCGGCGACCCTGGCCGTCCGCGCCGAGCAGCGACTGGTCGTTAGCCTTCATCTTCCGGGCTCTAACGTGCGGAGCAGCGTCCACAGCAACGGGCTGACGACGTCCTATATCACCGACGCCCGTGACGGTGATCAGACGGGCAACGTCGACGGCGAGCCCTATGCCATGACCACAACACGGATGCACTGGCTGTCGGCGATCGAGGTGTACTCGTCTTCGGCCCATGGCGCCATCGTCGCGTTTGGAGACTCGATCACCGACGGCTCGTGTGCGACGGTCGACGGCTACGACCGGTGGGGAGACGTGTTGTATGCGCGCCTCCTCGACACCGACGCGGCTGCCGCGGGAACCGCACGCGTCGCGATGGTGAACGCCGGCATCGGCGGGAACACCGTGATCCGCGTCCCGCCGGTCGGCAGCGTGCCGGGCGTCGAGCGATTGGACCGTGACGTGCTGAGCCTGGCCGGTGTCACGCACGTCGTGCTGTTTCTCGGGACCAACGACCTCCGCCGCAACGCGACAGCCGAGCAGGTGATCGCGGGTCTCGACGAGGTCGTCCGTCGAGCGAAGGCGCGCGGGTTGGCGGTGATCGGCACCACCATCATTCCGCGGAATCCTGTTCCGCGAGGGTTGCCGCCAGAGCTCGGGTTCGGCGCGTCGCGGAACGCCGAGCGTCACGCGGTCAACGCCTGGATCCGGTCGAACGGCGATCTCGATGCGGTGCTCGACTTCGACGAGGTGCTCATGGACTCGAACGACCGCGACCTCATTAACCCGATCTTCGACTGCGACGGGATTCACCCGAACGTGCTCGGCTACGGGGCCATGGCCCGGTCCGTCGATCTTGCCCTGTTCGCGGATCGGTGAGTCGCTCGCTGCTGTGCAGCTCTCCAGAAACCCCTGCGCGCATGCCCGCTGCCGGATCTCGGACGGCATGAGCTCCGGCCGGCGCCCCTTCCTGCCCCGTAGCACGATGCCGTAGTCGGCGGCGGCGGGCTGTGCGCGCCGTGGATGATCCGCTAGCGCCGGGTCGAGATTGTCGCAGCCGGCCGCGAAACCGAGATCGCACGCACGCTCGAACGCCCGGCCGGCAAGCTCCGGGCGCAACGCTGGCTGGATCAGGACGCCGTACTCGTTGCACGCCCATCCTGATCCGTCCCGGCAGTACGCGGAGGTGAGTCGTGCGGCGTGGCGACAGCCATTCCGGCGGTCGTCCGCGCACGCGGTGAGCCAGAACGTCACCCATTGGCCGCGATGCGTGTCGCCGACCCCTTGCGCGACGCTCAGCGCGACGAACACCGTGGTCCAGACCCCGACGGAGGCGACTGGTCGCCGCCGGCCCGCGGCGAAGTGGTTCGCCGCCGCCGGACCCCATTGGTTCGCCCAGCTCAGGGCAAAGCGGTCGATGCGCTGGATCGCCAGATTCATCAGCGGCACTGCCAGCAGCTTGTCGTAAAAGGTCGGCGCCCCGAGTCGCTCGAGTGCGGCGTAGAGGGTGAGGACGGAGACGGCGTAGAGCAGGCCGAATAGGATCCGGCCGAGCTCGGCGCGAGGCGACGTCGAGGGGTCCGTGACCAGCAGGTGCATGCCGAGGAAGACAGCGATGGGGATGTACGAGTCGACGAAGTAGTACGTGCCCGTCAGCGCAAGGTAGAGCAGGCCGAACAGGTATGTCGTGACGACCGCCGACAGCGTCATCGTCGCGACGCCGAACAGCAGCTGTCCAGGAATGCTCACGAGAAAGACCACGAGGTAGATCTGCGGCGCGTCGTTCAGCGTCGTCGCGATCTGCTGCCCCCATGTCAGGTCCGTCGTCCCGGTCGCGATAAGGGCGAGGGAGCAGAGTGCGAGCGGGAACGACGATGGATTGAAGATGTGGACGCCGCGGCCGTCCTTCTCCCAACGCACCAGTGCCTTGACCGCCAACCCGCCGGCGATGAGCAGGAACTGGAGAGCGAACCAATCCGCCTTGAACCAGAGGAACAGGTTGATGCTAAGGATCACCGGGAGCGGAGCGAAGCCGAGCGCGTAGCGATCGTGCCTCGACCACGATAGCAGCAGGTCGAACGCATAGGCGAAGAGAATCTGAGCCGAAAGCAAGTGGGCGGCACCGTAAACCCCAGGCCAATACCATCCCCAGTAGAGCAGGATGGCTCCTTGCGCGCACGCCTGCACATAGTGCTGCGGCCGGAGGTCCCGCGTGACAGCGAGGCGGCGGCCGTGACGGTACGCGCTTGCCAGGAGCCAGCCGTGCCACAGCGCGAGGACGGCCGCTGCGCCCCAGACGGACGCGAGCAGGCGCCCGTTGTCTCGGACGACGGGGAGGAGTCCAGTCGCCGCGAGCGCGAGGATGAAGGCGAGCGGCAGCGCCATGGATCGCCGGCTCATTGCAGCATGATGTGGCCGGCGGAACCGGGGCTGTCAAGGTGACGGCGACATCGCGGTGAACGGCGCGCTTACCGGCGGCCCCGCTCGTTGCCGTGACGGGTGATGCGCTACCGGCACGCTGTGCTCCATTCGGCGCAATCGGCCGGCTCGGTGCCCTTGATCTCGACGAAGATCGAGATGGGAACATTGTCCGGATCGGGGACCATCTCGACGTGCGGCCAGAGGCCCGCCTTTGAGTAGCTGAGGGTGTTGTCACCCCGTGAATAGAGCCGCTCGGTGAACAACGATCCGCCGGGCGACGGGGTGGGCGGCTGGAGGTCGGGTCCGAGCACCTCGATGGGGCCCGCTTTCACACCGAAGGTGAGGATGTCCCGGATGTGCCGATGCGCGAACGGTTCTTTGGGTCGGCCGACCTGTTCCCACAAGGTGACGTGCTCGTTCTCGAAGAGCTTCGTTGCTCCCTCACGCGGGAACTGCGGCGGCCACGTCTCCTGGGCTGGCTGCGCCTCGGTGGCGGCACCGATCACGACGACGCAGGCGACCGCCGCGACGGCGCCCGCGGTCAACAGGACAATGCGACGGTGGCTCAAGCGCTTCACGGTTCACCTCCGTGACTCCTTGGTTCACGAGACGTCGCCTTGCCAGTAGGCCAGCGTTGGAAGATTGCGCACCATGCCGAGTGTATGCGGACGCGCCGCCCAAGTACAGCGCGGTGTACGTCGGCATGGGGGTGGGCGCGTCACGGTCCCTCGAAATCCCACCGAATTCGGTCGTGCAGCACCAGGGCCCGTACGCGCTGCCGGCTTCGGCGATCATCCACAACGTCCAACCCCACATGCACTACCGGGAAAAATCGTTCCTCATGGAGGCGCTCTACCCGGATGGTCACCGCGAGGTGCTCGATTACACCGATTGGTTCGACAACATCTGGCACCTGAACTACATCTATGACCCCGACTACGCGTTCGTGCTGCCGAAGGGGACGGTCAACCAGATCACAACGTGGCAAGATTACACGCGCGCGAACCGGAATAACCCGGACCCGCGGCAGCGGGCGAGCTACGGACCTCGCACCGTGGACGAGATGGCGCACGCCAACCAGTAGGTCATCTTCATCACGGAAGAGGACTACTCGCGCATTACCGAGGAACGGAACGCGCGCGCGGAACACACCGAAAATTGAATCGGGTCGCCGTGGTGCCGCCCGACAGACCGCCGACGGGAGTCGGCGAGCACATCGACTTCGTGCTCGGGGGGGACGGGATCGTGACGGTCGGAGGCGAGATGCCGGGCAGGCGGACCGTCGCCGATCGCCCGGGTGAATTCCTCGGGCCGATTCGCGGGGGCGGGACTACGCGGTCCACGCCGGCGACGTTCTCAGCAATCGCCCCGAACGTGCCACATGCGTCGTCTGGTGGGGTCGTGGCTGACCTACATGCTGCTGAAGGTCAACGTTGGGGCTGCACCCCTGGGATCGCTCGTCTCGGGAGCCAAGTAGACGACCCTGGAGGGCCGCCTCTCGATCTCGTGGCACGCGTCCGAGCGTGTCGGTCGCGCGGTCCCAATACCTAACGACCCGCCACGCGGGCAGCCGCACCGGGCACGTCTCGGAGGCGCTCCTGAAGCGTGCCGGGGATGCCCAGCCGGGTGTTGGCGCCAAGCTGCAGCAGCAGCGCGGCCGTTTCCGGCCAGCTCTGGAACTGGAACGATTGCTTGGATCCTTCTGCCATCCGATAGGGGGTGCGGCCGCGAAAGTCCCGCGCGTCGATCTCGGCGCCGTGCTTCACCAGATACGTGATGACTTCGTTCAACCCGCGGAACGCGGCGCCATGGAGCGCCGTGAAGTCGGCCTCATTGATCGCGTTGATGTCGGCCCCGGCGTCGAGCAGGATCTCGACGGCTTCCTCGGCACCTCGCGACCGGACACCGCGCGGTTCCCGCGGCCTATACGTCGAGCGGCCGAGCCCCGCCGCGACCATGAACGGCGTGGTCCCGTCATCGGTCGTCAGGTGATGGTCGGCGCCGGCCGCCAGGAGCGCACGGATGATCTCGGAGCTTGCGCGACGCGCGCCCTCGCCTGCCGGCTCACGATCGCCGGCGCGCGCCTGGCGGATGCGCGACACCCGTGCGTTCGCCCAGTAGGCCGCGACCCACAGCGGCGTGGCTCCTCGGAGGTCACCCGTGCCGCACGCGAACGGCTCGAACGCCCCTTTCTTCGGGTAGCCGATATAGCTCATGAACATGGCGGACGTCGTCGTGCGCGCATTCGGATCCGCTCCGCGTGCCAGCAGTGCCTTCACGAGTGGGAGCCGACGACCTGCCGCAAGATCGCTGCTGCGGAAGCGGGCAATATACCCACCTCGGCCGTGACGCCGGTACCAATCGCCCAACCAGGTGTCGACGCGACCCGCCGCCACATGCAGCGCGCTCACCCCACCCATCGAGCTGTTCGGATCGGCGCCCTCGTCGAGCAAGAACAGCGCGAAGGCGTCGTGGCCGGCAACGATCGCATACGGCAGCGCGTGGGTGCCGTCGACCCCGGTCTCATTCACGTCCACGCCAGCAGCGATAAGCGTCTTCGTCATCTTGACGTCGCCGTTGCGCGCCGCGAACAGCAGGGGCGTCATCCCCTTTGCTGTCGAGGCATGGGGATCGGCGCCAGCGTCGAGCAGTGCCCGCACGACGTCCGGATGAGGTTCCGCCACCGCCCACATCAATGCCGTGCTCGCGGTTTCCGCCGTTACCGCATTGACGTCCGCACCCCCCGCCAGGAGCGCGTCGACCACCTGCTCGTTGCCCGTTCGTGCGGCTGTCATCAGCGGCGTCAGTCCGCTGGTCTGCGCGGCGTTCGCATCGGCGCCCGCGGCCAACAGCCGCCCGATCATCGCCGGACTCGCGTTCTCCGCGGCCCGCTCGAGCGGCGTGACGCCGTGGTCGTCGGCCGCGTTCACGTCGGCGCCGGCCCGCAGCAGCAGCTCGACCGTCGCCAGGTCGTCCCAATGCGTCGCCCAGAGGAGCGCCGTTGCACCGTCCGCGCGTGGCGTGTTGACGTCCACGCCTCTGCCGAGTAGCGCTCCTACCGCTTCCGCGTCCTGCTCCGCGGCGGCGTTGACCAGCCGGAGGTCGGCGCCGGCAGCCGGCAGCTGGGTGGCCGCTAGTAGTAACGGGACAACCATGAGACCCCGACGGGAAATCTTGCTACCCATCATTCTGTCCTTCGTGTATTGGTCGTGAACTCGCCCCCGGCCCCTACTATACGCAGCGCGCCGACGCTTCGTCCATGATTGGGATTGTTCACCGACATCGAGACTCAGAGGCCCCGGTTCGCAAGGGTCAGTGTGCGGGTTCAAACCAACGTGGACCGATTGAGACAGTGAGATAAGAGAGACGTTGCCACCAGGGGAGGAGGTCCCCATGACGAAGGTAAAGTCAGCAGAGAAGTTCGTTCAAGACATTCGACGGAAGACCCGCCGGCGATTCTCGGCCGAAGAGAAGATCCAGATCGTTCTCAAGGGCCTACGGGGCGAGGAGAACATTGCCGCCCTCTGTTGCCGCGAAGACCTGAACCCCAATTTGGATTATCGCCGGAGCAAGGAGTTCCTCAAAGCCGGCAAAAAAAGGCTGGTCGAGGGCTCGGATCTGCCCACGCGGCAGATACTCCGCGCGCTGCAGGTGCATCGGTCAACGTTCTATGCCTGGTATCGGTGCTATGCCGAGCACGGCCGGGCCGGTTTGGCATAGAAGCCCGCGGCGGCGCGCCGCTACTGGTACCGGATTCCGTAAAGCACGATCGGAATGGCGCGTGATTGGATCGGTGTCGGTTTCGTGTGGCCGGCTTCGGCCAGGGCGCTCACGAGTTCCGCGCGCAAGGTCAGCTCGCCAAGCTTCATCCGTTCTCTCATTCCGACCCGCGCCTACTCGGCGCAGTGCGTCATCTGTTGCTGCCCGCACTACGGCGGGTGTTGTGGAAGGACGTGAGAGCGAAGGGAGGTCCGATCAGTCTCGGACGGTACCCGCTACTCTGAGCGGGGCTTCTGAGTGGGAGAAAAGCTGTTCGAATTTCACGAGCAACATAGCATAGGCGGCTCGACCTCGACGTCCTTCGCTGTAGACGACGCTGCCCGCGCCCGTCGCTAATCGGTCACGTACGGAATCAGCGCTAGCTGACGCGCGCGCTTGACCGCAGTCGTTAACTTTCGCTGGTGCTTGGTGCAGGCGCCCGAGAGGCGGCGAGGCTGGATCTTCCCGCGCTCGGGAATCGCCATCATCATCACCCGCACATCTTTGTAGTCGATGTAGTCGGTCTTGTCGACGCAGAAGCGGCACACTTTCGGCCGGCGAAACCCGCCGCGCTTAAACTTGCCGCCCTTGTCGTCCCGCGAGGTCCGGCCGCCCCGTTTTTTTGCTACAGGCATCTTGCTCCTTCGCCCTCGCCGTCATCGTTAACGAACCATAGTCTAGCCCGTGTTCCGATGTGGCATCAATGGCCGGGCGGTGTCTCCGAGCCAGAACGGTCGGCAACGATGTCTGTCGAAGCGGCCAAAGACCCCCTGATGGCGGCACGCGGCGAGACTCGTGGGTGCCTTCGTTGAGAGGGAGGTGGCGATGGTCGATTGCTGCTATATTCGGGTCTTCGAGGTGACACGGAGCGGCGGCAGCGCTACGTGAGCGCGCAACGGCACAGAGCTCGTCCGATACTCGAATGAGGTCATTCACATGAGTAACCGACTCGTTCACGGTGCATTGGGCGCGTGGATCCTGACATTCCTGCTTCCCGCGTCAGTCCTGGCGCAGAGCGTCCCGCGTACGCCCTGGGGTCATCCTGATCTGCAGGGGGCGTGGACGAACACGACAACCACGCCGATGGAGCGACCGGCAGACCTCGCAGGGAAGGAGTTTCTCACGGAGGAGGAGTGGGCGGCCAGGAATCCGGGGTCCGGACTCTCGGCCGAAGCGCTTTCGTCGTTCATGCCGACCGGCGCGTACAACGACTTCTGGCTCGAGAAGGGTGAGTTGTCGATGCGAACGTCGTTGATTGTGGACCCGCCAGACGGAAAGTACCCACCGCTGACCCCGGCGGCCATGCGGCGTCGGCGCGAACAGCGCGGCTCGTTCGCTAACGGTGGATTTACCTCATATGAGGATTTCAGCACGTATGACCGATGTCTGACGCGTGGCCTGCCAGGCGCGATGTCTCCTGGCTTCTACAACCACAACTACCGGATTCTGCAGACACCGGACCATGTCGTCATCCTCGTTGAGATGATTCACGACGCGCGCATCGTCCCGCTGGACGGACGGCCCCATATCCCGCGCACCGTCGGACAGTGGCTAGGAGACTCTCGCGGTCGCTGGGAGGGCGACACGCTGGTCATCGAAACGGCGAACCTCCCTGCCTCGGATCGTGTGGTCGAGGAGCGTTTCACCCGCGTCGACGCAGACACGATCGACTACCGGATCACGGTGACCGACTCGGCGGAGTGGGCGGCTCCCTGGACGGCACTGATGCCGATGAGTCCGACCGCGGGTCCGTTGTTCGAATATGCCTGTCATGAAGGCAATCACTCCGTGCCGAACATGCTGTCCGGGTCCAGGGCGGAGGACGAGAGATAAAACGGGATCCCGGCCTGTGCGGTTGGAAGAGGCTGCGCGCTGGATTCCGCTACGCGAACATGCCCAGGGTCTTGAATTTCTCTCCCAGCACCGTCTCCGACTTCGAGTATCCCAGGAACTCTTCGATGAGGGTGGCGTACACGCGCCGGAAGTCTGTCGTGTGCTGCAAGTTGTCCCCGAGCACGAGCTCGGTCAGGCTGGGCGGGCGACTGTACTGACCGCCGGTCACCCCCCCGCCGAGCACGAAGGAGACGTTGGCGGTGCCATGGTCGGTGCCGAGACCGGTGTTCTCCGGCACGCGTCGGCCGAACTCACTGTGGATGAGAATGGCCACCTCATCCTGCTTGCCGAGGCGCTTCATCTCCTCGAAGAATCCCCAGACCGCGTCTGAACAATATTGCACCTGGCGGTTGTGCGGGCTCTCCTGGTTGACGTGCGTGTCGAACAAGCTGTTGCGGAGCCGCACGTAGTAGAGCCGCGCCGGGAACTCGTTCTCGATCAGCGCCACGACCTTGTCGAGGTCAAGCAGGCGCAGGTCGGTATTTCGAGTGCCGTTGTAGTTCTCCCACGCCTGGCGGACGAGCGCCGAGGCCTCGCGCGCACTCTGGTTGACGTCGAGCAGGAACTTGTGGGTATCGCCCCGGGCATCCTGCCCGGTACCGAGCTTCTCGAGGTGGTGCTGCTGCGGGTGGAACCTGTCCCGCCTGAAGGCGCTCGGATCATCGAAGACGACGGGGACGTGCTCGCGGGCACGAACGGCCAGCGACTGCGCCCCGGCGATGTTGACCAGGTAATTGGGAGACCCCGTTGGATCGAGGGCATCGGCGGTGCGGCCATACCACCCGTACGGTTCACCACTGTTTGGG
>CAZYFH010000051.1:0-24289 GCA_964646815.1 uncultured Vicinamibacteraceae bacterium | reverse complement strand
CGTCCTTGCGGCAGATCTTGTCGATCTCGTCGATATAGATGATGCCTTGCTGGCATTTCTCGATGTCGCCGCCTGACGCCTGAAACAGCTTGAGGATGATGTTCTCGACGTCCTCGCCGACATAGCCGGCCTCGGTCAGCGTGGTGGCGTCGACGATGGTGAACGGGACCGACAGCAAGCGGGCGAGTGTCTGCGCCAGCAGCGTCTTCCCCGTGCCGGTTGGGCCGATGAGCAAAATGTTGGACTTGGCGAGCTCAGTGTCGTGGCGGCCTTTCGATTGCTTCTGGATCTCGACGCGCTTGTAGTGGTTGTAGACTGCAACAGCGAGCTTCTTTTTGGTCGTCTCCTGGCCAATGACGTACTGGTCGAGAAGTTTCTTGATCTCGGCCGGAACCGGCAGCGTCGACCGTAGACCGCCCTTGTTCTCGAAGCGGTTGTCGTCAGCGATGATGTCGTTGCAGACCTCGACGCATTCATCGCAGATGAAGACGGTGGGCCCGGCGATCAGCTTGCGGACGTCGTTCTGATCCTTGTTGCAGAACGAGCACCGTAGGATCTCGCCGTCGCCGTTCTTCTTGGCCATGAGTACACAGGCAGGCACACTAGGCGCGCTGCCGAATCACGTCATCAATAATACCGTATTCACGGGCCTGTTCTGCGCTCATGATGTAGTCGCGCTCGGTATCCTCGGCGATTCGATCGAGTGTCTGGTCGGTGTGCGTCGACAGAATTTCGTTGAGCCGCGTGCGCATGCGCAGTATTTCCCTGGCGTGGATGTCGATGTCGGTCGCCTGCCCGCCGAGCCCGGTCATTAGCGGCTGATGGATGACGATGCGCGAGTTTGGCAGCGAGTATCGTTTGCTCTTGGCTCCCGCCGCCAGGAGCACCGCCGCCATGGATGCGGCTTGACCGATGCAGTACGTCTGCACGTCCGGTCTGATGAACTGAATCGTGTCGTAGATGGCCATGCCCGCCGAGATTGAACCACCCGGGCTGTTGATGTACAGGGTAATGTCGCGGTCCGGGTCTTCGGCCTCGAGAAAGAGCATCTGAGCGATGACCAGGTTAGCCAACCCGTCGTCAATTGGCGCGCCGATGAAAATGATGCTGTCCTTCAGCAGGCGCGAATAGATGTCGTACGCGCGTTCGCCACGGTTGGTCTGCTCGACCACCATGGGGATCAATTGGTTCTGCGGTTCAGCCATATCAACCCTGCACTCCGGTCGGGTGGTCGGACGTATGGACTGGGCGGTTGGACGCGTGAGGAACCGATTCGGAACGCGGCTGGGGCTCCGCCTCAAGCGGTCACGATCGTAGCACGCGCCAAGAGGAAGTCAATTGCCTTCTCCCGGCGCAGCCCGTCCATCAACCGGCCGACTCCGTCCTCCTTATCTACCAGCGCACGCACGGCCGATGGCGTGCGACCGCTGCGCTCCGCTTGCCGCGCGTACTCCGTCTCCAGATCGGTTTCGTCGACATCCAGTGACTCACGCGTGGCGATCTCATCCAGGACCAGACTACCACGCACCGCTTCGGTAGCCGACCCGCGCTGTTGCTCTCGAAAGGCGTCCCAGTCGATGTTGGCGCGACGTGGGTCAATGCGCTGCCCGAGCATGTGGCGCACGAGGTGCTCGACGCGACGCTCGATCTCCGCTGTCACCAGCGCGTTCGGCACCTCGACGGTCACCCGTGACGCGAGCTGTCGGATCAGCTCGGTACGCACGTCGCGTGTCGCATCCGCCTCTGCCTGCTGCTCCAGGTCCGCGTGAACGTGCACGCGAAGCGCGGCGAGATCGCTGAAGTCGCCGAGATCCTTCGCGAGCTCGTCATCGAGCGGGGGCAGCACTCGCCGGTGAATGCTTCGGACCTGGACTGCGTACGCCGCCTCCGCCCCCGCGAGCTCCGACACGTCATAGCTGTCTGGAAACCTAACCGCGAACTCCCGCGTGGCTCCCGGCTCCAGGCCGAGGAGATGTTCGTCGAAGCCAGGGGGATTCGCGGCGTCTCCGATCTCGACGTTGACGTCGACGTGCCGCTCCGGGGCCGCCTCCGCCTCCGTGCCGTCGGCCGCTGGCCGCCGCAGGCGTCGTTCGAGATCGACGGTCAGCGTGTCGCCCTGCTCGGCCGGACGGCCCTCGACCGGTTCGGACCGCGCCGCCGATTGCTGCATTTGGTCGAGGGCTTTGTCGACCGCCTCGTCATCAACCGCGACAGGCGGGCGACGGAGCGTGAAGCCATCGTAGTTGCCGGGATCGATCGGGGGCACCGTCTCGAAGGCAGCGGTGAACGTCATCGGCTTGCCCTCGTCGACGTCAACGTCCCGAATCTCTGGGGTCGCAACCGGTTCGACCCCACGCTCGCGCAGTGCGTCATCAACCGCCTGCGGAATGAGGTCCTGGGCGACGTCGCGCAGGATCTGCTCCCGGTAGCGCGTGCGTACCAGCTTGACCGGCACCTTACCCGGCCGGAAGCCGGGCACCTTCGCCGACCGGCTGTATCGGCGCGACAGCCGCTCGATGGCCTGGTCGACCATGGCCGCTGGGATCTCGACGGCCAGTTCCTTACGACTGTCGCTGAGGTCGGTAAACTCGGTCTTCATGGAGATGCGGCCGGCCGGCCCGCGGGTGTGCGGTCGCCGGGCGGTGGTGGTGCGAAAGGGGGGACTTGAACCCCCATAGCCTTACGGCTACCGGATCCTAAATCCGGCGCGTCTGCCAGTTCCGCCACTTTCGCATCTGTGCGGCGCTCAAGGTGAGGCGGAGTCGTATCAGCGTAGCACACGGTCTATGTCACAACGCGTCGCGCTTGAGCCGGTGCACGTCGCGCGTCCGGACCCCGCGCGTCGTGCGGTGCGTGAACCGGGGTGCCGCGTCAATTCTGGTACTATCGGGCCACGACGGTATGGGTAAAGGAGTGCGCATGGGAACCCGCGGGCCGACATCGGGTGGCGCGGTCGACCGCCAACAGGCGATTCAGTCCTATCGACAGAACCGCGCGCGTACCGACGTGCTTTTTGACGTCCTGGACGTGGGCGCGTACTACGAGCGGCCAATTCCCCTGCGACACCCGGTCGTGTTCTACGAGGGGCATATTCCCGCGTTCTCCGTGAACTGCTTTCTCAAGAAGGCACTCGGCCACCGGGGCCTCGACCGCGAGCTCGAAGTGCTGTTTGCGCGCGGGATCGATCCGCACGAACAAGCGGAAGCCGAGGAATCGGCGCTCAGTGAGTGGCCGACCCGCGATGAGGTTCGGCAGTACTCGGGCCAGGCCGACACCGCGATTCTTGAGGCACTCGAATCCGCCACGATCGAGGGTGACGGCAACGCGGTCCTCCGGCGAGGGCAGGGTGTGTTCACCATGCTCGAGCATGAGGTGATGCACCAGGAGACACTGCTCTATATGTGGCATCGTTTCGCCGTCGCGCGGAAACGCCGCCCGGGAGCGGCGTCGCGCCCCCTCACCAATGGCGCGTCGCCGGCGCGATGTATGGTCCGGATCCCCGCGGGACGAGCCACGCTCGGGGCGGAGATCGACGACGTGCGATTCGGATGGGACAACGAGTTTCCCCAGCATGTCCTCGACGTCCCGACGTTCGATCTCGACGTTCACGACGTGACCAACGATGAGTACCTCGCGTTCGTCGAGGCCGGCGGCTACACCGACCGGGAGCTCTGGACGCCGCGTGCGTGGGAGCGCCGGATGACTTGCGGGCGGGAGCAGCCGTTGTTCTGGGAGCGTGTCGCGGAGGAGTGGTACTGGCGCGGCATGTTCGAGACCCTGCCGCTTCCGCGGAGCTGGCCGGTGTTCGTCACACACGACGAGGCGCAAGCGTACGCGCGCTGGCGTGGCGTCCGGCTTCCCACTGAGGCCGAGTTTCATCGTGCCGCCTATGGCGCGCCCGACGGTTCCGAACGACCGTACCCCTGGGGAGAGGCCGATCCCGATCCGACGCGGGGCAACTTCGACTTCCGGCATTGGGACCCGGTGCCTGTCGGGTCATATCCGGACGGCGCGAGTGCCTGGGGGGTGCACGACCTCGTCGGCAACGGCTGGGAGTGGACGTCGACGGTGTTCGAGGGGTTCCCTGGGTTTTCGGCGATGGCGTCCTATCCTGAGTACTCAGCCGACTTCTTCGACGGTGACCATTTCGTCGTCAAGGGCGCGTCACCGGCAACCGGTCGTGATCTCATCCGCCGCAGCTTTCGTAACTGGTTCCGACCGAGCTATCCCTACATGTACGCCACGTTCCGGTGCGCGCGGGACGCGTAAGCGTCGCGGCGAGATTGCTGTGCCGACACCTGACGCGGCGAGCGCGGCTACGACACTCGATGACCTCGCGCGCGACGTGGTCGACGGTCTCACGCGGCCGTCGAAGCAGCTGCCGTCGAAATATCTGTACGATGCGCTCGGGTCGCATCTGTTCGAGGCGATTTGCGAGCTGCCCTGGTACAAGATCACGCGTGGTGAGCGGGCGCTGCTCGAGCGAGAGCACGCTGCGATCGCCGACCGGATCGCCGAGCCCGCGTCGCTGATCGAGCTGGGCGGCGGAAGCGGGGAAAAGATCGCCATCCTCGTCGACGCGCTCGTGGCAGACGGCCGCGAGGTACGCGTGCACCTCGTGGACATCTCGCCCACCGCGCTCGAGTTCTCGTACCGGACGCTGTCCCGTCATGGAGCCGTCGATATCACACGCTACGAAATGGCCTACCGCGCAGGCCTCGGCGGAGCCGTCGCCGGCCTCGACGCTGATGGTCCGGCAATGGTGCTCTTCCTGGGGTCGAACATCGGCAATCTCGCGCCCGCCGAGGCCCATCGGTTTCTGCGCGACATCCGTTCCCGGCTCCGCGCCGGCGATCTGTTCCTGCTTGGGGCCGATCTCATCAAGCCGGAGGCAGAGATGGTGCTCGCCTACGACGATCCCCTCGGCGTGACCGCCGCATTCAACCTGAACCTGCTGGCCCGACTCAACCGTGAGCTGGAGGCCGATTTCGAGCTGGAGCAGTTCGAGCACCGCGTGATCTGGAACGGCACCGATTCCCGGATCGAGTCGTTTCTGGTCAGTCGCACCGAGCAAACGGTCTGTCTCGAGGCCGCGGAGTGCTGCGTGCGCCTTCGAGAGGGCGAAGCGATCTGGACGGAGAGCTCTCACAAGTACGCGCGGGCGCAGGTCCGTGCCATGGGCGAAGCCGCGGGATTCGGGTTCTGCGATCAGTGGGTCGACGCTGATTCTGGGTTCGCCCTGACGCTGTTCGACGTGCCATGACCGCCAACGTGCGCGGACGGGGCGAGGTAGGGATAGGGACTCGGTTCCTGGTCTCCGCGGCGAGTGTCGTGGTCGTCATCGCCGGGTTGCAGGCCGCGGCGTCGCTCGTCCAGCCGTTCCTCATCGCGGTGTTTCTCGGCGTCGTGGTCGTTCCCGTCATGAATTGGCTCCAGCGGAGGCACGTTCCCCGGCCGCTGGCGGTGCTGGCGACGATCCTGCTGGCGGTTTCCATCGTCGGCGTGCTGGTGGCCGCAGTCAGCCGCTCGGTGACCCAGCTTGCGGGGTTGGATCCGGACGCCTATCTGGCACGACTCCAGGCGTTGGTCGCGCCCGTGGCTGTCCTCGCAGCAGAACTCGAGTTCCCGATCGACGCTTGGCAGTCGGTTCTGGCGCCGTCTCTGGCTCGGGTCGGCAATCTGGTAGGCAACGCGCTGCGCGCTTTGGGTTCGCTGCTCACCAACACGTTCCTCGTACTGCTGACGGTCATCTTCATCCTGTTGGAAGCGGCCGGTTTTGGCGCGAAGTTGAAGGCCGCGTTCGGCTCCGAGAGCGACCATTTCGGGCCACTGGGCCGCATTACGGCACAGGTGCAGAACTATCTGGCGATCAAGGCGGCCGTCAGCGCGACCACTGGCATCGTCGTCGGCGTGTGGGTCTGGGCGGTTGGTCTGGAGTTCGCGGTGCTCTGGGGGGTGCTTGCCTTCCTGTTCAACTTCATTCCGAATCTCGGGTCGATCCTGGCGGCGGTGCCGGCGGTGCTGCTCGCCCTCATCCAACCGGACCTCGGTCTGGTCAGCGCGGTGGTCATCGCCGTCGGCTACATGGCCGTCAACGTGGTGTTCGGCAACTTTGTCGAGCCGACCCTCATGGGCCGTCGGCTGGGGTTGTCGACCCTCGTCGTGTTCGTCTCGCTCGTCTTCTGGGGCTGGGTGTGGGGACCGGTCGGGATGCTCTTCTCGGTTCCCCTGACGATGGTGGTCAAGATCGCTCTGGAGAACACGACCGACTTCCGCTGGGTGGCGGTGATGCTCGACGCCAACCCGTCTGCGGCCCGGAAAGCTTAGCAGCCTGTGGTGCAAGTCCTGCTGCATTCGACCGGCGGTGCATCCCGCCTCACATACGGCGCTCGTCCGTCAAAGTATTGAGAGTATTTCCTCTCCTCGCGCCTTGCCAGGTGATCGCATCAACGAGTCTCGGTGCGACGCGGGACGTGCGCCACGGGTCGTAAGCGCTCGCTCACGGCTTCCGGTCGCGCTGCCGTTGAAACGCTTTTAGCGCCTCGACGTGCTCCACATAGGTTGCCCGCGCGGCGACGAACTCGGCGTGCGTCAGACCCAACTCCTTCGAGATCTGCCGGGCCTGTCCCTCTTCGGCCACGGTGATCGACTCGTCCGCCGCGGTCACCGCGAAGACGCACTCGAGCAGCTCGAAGCGCTGCTCTGGTGTCGCCAACTCCTTGAACTGCCGGGTCACGACGTAGTTGTCCGTGCCCCCGAACAGGCACACCTGGCTCTTGGCCATCTCGACGACGAGGATGGCCTGCGGCTCCGGCACGTGTCCCAGGACCTGGACGATCTCCAGCATCTTGCGGGTTTCCTCTTCGCTGAAGTGCGAGTCGGCATGCGCGGCACGTCCGAGCACGTATGCGAATGTTGCGAGATAGCGTGCCTTCACTGCGGGCAGCGCTTCGAGCTCGCCGACGATGCGGCGAATGATGTCGCTCTCGGCGCTCGGGTCCTGGGCTCGCGATGAGACCTCGTCGGTCGTGAGACCGAGAAACCTCAGAATGGACATCGTGTTGTTGACTCGCGCGCCGCTAGGCTCACGGTCCGTCGGTCGCCGCGAGCGACTCCACGAACTCCCTCGCCACCGCGGACGGGCTCTCACCGGCTTCGTCGACCGCCAGGTTCATCGCGCGCATTCGGTCGATGTCGATGGCGCCCCCCAGCCGTGTCAGCGCCGCGAGCACATCCGGCCACTCGCTGGCGAGTCTGGCGCTGACCACAATAATTGCATCATACGGCGGAATCGCCGCGCGGTCGTCCTCAAGCACCCGCAGGTTATAGGCGATGATCCGGCCGTCTGTTGTGTAGGCGCTGATCAGGTCGACCGCTCCCTCGGCCACCGCCTGATACATCAGTGCCGCGTCCATGGTCCGCTGTTCTTCGAACGCCAGCCCGTAGGCATCGCGGATGGCGACCCACTCGGGTCGGGAGAAGAACTCGAAGTCGCCGCCCATCGATAGCGTCGGTGCCAACGGGATGAGGTCGCTGATGCGCGTTAGCCGCATCGTCTCGGCGTCCTGCGCGCGGGCCGCGACCGCGTAGGCGTTCTCGAACCCGAGCATGGCCGCCACCTGAATGCCGTGTCGATCGGCGAGGAAGGCGCTGACTTCGGCAAGGACCGTGGCTCGGTCCATCCCGACCGTCGTACGTCCCAGAACGTTCGCCCATAGCGTCCCGGTATAGTCGACATAGACGTCGATGTCACCGGCCGTGAGGGCGTCGAATGCCACCATCGACCCAAGTGATTGCATTTGGGTGGTAGGTCGGCCGGTCTCGCGCTCGACCCACTGCCCCAATAGATGGGCTAGGACGTACTGTTCGGTGAACCCCTTGGAACCGATCGTCACTGGACGACCACCCCGCGGAACGAACGCGGCGGCCAGAGTGAATCCCGTGTAGAGGCACAGTACCGCCATCGACGCCACGGCCACGCCGACCCGCCGCCGGCGGCGGGTGCGCACACCGGTTTCGAGCGTCCGCACCAGCCCGTCGAGCAGCATTGCCAGGGCCGCCGCCGCGACGCACCCGACCAGCACCGCGGCGTAGTTGCGGGTCTGTAGCCCGCTGAATATGTAGTTGCCAAGGCTGGTGGCACCGACCGGCGTCGAGAGCGTCGCGATGCCGACGGTCCAGACCGTGGCGGTCCGGATGCCGGCTACGATGACCGGCATGGCGAGCGGTAGCTCGACGCGACGCAGTTGCTGCGCCGGGGTCATCCCGACCGCACGCGCTGCCTCCCTGAGCGCCGGGTCCACGCCGGCGATACCGGTGACCGTGTTCCGCAGTATCGGCAACACGCCATATAGGGTCAGTCCGATGAATGCTGGGAGAAACCCGATGCTTTGGAGCCCTAGTGACGCCAGCAGCGGTACCATGATGGCGAGTAGCGCCAGACTGGGTATCGTCTGGATGACCCCGGCCACGACGAGGGCGGGCTGCTCGAGCCAGCGCACGCGCGTGACCGCCACACCCAACGGTAGGCTCACCGCCGCGCTACAGAGCAGCGCCAGGAGCGTCAGCTGGAGATGGGCGGTCAGATACCCCGGCAGCAGCGCCAGTTGCTCGCTCATGGCGTACGCTCTCCTGCCAGCAGCAATCCGACGCGCTGGGCTTCGCGTCGCGGGGTGTCCAGCAACTGTCGTACGTAGTCGTTGGCCGGTTCGTGCATCAGCGTGTGCGGTGTGCCGATCTGCACGAGATGTCCCGTCTCCATGACTGCGATGCGGTCACCCAGTACCAGCGCTTCGACCATGTCATGCGTGACGAACACCGCGGTCAGACCGAGCTCTCGGCGGATCCGGATGAACGACTCCTGTAGCCGCTGCCGGGTCAACGGGTCGAGTGCGCCGAAGGGTTCGTCGAGCAGCATGACGCTTGGGCTGGCGGCCAGCGCCCGCGCGACGCCCACACGTTGCTGCTGTCCGCCGGACAGCTCGTTGGGCCACCGGTCGCGCAGCTCGGGCGTCAGCTCGACCAGCTCCAGGAGCGCGCCGACGCGGCGGGCTACACGCGCCGCATCCCAGCCGAGCAGCGTGGGCGTCATGGCGATGTTCTCGCCGATCGTCATGTGTGGAAATAGCCCGACCTGCTGGAATGCGTAACCGATCTGACGGCGGAGCTCGTGCGGTGCGATCCTGGCGGTGTCAACGCCGTCCAGCTCAACCATGCCATCCGTTGGCTCGATCAGCCGATTGATCATCTTGAGCGTGGTCGTCTTGCCACATCCGGAGCCACCCAGGAGCACGAGAAGATCGCCCCGGTCGACCGTCAGCGTCAGCGCGTCGACCGCGAGTGTGTCACCGTATCGCTTGGTAAGACGTGTGAGACGAATCATGACCGCGCTCGTGTGACGCCACCGCGCCGCAGAGCGGGCACTATGGCTTCGGTCGGGTCGGTCCGCAGAAGGAAAAGGGACGGGACTGTGCGCTCGCTCCAGCCCCTGGAAGAGACACGGACGTCTTTTGGCGCCGCTACCGCCGATGTCGAGCCGTCGTCCTCCTCGGCACCAGGATTGCGCCTCCGTTGCCGAAGAGACACAAGGATGCGAAGACCGAGGCTCTCCACACGTAATTTCATCGGACGCAGCGGAACCACGCCCACTTTATCGTCGAGACGCGCTCATGTGACGCTTCCACGCCGCAGCGCGGGCACCTCGGCTTCACGGGTCAGGGCCGCTCCGGCGCAGACGCGAAAGGGACGAGGCTGTGCGCTCGCTCCCGTCCCTCGACAGACGATGCCGTCGACGTCGACCGCGCTAGCCTAAATGTCCGTCAGGTGCTTCACCGTCCCGGTGCTATCGCCCAGCCGCTCGGTTCGCGCGCCCAGCTTTTCCAGTATCGACAGTTGGAGGTTCGTCAGCGGCGTGTTTTCAGCCACGCGCAGGTGGCGCCCACCGGTCAATGTTCCCGCCCCACCACCGGCCACGAGAATCGGCAGGTTGACGTGCAGGTGTTGATTGCCGTCGCTGATCCCACAGCCGTACTGAATCGTCACCTGGTCGAGCAGCGTCCCGTCGCCATCCGGAGTCGCGCGCAGCCTGTCCATGAAGTACGCGAGCTGCTCGATGTGATGCCGGTTCACGCGGGCCAGCTTGGTCATCTGCTCGGGTCGGTTTTGATGGTGTGATAACCCGTGATGGGGGTCGGGGATGTCCAGCTCAGGATAGGTGCGCGGGCTCACCTCGCGCGACAGCATGAACGTGATGACACGCGTGATGTCCGCCTGCAGCGCGAGAACCTGTAGATCGAACATGAGCCGCGCATGCTCGGCGAACGTGTCGGGGATGCCCCCGCTTGGCCGCGCCAGTTCCGGGAGTTCGTGAGAACTCTGCGCCTCGGCGAGCTGGATTCGCCGCTCGATGTCTCGGATGGCCTCGAGATATTGCGTGACCTTGTCCCGGTCCGTGGGACCGAGGCTGAGCTGGAAGTCGGTCACCTCGTGGACAAGCGAGTCGAGAATGCTCCGGTCTTCTCGGAGACGGGCCTGACGCGCTTCTGGCGTCGTGTCCGCCGCGTCGCCGAAGAGTCGTTCGAAGACCGCACGCGGCTGGTTTTCCATCGGGAGCGGCGTCGTCGCGTTGCTCCAGGACAAGGTGTTGCTGTACGCGCAGCTCCAGCCGGCCTCGCATGCGCCGATCAGTTCGTTCGGATCCAGCGCGAGCTCGAGCGACGTCAGCACCGTGTCGGTGCCGAGCACGCGTGCCGCGATCTGATCCATCGACGTGCCACCACGGATGTCAGCGCCCTCGGTTTTCTTCGGATGGACGCCCGTCAGAAACGTCGCCGCGGCCCGCACGTGATCCCCGGTGCCTTCGCCCGGCAGGGGAAACGCCGGCGCGTCGGCCAATCCGCTGACGACGACGACCTGCTCCTTGAAGGGTGCAAGCGGCTCGAGGGTCGCCGGCAGGTCGAACAGAGCGCCCTTGGTCGCCGGTGTCCAAGCGTCCATCATTACGCCGTTTGGCACATAGCCGGTGAACAGGCGCGGAAGCGGTCCGGCCGCAGTCTTTCGGACGGCCGCGAAGGCCGGGACCATACCGTCCAGCAATGGTAACGCCAGCGAGGCGCCGACACCGCGCAGGAACGTCCGGCGGGGAAGCGATTTCTTCGTGATCATCATGGCGCTGGCGATCTCCTCATCTGAAACGGTGTACTGCGGACGATCCCGGCGACGAGCGCCGACCATCGGTAGTCGTCGGAGGCTGCCTCGCGTACGACCTGGCGGAGGGCCGGCGCGTCGTAGTACTCGACACCGCGCCCGAGCGCGTAGGTCATCAATTTCTCGGTGACGGTTGTCACGAAATCCTCGCCGCGGGCGACCAGTGCGTCACGGAGGGTCGCCGGACCGTCCACCGGGGTGCCGTCGGTCAATGTACCGCCCGCGTCGATGGCCGTGCCCCCAGCACCCATCGTGCGCCACCGGCCGATTCCATCGAAGTTCTCAAGCGCGAATCCAAGCGGGTCCATAATCTGGTGACAGCTGGCGCACACGGGGTTCGATCGGTGCTGCTCCAACCGCTCGCGGACGGAGCGCGGCGCCGCGGCCGCGCCGTCGTTTTCCTCAAGCGCCGGCACGTCGGGCGGTGGAGGAGGTGGCGGCGTGCCGAGCACGTTCTCCAGGAGCCATTTACCCCTCAGCACTGGCGACGTTCGGTGCGCGTACGAGGTGACGGTGAGGAGACTCCCTTTGCCGAGCAGCCCGCGCCGGACTTGCAGTTCACCCTCCAGTGCCACGCGTCGGAAATGATTGCCGTAGACGTTGGGTATTTCGTAATGGCGCGCGAGCCGCTCGTTGACGAAGGTGTAATCGGCCGTCAGGAGCGACAGCACAGGGTGGTCCTCGCGTATTTGGCTGTCGACGAACAACTCCATCTCGCGTTCCATGGCCTCACGCAGGTTCGCGTCGAAGTCACCGAACGCGTACGGGTCAGGTGCCACTAGAGCCATGTTCCGGAGGTAGAGCCACTGCCCACCGAAGTTGTCGACCAGAGTTGTCGCTCGCGGGTCGGCCAGCAAGCGCCGAACCTGCGCGTCGAGGACGTCAGGGCGTGTCAGATCGCCGCGCTCCGCTAGCCCGAGGAGCTCGTCGTCCGGAATGCTGCTCCAGAGAAAGAACGACAGCCGCGAGGCAAGTTCGACGTCGCTCACCCGATACACGGTGCCAGCCGCCACGTCGGCCGGGTCACGCTCGCGCCGGAAGAGGAAGTCGGGGCTGACGAGAATGCGTCGCAGCGCCATCTCGATGCCCGCGTCGAAGTCGCGCCCCGCGTGGCCGGACTCGTAGAACCCGAGGAGGAGCTCGACGTCCGCCGCGGTGACCGGTCGCCGATACGCCCGGCGCGCGAGCGACGCGAGAATTTGGGTGGCGCAGGCCCGCGCGCTCGTCTCGGGACCCGGACGACAAGAGAAGATCCGTCGGCGGGTCGGCGTATTCCCACGGCCGGTCACGTCGTACGGCCCGCTCAGCTCGATGCTGCCGATCCCCGGTGTGGTCGTCTGATCACCCGCGTACTCATAACTCGTCACCGAGTACTCGGGTCGCCGCATCCCCTCGCGCACCGCCCCCTTCGCGACAAAGCTGACGCCGATCGTGGCGGGACCGGCGGTCGCCGTGAAGCGCACCTCCCGACCGTCGTCCTCGACGTTGCGGAGGTCGCGGCGTCGCGGCGTGCCGTCGGTCTCGGCTGCGGCTTCGGGCGGGCCGCCGACCGCTAGCGCCTCCACGAGCGCGCCATCGAGTCGGATCTCGAGATCGTGGGGCTCGAGCAGTCCCCGAACCCTCCCGTCATATGTCCGTAGGAGAAACACCTTGAGGACGTAGTCGCCGTCGACCGGAAACTGGTGGCGCACCGCGAGGCCGCCGCGCGATCCGAAGGGGAGGTCGTCGCTGACGCGTGTGTCCTGTTTCAGGTGCTTGTCGACTTTGAAGACCTCGGTTGTCGGCGCGAGTGACGGGTCGCCGACCGCCAGCCGGCTGATCTTGCGGGCGGCGCTCAGGTACCGCTCGGTTAACATCGGTGACACCGAGAGCACGTCGGCGATGTTGTCGAAGCCGTACCCGGAGTCGTCCGCCGGCAACAAGGTCTCGTTGTCGATCTCGAGCGCCAGTAGATCGCGGATCGCGTTGCTGTACTCCGCGCGATTGAGGCGGTGGATCGCCGGCCGTCGCCCCGGATTGGGGCTGGCCGAGGCGACCTGGTCGAGCGTGCGCTCCAGACGACCGGTCAGGGCATCGTACGCGGCGTCATCCGGCCGCGGGCGTCCCGCCGGTGGCATGGTGCGCGTCCGGAGCTTGCGGATGACCTTTTCCCACACCTCCGTCTCGGTCTCGACGCGCCCCACATCGGCCACGTCGAGGCCTTGAAGGGTCAGATCGGCGGTGCGCGCGCGATCGTTGTGACAGCCGACGCAGTAGCGGTCGAGCAGCCGGCGGGATGCGACGTCGTCGATCGCCGGTGTGGGGACCGGCTGGGCCGCCGGCCGTATGGAAACGGCGAGGACGCAGACCAACGCTAGCACCGCCGATGCCGTCGCCGGTTTCGACATGATCATTCCTGTAGCCGCGCGCACGGGTTTGCTTGTAAATGCTTTCGTACACGTGCATTATCATGAGGCTCTTCGAGGGGTGTCAAGCTCAACACATGACAAAGATATTTAGCCGTCGGTCCGCCATCGTCGGGGCCTGTCTGATGGTCAGCGTGGTCGCGAGCGGTGTGGTCGCGGCGGCGGATGTCGCGCTGATCGAGGCGGTCAGGGCGCGTGATCACACCGCCGCGCGCGTGCTGATCGCAGAGGGCGCGAGTGTCAACGCGCCCCAGGGCGACGGGGCGACGGCATTGCACTGGGCTGCGCACCAGGACGATGCCCTCGCGACCCGGTTGCTGCTCGGCGCCAGTGCGAACGCGCGCGCGGCCGATGACCACGGCGTGACACCGCTCTCATTGGCCTGCCTGAACGGGAGCGCGGCGATGGTAACGCTCCTGCTGGAGGCGGGAGCGGACCCGAACGCCGGGCGCACCTCCGGCGTCACGCCGTTGATGACTGCCGCGCGGGTTGGCAACGTCGACGTGGTGCGGGCGCTGCTTGCCAGCGGTGCCAATGTGGCGGCGACCGAGCGCTCCCGCGGACAGACGGCGTTGATGCTGGCAGTGGCCGAGAACCACACCGTGGTCGCGCGGGTGCTCGTCGAATCGGGCGGCGGCGCGACGACACGGTCGACGAACGAGTTCACGCCATTGCTCTTCGCCGCGCAGCAGGGCAACGTCGATATCGCGCGGCTGCTGATCTCTGCGGGCGCGGCCGTCGACGAGGCCGCGCCGGACGGGATTGGCGGAGACACCAACGCGCGGGCGCTGTTCAAGCCGGACACCGAAGCGACAGCGTTGATGGTGGCCATCGACAGCGGGCACGCACCGCTGGCCATGTTCCTAATCGCGCAGGGGGCCGATGTGAACCACAGCGGAGCCGGCCGTGCGCCGCTCCATTCGGCGACGCAGCAGGCGATGCCCGAGGTTGTCCGCGCGCTCCTAGCGGCCGGCGCCGACCCGAATGTACGCCTCGAGAAGCCGATGCCGCTTCTGTCTCGTTACATCCGACTGGACAACGGTCTGATGCCGACCACTACGGGTGCGACCCCCTTCTGGTTGGCGGCCAGCTACGGCGATATTGAGATCATGCGTCTCCTCGTCGACGGGGGATCCGACCCGTTCCTGACCTCGACCGACGGGACGACGGCGCTCATGGTGGCTGCTGGCGCGGACTACGTCGAAGGGCAGGACAAGTACGGGCGACGTTCGTTCCCCGCGTACTATGAGACGCTGCAACGACGCGCGCTCTCCGCCATCACTCTGTGCCTCGAGCTGGGTCTCGACATCAACTCCGTCAACGACAAGGGGCAGACGCCGCTGCACGGCGCCGTCTATACCGGAGGGACCCTGCTGGTCCCGTATCTGGTGGAGTGGGGTGCGAAGATGGACGTGGTCAACAAGCGCGGACAGACGCCGTGGATGATCGCGGCACAGGGCGAGTACCGGGCCGGATCGTTCTATCGCCACGACGAGACGGGGCGGGTGCTCGAGGATCTCGGCGCCGATACGTCGCTGGGCCTCGACCTCGGACGCGATTTCGAGAAGGTGCTGAACGCGGACGATACCGGCGCGACCCGGTAGCCGGACGCGTGCAGGGACGCCCGGACGGGACGGAGCGTCGAGTTCACCTTGGTCACCGTTCGTAGGGCGAGGTTTCAGCCTTGCCTTGCAGGTCTGCACAGTGAAGCCGCGACAACTCACCGTGGGACTGATGTGGCAGTGCGCGAGCACCGGAGGGCACTGATGACAAGACGATCGTCCTCGTTCCTGATCAGTCCGTTGGTGGTCGGTCTCTTGATCGCCGTCGGCGTGGGAGCCGTCACCGAACAGTCCGGTGGCCAGACCCAGCGCGAGGCGATGCTGGCTCGAGCCGCCGCGGCCGAGCTCGACACGGTCTACATCGCTCCGCCCGGCGACCCGCTCTCGCACCACATCTCGGGGTTCGCAAAGACGCTCTGTTCGGCGGTCTTCGTCACGGGGCTTGACTCGGACTTCGCGGCCGAAAACGTCGGCTTCTTTAGCGGCCCGTACGAGCATCGCGTACACGTGACGAAGCGCGAGATCGATCGCGACTACCGGCAGGTACACCTGACGCTGCCCAACGGCGTCGTGCGCACCGCCAAGGTCAACGGCGACCATGGGTGCGTCACGTTGCCCGTCGGCGAGGACGACGTGCGCTTCGATCCGGTCGACATCGCGACGATGCTGCCGGATCCCGCCACCAAACCGTGGCCGATGGGCGACGTGTTGCCAGACACGCCGGTGCCCGCCGGACTCGACACCCGCAAGATCGCGCAAGCGGTCGACGCCGCATTCGATCCCCCCGAGGGGATGACGGCGGCGTTCGTCGTGACCCACAAGGGACGCATCATCGGTGAGCGCTACGGCGACGGCATCACGATGCATACCCCGCTCGAGAGCTGGTCGATGGGCAAGAGCCTGACCGCGACACTGATGGGCGTGTTGATCGAGCAGGGGGTCTACAATCTGTGGCAGCCGGCCCCGGTCCCGGAATGGCAGACCGCGAGTGATCCCCGTCAGGCGATTCGCATCGCGGATATCCTCCGCATGTCGAGCGGACTCAGGTTTCGGGGCGTAGCCGACCCCGATCTCGACCCGTCACTTGGCTACCCGGACCACCTGTATGTCTACACTGGATCGGCGAATTCGTTCGCGTGGGCAGCGACGCGCCCGCAGCAGTGGCCGCCCAACACGATCGGTCGCTACCGCAACTCCGACCCGGTCTTAATCAATTACCTCGTGCGCCTCGCCGTCGAGGGTCGGGGCGACGAGTATCTGTCGTTTCCGCAACGCGAGCTCTTCGACCGGATCGGCATCCGCGGGATGGTGCTGGAGACGGACCCGTACGGGAACTATCTGCTGCAAGGTTACGAGCTGGCCCCGGCGCGCGATTGGGCCCGGCTCGGCAATCTCTACCTCCAGGACGGCGTGTGGAATGGTGAGCGGATCCTGCCCGAGGGCTACGCCGACTTCGTGAGCACCGTCGCGCCCGCCTGGGAAGCTGATGGCCGACCGATCTACGGCGGGTTCTTCTGGATCAACGGCGACGATCGATATCCGGTGCCGCGCGATGCCTACATGATGTCTGGTGCCGGTGGGCAAACGACGTTGATCGTCCCCTCGCACGATCTCGTGGTAGTGCGGCAGGGGCACTACCGCGGCGCGCGCGCCGGCGGGCAGGCGTTCCGGAACGCGCTGCGGCTGCTGATGCAAGCGGTACCCCGAAACAACGAAATAGAGGGGTCTCCGTAGAGACCTTGGGGTTCCGATCGCATCTGACACTCCCTCTCATGTCCTCTAGGGTACACGTCTCCAGATAAGACACTACGTAAGGCGCGTGGTGAACCGCAGATCAGCTACAAGATCGCTGTAAGTTGTTTTCGGATAGGTTGATAGCAACATCTCTCCACGAGGCGCGGTCAGCAACGATATTGTAGCAACAGCTGCGAACGAGGTAAGAAAGGGGTTCGTTCGCGAGAAGGCGCGGGTCGATTCGACCGATCGAATGAACTCGACAACCATTTTATTCTCAGACAATTACGTTATTTCTGTCATGGCGTCGTCCGCCAGACTTTCGCCGAGATCGCGACATCAGCATCGTGCTGTTTCGGAACACTGACGTGCTGTCGGAGCGCCGTGCACCACGACGGCGCTGGCGTCACGGCTGGGTGCACCTCATATCGACGACTCCCGCGCGACGAACGGGCTCGTGAATGGGGTCATCGACGAGGCGGACGTGTCCGACGGGAAACTCCAGGGCTTCGACAACGGCGTCGTCATTCCTGCGGACTATTGCGCAGCGTGGCATGCGATCTGGTCACGAGCTGACGCAGCCGTACACCCGCTACTTCGGGTTTCTGGGACGAACCGGCGCCGGGCGGGCCGAGACGTTCGAGCGGGACCCGTTCGGGATGAGCTATTGCGCGGGTCTCGTGGGCGGTGTGGCGGGCTCCTCGGCAGAGACGGTGTGCTTGCTTGCCCGTCTCACCGGCGCGCAGGCCGTTTGGGCGGTCGTGCAGTATCTCGGCGATCACCCCGCGTCGCTCTACGAGGCGGATGGCACGTTCGTGTATCACGCACTGAGTGTTGCCTTTTCCTGCGGGTAGCGGTCATTCCCACCGCAGCGCCCGCATCGGGTCGATGCGCGACGCCCGGCTGACAAGGCGTGACGAGAGAGCATACACACCGTATGTGACTCAGGAGCAACGCTGTCAGGAGGGATGCCCCGCCCGGTGGGCGCTATCGATTCACCCGATACAGGCCACTAGTCGGCCGATGACCCGTCGACCGCGACGATAAAGTTGACCTTGAGCGCGCCCTCGCGGAGCTTCTTCGCTTTCTGGTAGCCATCCGAGTACCAGAACTCCTTGAGCGCCGTCATCGATTTGAACTTCTCGATCACGAGGCCTTCCTCGTAGGGCCAGCTGCCCTCGAGCACGGAGACCGTGGAATCCGGACGTCCGGCGATGACCTCGATGCCGGCGCCTCTGGCCAGCGGCCCGGCGGCTGCGCCGTAGGCTTCAAGCTTGTCCGCGTCGAGCGCTTTCGTGCTCACGACGAGGTACGCCGGTGGCGCCTTGTCCTGTTGGGCGGTCACGGCCCCCGCGACTCCGATCCCTGCTACGAACGCGACCACTGCGATGGTTGCCGCGACGACGATCCCGACTCGTCTACTGATCGGCTGCTCTTGCATCGACGTGTCCTCCCGCTCGGTGACGTCCCAATGCAGCAGTATAGCGGGACAAACTCGATCCAGCGAGCAATCGTCAGTCGTTCGGTGGGCCCAGCGAGAACAGCGTCACCAGTCCGAACACGGCGCCGATGAGTACGAACAGGGCAGTTTCTATCCGAGGACCTCGGGCACGCTCGGCCGCGAGTTCCCACGCGCCGCCACACATGAAGCTGCCGGGCGAGAGGTGCTCGTTCGCCTTGCCGGAATCCAGGAGGATCCCGTATCCGAGACCGCGGGGGTGCATCGGTCTGCCTCCCTGGGTCGCGTGCTGACTACTTCCGGCTCACCGATTGGATGACGACCGGATCGTTCGGCACGCTGCCGGTGACCGGTGTGGCGGCGATCCGATCTACCACGTCGGTGCCATCGGCCACCCGTCCGAAAACGGCGTAGCCGTAGTCCCGGACCTGATGGTTCAGGAAGTCGTTGTCGACCGTGTTGATGAAGAACTGGTCGGTGGCGCTATCGACCGCGTTGGTGCGCGCCATGGCCAGCGTGTACTTGTCGTTGGTCAACCCGTTGGCCGCCTCGTTCTTGATTGGGTCGCGCGTGGGCCGGGGCTGCATGTCTGGCGTGAAGCGGCCGCCCTGGATCATGAAGGTCTCGATGACCCGGTGGAAGATCACACCATCGTAGTGGTCGTCGTCGACGTAGGCGAGAAAGTTCTCGACGCTGATCGGAGCTTCCGCCTGAAACAGCTCGACGGTGATGGCGCCCATGCTCGTCTCGATCACCACGACCGGGTTGTCCTGCGCGGACGTGCCCGGGCTGTGCAGGAGCGTCAGGAGACACGCCAACGCGAGGACGACGGAAGTGCGACAGTGCATGACAAGAGGCTCCTCTCTGAGTTGGACGGCGTCAACGCGCGGCAGGGTGCCGCTCGTGCGCTGCAATCGTAGCATCGCACCGCGCCTATCGGTGGGCGCTGGCGCCCGGCCGTCGTATAGTCGTCTATTGTTGTCGACATACAGACCTTCTCGGGATCCCGGGTGAGGGCAAAGGAATGACGGACCTTCCATTGACGCTTCCCCTCGACCGTCCGGCGGCCGCCGATTTGGCGACGGCGGGTGGTAAGGGCGCGTCACTCGTGCGACTCGTGGCGGCGGGCCTGCCGGTGCCCGACGGTTTCATCGTCAGCACCGCCGCGTACCGACAGTTCGTGCACGCCAACGACCTCGAGGCCGTCATCGCGTCCGCGGCTCCTGAGGTCGCTACCGCCGAGCCCGAACGGCTGGACACGGCATCGCAGGCGATCGGCGGGGCCTTCAGCCAGGCGGCAACGCCCGCCGAGGTCGAGACGGCGGTCGTGGCGGCGTATGCGTCCCTCCCGGGCGACGCGCCCGCCGTCGCGGTGCGCTCGTCGGCGACAGCCGAAGACCTGCCAGACCTTTCGTTCGCCGGGCAGCAGGAGACCTTCCTCAACGTGCGTGGCGCGGAGGCGGTGGTCGACGCCGTGAAGCGCTGCTGGGCCTCGCTGTGGACGTCCCGGGCCATCGGCTACCGAGCGCAGCACGACGTCGAGACCGAAGGTGTCGGCATGGCCGTCGTCGTGCAGCTGCTCGTGCCGGCGGAATCCGCAGGCGTCCTGTTCACGGCACACCCCATCACCGGTCGCCGCGATCAGGTGGTCATCAACGCGTCCTGGGGGCTGGGGGAAGCCATCGTGGCTGGCCAGGTAACGCCGGACACGCTGATCCTCGACAAGGGCGACCGCCGCGTGGTGTCGCGCGAGATCAACGACAAGACGGTGATGACCGTCCGCAGCGACGATGGATCGGAGGAACAGCCGGTTCCGAACGAGCGGCGGCGGCGGCCCGCACTCGACGACGGTGCGGCAACGGAGTTGCTCGCGTTGGCCGATCGAATCGAGGCGCTCTACGGTCAGCCGATGGACATCGAGTGGGCGCGTGCCGAAGGACGCATCGCCATCCTCCAGGCGCGCCCGATCACCGCCCTGCCCGAACCCTCCGCGGCGCCCCCGTCGAGCTGGGATGTTCCCGAAGGCCATATCTACTTCCGGGCCAGTGCCATCGAACTGCTCCCGAACCCCCTCTCACCGCTCTACGAGACCCTCGGCCTGCCGGCCGTGCAGCACGCCATGGATCGGCTGTTCATGGGGTTGATTGGCCTGCCGGCGCCGATGGAGAAGTATGAAGCGGTGAATGGCTACGCCTACCAGGGGATGGCCCTACGGATCCGCCCGATGCTGGGAATGCTGCTGCGGATGCCCCTCGCGATACTCGTTTTTTTTCGCGGGGGGCCGACCCAGTGGCGGGCCGAACAGCGGGAGCGGTATGCGTCCGAGGTCGCGCCGTGGTCGGACGGGCCACTGGAGGAACGCCGCGCCGCCGAGCTGCTCGAGGGAGCGCGGGCGATCGCGGAGGCCGGCGGGGACTATCTCGGCCTCGCGATGCGACGCACGATGCCGGTGGCGATGATGAGCGAGCTGGCCTTCGTCGGTTTCTACGACCGCCTCGTGAAACGCAGGGACGACCCCTCGGCCACCACCTTTCTGCTGGGTCTCGACAGCGAGCCTATCCTGGCGGAGAAGTCGCTCTTCGATCTCGCGAGGTGGAGCCAGGCGCAGCCGGGGCTTGCGGCGTGGCTCGCCGAGACACCGACGGCGTCGATCATCGACCATGTGAACGATGTAGGTTCGCCGGGTCCGGTGTCTGACGCCGATTGGCAGGCGTGGCGGGAGCGCTTCCAGGGGCATCTCGATCGGTACGGTGCCATGCTCTACGACATGGACTTCGTCCGCTCCGTTCCGGCCGACGAACCGGCGCCGCTGATCGACACACTACGCTTCTACCTGGCCGGTGCGGTGGGCGACCCCGGCGCCCGGCAGCGCAAGCTCACAGCCGCGCGCGAGGAGGCGACCGGTCGGATTCACGGTCGTCTCACGTGGGGCCCGAGGCGCAAGATCTTTGATCTGCTTCTCGCGTGGTCACTCTCCGCGCTCCCGATGCGCGAGGCGGTGCAGGCTGACATCGGGCTTGGATGGCCCGCCCTGCGGCGCCTGCTGCGGGAACTCGGCCGTCGGGCAGCGCACGTGGGCGTGCTCACCGAGCCAGACGATATCTTCTGGCTCACCGCCGAAGAGGCGGACGGGGTCGCGGCGGCACTCGACGCGGGCGGGCGCGGGTTGACACCACGCGATGAATCCGTCCGCCAGCGCAAGGCAGTGTGGCGAGGTCGCGCCCAAGTGACGCCACCGCCCGCGCTTCCGGTGGGCAAGAAGTTCTTCGGCTTCAACCTGGCGCGTTTAATGCCCGCCGCCGCGGAGGGCGCACAGGGTGATGTCATCAAGGGGCTGGGGGCGAGGGCCGGCACGGTGACGGCCCCGGCGCGAGTTCTGCACGGCCCCGAGGACTTCGGCAAGATGCAGCCCGGAGAGGTGCTGGTGGCGGCCATTACCACGCCCGCCTGGACGACGCTCTTCGCCCTCGCGTCGGCCATCGTCACCGACGTCGGCGGCGTCCTCAGTCACAGCTCCATCGTGGCCCGCGAATACGACATCCCGGCCGTCCTCGGCACGGGGGTCGCTACCACACGTATCCAAGACGGACAGATGCTGCGCGTCGACGGTTCGGCCGGCACCGTCGAGGTGGTGGACGACTGAGCACTGGCGTCGCGGCGGACGCGCGGTAGCTGCGCTACCGTGACCCCTCTGTCGCGCCGTGTGCGGCGACTGCGTCTTCCTTACGCGCGCCGGCGAGAATGTTGGGAATAGCGTAGTTGCCCTCGTGGCACGCGTACTCGTAGATCACGTAGTTCGGTTCGGCCGTGAGCGGCATCGAGATCGTCCAAGGCCGTGTGTAGACATTCGGATCGTCAACGGTGACCGTCACCATGATCGTCGTCTCCGACACCCGCTCGTAGCGTTCGACCACGCGGAGCGCGCTACTCGTCGGGATGCCCTTCAGACGCCCACCAGCAAAACTCGTCGCGATCCAGCCACGGTTGTGGAAGTTCCGCGTCTCGACCACCAGAACCTCGTCGTCCCAGTGTGCGCGCGCGTCACCCATCCACAGGCCGATCCGATCGTCGACGTGCGCGTGGTCTGACAGCGGGATGATCCGCAAATCGTGGATCATCTCGTGCTGAATGACGACATGATCGGGCGTCTGCGCAATGCGATGCGTGTTGTTGTATCCGGCGGGAAGCATCGAGCCGGGGACGCCTCGCGACAGGCACCGATCCAACGTGCTCAGATGTCGATAGTGGTCGCCTTCGTGCGCGAGGTTGAATGCCTTGGCGTCCAACGCCCAGGCCTTGATCGGCGCCCGCCCGTCGGGCGGGTCGACGATCAGCGACGTCTGCCCCGTCGACAAGACGGTGTCGCCCGAGTCGAGCCAGTAACTCCCATAGGCGCCAACGCCGCCACCCGCCTCGGCTCGACGCGCGGGCGCGTCGTCCTGCGCTTGCCGGGCCGTGATCCGCTGCCGACTGGCCGCAGCCATCTCCTCATCCGTCAGGAACGCTCTTCCCCCGACGGAATCAGGACGTTCCGTCGGCGTGATTGTCTTGTTGCCCCACAGGCCCTGGAGATCCGGCTGGCCGTCGGCCGTGTGTGGTGTCGTCCACGTCGGATCGGCGACACGGTCAACTTGGGCTGAGGCCGATGGGGGCCCGACGAGCGAGCAGGTGATGGCGATGGTGGCCGTGGTGAACAATGTGATGGGTGTCGACATCGGAGAGTCCCTTCTGTGCGCGTCGTGTCGGAAATGCTGGAGGGTCATTGTCGGGTCTCTGTTGGTTTGACGGCCGACACACCCGTTTGGTTGCGTCTCCGATACATATTTCTGAGCGCCGTCCGACTTCCCACGGTCATCGCAGTGTGGTCTTGCATGCGGTAGCCTGGGGGTCCATCATGGGCGTACTTGGACGAGAGCGAGGAGGGCCAGATGAACCATCGATGTCTCGCTGTGGTGTTTACAGTAATCGCGGTCGTGGCGCTGTCAGCCATTCCGGTTGCTGCCCAGCCTGCTCCTCGCACACCATGGGGGCACCCGGATCTGCAGGGGGTCTGGAACAACGGCACCATTACGCCGATGCAACGTCCTGAAGAGCAGGCGGATAAGGAGTTTCTGACAGAGGAAGAGGCGGCCAACCTCGAACAAACAAGGATTGCCAGGAATGAGCGCCTGTTGAACCGGCCCGCGCAGAGAACGACCGTCACCAACAGCGTGGACAGGGGGGAGGACGGGGCACCGGGCTTCTACAACAACTTGTGGCTGGACTATGGCACGACAACCACGGGGCGCACGTCGATAGTCATCGATCCACCGAACGGGAGGCTGCCCGCCTTGATACCCGAGGCACAGACGAGGCGCGCGTCCTCGGAGGCGCAGCGGCTCAGAGATGTGGGGAGTGGACGCAGCCCCGCCGCATCATGGGAGGACCTACCGCTGGCCGTCCGGTGTATCTGGTACCGCGGGATCCCCTCGCTGCCCAGTGGGTACAACAACCACTATCACATTGTGCAGACGCCTGAGTGGGTGGCGATTCTCCAAGAGCACATCCACGAAGTTCGCTACATCCCCCTGGACGGGCGTCCCCACATTGCGCCAGCCATTCGTCAGTATGCAGGGGACTCGCGTGGCCACTGGGAAGGCGAGACGCTGGTGGTCGAGACCACCAATTTCAAAAACAAGACCATTATTAGACAGGTCACTGGAGGTACTGGAGATCTCAGTGAGGCCTTGCATGTCGTCGAACGTTACACGCGCATCGGTCCTGACACGCTCGACTGGGAGTTCACGGTCACCGACCCGAAGACGTGGACAAGCCCGTGGACGGGTTCGCTACCCATGACGCGCACTCAGGCTCCGATGTTCGAGTATGCGTGTCACGAAGGCAACTACGGGCTCTATAACATCCTCACTGGGTCACGCGCCAAG
>CAZYFH010000050.1:0-25169 GCA_964646815.1 uncultured Vicinamibacteraceae bacterium | reverse complement strand
AGCGTGAACGAATCCGTCACCTCGCGACCGGCCACGTCGACCGTCGTCAGGTGCTCCATCAACGGGTCGAGCATGTAGAAGCGCGACCGGTCTTCCGACAGAACCATGCTGCGCGGCGCGCCGCGGGGCACATCGATCTCTTGGACGACTTGCGCACTCGCTTCGTCGATCACGAAGATCCGATGCGGGAACGCGCCGAGATACAGGGTGCCGTTGCCGGCGGAGACCGCGGGCGCGGTCTGCCCTGCCACGGGAACCGCGGCAAGCGCGACAAGCAACGACCAGACCACAGCGCGCATCAGTTGACACCTCGGCAACACATCAGGAAACCGCGAAGCGCACTCCCCCGAGTCCTAAGCCTTAAGCCCTGAGCCACGGACATCACGGGAATATCAAATCCACCTTTCGCCAGTCCTTCTGCGCCGCTGCGCATTTGCTCGTCCAATCGGGCGCATGGTTCATCTGGTCGGGCACCTGCGCCGGCCAGAAGCACCCGAGGTGACAGTCGAACAGGTCGCGCTCGACAGGCTGGCACAACCCGGCCGTCCCGCCTTTCTGATCGGCCTCCCAACCAGGGAAGAAGACAAAGCTGCACCCCAGCGGAATGTGAGGACCCTGGGGCTGCTGTGGCGGCCCCGCGCTGTCCTGGAGCGCTACGACCTGCCCCGTCTCTGGCGGCGCGCCGGGGCCCGTGCCGCGCTCCACGTGCCTGGTAATCCTGACAGCCTTCTGGTTGATGGGCGTGAGATGGGTCATCACTCACCTCGTGTGCTCACGATGGAGCGGCACTTTGGTCATCGAACTGACGGAGGAACGCCGGGGCGCGTTCGGCGATCTCGCCGTAGATCTCAAGGCACGTTTCTGTCCAGCCGCGAATCCAGTCGCAATAGTGAAGATTCGGTGCCTCCGTCGTGCCGTAGCGCGTGTACGCCTCATGGTAGCAGCCACCCGCACACAGCGGCCGGGCCCAGCAGGTCTGGCAATCGGTCTTCTGGTCGATGTGATGGCTCTCAAGAAACGACCGCTGGGCGTCGGTGTTGACCCCATCGCGGACCGTGCCGAGCTTGTGTGCGTCAGAACCGGCGAACCGGTGACACAGCGCCACGTCGCCGTCGGTGGCAACCCCCATCAAGCCGAGACCCGCGCCGCAGGGCAGCGCCTTGCTCGCACCCTTGTGCAGCTCCTCGATCGTATCGCGCACGTTGCTGAAGCCGTGACGCCGACCGATCAGCGCGGCCTGCAGGAACTCGTGGCCGAGCGCCCTGAACTGAGCGAGCATCTCATCGAATCCTGATTCGTCGAGCGCGTGCCCGCGTCCGGGAGACGTGGTTACCGGCGCGAACCCAACCTCCCAAAAGCCAATCTCCTCGGTGAGATGGTCATAGATGCGCTTGACGTCGTGTACTTGCGAAGTGAGCGTTACCCGTGCGCCTATCGGCCGCGACCGGTGGCGCTTCAAGAGCGCGCGCACCTTCGGCGCCACGACCTCGTAGCTGCCGCGCCCGTCATGGAAGACGCGAAACGTATCCTGCATCTCGCGCGGGCCGTCGATCGAAATGGTCACGCCGACATCGTTGTCAGCGAGAAAGTCGATAATCTCAGGACGGAGCAATGTCCCGTTCGTCGTCAGACTGAACTCGACCTGCTTCCCGAGCTCGGCGCCGCGTGCCCGCGCATACGGAATCGTCTTCTGCAGCACCGGGAAGTTCAGTAACGTCTCCCCGCCAAAGAACGTCAACCGTGCGACCGAGCTGGTCCCGGAGGCCCGCAACATGAAGTCGACGCTTTCGCGAGCCGTCTCCTCCGTCATCAGCTTCGGTTTTCCGTTCGCACCCGGTTCCGCAATCTTGTCCTCGCCATACTCGTAGCAATACGCACAGCTAAGATTGCACTGGTTTGTGACGTTGACGACCAACGTGGAGAGCGGAATCGGCGTCAGCGGGATGACATTTGGCGAGAGACGCGGCGTTGACGCGGGCTCCACACGCGTGACGGCGCGCGCGCCTGCGAGCTCCACCACGCTCTCCTCGACCGCCTGCGCGTCGAAACCATCCGCGAGGCGCGCGACGAGGTCGGCTATGGTCGCGTGACCGTCGCGCAGCGCGTCAACGACGGCCGCCGAGGTCGCGTCGAGCGCAAACACCGCCGCGCTCGGCACGAGATAGAGAAACCGCCGGCCGGCGGCCTCGAAGGCGTGGCTCTCGCCGAGCGCAAGCTGGGTCATGGCGTATCGGCGCCTCCCTGACGGCGGGTGTAAATCGGTACGGTCACGAGTAGATGCGCGCGCCCGCGGAGCGGGGTCGTCAGCGCCCCGCCTCCCGGAGCGTTCGTCAGCGTCGCGACGACCCAGACGTCGCCGATGTTGTTGCGATTACCGCTCCGCTCAGGGTTCGGCCCGTCGCCGGCTGGGTCGAAGACACCGTGGCTGCCGATGGTGCCGACGAACGACGTGTCATCGTCGCCGAACGTGGCTGCGTACTCTTCGAGACTCCAGTCGACGTCGACCATGCCGAGGTCGAGATCATCTTCGGTGCCCAGCGTCGCGTCGGGTCCGTCATGATACGCGCGCGCCTCAAATCGCACGTGCCCCTTCGGGAAATTGAGGCCACCGACCCGCGCCACACCGGTATCAGGCTGCACCGACACGCGATGCACCGCGTCGAACACGACGACGGCGTCGGCCACCGCGGCCCCGCCGTCGAGCATGATCAGGTCCCGAGTGCCCACCGCCGCGTCGGGCTCGACTCGGACGCGCAGCGTCGCGTGCGTCGGTGACGTGTCGCTGACGTCGATCACGCTTAGCCCGGCGCCGAGATCAATCCTCGCCGCGTCCAACGACGGTGGCAGCCTCGATCCGAACAGCTCCACTGTGACCTCACGCGACGCGGCCGCAATGGCTCGAGGGGCAATACCCGTCACGATCGGATCCGTGCCAACGCGACGCAACGTGACGTCGATCCCTCGCTCGTCGTAGGCGCCCGTGAACCATCGCCCGATCAACTCCTGGCGGTCTCGGGAGAGGGACATCACCTCACGCAGGTCAGGCCAATCTTCGCCCTCGGACCGTCCCCGCCACTGAAAGCCGGTGTAGACGACCGCGCGACCGGTCCGTGTGCCGGAAAGGCCTCGCGCGGGATACGCGAAGCGGGTGCTCGTCTCGTACGCGTCCTCGGCGCCGGGCACGCGCGTCACGACCACCTCGCCATACACCGGACCCTGACCGGGCTCGTGGCCGACGAGCGCCCAGGTGCCCTCCAATTGCGTTGCGCGCATGTTCGCCGACCACGCCGTCCACGCTGGGGTCTCGAGGGGAAACGCCGTCGTCAGATGGGCGACAGCCTTTTCGACACGGTTGCGCCGGTCGGTTTCGTCGGGCGCCGGCCGACCATCAAGCCGAAACGACTGGAAGTCGACCAAGGGGTAGTAGCCCCGATGCATCGCCGTGAGCAGTCGCCATTCTTCCTCGGTCCGTCGCTGCGTGAGGACGCGCCCGAAGGAATGGCAGCGATTGCACGTGACCTGGATTTCGGGGTCGCCTTCATAGCGGTAATTGATCATGCGCCGCTCGACCTCGAACGCGGCCGGGTGCACTTCCTCCGGTGCCAATCCGTGATCGGTCGCCAGATAGCGGACGGCTTCGCGCGCATCCTCGGGCGAGATCTCGAGGTTGTTGAGCAGCACCATGCGTCGGATGACCTGCTCCCAGCCTTCCGGTGTTGAGCGTTGATAGGAGATGCGCGTCATGCGACCCCGGTCGTCAGACGCATGGCAGCGGCCGCACGCCCGCTGCACGATAGGGCTCGTCACGGGGATGCCGACGTCCGATGCCTCGGTGGCACTCTCCTGAGTCGCCATTGAGGGAATGGACACTGCCGCGGCCACGAACGCGACGGTGAGCGCCACACGCAGATCCATCAGAGCCATATAGCGAGTGTCGGTGTTGTAGCACACTCCAAGGCGTCCCGTCGACCACCCTTACCGAAAGTCGTTTCGCAAGACGCCCTTGCCGAGCAGCACCGAGAGCGCGCCCAGAAAGTCGGGGAGCGCCACCGGCGGGCAGACCCGTTGATAGGCCTCGTAGAGGTCGGGGACCTGCTGGTGTTCCCCCGCCATCGCGACGAGCCGCGGCAGATCCACGCCCCGCAGGTATCGGACCGCGACGGACGCGTCGGGCTCGTCACCAATCACCAGGCGCGTCTCCGCCACAACCTCGCGACCCTCGACAGCTGGCTGCATTCGGCGGCGTACGCGGTCACCGGCACGGAGATGAATCGACGCCGCGCGCTTGAGCGCGTCGAACGCGTCCAGGATGTCACGATCGTGGCGGAACCGATCGATCTGGTCCTCATCCGCCGGGTCGGTCTCGTCGTCCGCTGGGTCCGCGCGATCGGTCCAGAACGGATGCGGGTTCTGGTGCGAGATATCGGCGAAAAATGCTGCGGCCTGGCGCCGAGAGCTGGCAAAGATGCGCCGCTCGCGTTCGTCGTACAGCCGGAGCGCGAGGGCCTCGCGCTCCGGTCGCCGTAAGCGCGTGTGTACGACGATCGCGGCCAGCCAGGCAGACGCGAGCGCCTTCTTGACGCCGAACGACGACAGCGGGTCGATGAACGTTGCCGCATCGCCGACCAATAGGAACCCCGTCCCTCCGAACGCGCGTGCCCCGTACTGCGACGCATCACAGGCCCATGGTGCACCCTCGAGGCGCGCACCGGCGATCAAGCGGCCGACGTGGGTCGTCTTGCGAAGCATCGCGGCGTACGTTTCCCCGAGCGGACCGCCCGGGTCCCACGCGGTGGTGCGCGGGTCGACCATCACGGTGATGTAGCGCCGTCGAGCCGATGTCGGCACCGACCACGCCCACCCGTCGGCATAGGTCTCCACCAGCGTGTGGGAGTCGTCGGGCACGTCCCAGGTGGTGTCGTGCCGCCACACCCCAACAAGCGCGAGTGTGGAACCGCCGGCCGCCACACGCTCCCGATATCGACGGCCGACGACGCCGGCGCGACCGGAGCAATCGAGCGCAGAACGCGCCTCGACGATGACCGGTGCGCCGCGCGCGTCCTGTGCGCTGACGCGAACGCCTCCGGTACTATCGCCCGCCGGTGGGAGCGTGACGCCGCGAACAGTGACCTCGCGCCGGATCTCGGCCCCCGCGCGCTCTGCCTCGGCGCGCATCAACCGATCGAACGTACGACGGACGACCTGGTAGCCGGTTGCGCCACGCTCGAACGACTCAGTGCGCGGCGGACCACTGCCCCACCACACCGTGTTCCCGCGGCTCCGAAGAAACCCGGCGGCTTCGACTGCCGCCGAGACGCCCACCGCGCTGAACAGCTTCCCGCAGCTCGGTGGCAACGACTCGGCGAGCGAGGGGGTACGGGAGTCGGGTTTCGTCAAGACGACGACCGAGTGACCCCAGGCCGCGAGCAGGCGAGCCGCCGCGGCGCCGGCGGGTCCACCTCCCACAACCACAACGTCGTGCCGCATTCGGGCCTGACCTGTATCCACCCCTAGGAGCCCGTGGCGGAAGTCCGCATTGCACCGGGGCCCCGCTGAAGCCGAAGCGCCAGTGCCCGGTGCATGGCACGACGAGGGAGCATGTTGAGGATAGGTGACCGAGTCGCACCACCGCTTAGGCGTGATGCACCGCCCGCCGAATGCAGCGGCACTCTAACCACGGGCTCCTCGCTCACTTGAACGTCGCGTCGGTCGGTGGTCGCGGCGACGGTGCGTATACGCTACGCGCCGTCGTAATAGCGACTCTGGCCGACGTCGACCAGCGTTTGCAACGAATCGGCAACCGGCCGGAACTTGCTCACAGGGTGATTGCCCCAGGCCGTGGGAACCTCCACGATGCGATAGCTGAGTCGACGCGCGATCCGCAGCGGCTCGACATCGAAACAGAAGCGCTCGATGCGTTGACGCTGAAAAATATCGGAAGCTGCGGCCCGCCTGAAAAACGCGAAGCCGCACATGGCATCGCGGATGCCAGGGAGCGCGGTCCCGCGCACGACGCCACCGAAGAGGCCGCTGGCAAGGTCAGACCACCACGGCGCGCGGATGCGGATTTCCGATTCGGCCAGGCGCCGTGACGTAATCTCGACGTCCGACCCGCCTTCCAACGCCTCGATCAGACGGCCGCCCTCACCGATCGGCACCGGCAGATCCGCTCCGGAGTACAACAGCACCTCTCCGTCGGCCGACAGCCTGCCGTGGCGTACGGCTCCCTCCCTGCTTCGGTTGACCCGGTTGTTGAGCGCGTTGATGTACTGCCGCCACAGGGCCGAACGGCTCACCGGTGGCAGCATCTGGTCGGTGCTGCCATCGGCAACGACGAGCACCTCGCTCTTGTTATGACTGCTTGTCGAGATAGTCTGTAATCTTGTCAAGCGTGTACTCGACCCGCGCCGCCTCGTTGAAGGCAGGAATGATGATGCTGAGATAGACATCCGACGGTCGAGGCATTAGGCGCCGAGCGGCGGCTACTATACGTTGAGTCGTTGCCCGCCCGGCTACACCCTTCTCTGTGCTGGGTCATCCATTCCCGTCAGCGCTACATAAGCACGAGCACCATGGTCGGGACGATGACGACCGCAACGACATCCATCAAGATCCCGTACTTGATCATCTGGGTGATCGGGACCCTGCCCGAGGCGTAGACAATCGCGTTCGGCGGCGTCGAGACCGGCAGGATGACGGCGACGGATGCCGCCAGGCCCGCCGCCACGGCGGGCACCATCGGATCGATACCCGCGGCCTGGGCGATTGAGATCACAATCGGGATGGCAATGTTGGTTGCAGCCGTGTTCGACATCGTCTCCGACAGCACCACCGTGAAGAGCGCGGCAGCGAACGTGAGCGTCGCAACCTCATTGGTCGGTACGAGTCCAGTGATGCCCTCACCCACCACACCTGCGAGACCCGTCGACGACGAGAGCGTGCCAAGCGCGAGCCCGCCGCCGAAGAGCAGGATGGTACCCCAATCGATCTGCGCGGCCTGCTTCCAGGTAATCGTGGTGCGCTGCGTCGCGCTGATCGGCAGCAGGAACAGCAGCACCACGCCGATGAGCGCAGCCACTGACTCCGGCACGCTGGCGAGCACCGCTTGGGCGACCGGATGCTCGCGGCCCAGCAACAGCGGAAGCAGACCAGGCCCCACCCACAGGAGCACGGTGACGCCGAACGCAATGATGGCGTTTCGCTCGCCCGGCTTCCAAGGACCGAGCGCGCGCTTGCGCTCCGCGATGATCCGATCGGCACCCGGAATCTCCGTGATCCCCGTTCGCCCGACCCAGTTGAGATACACGAACACGATGCCCATCAGCACCAGGGCGACGGGAACCGCGATGACCATCCACTCGACGAAGGTGATGCGGATGTCGAGTTGTTCTTCGATCATGCCGATGGCGATCAGGTTGGGGGGCGTGCCCACGGGCGTGGCCATCCCTCCTCGCGAGCACCCGTAGGCGGTCATCAACATGAGTGCCGTCCCATATCCCTTGGGAACCTTGCCTTCGCCCTCCATGAAGGCGAGCAGCGATAGGCCGATCGGCACGAGCATCGCCGCCGTTGCCGTGTTGCTCATCCACGCCGAGAGAAACGCCGCTAGCGCGCCGTAGGCGATGAGGATGCGCGTCGGTCGCGCGCCGATGAAGCGCCAAGACAGCACGCCATAGGCAATCCGCTCGTTCACTCGGTGGACGAACAGCGCCTGCGCCAGAATGAAGCTGCCAATGAAGAGGAAGATCAATGGGTTGGCGAACGGCGCAAATGTCTCGCGCACCGGTGCCACGCGGAGGACGACGGCCAGCGAAGGGCCGAGCAGCGCGGTCACCGAGAGCGGCAGCGCCTCGGTGGTCCAGAACACGATCACTAAGGCGATGACCGCGGCGAGCCGATGTCCTTCCGGCGAGAGCGCCTCGAACGGGGCGAGCAGCACCAACACGAAGACAATCGGCCCCAGGACGAGTCCGACCCTCCGCCGAGTTGCGTCGAACCGCACCTCAATGTTGTCGGCCGGCGCGGGTGGGCGAGCTTGCGACGTATCGGCCATCAGCGGCGTCTCACAGGGCAATGAGAAAGCGCCGGGTAGATTAACATGAAGGTGTTTTGGTCCCCATCGAGCTCCGCGCGCATGCCAACCATCGGCACGACGATCGCCCAACTACCAGATAGGCGAACCGCTCGGCGCAGGGGCATGGGCGAAGTCTTTCGCGCGCGATACGCGGCTGGGCCGAGGAGTCGCCCTCAAGTTTATCAATCGGAGCTATCGGAAGGACCTCCGACTTTCGATCCCGTCCGGGCCGATCAGCGGTTTGTGGCGCTCCTAGAGACCCGTCCGAACTAGCCGTAGCGGAGGCAACCGCTGGCAACCCGTCGTGGAAGTGCCGCGTCGCACAGAGGACCCCCGCAGGACCCGAAGCGCCCGGCTACAGAACGGCGCGAGGCGAACACCCTGAGTATGTGACCCGGCTGCATCTAAGGCCAGCGCGGCCCTTGGCCGGATCCCTCGGCGGTCTAATGCAGCGGGCTTGCACCGCGGGCTGCTAGGCCCGGCCGTGGTATCCTGAAAGCGTCTTGAGGGTCCGGGCGAGCACATCATCGCCCGGGAGGAAGGTCACATCATGAGCACTGGGGTGATCGCATTTTTGGGTCCAATTGGGCTACCCGAGCTGATAATCATCTTCTTCATCCTGATCCTCGTTTTCGGCGCGAAGCGCCTCTCTGGACTGGGACGCGGCATGGGTCAGATGATCCGCGGCTTCAAGGACGAGGTGCAGAACGACGAGAAGTCCGAGCCGGCCAAGCCTGAATAAGCTACAGGGAGGGAGGACACGGCAGACGGCGCGGTGACGTCATTCGTCGTGTCGATGAAAACCGCTTCGGTTTTCCGCTCGACCCCCGCCGACGTTTTTACGCCTTCTACTTCATCGTCACGTTCAACTGCGTCAGGTGGGTGACCAGATTCGCACCGGCGCTCGCTCGGCTCACCTCCTTGTCGATCCTCAAGATCTTGCCCTCCGGACCGATGACAAACGTCCATCGGAACGGCACCGGTCGCTCATCGTTGACGACGCCGTAGGCCTCGGCAACGCGCTTGCCGGGGTCGCTCAACAGCGGGAAGTCGGTATCGAGCGACTGAGCGAACTTCGTGTTCGTTTCCACGTCGTCGACGCTGATCATGAAATACGCGATGTCGAACTCCTGAAGCTGGTCGAGGATTCACGCAGGAACTTGCACTGGGCCGTTCAACCAGCGGTGAACACTTTGGAGAACCACGCCAGGATGACCGTCCGACCCTCGTCGTCGGCCAGGCTGTGCATCGTCCCATTACTTCCGGGTAGCTCGAACGGCGGTGCGTCGTCTCCGGCTTCCAACTCTGCCGCCGTCGCCCCGGCCGCGCCAAACGCGGCGACTGCGACCGTGACGATTAGGATGAAGAGTCGCTTCATGGTGCCTCACTCCTTCGGTTGGCGCACCCTCGAGCGGCTCCGCCGATGCGTGGGTTCGTTGGGCGGCCTCACGGCCGCCCGAATTGAGCGTACCCGAACCCGGCCAGATCTTGACAGGGCGCGCAGGTTGCCCGAGCATGGGCGGCGCGATGTCACGAGCATCCAAGCCGATCGATCCTGACGGGGTGTTCCCGCACGGGCCGGAGGAGGACGACGACGACCGTCGGTCCGAGGGGGCGCGACACGACCGAGCGACGCCTGCGTGACGAGCGGCGCCGGGATCACGTCGGGCCACCGAGCGGAGAGCCCACCGAACGCCGTGGCGGCATCGACCGCCGACTGCCCGGCAACCGTCGGTCCTTCGCCGAACATCGAAGGGATCCATCGTAGCGAGGCTGATGATGCGGCGATGCCTCACGATCGGTGTCTGCGTCACCGCCGTGCTCGTCGCGTGGAGCACCACCAACGACTGGACGCAAGCCGTCGCACTGCCTGTCGTCGCCCCTCCCCAGCCGATCGTCTCACCGGGACTCACCACGCCGCCGCCCCCGGAGGCCGGGCGACGGCCGGGCCGCCCCCTGTTGGGCGGACCTAGGTGGCGCGTCCTCTCGCACCGGTCGGTCCTCGGCGTGCTGGTCGTCACGGTCGAAACCACGCGACTTCACGAGGCGCCGGGCATCGCCCACCACATCACCGCACCGGCGAAGGCTGAGCATGTCGAGGCGCTCGTGTATTTTCATCGACCAGGAGAGCGATTCGCCGATACCCGGGTGCAATGGACGCCGGCGGGCGGCTACGTGACGCTCCGGCTCGCGGAGCGGTCACAATAGAGGGCTTGTACATGTTCGGTACCGCCAACTGGCCGGAGGTGGCAAACGGGGCAGGGCTCGCGCTCGGCCTGGCGCTGGTCGTCGCCCAGCTGGCTGCGCGTGCCGTGCGCCTCGCACTGGGAAACCGTGACCAGGGACGCGGAGCTCTACTTTGGTGAGGCGAGCAAGGCGTTTCTCACACACCAGCTCAAGGTGGAGGCGATGGCGCGGGCATTGCTCGCAAGGAGTGAGGAGCGGTCGCGCAGTGCGGGGCTGGTTAGCCGTTCGAAGGCGGCCACGGCCGGTGGCGAGGCCAAAGCCGACGGGTGGCTATGAATAAGACCGTGGCGGCGCTTCCGGCGATGACGGAACGGCGGTCCGGCGCGCGCGTACTGGAGCCCACGGCGCTCTACGACGCGGAACAGATTCGCGCGCGTATCGACGAGTTGTCGTCCGCCTTGAACCGGCGACTGCCAGCGGACGGAACACCCCACCTGGTCGCGGTGCTCAAAGGCGGATTCATGTTTCTTGCCGATCTCGTCCGAGCCATGCGCCGACCGATCACGGTGGATTTCGTTCGTATCGCCAGCTACGGTAGCGGCACGACGCCGGCTCGAGCGCCCCGCATCAGCCAGGAGCCAGAGATGCCGCTCGGCGACCGGGACGTCGTCATCGTCGAGGACATCGTCGACACGGGCGAGACCTTGGCCGTGCTGCGGCAACGGATCCTGAGCGAGCGACCAGCCAGCCTCACCACCGTGGCACTGCTGACGAAACCCTCGCGACGCCGTACTGACGTGCCGATCGAGCTCGCCGGGTTTGTCGTCGACAATGGCTTTGTCGTTGGCTACGGCCTGGATCTCGACGAACGCTTCCGCCACCTCCCCTTTCTTGCACTCGTGGACCCTCTCGAGGGAGTCCGGCGCGACGAAGAAAGGCGACGCCATGGCCAAACCACGCTCTGAGCCACGATCCTCCAGCACTCGCGCCAAACGGTCCACACGGCGACGTGCATCCCCCACCGGCAACGCGTCGTAACCCTGGGGCACCGCGATCACTCGTATCGAGCCTGACCGCATCCTGATCCGCGGCTATCTACTCGACGAGCTCATGGGGCCGGCTCTCGTTCGGCGAGACCATCTATCTGCTCCTAGCGGGCGAGCGGCCGTCCCTGGCGGTCGGCCGGATCATGGAAGCGCTCCTCGTATCGTCGATCGACCACGGGGCCACCCCGCCGTCGACGCTCGCGGCCCGGACCGTGGCCAGCGCCGGCGCCCCACTACGAGCGGCAGCCGCCGCCGGGATGCTCGCGCTGGGTTCCCCACTGAACGGCGGGGGAAGCATCGAGAGCTGTCTTCACTTCCTCGACGAAGGACTTGCCGTTGGTGGGCGACTGGGTCCCCCGCATGACGATGCCGCACGGCGCCTGCTCGATCAGCGTAGTGAGACCGGCACTAACGCGCCTCCGGGATTCGGCCATCGTCACCACGCGCGCGATCCGCGCGCGGCGCGACTCCTGCAACTCGCCTTCGAGCTTAAGCTCGATGGGGGGACACACCCAGCTCGCACGCGCCCTCGAGCAGGAGCTCATCGAACGTCGTGCCGCCGCCGGCGAGGTGGCCCTGTCACTCAACGCGGACTGAGCCATCGCTGCAGTCTGTGGCGACCTCGGGCTCGATGGCGAGACGGCCACCATACTGTTCACAATTTCTAGGGTGCCTGGGTTCGTCGCACACGCGATTAAGGAACAGCGACGTCAGAAGGCGATGCGCCTCACTGACCCGACCAAGCACCAACTACGACGGTCCCAAGCGACGACGGTTCCCGGATGCCCTGCTGCGAGGCACTCGGCTCGTGCCTGAGCCCGGAGACCTGAGCGGGTCATCGGGCTCGCTCTAGAACGAGCGGATGAACCCGCCGCTCGACCCGGCGAAGCGCGAGTTGACGACGTTGTTGTATATCGAACCGAAGGTAAAGGTGAGACCGACCGAGACGCGGAAATCGTAATCGGTGGCCAACTGCCGGCGCTGCACCAAGATCTCCTCGTTGGTCAGGTCCTCTTTGGGCAAGTAGATCTGATCGCGGATCAGCGACGTCCGGCCGTTGATGTTGAAGAACACTCCGCGCGCGATCCGGAGCTCAACGTCACCGAACACCATGCTGCGGTGCTTGCTCGCGTCATCGAGGAACTGCGCATACTCGACGGTGACCCCTGCCTCGCCCCACGGCTCGTTGTAGTCGAGCGAGACGTTCACATTGTGGTCAGGACGGATCTCTGAGAACACGCCGAAGATGGTCTCCGCCTCATAGCTGAACGCGTTGAGGCCGACCGCATAGGTGAGCGTGAACTCGCGCCGTGTCGACTCGTCGTAGGAAAAGAAGTTGTACTGTACGGCTGGCGCTACTCGCCCTGAGAGATCCTGGTTGCGAAAGGTCGACCGGACCAGCGATCCCCCGACCGCCAGGCCCATGTGGTCACCGACGGTCTTCACGACGCGACCGTCGGCTGCGTAGTTGCGTGAGATGTTCGTGAACGCGCCATCGGTCAACTGGAACTCGGTCTCGTTGTAGTTCGCGTTGACGCCAAGCCGGATCTTCCAGTCGTCGGTTGTCCGGTTCGCCGACAACGAACCGTTGTACGATTGCGACTTCCGCGATTCCTCGCCGCGGACCGACGCCCTGACGCGCGCGCGATAGACCCAGAAGTTCCACGGGTCGTCCTCCGGTGTCGCCATGGCCCGTCGTTCCCGGGTGCCCGCCTGTCCGATCGCGACCTGGCCAGCGAGCGGTGTCCGCGCGAGGTACCGGAGCAAGCCGAGTCCGAAGATCTGGGCCAGGCCCTCCCGCTCCTCGTCATCGGTGTCGGTCTGCGCGCTGACGAATTCCAGGACGTCGTCCACCCCGGCGAACGTTTCCTGTCCGATGAAGCTCAAGGTAAAGACCCGCCCACCACCCCCCGCCGCTTCGGTGGTGACCAGGACATGGATGTCCGCATCGCGCCGATCGCGCACGTAATTCACGAACGTGACTTGGGTTCGAAAGTACTCGTCGTCGCATCGGCCACAGTCGAGAAAGACGCGAAGCGTATCGGCAGGGTCGTTCTGTGTCGCTCGTGCTGACAGTACCGTCGGGAGACAGAGGCTGACGATCGAGACGCCCGCCCCCACAACTCGGAGTGTGCCCAAACCGGTAACCGATACAGTCTCTCGAGCGCAGGGCGGAGGAAAGAAATGGTGGGCGCTGGTGGATTCGAACCACCGACCCCCGCCGTGTGAAGGCGATGCTCTACCACTGAGCCAAGCGCCCACGTTGTGAGTGGCACAGTGTACCGCGCGGCGACCCGGAGAGCAACCCCGCGGGGCTGGCGGAGGCGAGAGCCTCGTGCAGCGTCCCGTTCGCAATTACGGTGGGGCACAGAGAGCGTCGAGGCGCCCGCTCCGCAAGGCGCGACGAGGGAGAGTCCCAGGAGTAATTGACCGACCGGCACCGCCGCGGCACGGCAAGCATTGACGGCCGAATGCCACCGTCATTGCGAGCAGGACCACTCAGCGAGCTTGCGCGATAAGCGCCTTCAGCATTCGCGAGTACACGGTGTCGGCGTCCGAGAATGCCTGGTTGTAGTCGGCCCGAGACAATTGCTGGCCGCCCGGGTCGTCGTCGAATCGCAGCACGCGCGTCCCGGTGTCGTACATGTCGACAGCGCCGCCGCGGCCGGGGTCCTCCACCAGGCCGTCGGCACCCGCGTCGGTAATAAGGATCTTCGTGTCGGCAATCGATGCCGCATTCAGGTCGATGTAAACGTCTCGATATTGCCCGTTGCTGATCTTCTCCCGGACATAGATCGGCACTTCATAGCGAGCCGAGACGACGAGGAGTTGCCCAGGAAACGCCAGCGCCGCCACGAAGCGGTCGTCGCCCTCAAGGTCCTTGGCGGCCACCGCGTCGAGTTGCGCCGCGGCCATGACCTCGCTAAGCTCCGCTGCCAGCGCGGCGGACATCGTGCCCTGGGCCCGTGCGTGCGACGTCGAGACGGCGAGGAACGCGACGACGAGTACTGCGAAAACCGGTTGGTGCTGGTAACTGCTCCGCATGACGTAGTCTCCCCATTCCTACCGGGCCGCGGTCCATCCCGACGGCTGGCGGACGTTCTCCGTACTATCATCGCCTGGGAACGAACGTCAACGGCGACCCATTCACGGGTGCTCCCAACACTGGCGGGCGGTCACCGTCGGCACGCGGTCGCTAGCCAACGCTGGAGGCTCCGTCGTCGACGGCGGCCGGTGCGTCCGTGGCGGGAGGTGGCTCGTCTTGGCGTCGCATGGCCGCCACGCCGACGCGCAGCGCCTCGACCAAGGCGGCCCCATGGCGCACCGGCTCCACCACCGCGTCCTGCGCCGCGTGCATCACCTCATCCAGGCGCGCCGTCAACTGCGCGAACACGCGGTCCACCCGCTCGACCTGCGCAACGGCCAACGAGGAGGCGCGGGCCGCGTCTTCACTCATCGTATTCACACGCTCGACCACGGGCTGGATTTCGCGCTCGACAACATCGACCAGGCGGTTAACGCGCCGGGCCACACGCGCGCCATAGATGATCATGCCGACCTGAACGAGGGCCATCACCATTGTGGCCACCGCAATCGCACCCAACAGGAACGTCGGGGCGTCCATGACGCCTACCCGTGTTCCTCGGATGCGTCTTCTGGCGTGTCGCGGGCGCGTTGATACGCCTCACGGCCCCGATCGACGGCAGTCGACAGATGCTCTCGCTGTTTCTCCACGAATTCCCGTCCCCGCTGCGCCGCAACGGTGGCTCGCTCGCGTCCTTCGCGCGCCCTGTCGTTGAGCAGGCGTCGGGCTTCCTCGCGCGTCGATGGCTCCCACAACAGCGCCGCCGCGGCACCAGCCACGGCCCCCATCACGAACGCCATGAACACGACACCGGCGGACCCGTCGTTACCTGTCGGCATGAACGACTCCTCGTCGACCTCATCATCTCACATCATCGGGTGGAGCGGCGCCGATCTCTCGCTTGCGCAGCTCGTGAATCTCGTCTCGCAACGACGCCGCCCGCTCGAACTCGAAATTGGCGGCCGCCGCACGCATCTCCGTCTGCAGTGTCGCGATGTGTTCGTCCAGTTCGGCCTGCGTGCGGAACACCGCGTGCTGGTCGGCCGCCACGGTCACCGTCGCGTAATCGCGCTCATAGACGCTCGACAACACGTCGTCGATCCCCTTGACGATGGACGACGGGGTGATGTCGTGCGTGCGGTTGTACGCCTCCTGCCGCTCGCGTCGACGTGCCATCTCCTCGAGCGCCGTCCGCATCGACTCGGTCTTCGTATCGGCATACATGATCACCAGACCGTTCACGTTGCGCGCCGCCCGCCCGGACGTCTGGATGAGCGAACCAGCCGAGCGGAGGAATCCCTCCTTGTCGGCATCGAGGATGGCGACGAGCGACACCTCGGGCAGATCGAGACCTTCACGGAGGAGATTGATGCCGACGAGGACGTCGAACGCCCCGCGCCGCAAATCGCGCAGGATCTCCACGCGCTCAAGCGTGTCGATGTCCGAGTGCAAGTACCGGACGCGAACGCCGAGTTCCTGATAGAACTGGGTCAGGTCCTCCGCCATGCGCTTCGTCAGCGTCGTAACGAGCACCCGCTCGCCTCGCTCCGCCCGCTGGCGAATCTCGTGCAGCAGGTCGTCAACCTGGCCCTTGACGGGACGGACTTGGACCTCGGGATCGACGAGTCCTGTCGGCCGGATGATCTGCTCCACGACCACGCCGGCACTGCGTTCGAGCTCGTACGGCCCGGGAGTGGCCGAGACGAACACGACCTGACCGACGCGTGCCTGCCACTCCTCGAAGTTCAGCGGGCGATTGTCGACGGCCGACGGCAGCCGGAACCCGAACTTGACGAGCACCTCCTTGCGGGACCGGTCGCCGTGATACATGCCCCGGATCTGGGGCACCGTCTGGTGGCTTTCGTCGATGACGGTCAGCGCGTCCTCGGGCAGATAGTCCAGGAGCGTCGGCGGCGGCTCGCCGGCAGATCGGCCGGACAGATGGCGCGAGTAGTTCTCGATGCCGTGGCAATAGCCGATTTCCTTGATCATCTCAAGATCGAACATCGTTCGCTCGTGCAGCCGCTGTGCCTCGAGTAACTGGCCAGTCTTCTCGAGCCGACTGCGGTGCTCGGCGAGCTCGGCCTTGATTGACTCGACCGCCTGCAGCGTGCGATCCCGCGGCGTGACGAAGTGCGATTTTGGATAGACCGCCACCTTGTCGTGGCGCCGGAGGGCCTCGCCGGTGACCGGGTCAAAGGTCACCAGCTCATCCACCTCGTCTCCGAACAGCTCAATTCGCAGTGCCCGCTCCTCGTAGGACGGGTACACCTCGATGATATCGCCACGTACGCGAAACACTCCGCGCGTGAACTCGTGATCGTTGCGCTCGTACTGGATCTCAACGAGCTTGCGCAAGATCTGCTCGCGCTCGATACGCTGGTTGCGCTCCAGCGGCAACAGCATGCCGTAGTACGCCTCGGGGGATCCCAGACCGTAGATGCACGAGACGCTCGCCACGATCACGACGTCGCGCCGTTCGAACAGGGCGCGCGTCGCGGACAGCCGCATCCGGTCAATCTCCTCGTTGATCGTGGCCTCTTTCTCGATATACGAGTCCGTGGCCGGCACATAGGCTTCCGGCTGGTAGTAGTCGTAGTAGCTGACGAAATACTCGACGGCGTTGTTGGGGAAGAACCGCCTGAACTCCTGGTAGAGCTGCGCGGCCAGCGTCTTGTTGTGGACCATCACCAGCGTGGGTCGATTCACGGCAGCGATGACCTGGGCCATTGTGAAGGTCTTGCCTGATCCGGTCACCCCCAGGAGCACCTGGTGCGCATCACCGCGGTCGAGCCCCTCCGTCAGCTCGGTAATCGCGCGCTCCTGATCGCCGCGGAGCTCGAAATCGCTTTCCAGGGTGAAGCGGTCGTAGGTGGACGGCATGGCGAGGCCCGGTGGTGGGGACCGCAACAGGCCATCGTACCATAGAGTCGTCGGGGTCACTGACCCGTGACCGGCGGTGCGCAACGACGCCCGGCACGGTCGGGCGACACCGTCGGTCACCAACCCCAGAACTCGATTGGGTGGCGCCCGCAACCCAGGCCTTCAGACATGCAAGCAAGGTTGACGCCTCGCCCTACATGGGCAACACAAGAGAGTTTCAGGACTAGCGGCGAACCCGCCTGCGCTGCCATTACCGAGCGCTGGCTTCGGCTCCCTTGTAGACCGAGAAGTAGCCGGCGCGGGTCCTGATCTTCGCGCGCCGCAGGTCCTCCCGCGAGTCCGTCAATCGGACCTCGACCGTGCGCCATGTACCGTCCGCCCGGTCGTTGGTTGAGACGAAGCCGAGCGAGTAGCGTGCGTCACGCTCGCTCGCGATCTCCTCGTAGACGGTATTGAGCGCGTCGACCGAGTCTGGGAAGTAGCTCCGGCCGCCCGTGGTACTGGCCAACTGGTCCAGCCGCATGCGCTAAACGTTCCGGATGCCGGCCCGCAGGTTCTTCTGAAATCCGATGGCGTAGATGGTCACGTCGGAGGCACGCAGGAGGTCGTGGGTCTCGCCGAACGACATCCGGCTGCGTGTGTCCTCGCCGTCGCCGTATAGCAGCAACACCTTGCGGTCGTCTTTGGCGAACGCGCCGTCGAGGTAGACGCCGAGCGCGTCATACAGCGCAGTGTGTCCGGTGGCCTCGCGGTTTCCGATACGCTCGCCCAGACGCGGGAAATCCAGCTGCCCGTATCGTCCCACCCGTACCTCGGAATCAAAATCGACGAGCGTCATATCCGTGGCGTAGGTGATCGTGTTGAGGAACTTGATCACGGCCGTCTTGACGAATCGGCCATCGCGCTCCATGCTGCTGCTCGCGTCGAGGAACACCCTGAGGTGTAGCGGGATGGTATGCGCGTCGCCCGCCAGGCTGCGAGAAAAGTAGCGAACCTCCTGGCGGTGTCCGTCCTCGAGTAGCTCGAAGTCCTCGGGCTCGAGATCGGTGACCAGTCTCCCGTCTGGGTCCACGACCGTGATGCCAACACGCACTAGGTCGATTCCGCTACTAAACAGCGGTGCTTGAGCCGATAACCCCACGGGGAGAGGAGGACGACGAGCGCGCCGCGCCATATGCGCGCCATCAGGACGCCGATGATATCGCAACCGCTCTCGCCCTCGACACGGTTCGTTCAGCGAGCGCCCAGGCCGTCACCTCGCCTAGAAGCGTATAATCGGAGGTTCTTATGAGGTGCGTGGCGGTCTGCCAGGACGACCTGGTCGCCAAGACCCTCCACCGGGCTCTCGTCCCGGCGCTCGAGGTCGACTTCGTCGTCGAGGACCGCGCGTTAGCTCGTCGACTCCACGACGCGGGCGTCCCGGCGCGGGTTGCCGACCCGCGGCGTCTCGATACCTATCTCAAGGCGGACGTCAGCCCCACCACCTGCATCATCATCGAGGACAACGGGCGACGCAGCGTGCGGCGGATGCTGCGGGCGGTCACCGACGCGGGGGCAAACCTGGTCTATGTCCTCACCGTCGACGAACGACCCTCGAAGCGCACCGACGACTGGACCGTCGTCTTCCCGGAGGTGACGGTCCTCAATCTCGGAGAACTGCTCCAGGGTTCGCTGCTCTCCTCGCTCGGCCGCTCGCTGACGCGGGCACGGGTCCAGCAGTTTCAGCGCTACTTCTCCGACGCCGACCGCGTGCTGATTCTCCTCCACAACGATCCGGACCCCGACGCCCTCGCCAGTGGCCTGGCATTACGTCACCTGCTCCATCGCACAAAGACGACCGCTATTCTCGGGGCGTTCCAGGGCGTCACGCGTCCGGAGAACCTGCAGATGGCAAATCTGCTCGACATCCGCGTCGAGCCGGTCACTGCGGAATCACTCGCGGAGTTCCAGCGCATCGCCACCGTCGACGTGCAGCCCCACTATTTCGGCGGACTGCTGAATCGAGTGGACCTAGTGATCGACCATCACCCCGAACGCGCGGGCTACACCACCACGTTCAAGGACATCCGGGCGGACTACGGCTCGACCGCGACGATTCTCACTGAGCACTTGCGAGCGGTTGACGTCAACATCTCCGAACGCATCGCAACCGCGATGCTTTACGCAATCAAGTCGGACACGTTGTTCCTCTCGCGACAGACCAATCGGATCGACCTTGAAGCATTCACGTTTCTCTACCCGCTTGCCGACGCGGCGCTCGTGCGCAAGATCGAGGGTTCGGAGATTACGCTGGAACGGCTTCAGTTCGTCGCGCGAGCGGTCCAGACCGGTCGGCATCAGGACCAGGTCTTTGCCGCCCATCTCGGGCGGTCGCCACTTGAGGGTTTGATCTCGTACGTCGCCGACTACCTGCTCCAGGTCGAAGACGTCAAGTGGTCCATCGTGTCCGGCATGGTCAACGACGACCTAGTCGTCTCGGTGCGCAACCTCGGCTATTCGCGTAACGCCGGTGGGTTCGTCAAACAATGGTTCGATGACATCGGGAGCGCCGGCGGTCACCGCGCCATGGCCAAGGCGGTCGTGCCGATCGACGCGTTCACCCGGACGTTCGGCCATCTGGAGGGTCCCGAGATCTCCGAACTGTTAGCCGACCTCGCGTCCCAGTTTCTCCGGGAGGCCTCGTGCAGTGAGCGGCGGAGGTCGACGATGCGACAGGTCGCCGGCCGGTAGTAACGCGCAACCCGCGCCCGTCAGCGCGTAACGGGGCCGGCGTCCCCATGCGCGGCCAATCGCTCAGAGATGGACGTGCCGGGTGTCGCCGAGCCGTCGGCTCTCCGGCCACGCGAGGGTACCTGCTCCATCCGCTCGCCGCTTGCGCCGACGACCGCGCCGACAAACTGCCGAAACCCGTCTTCGTAGCCGCGGTCGATCAGCTCGGCCAGCGTTTGCCGGCGATCCGAGTGCTCGTCGTAGCAGCCCTCGAAGTCGAATGGCCCAAGTGGATTGTGCGTTGGCCGGACCTCGAACACCGCCTGGAACAACGACGCGCGACTCGCGATCGCATCTCTGAGCGCCGCGGTCTCGATCGCCGAGAGATGCTCGCCGACCCGCCCGCGGACGTCTCGTCTTCCCGCGCTCAAAGTATGTGGGCCCGGCGCCCGCGGAAGCGCCGACACGACGATGACCTGCTCCGCTCCAGCGCTGGCGACCTCCTCCAACAGACGCGTCGTGGCATCCGGACGGTCGCAGACGCGGTGGGTTTCACCCCTCCACGCGCCGTGTGGTGAAAACATCATCAGATGTGGTTCGGTCGCCACGGGCAGGCTCAGCGCCGCGGCGAGCGCATCGGTGGCGTGGCGCCGCGCCGTGCCGGTCAGATTCACTGTTTCGAGCGGGCGTGCGGCTTCGTCGCCAAGACGCCTCCTGAAGAACGCGCGCCGGTGGGGGTCGGCGAGCAGCGCAAACGTGATGTCGCGCCGTGCGTCGAGGTCGTGGGCCGCCATGATCAGCTCGCAAAACCCGGGCTGACCGAGGTTGTCTGCCAGCAGATTCACGTAGCGGTCACCGAGGTCACCAGGCGACGGCGTCGCGATGCGCGCTGCGCCGCGCATGATCCGCCACAAGCCGTTGCTGAACCAGTGGAAGGCGCCCGAGACATCCAGCGGGGTGCCCAGGAGGCGCCACCAGAGCGCCCCCCGCGATCGGCGTCGCGCGTGTGATCGGACCGTGCTCGCGACGGCCCCGACAGCGAGTACGGCGAGAAACACTAGCACCGCGACGAACACGAACCGCGGCAAATAAACTGGAAGCGCCGTAGGGGCGAACGCGACTTCGAGCCAGCGTGTGTACACGCTGGCCACGGTCTGTCCAGCGTCCATCCCCACAACGCGCAACACGTAGCCGACAGAAAGGGCGACAACTGCGCCAACCAACACGACCAGCGGGAACGCGACGGCCGCCAACGCCACCGCCAGCGCTGCTGTAGCGGCGCGCAGGGCGGCCCGCAAGCGGTAGAGCCCGCCGACCCCGGGCGAGCGCCACAGGCCGTCGGTATCCCAGAGACGAGCGCCGCCGTCGACGGCACCAAACATCGCCCCGACGACCCCGATGCCACGACCGGCCATGAGGTCGATCTTGACGCCGGCTTCGTGCAGCGCTCGCAGCACGCCGGCATGGTACGCCCCGGCGGTTCCGGTGCCGGTCAGCACGAGTGCGGTTCGCAGATGCGGGGTGTAGCGGGGCGGTGACTCCAAGGTGGCTACTGTCCCGAGTACAGCGGATCGCTGGGCTATGTGTCGTGAATCGTGGTCAGCTCGATGATCTCGAACGCGCGCACACCGTTTGGCGTGGGCACCGTCACATCGTCACCGACCTCCTTGCCGACCAGCGCCCGCCCAATCGGGGAGGCGGTCGAAATCCACCCTTTCCCCGGATCCGCGTCCTCCGGCATGACTAACTGGTAGGCGACGGTCTCACCCCCGGGCTCACGCAGCTGCAACGTCGACCCGAGCGCAGCCCGGTCGGTCGGCAGCTTGTCCAGGTTCATGAGTGAAATCTCCAAGACCCGCGTCCGGAGCATGCTGATGCGCGCCTCGACGAATCGCTGGCGCTCCTTCGCGGCCTGGTACTCCGCGTTCTCGCGAAGATCGCCGAGCTCGCGCGCGCGCTGAATCTCTTTGGGGAGTTCCTGCTTCAACTCGCGGTCGAGTGTCCGGATCTCGTCCTCGAACCGCTTCATGAACTTCGATTTCATTGGTGGGTGGCGTGCGACGTCGTAGCGTAGCACATCTGCTATGCTCGGCTCCTTCGGTGAAGACCGTTCGCAGCCGACAACATACGCTCGTCCGCCGGTTCCGGGGAGCAGTGCGTGCGCGCCGCGCTGGTCGCCGCGAGCTTCTGCTTGACGGCGTCAGGCTCATTCGCGATGCGCGAGACGCGCGCGTGCCGCTCGTCACGGCGTTCGTGTCGCGGTCCTTACTCGACCGCGGCGATGACGGCGTGTCGGGCCTCTCACGCGATCTCGAATCCGATGGCGTCGAGGTGGTGGCGGGATCGGATGGGGTCATGGCCGCGGTGAGTCCGGTGAACGAGTCGTCCGGCGCCGTGGCGCTTGGTGACCACGATCCCGCGACGCTCGACCAAGTCCTCATGGGCGTCCGCGACGGCCTCGGCATCATCGTGGCGCCCGTCGGTGTGCAGGATCCGGGCAACCTCGGCGCCATCATTCGCACCGCCGCCGCGGCCGGCGCCGCGGGTGTAGCGGTCGCCGAGCATTCGGCCGATCCGTTCGGATGGAAAGCGCTGCGCGGCGCGATGGGGAGCACGTTTCGTCTACCGGTCGCCGAGGCGGGCAACGCGGCGGACGCCATCCGGCGCGCCCGGGAGGCGGGATTCACGATCCTAGCCGCCGTGCCACGCGCCGGACGCGCGCTCTACGATGCCGACCTCAGGGGCCGACGATTCGTGCTGGTCGGCACGGAAGGCGGCGGACTCCGAGGGCAGCTTGCCGACCTCGCCGACGACGCCGTGTCGATCCCCATGGCGCCGTCCGTCGACTCGCTCAACGTCGCCGTGGCAGCGGCGGTACTCCTGTACGAGGCGCGGCGACAGCTGACCCACCGATGAAGCCAGGCCAACTGTTCAAAACGAGCCACTCGACCACGGCAGCGTCATCCACGCCGCTCGCCGAGCGCATGCGACCTCGCACGTTCGATGAGATCGTCGGCCAGGATGATCTGCTCGGCCGCGGTCGTCCGCTGCGGGAGACCATCGAGCGGGACGCGCTACAGTCCGTCATCCTCTGGGGACCACCCGGCACGGGCAAGACGACCCTGGCTCGTGTGATCGCGACCGTCACCCGCGCGCACTTCGTCGCGTTCAGCGCCGTCCTCTCGGGCATCAAGGATATCAAGGCGGTGATGGCCGAGGCGAAGGATGCGCGGCGGCATCTGGGTCGACGCACGATCCTGTTCGTCGACGAGATCCATCGGTTCAACAAGGCACAGCAGGACGCGTTCTTGCCACGCGTGGAGTCGGGCGACATCGTGCTGATTGGAGCAACGACCGAGAACCCGTCCTTTGAAGTCAACGCCGCCCTCCTCTCGCGTTCCAAGGTGTTCCTGCTGCGACCGCTGACGGTCGAGGAGACGACACAACTCCTGCACCGGGCGCTCGGCGATGCCGAGCGTGGTCTCGGGCGCGCGGGACTCGAGGCGACCGACGACGCCGTGGATGCCATGGCCCGGCATGCCAACGGCGATGCGCGAGTGGCGCTCAACCTGCTGGAGCTCGCCGCAACCATGGCGGGTGGACCGACGCCCGCGGAGCCGGCCGCCGACGCGGCGCGCGTGGATGCCACCGTAGAGGCGACAACGCCGGTCTCCGGTCGGCCGCGTTCAGCGACGACTCGTCGCATCGACCGCGACCTGCTCGCCCACGCCATCCAGCGGCGTGCGCTGCTCTACGACAAGTCTGGTGAAGAGCATTTCAACCTCATCTCGGCGCTCCACAAATCGCTGCGCAACAGCGACCCGGACGCGGGCATCTACTGGCTCGCACGTATGCTCGAAGCGGGCGAAGACCCAATGTACATCGCGCGCCGACTCATCAGGTTCGCGTCGGAAGATGTGGGTAACGCCGATCCGACCGCGCTGACACTCGCCGTGGCCGCCAAGGACGCAGTTCACTTCGTCGGGATGCCTGAGGGCAATGCTGCGCTCGCGCAGGCCGTCGTGTTCCTCGCGACCGCGCCGAAGAGCAACGCGGTGTATACGGCGTATCAGCAGGCGGCGGAGGACGCGCACGCGCGGATCGCCGAACCGGTCCCGTTGCACCTGCGCAACGCCCCGACCACGCTCATGAAGGAGCTCCGGTATGGCGAGGGCTACCGCTACGCACACGACGACGCGGACGGCGTAGCCGCCATGGACTGCCTGCCGCCGTCTCTGGCCGGCCGGATCTACTACGCGCCGACAACGCGAGGCGTCGAAAAGGACATCGCCCGCCGTCTCGCTGCGTGGCGGACATTGAAACAGAAGAAGGGGACCCGACCGTAAGCCCGCCTGATATGCCCGGTACGCTCTACTACGTCGGCCGCGGTCTCCAGATCCTGGGGATGGGGCTCTTGCTCGAGTCCATCCTGATCGCGGGTCCGATGGGCCCGAGCCCGCGCATCTTTGGGGCCGGCATCGCGGTGTTCGTTGCCGGCTGGCTCATCGTTCGGCAACGGGTCGGACGATCTTAGGAGCCCGTAGTGAAAGTCCCGCTGCGTTCGACCGTCGATCCATCGCGCAAGGACGGCGCTGGATCATGAAGCAGCGGGTCACATGCTGGGAATATGCTCCCTCGTCGCGCCTGGCAACTGCCAGGCGCGGCGTTCATCTGGCGGGGTCTCGATGGTGCGACGCGCGACCTTCACCACAGGCCACTAGGTGCATGCCGCGGCGCTGATGCATGGTCCACCAGGTACAATGACCTCGATGGGCGCAACCCGATTCGGAGTCGCCGCCGTCGTGTGGGTGATCGCGTCGATGAGCGCCTCGGTCGCGGCCGACAATTGGCCGGAGTTCCGCGGGCCCACCGGGCAGGGACATTCGTCGGAGTCCGGCCTGGCCCTCGAATGGAGCGAAACGGAGAACGTCGTCTGGAAGACGCCCGTGCCGGGGCTTGGCTGGTCGTCACCCGTGGTGGCAGACGGCCGGATCTGGCTTACAACCTCGGTCGACGCTGACAGCGGCGGATCCCTTCGACTGCTCGCGTTCGACGCCGGTACCGGTCGCGAGGTGGTCAACGCCGAGGTGTTCCGCGTCGAAGACACCCGCGCACCGAATCCCAAGAACAGCCTTGCGTCGCCGACACCGGTCATCGACCCCACGGGCGAGCGTGTCTACGTCCA
>CAZYFH010000049.1:0-25605 GCA_964646815.1 uncultured Vicinamibacteraceae bacterium | reverse complement strand
GAGCTGCGGTACGCCGGCGGCGACAAGCTCTTCGTCCCGGTCGAGCAGCTCGACTTGCTGCAGAAGTACACAGGTGCGTCGCGGGGGGCGCTCGATCGCCTCGGCGGCACGACGTGGGAGAAGGCGAAGACCCGCGTCCGTCGTTCCATGCGCGACATGGCGGCGGAGCTTCTCAAGCTCTACGCCGCCCGACAGGCGCTGCCCGGGCACGCGTTTGGCGCCGACACCCATTGGCAGCGGGAATTCGAGGGCGCCTTCGAATACGAGCTCACCCCTGACCAGACGACGGCGGTCGCCGACATCAAGACCGACATGGAGGCACCGACCGCGATGGACCGGCTGCTCTGCGGTGACGTGGGGTATGGCAAGACCGAGGTCGCGTTGCGGGCCGCCTTCAAGGCCGTGATGGACGGGAAGCAGGTGGCGTTGCTCGCGCCGACGACCGTCCTCGCCTTTCAGCACTACAAAACGCTGTGCGAGCGGTTCCGCGCATTCCCGATGCGGATTGAGATGGTGAGCCGTTTCCGGACCAGGGCCGAACAGGTCGAGGTCCTCGCCGATCTCACCGCGGGCAAAGTCGAGGTGATTGTCGGCACCCATCGGCTGTTGTCGAAGGACGTGCGGTTTCGTGACTTCGGTCTGCTCATCGTGGACGAAGAACAACGATTCGGCGTGGCTCACAAGGAGCGGATCAAACAGCTCCGGCACCGTGTCGACGTACTGACGCTCACCGCGACCCCGATCCCGCGCACGCTGAATATGTCGTTGGTCGGGATACGGGACATGTCGGTGATCGAGACGCCGCCGAAGGACCGCCTCGCGATTCAGACCAACGTCGTCCGGTTCGATGCCGACGTCATCACGCGCGCGATCCGGACGGAGCTCGACCGCCAGGGACAGATCTACGTCGTCCACAACCGGGTCGAATCGATCTACGCCGTGGCTGATCTCATCCGGCGGCTCGTCCCGGAGGCGCGGCTGGCTGTCGCACACGGGAAAACGGGTGAAGGCGAGCTCGAGCGCGTGATGGTCGACTTCGTCGAGCACAAGCACGACATCCTGGTCGCGACGACCATCATCGAGAACGGGCTCGATATCCCGAACGTAAACACCATCATCGTGAACCACGCCGAACGCTACGGCTTAGCCCAGTTGTATCAGCTGCGTGGCCGCGTCGGCCGCTCCGACCGGCGGGCGTACGCCTATCTCGTGGTCCCGTCCGACAACGCGCTGTCCCAGGTCGCCCGACAGCGCCTCGCCGCAATCCGGGAGTTCAGCGACCTCGGGAGCGGCTTCCGTGTGGCGGCGCTCGATCTCGAGATCCGTGGGGCCGGAAACCTCCTGGGGGCCGAGCAGAGCGGACACATCGAGGCCATCGGCTTCGACATGTACGTCAAGCTGCTCGAGCAGACCGTCCGTGAGCTCAAAGGGGAGAACATCGGCGAGGACGTACCCCGTGCGCGCGTGAATCTCGGCGTGGATCTGCGGATTGACGAAGCGTACATCGCCGAAACGAATCAGCGGCTGGCCGTGTATCGCAAGATAGCCGCCGCCACCGACGAGGCCCAGCTCGTGGCAACACTCGATGAATCGGCGGATCGCTACGGGTCGCTCCATCCCACGCTCCTACACCTTGCCGAGTACGGTCGGATTCGCATTTTGGCCGACCGCATCGGGGTCGAGACCCTCGACCGCGAGGGACCGCTGCTCGTCATCCGCTTCCGGATCGACGCACCGCTCGACCCGAGCCGGTTGATCGAGTTCGTGCGGGCGCGGCCCGACGTCACGCTCACCCCACCGGCCGTGGTCCACATCGACCTCGAGGCGCGGAGCGACGCCGCTGGAGGCCGGCGTGCCGGCATGCATTCTGGCGCCTCATGGTGGACTAGCCGGGCCACGGCTGGCCGCGTCACCGCGGGGTTCACCAAACACGAAGTGCTCGCGGCCGCGGGCCCGAGGCTGGACCCCGGTCTCGCGTTCTTGACGGAGGTGGGGGGCTGGTTGAGTGAGCTGGGCGGCGCGGACCTTGGCGGATAGCGGGACCGCCAGCCGTGCGACGTGTCCCGCCTGGCGAGCGCTATTGATGCACCCGCGACAGGCTAGTATCGTAGGACGTATAGGTAAAGACAGGAGCCAGCGAGTATGCGAAGTGTGAAGTCATCGTGGCGCGTGGTCAGTGCGATCGGCGGTCTGAGTGTTCTCGTCTCGGCTGGCGCGGCAGACGCGCAGGCGCCCCAACTCGGCGGCAGCACGCCCGAGAGCGCAACCGGTCAGGTCATCGAACGGATCCTCGTCAAGGTCAACGGGGACATCATCACGCAGACTGATCTCGAGAACCGACAGATCACCGAGTTACGCAACCGCGGCTACATGCCCACGAACGAAGCTGAGCTGCGCGAGGCGTTGACCGCAATAACGCCGGAGGTCATCTCCCGAGCGGTCTCCGAGCTGCTGCTTGTGCAACAGGGACGCATGCTCGGCTATGCGCTCAGCGACGAGCAGTTTGCCGAGCTCGTCACGAATATTCAGGCGGAGAACAACCTGGACGACCCCGAAGAATTCGAGCAGGCGCTCGCGGAGGCTGAAGGGATGACGCTCGCCGACCTCCGGCGCGTTCTCGAACGCCAGATGCTCATCAGCCAGGTCCAGCAGATCGAGATTCTTCGGAAGGTGATTCTCACTGAGACTGAGGCCCGCGAGTACTACGACGAGCACCTCGACGAGTTCACGGACGTTTCTACGATCACGCTACGAGAGATCATGATCGCCGTTCCCGCCGCGGGCAGGGGTGTCAACGCCGCCGCCGCCGACGAGGCGCGCACGGCAGCCACCGTGGCGCGGCAGCGCGTACTTGACGGGGAGGAGTTCAGCATGGTGGCGGTCGCCGTCTCAGACGCGCCGTCGAAGGCAAACGGGGGCCTGATCGGGCCGTTCGAGTACGGGCTCGTCAACCAGACGATCCAGGAAGTCGTTGACGGGCTCGAGGTAGGCGACATCAGCGCGCCGGTTCGCACACCTTCCGGCTATCAGGTGCTGCAGCTGGAGGCCCGAACCGACCCGACGCCGGTCCCCTTCGACGAGGTTAAGGCAAGCATCGGTGACACTGTGTTCAGCGCCCGCCGCATGGAAGAATACACGCGGTATCTCAACGAACTGCTCAGCGAAGCGGACATCGAGTGGAGGGATGAAGGGCTGCGCCTCGCCTACGAGGAATTCGATATGGAGCAACTCGTCACAGCGGGAGCGGGTAACTGAGCACGTCACCAGACGGAGAGCCGCGCGATCACGCATCGAACGCTTGGTACGCGGTCTGGACGCGGTCGCGCCACGAGCAGGTCGTCAGGCAACAGCTCGATCGGCATCGCATCGAGGCGTTCCTCCCCACGATCGCGCGTTGGAGCCGGTGGAAGGATCGAAAAAAAAAGATCGAATGGCCGCTGTTTCCTAGCTACTGCTTCGCACGGTTCGACGCGCGGGCACGGCTCACCGTCCTCAAATGCTCGGGCGTGGTCAATATCGTATCGTTCGACGGCGAGATTGCCCCGATCCCCCCGGTCGAGATCGATGCCATCCGACAGCTGGTCGAAAGCGACCTGCAATACGATCCCTGCCCCCTGATCCGCGAGGGGATGATGGTCGAGGTTGTGCACGGACCGCTACGCGGGGTCGGCGGTCGTCTGGTGCGCAAGGGTGCGCACGCACGCCTCGTGCTCTCGGTCGATCTAATCGGCCAGGCGGTGAGCGTCGAGGTCGATGCCGCGGACGTGAAGGCGTACTGAAGCCCCATTTCCCGGTCTTATGTCCCAGGGTACGAGCGATCTTGCCTAAGCCCTAAGGCCCGAGCACATCTTAAATGCAGATCGGTTCCGTGACCCTCGATCCGCCGTTCGCACTCGCGCCAATGGCTGGCATGACCGACACAGCCTTTCGGCGGCTGGTCAAGCGGCGCGGGGGCTGCGGCCTGGTGGTCACCGAGATGGTGAGCTCCGAGGGACTCGTGCGCGGCATCGACCGCACGTTGGACTACGCGGAGTACACCGAAGAAGAACGGCCGGTCTCGATCCAGATCTTCGGTGGCGACGGCGGTAGGATGGCCGCAGCCGCGCAGGTGGTCGAGTCAATGGGCGCCGACATCATCGACGTCAATATGGGATGCCCGGTGCCGAAGATTGCCAAGCACAACGCGGGCTGCAGTCTGATGCGCGATCCGACGCACGCTGCGCGCCTGGTGCGGTCGATGACCGACGCCGTCCGCATCCCTGTCACGGTGAAGATGCGGGCCGGGTGGGACGACGCACACGTCAATGCGCCGACGATGGCTCGGATGATGGAGGACGCGGGCGCGGCGGCCGTCGCCGTTCACGGCCGCACCGCCAAGCAGTCCTATAGCGGACAGTCCGACTGGAGACTGATCGCTGCTGTCGCGGCAGCGGTGGGGATCCCGGTGTTTGGCAGCGGCGACTGCGTGACACCCGCGCAAGTGGTCGAACGGACAAGACACAGCGGCGTCGCCGGCGTTCTTGTCGGGCGCGGCGCGCTCCGCAATCCGTGGATCTTCCAGCAGGCCCACGCGCTAGCAGCTGGCGCGACGGTGCCGCATGTGCCGCTCGATGAGCGGGGACGATTCCTCCTCGACTACCTCGATCTGCTGCTTCGCGAGGGGGTCGGCGAGTCGCGTGAGTTCCGCCACCACGCGCCTGGGTCGTCCCACCGGTCGTCGTCCCGGCATGCCGGTGGCCGCGAACGGTGGGTGGTCAACAAGCTGCGGGCGCTCGGCTCGTGGTACACCAAAGGGCTCGTCGGTGGTTCTCAGTTGCGGACCGCTATCAACCATGCGGCATCGGTCGACGAGCTGCGCGACATCATCAACGGGTTTTTCCTGCAGTCAGCTTCGGTCGGCGTCTAAGTTCCGTCTCGGTCTGCCACCGGGTTCCGCGCCCCATTGCCGTTGGTTTTTCCTCAGAACCTCGGAACGTCTTGGAACCTGGAACCCCGGACAATGCGCCCTACGTCACGATCGGTCGTTCGCTCATCCGGCAGGACTCGTCGCCCCACTCGATCTCGACCGTCGTGTGGGCGAAGTCGTGATCCTCACACAACTGGCGCACATCGTCTCGAAGCGAGAGCACCTCGTCCTTGGTCGTCTCGGCATCGACGACCAGATGCGTCGTGAGCACGTGATGGGCCCCGTCCATCGACCAGACCTGCGTGTGATGCGTGGACTGCACGTGGTCCAGTGCGGCGAGCCGGTGCTCGATCGCCTTGAGGTCGACGTCGTTCGGGACGCCCTGGAGGAACAGGACCGTCGTGTCCCGTAGGTTGCGAACAACGTTGTAGAGGATGAAGACGGTGATCACGATCGACAGCGCCGGGTCGAGCACCGGAAGGTTGACGAACAGCAGCGTGACGGCGACGACCAGGACCGCTCCCCACCCAAGCACGTCTTCCAGCAGGTGCCAGGAGACGACGCGCGCGTTGAGCGACTTGCGACCGCGCAGCCGCAACGCGGCGACCCCGTTCACCGCCACCCCGAGCACGGCGAACGCGGCCATGCCCGCAGCATCGGTCGGCTCAGGCTCGAGCAGCCGTGGGATAGCCTCCGCGAGGACGAACGCCGAGCCGACGACGAGTGAGGCGGTGGTCGTCACCGCACCGAGCAGCGAGAAGCGACGGTAACCATAGGAAAAGCGGTGGTCGCGTTCTCGCCGGGCATACCGATCGAGATACCACGCTAGGCCAAGCGATAGGCTGTCTCCGAAGTCGTGCACGGCGTCGGACAGAATCGCGACGCTGTTGGTCCACACGCCCCCGAAGGCGGCGACGAGAGTGAAGCTGAGGTTGAGCAGGAAGGCCAGGCGAAGATCGCTTGTGGCCTCTCTGGAATGGTCGTGGGAGTGGCCCATGCGGTCTCCAGCACCATTGTAGTTGCCCCGCGCTGACGGGTTAGCACGCCGGGCTGCTAAGATTTCGACCGTGCCCGCGCAGAGGATCGACGACATCGACTGGGCCTCGTGGACCGCGGTCGATCCCGCCACCCTTGTCTTCGTGGTCCGCGGTGGGCAGATCCTGCTCATACGCAAGAAGCGAGGGCTCGGCGCCGGCAAGATCAACGGGCCGGGCGGCCGAGTGGAATCGGGTGAGAGCTTCGACGCCTGCGCGGTCCGCGAGCTACGCGAGGAGCTCGGCATCACCCCAGTCAACCTCGTCAAGCTGGGCGAACACCGGTTTCAGTTCATCGACGGCTATTCGACGTTCGTCCATGTCTACCGCGCGTCGGACTTGGAGGGGACACCGGTCGAGACCGATGAGGCAACACCCCTGTGGGTCGGCCTCGACGCGATCCCGTTCGATGAGATGTGGGAGGACGATCGCTACTGGCTCCCGCTCGTCATCGACGGCAAGCGCTTTTCCGGGAGCTGGATCTTCGATGGCGATCGGATGGTCGACTACCGCCTGGAGGTGCTCGGCTAGCCGATGGAACCGCGCTTGGCGGCGGTCGGCCGGTGGCGTATGATGCGCGCGTAGCAGCGTGTCGCCCACGGCACGCGAGGCTTGGCGCGAGCCGAAAATTCTGGAGGTCGCCGTGGCACAACCGTTCCGCTCCACGCCATTCGGGCGTTCCAAGGCCGTCGGGCTGCGTCCGGTGGTGGCGCTGGCCGCGTGCGCGGTCATCCTCTGGTTGGTGGCCGGTGCCGCGCCTCTCATGAGCGCCGGTGCCGAGGGCGCGGGACCGACCGCATGGACGAATGACCTTACCCCGATCACCCCGGCCGACTGGGACGCCGCGAAGGCCGGTCATCTGATTGAGCGCGCCGGGTTCGGAGCGACGCCGGAGGAGATCGCGCGCCTCGCGGAGATGACCCCGCGGGCGGTGGTCGACAAACTCGTCGACTATCAGGCGGTGCCGGATGACATGGCGCCGTTCGATGCATCGCCGATCTGGGATCCTGGCATGGATCCGTTTCCTAAAAGCCGGGCGGAGGCGGTGCGGATCGCCCGCGAGCGCGGCGAGTCGATGGGCGTCACGATGCTGCCCGAAGGCGAATCGCGGCGGCTCCAGCCGGTGGTCAACAAGTTCTTCTACGGGCTGCGGTCGAACGCCGTGGAGACGCAGCGGTTGGCGACCTGGTGGGGCGAGCGCATGCTGCTCACCCGTCGACCCCTCGAAGAGAAGCTGATGCTGTTCTGGCACGGCCACTTCGCCACCGGCAACACCAAGGTGCGCGACACCCGGATGATGCTCCGCCAGAACGAGTTGCTGCGCACGCACGCCAGTGGCCGCTTCGAGGATCTGCTGCTCGGCATCCTCACCGATCCGGCGATGCTCATTTATCTGGACAACGGCGAAAACGTCAAGGGACATCCGAACGAGAACTTCGGGCGCGAGCTGCTTGAGCTCTTTACGCTCGGCGTCGGTAACTACAGCGAGCAGGACATTCGCGAGGGGTCACGCGCGTTCACCGGCTGGACGAACGACGTTCTTGAGTTCAAGTTCGAGGCCGAGCAGCATGACTTCGGCGAGAAGACCTTCCTTGGCCAGACCGGGCCGTTCGACGGCGACGACATCATCCGGATCATTCTCGAGCAGCCCGCGGCCGCCGAGTACATCAGCGCCAAGCTCTATCGATTCTTCGTTCGCGAGGATCTCGACGCCGACACCGGGGCGCAGCTCGCTTCGACGTTCCGCGACGCGGGCTACGCACTGAAGCCGCTGCTCAAGCAGATCTTCCTGTCGCGCGATTTCTACGGCCCGGACTCGTACGCCACGAAGATCAAGAGCCCCGTGCACCTCATCGTCTCGACGTATCGCAAACTCGGTTTGAGGGAGCTCCCGACCATTCCGGACTTCAACCGGCTCACCGCCGGACTCGGGCAAACGCTGTTCAATCCGCCGAACGTGGCCGGTTGGGCAGGCGGTAGGACCTGGATCACGCCTGCCACGCTCCTCCAGCGCGGCAACCTGTTCCGCGACGTGCTGTATCCCGACGCCGATTCGTTCTGGGCGCCGGACCGAGTCGTGCCCGGGATCTACTCGGAAGTCGAGCGGCGGCTGGAGCTGGGGATGAACATCACGGCAGCGACCCAGGAGGGAGATGCCGAGTCGAGCCAATTAGCGGACCGGGACGAGGACTACAACACGCGGTATGGCGGATACATGGGATACCTCATGGCCTTCGAGCGCCTGCACGAAATCCCACGTCGCGTGCCGGATCTCGACCTGGTCCGGTTGCTCACCGAGGCAGGCGCCGCCGAGGTCGATGACATCGTCGACCATCTGGTCACGCGCTTTCTCCGAGTGGATCTGGCGCGCGCCGATCGCGCCGTCATGGCTGAATTCCTGCGCGGTGAGCTGGGCGCCGATCGGATCGGAGCCGCCACACCTGAAACGGAATCAGCCCTTCGCGCGCTGCTGTACCTCGTACTGAGCACACCGGAGTACCAGTTGGCGTAGTGTTCGAAGGGGCCGAGCGCGGGAGCATCGCGCCGCCCGCTCAGCGCACTACAGAGGAGACGACGATGGCTCGCAGATTCACTCACGCGGGATGTTCGTGTTCGCGACGTGACTTCCTGGCCAAGGGGATGTACGGCCTCGGTGTCGGCGCCGCCCTGCCGGTGCTCCTGAATCGTACCTCGGCGGCGTTGACCGCGCAGGCGCTACAAGGCACCAGTATGGAGGCGAGCCCCGAGCGGATCCTCGTCGTCATCGAACTGTCAGGTGGCAACGACGGGCTGAACACGGTCGTGCCGTTCGGCGACGACGAATACTACCGGGTGCGCCCGAATCTCGGGATACGCGAGCCGGACGTCCTCAAGATCGAGGACGGCTATGGCTTCCATCCATCGCTCGTCGGCTTCGAGCGGCTGTACAAGGACGGCCAGATGGCCGTCGTGCACGGATGCGGGTATGACAACCCGAGCCTGTCGCACTTCTCCTCGATGGGGTTCTGGCACACCGGCGTGCCGAACGGGGGCGAGCCGCTCGGGTGGCTGGGTCGCCTAGCCGATGGCGCATACGACCACGATGCGCAGGGCAACCGTATCGTGAACATCGGCACCCGGCAATCACTGGCGGTGCGGAGCCGTCACCACTCGCCGCTTGTCTTCAACGACCCTCGCACGTTCCGTCGCGAAGGGACTGACGACCAGAAGATCGCCATCGAGCAACTGGCGTCGTCCGAGTCGGCTGACAACGCGGCCCTTGAGTTCCTTGCGTCGACCGCTCAGAACGCCGAGGAAAGCTCCGACTTCGTGCGGCAGGCGTCAGCGAGCTATCAAACGCCGGTGGACTACGGCATCGGTGGGCTGTCCGGACCGCTCCGCCGCGTGGCTGCGCTCATCGCCGCCGAGATGCCGACCCGACTCTACTACGTGACGTATTCCGGCAACTCCTTCGACACGCACGTCCATCAGGCGGATCCGCATGCGCGGCTCCTTGCCTACACCGCCGACGCCGTCCGTGGGTTTACGCAGGATCTCGAGCGGATCGGGCGCGAGGAGGATATCGCCGTCATGATGTTCACGGAATTCGGCCGGCGCGTGGAGGAGAACGGCAGCCTCGGCACCGATCACGGCACGGCGACCCCGATGTTCGTGATCGGCAACGGCGTCAAGGGCGGCCTCTACGGTCGGCACCCGAGTCTGACCGATTTGGACGACGGCAACCTCAAGAAAACAACCGACTTCCGTCGCGTCTACGCCTCGATGATCGAGGAGTGGCTCAGGTTCGACGACACACGGTCTGTGCTGAAGGGGAACTTCGAGCCGATGGGGGTCTTCGCGTAGGACAGCGCGTGCTGGTCGCGCATCCCCAGTCGTCATAGCTCCAACCGCTTCGCCTTCTCGATCAGGGTCGTGCGCTTGATGTTCAACAGTTGAGCGGCCTTGTGCTTGTTCCCGCCCGTTCGTTCAAGTGAGCTCCGGATCAGCTCCCGCTCGATGTGGTGCAGGTAGTCCTGCAGGTCGAGACCGTCATCAGGGAGCACAACCGGCGACGCGACCGGACCGTTCCCGCCCCGCTGAATCTCCTCAGGTAGATCCGTCACGTCGATCTGCGAGCGACCGGGGGTGAGCGCCAGCGCCCGCTCGATGGCGTTCTCAAGCTGACGGATGTTGCCTGGCCAGGCGAATGCCATCATGTGACGCATCGCGTCCTGCGAGAAGACCACATCTGACCGGGGCGGCGTCTGCTCGCGGCCCAGTTGCTCGAGAAACTCCTGCACCAGCAGCGGAATATCTTCCCGGCGCTCGCGAAGCGGCGGCAGCTGAATCGGAATGACGTTGAGTCGGTAGTAGAGGTCTTCACGAAAGGTCCCGTCCGCGACCATGCGCAACAGGTCGGAGTTGGTTGCCGCGATGAATCGGACATCGACCTTGACGGAATGGCTGTCGCCGACACGCTCGAACTCACGCTGCTGCAGTGCGCGCAGCAACTTCGCCTGCAGGCTGGGGCTCATCGAGCCGATTTCATCGAGGAACAGCGTTCCGCGGTGCGCTTGTTCGAGGCGACCCTGGCGATTGGCCACGGCCCCGGTGAACGCCCCCCGGACGTGCCCAAACATTTCGGCCTCGAGGAGTGCCTCGGGGATGGCACCGCAGTTGAGCGCAACGAAACGCTGGCTGCGGCGCGGGCTGTTGTGGTGGATGGCCCGCGCGACGAGCTCCTTGCCGGTGCCAGTCTCCCCGGTGACGAGAATCGTGCTCGCCGTGCCAGCGACCGTTTCGAGTAGCTGGAAGAGCGCACGCATCACTCGGCTGCGGCCGACGATGCCCTCGAATCGATAGCGCTCTTCAAGCTGTGACCGGAGATAGGCATTCTCCTTCTGGAGCCGGCGCTGTTCGAGCGCCGACGACAGGATGTGCAGCAGGTGGTCGAATTGAAATGGCTTGGTCACGAAATCGCTTGCACCCTGTTTGATGGCTGCAACCGCATCCTCGACCGTGCCGTACCCTGTGACCACCACAGCCACGATCTCCGTGTACCGCTCCCGCGCGGCCTCGACGACGGCGGTGCCGTTGAGCCCGGGCAGCCGGAGGTCGGTGATCACGACGTCGAACGCGAAATCGGTCAGCCGTTCGATCGCGGCCTCGCCGCTGTCGGCTTGCACTACCAGATACCCATGCTCGCGGAGTCGCTCGGCGGTCGCCTCTCGAAGCGCCGCCTCGTCCTCGACGAGCAGCAGATGTGTTTCTTTTTCAGGCATTTAGTAGAGTGCCGGCATTTTGACACCCGCGCCAGAGAGGGTCAAGACGACGCGTGCGAGGAGCCCGTGGTGAGAGTGCGCGTGGCACGAGGTTCCGGTGGGTCCGAAGCGCGTCGAGCCAGTGCAAGGCGCAGCGAGGGGTCATCTTCCGGATTTGTGAACCCCTAATCTCTGGGCAAGCGCCGCCCCATCGCGGGATGCATCGCCGGCAGAATGCAGCGGCACTTTTCACCACGGGTTCCTACAGCTCGGGCCCGGCGATGCCGATATCTTCCTTCGGGGCTAGGCCACGCACGCGCGTGCCGGCACCGTCGTTGGCTGTTTTCATTTTCCCAGTGGTGCGAATGGCAAGCGAAGCGATGATTGTCGACAGAAAACCGATCTCCATCATGAAAGCGTGCGAGCTGGTTGGTGTCAGCCGCCGGACGATCTACAACTGGATCGCCAGCGGCAAGGTCGAGTACGTCCGCACCGCCGGTGGGTCCGTACGGATTTTCGCCGACACCTTGTGGCGGGAACCCGAAGACCACACGGCGCGATCGCCGTGGGCCTCTTCGGCGGCACTCCCGGAGGTGTAAGCGCAGGGCGAGACCATCATGGCGAGCGATGTGCCCTTCCCCACGCCGCCGACGCGCGATGGCCTCGTCGTCGCGACCGGCATGCCCGCCGAGCTCGGCACGCTACTGCACCGCCTCAACAACCAGCTGGGGATCATCCTGGCGAACGCCGAGCTGCTTGAGACACGAGCGCAGGCGGACGACGTTCGCGCGCGTGCCGGTCAGATCGTGACCGGCGCGGTCGAGGCGATCGCGGCCGCCAGGGATATCCGCGCGCGTGTCAAGACGCCGTCGATCTGATAAGCCCGCGCCGCCCCGGGCGAACCGCGCCGCCGCGTCAGCACGTTGACGATCCCCGCCCACGGTGTCAACCGACTGACGGAAACTGACCACTAAAGCGCTCCGACTGCGCGCGCTTTTACGGCGTGTCTCAGCACCACAAGCCTCAGTGAAACAATGGGTTACCAAGAAACCGCGTCGAAAGCGAACCTTCGTCTGACATTCGCTCTCTCGTTGGCATCGCCATTGCGACTTTGATGACCATGCGACAAAGTGTTCGAACCCCAGCTCAGCAGGACCGCATCGCCTCCGGGCTTCCGTTCGTGGAGGCGCTGGCGCGCCGGCTAGCTGCGTCGATGCCCCACTCCATCGACCTCGGTGACCTCGTGCAAGACGGGATGATCGGATTGATCGATGCCGCGCATCGCTTCGACGAATCGCGTGGGATAAAGTTCGAGACCTTTGCCGAGCGCCGTGTGCGCGGCGCGATGATCGATGCGCTGCGGCGCGACGCATGGCCGCGCGGCATACGGCGCGTGCGCCGCGAGTTGGAAGCGGCACGGGAGAAGCTCCGGCACGAGTTGGGTTGCGAGCCGTCGCTCTCCGATCTCGCGACCCACATGGGATCGGACGAAACCCGGCTGTGCCGCACGATCGTGCGGATCAACACCATCGAGTCGACCTCGCCGCTGGCGACAGGCGATACCGTCGACGGTGCGAACCTGCCGCCGGTCATGGTGCCTTCCGAGCCACTCGCGCCAGATAGGGCCTGCGAGCACGCTGAAGTACGCAGCCGCGTGCGGGCCGCCATTGCAGCGCTGCCGTGGCGCGAACGCAAGGTGATCGGACTCTACTACTACGGCGACGTCACGATGAAGCAGATTGGCACCGAGATCGGCGTAAACGAATCCCGCATCTCACAGCTCCACGCCCGCGCCATTCAGCGCTTGCGCAAGCTGCTCGGGCCGGACATGGCGTCGGAGGAGCTGCACGTGGCGCTGGCCCCCATCGGGGAGGCCGCGACGACAATGCGGATGGCCAAGGCGTCGCTGGCATCGAGGCGGGCGAATGGCGTGGCCGCAACAGGTGGCTCGGTGGGTGTTTCACCCGGGACGCCGAGACGGGGCATGTTGGTGTCGTATACGGATGCGAGAAAACGACGGGCGGCAGCACACGTCAAGGGAGCCAGCCCGCGTCGACCGCAACCGGCGCGTCAGGCGACCACTTCGCGGGCCACCCGCAAGAGATCCCCGAGCCGGAACGGCTTGGCGAGCCAGCGGCAACCGCTGTCCTCCAGGAAGCGCTCCGCGTCGGTGCCGGCCACGTCTCCGGTCACGAACACGATTCGGTGGGTGAGCGACGGGAGCGACGTGGCAATAGCGCGATAGAACGCCGGTCCGTCCATGCGCGGCATCTTGAGATCGCAGATCACGAGGTCGTAGACCTGGTCACGCACGCGCTCTAGGGCCTCCTGCCCGTCAGCCGCCCGATCGACACGAAAGCCGGCGTCGATCAGCGCTTCTGCCACCGCCTCGGCGAGGGCCGGCTCGTCCTCGACGACCAGCACCGGCGCCCCCGCGCCGACGGTCGGCGCTGTTTGGGACGTGGCCGTCACACGACGTGGCACGCCGCTCCCGGTGGGGAGATCGACGTAGAACGACGCGCCGCGCTCCGGTTCAGAAGTCACGCGAATGCGTCCGCCATGGTCCTGGATGATGGCGTAGGCGACGGTCAACCCGAGGCCGGTCCCCTTGCCGACTGCCTTCGTCGTGAAGAACGGGTCGAAGATTTTCGACTGCACCTCGTCGGGTACTCCCGGTCCGTCATCGTTGATCTCGAGAACCACCGAGTCGCCATCGGCATCATGCCAGGTGCGAGCGATGAGGGTGCCCCGTCCGTTCGTGGAGAGCATCGCCTGTTCCGCGTTGATGATGAGGTTGAGCAGCACCTGCTTGAGATGGTGCGGATCGGCGAAGACCTGCGGCAACCCAGTCGCGAGCGCGTCAATCGTCGTGATGTTCGAGACGCGCTGCTCGTACGCCCGGAGCGCGAGCGTCTCGCGCACGACCTGATTCAGGTCGACCATCGAACGGGTCGTGTTCCGTTTTCGTGAGAACGTCAGGAGATTACGGACGATTTTGGCCGCGCGCTCCGACTCGCTGAGGATGGTCTCGATGCCACGTTTGGTCACCGAGTCGACCGAGCGCGACACGAGGCGCTCGGCACAAGTCAGGATGGTCGCCAGCGGGTTGTTGAGCTCGTGGGCTACGCCGGACACTGTTTGTCCAAGCGCGGCAAGCTTCTCGGCCTGCAGCAACTGGTGATAGACGTCGCGCCCTTGGTCCTCGAGCTTTCGCCGCTCACTGACATCGCGGAGCAGCGCCTCGATTTCGGGGGCGTTCCCGTTGGAAGCCACATCGAGGTGCGCGGTGACCTCGACCCAGATCGAACTCTCGTCGGCCCGCCGGAGCCGCAGGAGGTAGTCGGTGACGGCGCCGTCGCGAGTCAGCTGGTCGACGAACGCGCAACGCGCCTGCGGATCGACGAACCGTCCCGGGTCGAACGGCCGCACCGTGGTGGCGTCGGCCTCCGGCGCGTACCCGAACATCAGCTTGAGGTGCGGGTTCGCGGCCAGTGTGTCGGAGGTGGTGGCGTCCAGCGTGCCGATATAGACCCCTTCGCGGACCGCCTCAAACAAACGGGTTAGCGCGTCGGCGAGGGTAGCCGGTTTGGGCCGCGCACGACGCGCGGCGCGGGGTGACACGGCCGATTATAGCAGCACCGCTTCTAGTGCGGTGGCGTTGGGGTCGGTGTCTGGCGCGGGTACTGCGCGTACTTCGATTCGACCGAGGCGCGGATGTCCTGGACCGACGCGCCCGAGGCATGAAGCTGCATCGCGTCGCGCGCGACGTCGATGCAGATCGTGCACGCCATGCCGTGGGTGTCCCACGTCTGCACGCTGCCGTCGGTGTTGCGCGACTCAACGAAGCAGTCGGCGTTGCCGCGGTGACCGGCCGTCTCGCAACCGCAGAAGCAGGGCACGTATTCCAGAACGTCCGGGTTCTGTGCGGCGAACGTATAGGCCTCGCGGATGAGCTCCGGTGACCGCGGCACCATGTTCGACACCAGGGGGAGCGGTGGCATCGCGGCGTCCGCGCTGGGAACCGGCGTCGGGTTCGCTGGTGCCGGCGGCGCGGCGGCGCGCTCGGGCAGCTCGGCCGGTTCGGCGTTGCCATCCGGTTCGGACGCCATCCCGCCAGCGTCGGCGACCGCTGTGGGTGGCGCGGCGCCGCCTTCACGAGTTTCCCCTGTCGGCAGGAGAGCGAGCGCGATAATGGCCGTCACGGCAAGCACGCCGACAATCAGGATCCAGGGAGGGCCGCTAGGCGCTGGCGCCGACACCGACGATTGCGTTCGCTGCTTGGCACTCACGGGTGCCATTCTACATCACGGCACCGACGCCTAGGTTGGTCAGGCGCCGGGCGGCGCCGTGACTGAGCGTCCCATCGGTTGTTCCGCGGTAGTCATGGGACATAATAAGACAGGATACGACTCCTGGGACGACATGGCTCGATGCTGCTCATCGGCGCGACGCTGGCGGCACTGGTCATTTTTTGACGCCCCATCCGCATCGCGCTCGAGGCGGCTAACGCAATCGAGGATCAGTAAGGCCTGGCGATCGTTCCTGGGGTCGTGATCCTTGCCGTCCTCGCCAACTTGCTCACCCGACGGACGACGTGCGCGTGCGACGCTCGGTGGCCAGTGTGACTAAGGCGGAGAGTGACGAGCGCACCACAGAAGTGGGCCGGCTAGTTAGCCTGGGCCACAGCCTCGCCACCCCACCCAGCATGGATCGCCTGCGCGCTGCGCTTCGACGTTATCTCCCTGAGTTCGAGCACCTTGGCAACATTTGGGCGGTGATTCAAGTAGGTGGCAAGTGGAAAGTGCATGCGCAAGCTGATGCGGAACAGCGACGTCAAGTGTCGATATGGAGGCGAGGAGTTCCTCATCCTCCTGCCGGATTCGCCCTACGACGGCGCGGTGCACGTCGCGGAGTCGCTGCGGAAGCAGATTGGCAAGACCTCGGTCCTCTGGAACGGCGAGACGGTCTCGACGACTGTCGGCGTCGCCAGTGCTCAGGTCGGCGAACTGGACGTGCGAGCGCTCATCGGGCGCGCCGATGCGGCGCTCTACCGCGCGAAGAACGAGGGGCGGAATCGCGTTTGCATCGAGGCGAATTCAGCGACGACCGCCGATTTTGGGGTGCTAGGAAACATTGAGGCATTTCCGAAAGCACCCGAAAAGAATTGCGGGCGCGCGACCGGCGGACGCATCCTGACTCTGAGGTCGTGTCCGGCGCACACGGCCGGCCACCCCACCCGCCCGGCTACCGATATACTCTGCGCGTGAAGACACCGCTGTCTCTGCCGCTCGATAACGCGGCGATCGAGCGTATTCTTCCTCACCGCTACCCGTTCCTCCTGGTCGATCGCATCACCGACTTCGAGCTCGACAAGCGGATCGTCGGCATCAAGGCGGTCTCGATCAACGAACGCTATTTGGCTCGGCGGGCCGGTGAGCGGCCGGTGCTGCCGCCGACCATTCTTACGGAAGTCGTTGCGCAGGTCGGCGCGATCCTCATTCTGGCGAAGCCTGAGAATCGCGAGAAGCTTCCGTTTTTCCTGGGCATCGAACGCGTACGGTATCGACGGCCGGTTCACCCGGGCGACGTCGTGGTGATCGAAGCGACGGTCGATCGTCTCCGAAGCCGAATGGGACGCCTGAAGGGGTTCGCACGCGTCGGCGACACCATTTGCGTGGAGGGGACGATGACCTTCGCTCTCGGGCCGAAAGAGGGCGTCTGAAAATCGGCCGCGACGGGATCGCCAGTGCCCCACGAACGGGATGCGGCGATGCCAGCGCCTGCCTAGTTAACGCATCCCGCTGATCCCGCGCGGCCGCTCCCTGTCCCATCAAAACGCGTGCCGTCCCGCCCGGCACAGAAACAGGCAATTGCGCCGGTGCTCGAGCATACCGTCCTGTGCGGGACACGTCCCTGACCTCTCAAGGGGCCACCGATCTGACCATTGGGCGCCGGTCACCGTCGTAACACAAGGAGACAGGCTACGCGCATCGGCCGTTGAACCCGAGCACGCATCACTCGGGAGCGAGGGACGACATGGCAACGCAGACGTTCTCGAGAATGCTCCTCTATGTCACTGCGATTCTCACCGCCCTGGTAACGATTCCCGTGGCGATTACCGGCGTCGGCGGCACGGCAGCCGAGCAAGATTATGGGGCGGCGGTGGTGGCGAGCGGACTACTCGCCCCGGGTCGCAGCCGCATCGGCGTCACGATGCGCGATGTCGAGGAGGGCGAGGACTCGTCCGAGGGTGGGGTTCATCGAGGAGGTGCGGCTGGAGAGCCCCGCGGAAACCGCCGGGTTCGAGTCGGGCGACCTCATCGTCGAGTTCGATGGCGAGCGTGTGCGGAGCGCACGCCAACTCACGCGGCTCGTGCAAGAGACGCCAGCGGGCCGGTCCGTTCCAGCAACCGTGGTTCGCGACGAGTCGCACGCGAGTCTGAGCGTGGCGCCGGCGCGGGGGACGAGGCGGTCCGCGCGCTCGATCACGGAGTTCGCGATTTCTCCGATACTCGCTGCGCCGGGGCTCCGATCGCGCCGAGCGCTATTTCGACTTCGGTTTCACGCCGCGGCGGGGTCGGCTCGGTGTGAGCGTCGACGCGATGAGCGACCAGCTCGCCGATTACTTTGCCGTGGACGCCGGGGGAGTGCTGGTCACGAGCGTGCAGGACGACTCGGTCGCTGCCGCCGTCGGCCTTCAGGCGGGTGACGTCATCACCGCGATTGACGACCATGCCGTGGATGACGTGCCGGCGCTCAGGCGGCGACTGGCTGGCGTCGCGCCCGGTGAGGAGATCGTCATCTCGGTCGTGCGCGATCGGACCGAGCTGTCGCTGACCGCGACGTTGAAAGTGCCGAAGGAGCGCCGGCGGCCGCGACGGCGCGCGCGAGCGATCTAGAGCAGACATGACCGCCGCATAACGGCCTTCCCTCAGGCCTGCGCCCGCGCGTCGTGCGCGACCGGATCGGCCACCACGAGCGTCGCAAGCTGGGCGGCAAGGATGGCCGCAGCTGATTGCACGGCGTCGCTCGTCTCCCAACCCTCGCGGAGCTCGGCCGAGAGCACCCCGACGCAGCTGGTCGACGCGATGAGGGGCGCGACGATTGCGCCGGTCCCGGAGACGTCGGCCGCGACGACGTGCATGCGGACGTCGCGAAACGCGGCGGCGGTGGCGTTGTCGCCGTCGCACGCGATCGTTCCCAGTGCGGCGAGTGACGGCGCCGCGTATCCATGCCCGATGGCGGGGCGTAGGGCTTCGCCCGACCCGTCGCGAACCCACACGATGAGCCCCGACGCGTTGAGCACCACGGCCGCGCGACCCAGCAAGTCCGGTAGATCCGCCGTGCACGACAGGCGGCCCAGGTCGGTGCAGAGTTCGGCCGCCGCTCGAAGGTCGAGCGGCACCGCCGCAGGCCCCGCACTGCCGAGCGACGTGTCAGGCCCGTCGGCGAGCGAGAGCCGGTCGGACTCCAAATCGAAGTCGACGAGTAGGCGCCCTTGCGGCAACTTCGAGAGATTGGCGTCGGTACCGGCCGAGTCTGCATTCCCCGGTGTCCCGCTTGCATCCCAGACCCGTTCCTGCGGTCGGGCGATGGGCAGCAGCAGCAGGGCCACGAGGACTCCGATTCCCATCGCCACGGCGAGGGCAACCCCCTGCGTCCGCCGATCGGTCTCCGCCGAGGCGTCACGGGCAGCGCGCTCGGCGGCGCGCGCCTGCTCGACGTGGCTGGCCGCGTTGCGTGCCAGCTCCAATCCGTCCGTGAAGATGAGATCGGACGCCATAAGATCCTGACCCGCCGACGAATGATCCCGTGCCATGGCGTCCATGCGCTGGAGATCATCCACCACTGAGGCAGCCTCGGCCAGGGCGCTGCTGGTGCTGGGGAAGGTCGAGAGGCGGGACAGCCTCGCCAGGCTCGTCGTGATCGCGTCGATCTGTTCCGCGGTCTTTGCGACCCAGTAGCCGCGATCCTGACCGGCCGCGACATAGGCTTGTTGCGCCGCGCGTAGGTCTGACAGCGACACGGCCAGCTTCCACCCGAGCGCGGTAAACGAACGCTCGGCGTCGCGCTCGTCGTCGATGTGCTGTTCGGTGAGGAAGACCTGGTAGCCGGAAGCGACAGCCACGCCTAGCATGACGATGACCAGGCTCGCTCTCAGCCACACACGGCGCATAGATGGCCCTTACTATAGCACTCGCACGGCTCCTCGGGAGCGTTCGCGCATGCACGTTGGCATCGTCATCAACCCACGGGCGGGACCGAAGCGACGCTTCACGGCCGAAGCGCGGGTCCATCTCGCGCGCGCCGCGCTGCGCGAGCAGGCGATCGAGGGCGATGCCCGACTGACAACCGGACGCGGGACCGCGCGGACGGTCGCACGGGCGCTGGTCGATGCTGGCGCGACGCACCTCGTTGCCTGGGGTGGCGATGGAACCGTCAACGAAGTGGCATCTGAAGCGATCGCCCGCGACGTATCGCTTGGCATCGTCCCGGGCGGCACCGGCAACGGCCTCGCGCGCGAGCTTGCCCTCGAGCACCGACCCGCCGCGGCGTTGCATACGGCGCTGGCTGGCCATGAGCGAGTCATCGATGCCGGCGAGATCGATGGCCGTATGTTCGTCAATGTGGCGGGGATGGGGTTCGACGCCTGGTTGGCCGAGGTATTCAATGCGCTCACCTACCGCCGAAAGGCGGCCTACTTCACCTCGGGTCTGCGAGAGCTCCGCGCGTATCAGCCCGCGACCTACACCGTGCGGACCGCACACACATCATTTCGGATGGCGGCGTTCAGCCTCGCCGTGGCGAACGGACGGCAATACGGCAGCGGTGCGGTAATCGCGCCGGACGCCCGTCTGGACGACGGAAGGCTCCAGATCGTGTGCGTCCCCCCGGCGCCCACGTGGGCGCTGCTCTGGCAGGCCCGGCGGCTGTTCACAGGAAGCGTCGACCGGATGCCCGGCATCCGGATCATCTCCACCGACGGTGCGGAGATCGAAGCAGATCAGCCGTCGGTCACGTTCCACGTCGATGGGGAGGTGTGTACCGGCGGCTGGCAAATGCGGGTGCGCGTCCTGCCGCATGCCCTGCGGGTCCGGGTGCCGAAGTCGGAGCAAGTGTAATTCTCTGAGCGATGCGCCTGTCGAATCTGCGCCAGCCCATGCACGGCCGGGAATCGTGAGCGCGTCAGCGCTCAGGGGGCCGAAGCGCCGGCCGGCGGTCCGGCGCCGGGGCGAAGAATCGCGTAGGCCGGAAGGCCGATGGCCTCGAATCGCTCCATGACCTCGAACGCGGGGGACGCACCTGGGTCTTCGGCCTGGAATTTGATCTTGATAAAATCGGCCAGCGCGGCGTCCACCGCCGGGTCTTTGAGCGTGGTACTGTCCATGACCAGACAGTTCTTGCACCAGGTCGCCCACACATCGACGAGGACCAGCTTGCCTTCCGCTTCCGCTGCGGCGAGGCCCTGGTCCAGCGACGGATACCATCCCTCGTCGATCAGCTCCTGCACGCTGCCGGCCACGAGCTCCGGATCGACCCAGCGCTGGCTGAAGAGGCCGTAGGCCAGAGATCCGTAGTAGACGGCGGTGCCTAGGATGAACACGCCGAACGCCTGCTTGACGCGCACCATCCACGGGCCCGGCTTGGGCATGAACGTCAGCCCGGCTCCCGCGATCGGCCACGGGATGGCCATGCCCACGCCGAGGATAAAGGGCAGCGCGAGCGCGACGGCAGTGCCGGTCGCATACAGATTGCTGGAAAAGACGATAACCTGAATGACAACCGGCGCCACGCATGCCCCTGCCAGCAGGGCGGCCACGCCACCCATCCCGAACGCGACCATAAACGACCCACTCCCGCTGGCATCGCCGGCCAAACGGTTCTGGAAGCGCGAGAAGTCGATGGTGATGACGTCGAACATGGCGAGCGTGAGCACGACGAAGAGCAGCGCGATGCCGAGGTTGAACCACGGCGAGGCGTTGATGGTGCCAAACGTGCCAGCGGTCAGGATGACGATCAGTCCGAGCACGCCGTAGACCAGCGCCATCGCGAGGCCGTAGGCGCTGCCGAGCGCGAAGCCGCGCGCGCGAGATCCGGCCCGGGCGCCTGCTCCGATGATCGCCAGGTTGATGGGAATCATCGGCAAGACGCACGGCGTGAGGTTCAATGCAAGCCCGCCGATCAGAATCAACGCGAGGATGCCAACCGGGCCGCGGCCTTCGAACCAGCCACGTTCCGCTTCGCCAGATTCCGCGCGCCCGATGAAGCCCAAAAATTCATCGATATTCGCGTAGCCGGTAGTTCCCAGCAGCTCGAATTTCGCCAGGCGAGCGAGTGCGGCGGTGCCGTCTTCGACGGCGCCCGCGATGGTCGCGCCCGGCGCGGGAAGTGCATCTGGCGGATCACCTCCGGCGCTCGCGGCGGAGAACGCGAGGCCATTGAACAGCTCAGCGTGCCTCGCCGTAAGCATCTCACTCTCGGGCACCACCCGCAGCGCGAACTCGACCGGGGCGGTCGTCGGGATGTAGCACATCCGTTCGTCGCAGGCCTGATATCGCAAGGATCCCGGAACCAGATAGTCGCCCGGTGGAAGGTTTGCGTCGACCCTCAGCGTCGCACCGATGACGAACTCTTCTTCGAAGACCGCCAAGGGCTGCTCGGCGCCTTGCTGCTCGAGGAGAATCGGCGTCGGCCAGGCTACGGCCCCGAGCTGGACGCCAGGGGGCGGATCAAGCGTGAGCACCGTCGGGATCAGGAAGTCCTCGAGGGGCTCGTTCGAGTTGACATGCAGGCCGGTGCCCCGGGGCTCCAATCGCGCCTCGATCGCGACCCGATGAGTCGAGCCGGGATGCGCCGCGTTAGCCTCCGCCACGTCGCTGAGCGCGATCGAGATACGCTTTGGCTGCGCATCCGCCGGTAGTGCCGGCCAGAGCAGCACCGTCACGAACGCCCCGAGCAGAGGTCGTTTCCAAATTACGCCGTTCCCACCATCATCCACTTGGATGCCCCGTAAGCCGGCCAGGGTCCGATTCTAGCAGTCCGAGTGCGGCTAGCGCTCGATCTCTCGACCAGCACCGCGTCATTGCTCGCCGGTCGCAGGCTCGGCACGCGCAGTCCATCCGGGAGGAAGTCGGCGGCAGTCAAGGGACGGCAGGTCGCCTCCCCCCCGGCCGCAGGCGAGACCCCGCGGGTCTAACCAGCGAGGAACTCGGCGGTAAACTCCTCGATGGCGTCGTAGAGTTCGTTCAGCTCCTCGGGTGACGCGAGGAACACGACGCGGAAGTAGCCGTCGCGCGGATCGGTGCCAAAGCCTGAGCCGTAGACGCAAAGAATGCCCGTGGCGCGGAGGAGACCGATGACGTACTCCTCATCCGTCCGTCCGGGTGGCAGCTCGACCTTCGGCATCGCGTAGAACGCGGCGCGGGGAGGGACGCACGACATACCTTGGATGGCGTTCAGCCGTCGCGTCGTGACGTCGGCGCGTTCTCTCAGCTGGCGGCGGAATGTGGCCTGATGGCTCTTGTCACCGGTGAGGGCGGCGGCCACGGCGTACTGCATCGGACCGACGCTGCACAGACGACCGTCGGCCATCTCCAGGATTGCGGCGAGGACATCATCGAGCCGGGACCCGCCCCCGACCGCCATCCACCCGGCACGCCACCCAGGGGCCAGATAGGCCTTCGACAGGGAGGAAAACGAGATCACCGGTGCGTCGGGATTGTATCTGCCGAGCGGCGGCACCTGTCCGTCATAGGCCAGGTCGGTGTAGCCCTCATCTGAAAGCAGCACGAGGTTATAACGGTCGGCGAGGTCGAGCAGGGCGAGCCGATGCTCCGCGCTGTAGACCGCACCCGTGGGGTTGTTGGGATCGATAACGACCAGAGCACGCGTACGCGGCGTGATCGAACTTCGGATGTGCTCGATGTCGGGCTGCCACCCGCGGGCCGGGTCGGTTCGATAGTAGACGCCCTGCGCGCCGAGCTTGCTCAGAATCGCGGTGTAGAAGGGGTATGTCGGCACCGGCACGAGCACCTCGTCGCCGCTGTCGACGATGACGCCCAGCGCCAGGTCGATCCCCTCTGACGCACCCGCGGTGAGAACGACGCGGTCGGTTCCGATCTGGAGTCCGCGCGCGCCGAACTCCGCCGCCACCGCCTCGCGCGCCACGTCGACGCCCGCCGCCGGCGTGTAGCCGTTGCGCCCGTCTCGCATCGCGCGCTCGACGGCGTCGATCAGGTGGGGCGGTGTGTCGAACCCGAACAGTACAGGGTCGCCGATGTTGAGATAGCGCACCCGTCGACCGCTGGCTTCGACCTTATGCGCCTCGGTCACGATGTTCCGAATCGCGTAGTCGAAGCCCGCGTTGCGATTGGCTGTGGGTATCGCGGCAGGCGCACGCGCCGCGACCTTCGGATGAGCCATCACCACTTTGATACTAACCCACATTCAGCATAAGCTCCCCCCAATGGCGATTCGCACGGAGCTGTCGGTGAGACTCCAGAACAGTCCGGGCGCGCTCAGCCGCGTCTGTCAATCGCTGGTCGACGAGCGGGTCAACATCCTCGCGTTGGCGGTCGAATCGGGCGGCACCTTACGCATGGTCGTCGACAACCCGCTGCATGCGGCCGGGACGCTCGAGGAGCAGGAATACTCTGTGGAGCAGCGCGATGTGCTGTTCGTGCAGTTGCCGAACGAGCCGGGCGCGTTGGGGCGCGCCGCGCAGATGCTGTTGAACGCCGACGTCAACGTCGAGTATGCGTACGCGTCGGCGCTTGAGGACCAACCGATGGCCGCGGTCGTCGTCGGCGTCGAGGACGCCCAGCGCGCGTCGATGTCTGCCGGCGTGTAAGCGTCGGCCATGCGCTCGGCCGAGTGCCACTAGCGGTCCGTAGGAAATTCACGCAGACGGTTGCGTGCGGGATGCGCGCGGCCATCTCTCGGGGGCGGAGCTGACGCCACCGCGGAGTGCGCTCGGTCGCCAACTGCGCCCGACCCTTAGATCAGAAAGTCCATAACTTCGATCCCGAAGTCGCTTGGATCGACGATAGTGATGATGTGCAAAGCACTCTCCTGCTCCGCCGTTGGCCGGACGTCGAGCAACGAACTATCAGCAGCGACCCTGAGCATCCTCAGTGGGCCTTTTCGAGTATGGCAATGAGCTCCCTCAGCGAGACGACTTCCTGCTCGGCCGCGTAGAGGATCGCACGGGTCTCCTGTAGCGTCGGCGTGCTCCACTCCTCGTCGTCGAGTCTTACACGCCCAGTGTCATCGAACTCCACAAGCACTGCGTCCATCGGTTCGATGTAAAGGCGCATATGCAAGGTTCCCGGTTAGACGGTGACGAACCAAAGAGCAACGCGCAAGGAACCAGCCCTACTCCGATGCCGAGTCGTCCAGCTTTCCCACAATCACGCTCGCCGGTCGCAGCACGTCCTCGCCAACCATGTATCCCGGCTTGACCACGTCTACCACGACGTCATGCTGTGCCGCATCCTGCACCGAGGCCGTGGACAGCGCGTCGTGGACGTTGGGGTCGAACGGTTGTCCGAGCGCATCGACCCGGGTGACGCCGAAGCGGTTCAACGTCGCGAGACACTGATCTCGCACAAGGCCGACCCCCTTCAGTAGTGCCACATCAGAGCCAGGCGCGTCTCCCGCTCCTGCCTCGACCGCGCGCTCGAGATTGTCGGCGACCTCAAGGAACGCGCCCAGCACCACGCGTTTCTCGCGTTCGACGTCCTTGGCGGACTCTCGGCGCAAGCGCTCGCGCACCTGGTCGAAGTCCTTGGCCGCACCTTTGTACTTGGCGGCGTGCTCTGTGAGGAGCGCGTCCTTGGCCGCCAGATCCCGTTGCAGCTCCTCCACGTAGGCAGGCTTATCGGAAGCCTCGCCGACCGGGGACGCGTCGGCATCCGCCTCGCTGCGCGCCCACCAGCGCTTGTCCACGACCCGGATGGTGCCCGCGTCCTCCTCGGCGTGCGGCTCGTCGGCGCGGGAGGCGTCTGCCGGCGGGGTGGCCGCCTCAGTCATTTGTAGCCTCTTCGGGTGTCCTGGCCGGCGCACCGGCGGGTGCTGCGGCCTGGCCGTCGGCCTCGACGTCGAACGTCAGGGCGTCGTCCGCCAGACCGATGCGAACCGTGCCGCCTTGTTGGAGGCGGCCGAACAGGATGCCGTCCGTGAGCGGATTGCGGACTTCGGCCTGCACGACACGAGCCAGTGGCCGCGCGCCGTAAACCGGATCGTATCCCTTGGTGGCCAGCCAGACGCGGGCATTCGGCTCCAGTGTGATGGCCACCCGCCGCTCGGCAAGTTGGGCTTCGAGTTGCAGGATGAACTTCTCGACGATCGTCTCCATCACGGCCGGAGTCAGGGTGTCGAACGTGACGATGGTGTCTAGGCGATTGCGGAACTCGGGGCTGAACAC
>CAZYFH010000048.1:0-27683 GCA_964646815.1 uncultured Vicinamibacteraceae bacterium | reverse complement strand
CCGCCGCCGCTGATCGCCGTGACGACGTACTGCTGGCCGTCGTGCTGGTAGGTCATCGGGGATCCGGACACCCCGGCCGGCATGAAGACCGCGCCCCGCTCCGCGCCGCTCGCCTTGTCGTACGCGCGCAGCATCGCACCTTCCTCCCCCGACTCGGTCGTGAACGTACCCGGCTCACCCGCAATGACGAGCGTCTTTGTGATCAGCGTGCCGACGCGCCCCACACGGCCGGTCCGCGGCACACGCACGCCTTCGAGCAGCGGATGGTTCCGGATGTTGTCCGGCGTTTCCCCATGGGCGATCTGCCAGAGGATGTCGCCCCGCGAGAGATCGATGGCCGTGATGCGCCCCCAGGGCGGCTTGATCATCGGGATCCCGTCGACGTTGAGCGCGGCGTCCTCCGCAGGGATGGCGCGGGCCCGCCCGCGGATGAAGTTCATGTCCGATCGCTCCGGATCGTTGATGAGGCCCAGCGCCGTCACATTCGTGAAGGAGTACAGGTAGGCGATCCCGGTCTCCGGATCGATCGAGCCGCCCGGCCAGTTCGTGCCACCGCCGGCGGACGGCAGCATCAGGGTCCCGATGACGCCGTTCGGATCCGACACCGTGATCGGCGTGAAAATCTGCCCGATGCGGTGTCGCGCTGCGATCTCCTCGGCGCGTCTCCGGATCTCTGGCGTGAAATCGACTAGATCGTCGAGACTCACTCCTTGCCGATCGTACGCAGGCGGCTTCGTCGGGAACGGCTGCGTCGGCGAAAGCCGCTCGCCTGGCACCTGTGACGACGTCACCGGACGCTCCTCGATGGGCCAGATCGGCTCCCCCGTGATCCGATCGAACACGTAGAGCCACGCCTGTTTACTCGGCTGCGCGATGATCTTGCGCTCGACGCCGTCAATGACGACATCAGCAAGAATCGGCGCACACGGGAGGTCCCAGTCCCAGACGTCGTGATGGATGAACTGGAAGTGCCACAGCCGCTCGCCCGTCTCGAGATCGACCGCGACCAGGCTGTCCGAGAACAGATTGTCGCCGTGGCGATGGCCGCCGTAGTAGTCGTTGGTCGGCATCTCTGTCGGCAGATACGCGATACCGAGCTCGAGGTCGGCGCTGATCTGGCCCCAGACACCAGCGTTCCCCGTGTAGCGCCACGACTCGTTGAGCCAGGTATCGTTGCCGAACTCGTCGGCGCCCGGGATGGTGTGGAAGATCCACTTGCGCGCACCGGTCCGCGCGTCATAGCCACGGATATAGCCCTTCACGTTGCGCATCGACGCCGGCGCGCCTCCAGGCAGATGCGCGGCGCCGACGACGATGGTCTCGCCGGCCACGAGCGGCGTGGCGTGCAGCCCGGCTTCGCCGGTCACCAGATCGATGTCCTGATCGAAGTTCTGCTTGAGATCGACGATGCCGTTCTCGCCGAAGCTGGTCAACCGGTCTCCGGTGCGCGCGTCGAGCCCGACCAACCGGTATCCGGGCGTGACGTAGAAGATCTCCCCACCGGTGCCGTTGTCCCGATACGCTAGGCCGCGACCCGAGAGCCGTCGCGGCGCGGCCGCGCCGCGTTCGCCTTCATCGAGACGATGCATCCAGAGCAACTCGCCGGTGCCTGCGGCCACGGCGATCACCGCGCGACGCGACCCAGCGGTCGAGTACACGACGCCATCGACCATCAACGGCGTCGACTCGAGGTTATATTCGGGGTTCGGTCCGAAGTTTGCCGTTTTGACCCGCCAGGCCACCTCGAGGTCATTGAAGTTATCGGCCGTGATCTGATCGAGTGGCGAATAGCGAGTGTTCGCGATATCCCCACCGTAGCTCCGCCACTCCCCGTTCTCGGTGCCCTGGGCCGCCACGCCTGGCGAGGTGCCGGCAATGAACGCCCCCAAGATGAGCCACGTCGTCACACCGTGCAATCTGGCTGGCATGTGTGCGGACCTCGTGCCTACGCGTGATGCTGGAGGAACTCCAGCACGATACGATTGAACTCGTCCGGCTTCTCGAAATAGACAGAGTGCCCTGCGCCGGGCACCTCGACGAACCGGGAGGCCGGCATCTTACGGTGCATTGCCTCAAGGGCCGGAGGCGGACAGATCGAATCTTCCGCGCCGACGACGAAGAGCGTCGGGATCTCGTGCGCCACGACGGGATCGATGTCCGTCGGGACCTGCAGCAAACCAGCGGCGGCGGTCGGTCCACCTGCCGCGGTCCGGTCAAGCGTCGACCGCTGGATTTCGCGATAGAGAAACGCCAACTCTGGTTCCCGGGCATCGAAGGAAGGCGCAAACGCCCCCGGCTCGGCCGAGCGTCGCCCCATGAGTTCCGCCACCTCCGGATCAGTATAGCCACCGGGGGTGTCACAGAGTACGAGGGCATGAACTCGCTCCGGGTGCGCCGACGCGTACCCCAGTGTGGTCCACCCCCCCATCGACTGGCCTACGAGCGACACGCGGTCGAGACCCAAATGATCGAGCAGACCCGCAAGATCCTGCACGAACGCGGCGCGGCCGGGCCCGCCGTCAATATCGCGAGAGTAGCCGAATCCCCGGTGGTCGAACGTGACGCACTGGAAGTGCCGCGACAGCTCGGGAATCTGCTGCCACCAGCTCAGGTGCGTGCCGCCGGCGCCGTGCGCGAAGACGACGGGCGAGCCCTCACCGTGTACTTCGTAGTACAGCTCGAAGTCACCGAGCGTCACAGCCGACAGGAAACGGGCCTGCGCGGCCGCGCGCATCACTGGCGCCCCAAGGGACACCCCGGCGGCTGCCGCCGCCAGCCGCTGGACGAAACCGCGTCGACTGGTCTGCATGTCATCGACTCGTTCAGATGCCGGTGGCAACCCGCATTGCGGTGGGCGGCCGTGACCGTCGTGAACGATACCGCCTACCGTCGCGTCCCCTCGATGTCAGTCCGCATCGAAAAGAGGGTCTTTCCGGCTGTCACATAGAGCGTGCGCAGGTCTGGGCCGCCGAACGCCACGTTCGTAATCGTGTCCTCGCGGATCGGGATGTGCTCGAGGAGCTCGCCGGCTGGCGAGAACACGTGTACGCCGGCGACGGTGTCGAGCGTTTCGCTCGTACCCCGCAGCTGATTGAGCCCGGCGGCCACATACAGATTCCCCTGGCTGTCGATGGTCATCCCGTCGCCACTCCGCCCGGGAAAGAAATCGTGAAATACGCGCATGTTGCTGACCGTGCCCCCGGCGCTGAGGTCGTAGGCTCGAATCATCCGCGCGCCGCCTTCGCGCTGGTTGGTTTCGATCACGTAGAGCGTGCGATCGTCGGGCGAGATTACGATGCCGTTCGGGCGCTCGATCTTGGGCTCAGTTAGGATTCTCTCGATCGCACCATCGGGATCGACTCGATACACGCCGTGTACGCCCGTCTGCTCAGGCGTAGGGTTGGGCTCCGGCCTATCCGTAAAATAGACGCGTCCCTGGCCATCGATCGTCAAGTCGTTCGGCCGATGGAGCTGTTTTCCCTCGTAGCTGTCGGCGAGCACCGTCACCACGCCAGTCTCTATATCGGTGCGCGTCACCCGTGGCAACGCGGTCACACCGTCTCCGCCCTCGCAGGCGAGGAGCCGCCAGTCGCTGTCGAAGATCAGGCCGTTCGCGCGGTTGCTTGGTTGGCGAAACGTCTCCAGTGCGCCGTCCGGCGACATCCGCATGATCCGGTTGTTGTTGAGGTCGGTAAAGTAAACGGCGCCAGTCTCATCAACAGTGGGGCCCTCGGTAAACGCGACCGTCGCGGCCACCTCCACGCTCCGGGACGCCGCTGGCGGGGAAGTGTCGGCCACCGGGGCCGGCGGCGGTGGCTCCGTGGAGCATGCCGGCAGCACGACGGCCGCAGCGCTCAGTGCAACCCCGACGGTGCGATAGGTGTGTGGCACGGGCCCCTCCCAGGTCGGCACGCTAACGGTTAGGCCGTTGTGCGGCGCGAAACCAGAGTTTCTTACTCATCTCGGTTCCACGTCCCAGGCGCGCACGGCGCGCCTCGCGGGCGCGGGGCGGTGCTCTCGGAGTCCCCGCGGAGCGCCCGCGGGGGCTCGGAGCGAAGCCCCGTCGAATCTTAGACCCGCTCGAAGCGCTTCTCGAGCTCGTGGCGCGTCAGACGCAGGACCACCGGACGGCCATGCGGACACACCGTCGAGTACGCGGTACGGCGAAGCTCCGTCAGAATGTACGTCATTTTCTCCAGCGTCAGGCGATCATTCGCCTTGACGGCTGCGTGACATGCCGTCGTCGCAGCGATGCGCCGGAGCGCCCCCTCGACACTGGCACCTCGATCGAGCCCTTCGAGGTCGCCGGCGAGCGCTCGCACGGCCTGCTCGCATTCCGTACGGCTCAGCAGACTCGGCGCGGCCGAGACCCGGACGCTCTCACCGCCAAACCGGTCCACGTCGAAGCCGAAACGCTCCAGGTCATCCGCGTGCGCCTCGAGGGCGCCGCGTTGTGCCGGCGGGAGCTCGAGAACCAGCGGCTCGAGCAAACGCTGGCTCTCGAGACGTCCCTCGGTGAGCCGCTCCATCACCTGCTCGAACAGGACGCGCTCGTGCGCGACGTGCTGATCGATGATCGCAACTCCGTCATTGTCGACGGCGACGATAAAGGTGTCTCGGAACTGGCCGAGCGGCATGAGCGGCGGACGTTCGCCGTCGGGCAGTGTCGCGGGTCCGGCATCGATCTGAAGCTCTGTCGCGTCGCGCACGCCGGCCATCCCATCACCGCGCGTAACCCCCCCCGGCGCCCGGAACACGTCCGTCGTCGAGGCCCACCGGCTGGCCGCGCGGATCCCGCTGGCGACGCCCGGGATCGACTGCGATCGCGCCTCCACCGGACGGCCCGCGGCGCCGCCAAGCGTTAGCGCCGGCGCCACGTCCTGCCCCAGCGCCGATTCAAACGCGCGGCGCACAATCTCGTGAATCAACGACTGCTCGAGGAATCGCACCTCGGCCTTGGTCGGATGGACATTGACGTCGACCCGGTCATGTGACAGCTCGAGACAGAGATGCACCTCAGGGCTGCGGGGCTTGATCGTCGCACGCCCGTAGGCTTCGCCGATCGCGTGGTTAATTGTCCGATCCTTGACGGGGCGGCGGTTGACGAAGATGTGGTGTGGGCCACGCACGGGACCTGGTCCAGCCAGGGCCGCGGCGTAGCCCGAGAGCCGAATGCCCGCAGCCTCCTTTCGCACCTCGACCAGGTCGGCACGCTCCCCATACAGCTGAAAGAAGCGATCGGCGAAAGACGCGACCGGTGGACACGTGAGCACCCCGCGTCGCCCGCTCGTCAGCGTGAACCCCACGTCCGGATTCGCCAGTGCGACCTGCGTCATGACCCGCGAAATCTGCGCCGACTCCGCCGCGTCGGACTTCAAGAACTTCCGGCGCGCCGGGACGTTGTAGAACAGATCGGTCACCTCCACGATGGTGCCGTCAGGCGTGCCGGCGTCGCGCGGGGCATCCGCCACACCGCCCTCCACACGGATGAGTGTCCCATGGCGCGCACCGCGCGCACGTGTCTTCAGCATCAAACGAGAGACCGACGCGATGCTAGGCAGCGCCTCGCCGCGAAACCCCAACGTGGCGATCGCCCCGAGGTCCTCCAGGCGGCCGAGCTTACTCGTCGCGTGCCGCTCAAGGGCCAGCGCGGCATCCTCGGCCTCCATGCCCTCGCCGTCATCCTCAACGCGGATCAACCGCTTTCCCCCCAGCTCGATCGTGACGCCGACGCGCATCGCGCCCGCGTCGAGCGCGTTCTCGACCAATTCCTTAACGGCCGACGCGGGCCGCTCGACAACTTCGCCTGCGGCGATCTGGTTTGCGAGACCGGTCGGCAGCCGGCTGATTCGGCCCATGGCTCGCGCGCTCACTCGCGCTCGAGCGCGGCCTGCGCCGCGGCGAGCCGCGCCGTCGGAATCCGATAGGGCGAGGCGCTGACGTAGTCGAGGCCGATGGCATCGAAGAAGCGGATCGAGGCCGGGTCGCCTCCGTGTTCCCCGCAGATCCCGAGTTTGAGGTCGGGGCGCGCCGCGCGGCCCTTTTCCACGCCGATCCGGACGAGGCCACCGACGCCGACGACGTCGATGGTCGCGAACGGATCGCGGTCGAGGATCCGGCGCTCCCGATACACGCGCAGGAACTTCCCGGCGTCGTCGCGCGAGAACCCGAAGGCCATCTGCGTGAGATCGTTGGTTCCGAACGAGAAGAACTGCGCCTCGGTAGCCACTTCGTCCGCGGTCAGCGCGCCGCGCGGGATCTCGATCATGGTGCCGACGAGGTACTTCACCTTGATCCCGAGCTTGCGCATCGTGTCGGCCGCCACTCGGTCGATGAGGGCTCGCTGATTGCGCAACTCGCCGACGTGCCCAACGAGAGGGACCATGATCTCCGGCACGACCCGAAGCCCCTCTCGCTTGAGCCGGCAGGCGGCCTCGATGATCGCGCGCGTCTGCATCTCAGCAATCTCTGGATAACTGATCGCGAGGCGGACGCCCCGATGGCCCATCATCGGGTTGAACTCGTGGAGCTGTTCGACGCGCCGCAGGAGCGTCCGCTGCTGCGCGAGCTCGGTCGCGTCGCCGCCCGAGGTCTCAAGGCGAACGATGCGCACCATGAGATCCTCGCGTTTCGGCAGGAACTCATGGAGCGGCGGGTCGATCAAGCGAATCGTTACCGGCTCGCCGCGCATCGCCTTGAAGACGCCATAGAAATCGTCCCGCTGCAGCGGCAACAACTCGTCCAGCGCCGCTCGCCGATCGGCCTCTGACTCGGCGAGGATCATCCGCTGCACGATCGGAAGCCGGTCGTCGCCGAAGAACATATGCTCCGTCCGGCACAACCCGATGCCCCGGGCGCCGAACGCGAACGCCATAGCCGCCTGGTCCGGCAGATCAGCGTTGGCACGCACCCCCAGACGGCGCACCTTGTCGGCCCAACCCAGCAGCCGGGTGAAGCGCCGATAGATGTCCGACCGCTTGGCGTCGAGCTCGCCGGTCAGCACCTGCACGATCTCGCTCGGCTGCGTCTCGACCCGCCCGATCTTGACGTCGCCAGTAAGCCCGTCGAACGACACGAAGTCGCCCTCGGCAATCGAGTGTCCGTTCACCGTCGCCACCCGCGCCGCCTCGTCGACGTGCAGGTCGCCGGCACCCACGACCGACGGCTTGCCCATCTGTCGGCCGACGACGGCGGCGTGTGAGGTCATCCCGCCAGTGGCCGTCAGGATCCCCTCCGCCACGTGCATGCCGTGGATGTCGTCCGGCGCGGTCTCCTTTCGGACCAACACCACCAGCTTGCCCCCGCCCGCCCAGTCAACCGCGTCATCCGCCGTAAACACGACGTGTCCCGACGCGGCACCCGGCGATGCCGGGAGCCCGCTGGTCATGGTCGGAAGCGCCGACCACGCCTCGGGGTCAAAGACCGGGGCGAGCAACTGGGAGAGCGCATCCGGATCGACCTGGCGCACGGCCTCGACTGGGGTCAGACGGCGCTCGGCCACCAAATCGGTCGCAATCACGACTGCGGCGCGACCTGTCCGCTTGCCGTTGCGCGTCTGCAGCATGAAGAGCTGTTCGTCCTGAATAGTGAACTCGAAGTCCTGCACATCCTTATAGTGACGCTCGAGACGACTCGTGATCCTGCGGAGCTGCCTGTAGGCTCTGGGCATGACCTGCTCCAGCTCGGCGATCGGCTGCGGCGTGCGGATGCCGGCGACCACGTCCTCACCCTGCGCGTTAATTAGGAACTCGCCGTAGAACTCCTTGGCGCCGGTGGCGGGATTGCGGGTGAACCCCACGCCCGTTCCGGAACGATCGCCGGTGTTGCCGAACACCATCGCCTGCACGTTGACGGCGGTCCCGATCTCGTCGGCGATGTCATAGATGCGCCGGTATTCTCGCGCGCGCGGATTCTGCCACGACCGGAACACCGCATCGCGCGCCATCCGCAGCTGGCGCCGTGGATCTTGCGGAAACGCGCGCCCGTCGGCGCGCTGCGTGACATCGAGGTAGCACGCCACGACCTCGCGCAGCGCGGCCTCATCCAGGTCGGTATCGAGCGTCACCCCGCGCGCCGCCTTGATCTGGTCGAACTCGGCCTCGAACGCTTCCTTCGGAATCTCGAGCACGACGCTGCCGAACATCTGGATGAACCGCCGGTAGCTATCGAACGCGAACCGACCGTTGTCCGTTCTGGCCTTGAGCCCCTCGACCGCGGCGGCGTTCAGGCCCAGGTTAAGGATGGTGTCCATCATCCCCGGCATCGAGAACTTCGCCCCTGACCGCACAGAGACCAGGAGCGGACGCTCACGCGAGCCGAGTCGATCACCGGTCAGACGCTCCAGCCGGCGCAGATGATTCTCCATCTCGTCATCAACGATGCCGGGCACCTTGCGGCCCGCTGCGTAGTACGCGGTGCACGCCTCGGTGGAGATCGTAAACCCGGGAGGCACCGGGAGCCCGGCATTGGTCATCTCCGCGAGATTCGCGCCCTTGCCGCCCAGCACGTCGCGCATCGTCCGATCGCCCTGGGCATTGCCGTCGCCGAAGAAATAGACGTGTTTGCGGGACCGCCGTCCGGCACGGCGCGTGGGAGCCGCGTGACGCGCGGCGCGCGACCCTCTCTTCCTGGTGCCAGTCGCTTTCCTCTTGGCCATATCGTCTCTAGTCTTCCCGCACGATCTCCGATACGTCGGCGAGCTGGAGAATCAATCTCTCGACGTCTCGGACGAGCTTGAGCCGCGCCTGTCGCAGCCGGGGTTCATCCGCCATGACCAACACATCGGTAAAGAACCGATCGACCGCAGGGCCGAGCTTCGCAGCCTCTGCAAACGCGGCGCGGTAGTTGGTGCCGGACAAGACGGCCTCTTCGATCACCGAGCGGCGACGTCCCAGCTCCTCGAGGAGTGTCTTCTCGCTCGGTTCCTTGAGGAACGCGTCAGGCGGTTGCTCCTTCGCCAGCGCGACAGCGACCGCGTTCTGGTCGGACATCGTGGCTTCCTTCGCAATATTCTTCACCCGCTTGAAGAGCGTCGCGAGCTGCCTGAAGTCGGCCGATTCGGTAAACCTCGGAAGCACCCCCAGCTTGCGCCTCGCGTCAAGCGGCCGTAGCTCGTCGAGCGAGTGCTGGTGGGTCACCGATCGCACGTTGCGGACGTCGTATCCACGCTCCTCGAGGACGTAGCGAGCACGTTCCAACAGGAACGACGTCTCGGGCACTGCAGTGTCGTCCGCCGGCGTACCATGCACCGCATCGGAAAGATCGAGCAACTGGCCGACCGACACGCGCGTGTGGACACCGGTGAGCTCCGGTAAATCGACGAGAATTCTGAGCAGCCCCTGCGCCTGGCGCCGCATCCCGAGCGGGTCGCGCGACCCGGTCGGTTTCTCCCCCGCGCGAAACAGCCCAACGACCGTATCGAGCTTGTCGGCGAGCGACACCGCCGCCCACGTCAATGACGCCGCCCCGAGGTCACGCTTCGACGGCGGCGACGTGGCCTCGATCCCGATCGGCAAATAGTGGAAGTAGATGGCCTTCCACACCGCCTCCGGCTCGCCCTGCTCCCGCGCGTAGACCCCTCCCATCATCCCTTGAAGCTCAGGGAACTCGCCCACCATGTCGGTCGCGAGATCGGCCTTCGACAGCATCCCGGCCCGTTGCGCCTGCTTGGCTTCCGCATCGGACGCGCCGAGCACATCGCGCGCGATCCGCTTCGCCAGCTCAGCGATGCGTTCGGTCTTGTCCCGGTAGCTTCCCAGCCCGCGATGAAACCTGAGCGTGCCGAGCCGGTCGAGGCGATCAGCGAGCGGCACCTTGCGGTCAGCGTCCCAGAAGAACCGGGCGTCACGCAAACGCGCGACCAGGACACGCTCCGCGTTCCGCGCAATCCGCGCGACGTTGTCGCGGGGTGTGTTCGTCACCGCAAGAAAGTTCGGCTTCAACCGGCCGCGACGATCGACGACCGGAAAATAGTGCTGATGGTGAATCATCGTCGTCGACAGCACCTCGTCCGGCAGCTCCAGGAACTCGGCTGGAAAGCTTCCGGTCACCACGGCCGGACACTCCACAAGGTCAGGGACCTCGTCGAGCAGCGACGACTCCTGACCCAGCACTGCCACACGCCCGCCGACCTTCCGGGCACACGCCTCGAGCTTCCGCGTGATCCGCGCCTGCCGATCGACGCGATCGATGACGACGCAGCCCTCGACCAGCCGCTTGCGATAGTCGGCGAAGGATGTCACCCGCAGCGGTCGTCCCGGCGTTCCTGCCTTGGCGAAGAACCGGTGACCGTAGGTCACCTGGGCGGCGCGCACCGGGGCGACGCCGCCAGTCGTGGCGCCCGGTGTCCGCTCGATGACAAAGGGCACCACCCGCCCACCGAACAGGAAGACGATCCAGCGAATCGGGCGACCGAAACGAAACTCACCGCGCCCATCGTCCAGACGGGCGTCCCACTGCATCTGCTTCGAGAAATCGAGATCGCGGAGCGTGGACGCGAGCAGTTCGGGAAGCACCGCTCGTCCCGGGCGCCCCCGCTCGCGCCGGTGATACGCCAGATACGTCCCCTTGGCGGTCTCGACGCGCGCGAGGGCTCCGACCGCGACCCCCTGCTTCCGTGCAAAGCCGTGCGCCGCCGCCGTCGGCTGGCCGTCTGCGTCATAGGCAGCGCTCATCGGAGGCCCGGTCACAGTTGCTTTGAGGTCGTGCTGCCGCTCCGCCACGGCTGGCGCGCATGCCACGAGTCGTCGAGGCGTACTGAACGTCTCGAGGGGACGAGGGCACTCCAGGCGAGCGTCCGCAAGGCGCGCCGTGAGCCGCGTTCCCAGCTGACGGGTCAGTCCCGACAACCAGCTCGCCGGGATTTCTTCACAGCCGATCTCGAGCAGGAGTTCTTTGTACTTCAATGCCTGGGTTCAGAGTTCAGGGTTCGCGATTCACCGTGCCGGGTTCTCGGATGCAGTGTCGGCGCCAGCCTCCCACGCCACGTGCGCCTGTGCGATCGCAACCGCGAGCTTCCGCACACGGAGGATGTAGGTCGCCCGCTCGGTCACCCCGATGCTGCCGCTCGAGTCGAGCACGTTGAACACGTGTGAGCACTTGAGACAGTAGTCGAGTGCGGGCAAGGCGAGGCCAGACCCGAGTAACTGCTCTCCGAACGCGTAGTAGCGATCGAACAGATCCCGGTGCGTGGCCCCAAATTCGCCCGGGGGCAGCTCGACCTCGCCAAAGACGTACTTCGACTGCTCGACCTCCTCCCGATGGCGGACGTCGCCGTATGACACACCTGGCGCCCACTCTAGGTCGTAGACGTTGTCCTTGCCCTGGAGGTGCATCGCGATGCGCTCCAGACCATAGGTCAACTCGACCGACATCGGCGCCAAATCCATTCCACCGGCTTGCTGAAAGTAGGTGAACTGCGTGATCTCGAGCCCGTCGAGCAGCACCTGCCAGCCGATGCCCCAGGCGCCCAGCGTCGGCGACTTCCAGTTATCTTCCTCGAACCGCACATCGTGGCGCGTCGGATCGATCCCACACGCCTGCAGGCTCTCCAGATAGAGGCCCTGCGCCGCGTCGGGCGACGGCTTCAGGATGACCTGGAACTGGTGATGCTTGAACAGGCGGTTCGGGTTCTCGCCAAACCGTCCGTCCGCCGGCCGCCTCGACGGCTGGACGTACGCCACGCGCCAGTGGCGCGGTCCGAGCACGCGGAGAAACGTCTCGGGGTGCATCGTTCCGGCACCCACCTCGATGTCGAGGGGCTGGTGAATGAGACAGTCTCTTGACGCCCAGTACTGCGAGAGTCTGAAGATCAGGTCCTGAAGCGTGCGCGCGGGTCTGGCTGTAGAAGATTGACTCATGTGGACACGGTCCGGGCTTAGCGTGGACCGCGGAGTTCTGCCGGCGTGGCCGACGCCGCGTACACCGCCGCCAACTCTCTCACGACGCGGGCCGACTTCAGCTCCTTATCGAGATGCACCGCGATCAGGCGGCGATGCGCGATCGCCAGTTCGCGCGCAGCGCGACTCGAGAGCGGCACGCTCCCTAGCGCCCCGGGTGCCACCGTGGCCGACGCACGCAGAAACGCGACCGCGTCGGTTGAGAGCGTCGTGCCGTCGTCGGGCGTTGCGCACTGCGCGCACTGCAACGTCCCGTGAGGCACGGAGAAGCGAGCCCCGCCCGTCGCCAGATCGCCTCCGCACCGGTCGCACCTGATGGACGGATAGACGCCCTGCAGCCGCAGCAGCCAGTACTCGAAATAGCGCGCTACACGGTCCACCGCCACGTCGGCGGCCAGCGCCTCGATGACCGAGGCGCCTAGCCGGAACAGCCGCGTGTTCGGATCCGCCTCCGGCGCCCATTCGTCGATTAGCTCCGCGAAGTACCCCACATGGGCGAGCGCGTCGGCGTTGCTGCTCGACAGAGGTGAACAGACCGGCTCGACGTAGTTCAATCGGACCAGATCGCGACGCTCGCGCTCCAGATACGCGAGCCGCGCGCGTGTCAACGGCTCCAGCCCGCCCGCGAACCGGGAACGGGGCCGGCGGGCGCCTTTGGCGACGCCGCGGCGCTTGCCGCGATCATCGGTCAGGAAAACGACGATCCGATCCGCTTCGCCAAGCTTATAGGTGCGCAGAATAAGCGCATCAGCGGTGTGGAGCGGCATCTGAGGCGATGATCATTCTACCCCGTGAGCTACAGGTATTGGAGGAAGAAGGTCGCGAGTCCGAGGAAGGCGAAGAAGCCGAAGACGTCCGTCAGCGTGGTGATGAAGACCGCGGATGCGAGCGCCGGGTCGATCTTGAGCGCGCGCAGCGCAATCGGGATGAGCGTCGCGGCGCACGCCCCCACCAACAAATTGACCACCATGGCGAGCGCCAGAATGCCGCCGAAATATGGGTTGCCGACGACCCACCACGCGATACCCGCCCCCGCCGCGCCCAGCACCACCCCGTTCGCGAGCCCGACCAACGCCTCTTTGCCGAGTGCCCGCCGGGAATTGCTCCACGTGAGGTCACCGAGCGCGATGCCACGCACGATGACCGTGAGGGTCTGCGTTGCGGCGTTGCCGCCCATGCTCGCGACGATGGTCATGAATGCGGCCAGCGCGACGATCTGATCAATCGTCGCTTGGAACTCCCGCACGACGAGCGCGGCCAGCGTCGCCGTTACCAGGTTGATCCCGAGCCACGGCAGCCGCTTGCGCCACGCCTCCCATGGCGAGGTGAAGACGTGCTCGTCAGCCGGCACCCCGGCCAACCGGAGAATGTCCTCAGTGGCCTCGTCCTTGATGACGTCGATCACGTCATCGACGGTGATAATACCCACGAGCTTGTTCTCTTCGTCGACGACGGGAATGGCCAGCAGGTTGTAGTCGGCGACCTCGCGCGCAACCTCCTCCTGGTCCGTGTCGACGCGCGCGCTGATGAGCTCGGTCGTCATGATCCTCTTGAGCGGCGTCTCCGGCGAGACTAGCAGCAGCCGCCGAAGCGACACGACCCCGACGAGGTGTCGTCGCTCGTCGACGACATAGAGGTAGAACACCATCTCCACTTCGCGCGAGCCCTGCAGCGCTTGTATCGCCTGGCCGGCCGTCAGCCCCTCCGCCAACGCGAAGACCTCCGGGTTCATGATGCGACCGGCGGTCTGGTCGTCGTACTCGAGGAGGTGCTGCACCTCGCCCGATTCCTTACGGCGCATCAGCTCGAGCACCGCCGCGGACAGCTTTTCGGGCAGTTGACCGATCAGCGCCGCCGCGTCATCGGAGGGCAGTTCCTGAAACAGCCGGGCGAGTTCGTCCGCCGGGCGGTCTACGAGCAGCGTCGCGCCGACCTCCGAGTCGAGCTCGCTGAGCGCCTCCATGGCAAGGCGACCGTTGTGCCCCAGCAGCGTGCTGAACGCAGACCGTCGTTCGTTGTGCGGAAGATCGCCGAGGACTTCAGCGAGATCGGCGGGGTGTTGCTTCTGGAGCAGGTTCAGGAGGTTGGCGGTCGCACCAATCCGTTGCAGTCGCTTGACTGAATCGAGCACCACGTCGATTCGACGGAGTGGCGGCATCGTCGTGACCTGCGCGGCGGGTCGGCCTCGCGCGCATCCGTCCAGATCTGGATCGTTGTCCCACGGCTCCTGACTCGGAAACGAGAATTGTACCATGACCCACGGATTCAGGGTTCAGCGGCCAGGATCCGGGATCGAGGGTTCCACAGAGCATCCGCCCACCTGAGAACTGGGAACCCCTGAGATTCGCGTTCAACCTTTCAACCCGAGCTCAGTCAACAAACGCTCGTTCTCCCGCCACCCTGGCCGGACCCGCACATGGAGGTCCAGGTACACCCGCGCCTCGAAAAAGCGCTCGAGCGCCGCCCGCGCGTTACTGCCAATCTGCTTGACGAGCCGGCCTCCCCGTCCGATCACGATGCGCTTCTGCGACTCGCGGTCCACGACGATGGAGCAGTAGAGACGCATCACACCGTCGGCGCCCAGCTCCTCGAACCGATCGACGACGACGGCACTCGAGAACGGCAGCTCGGCACGCGTGTGTTGAAGCACCTGTTCCCGCACGGTCTCCGCCACCAGCACGCGTTCCGGCTGGTCGGTGAGATAGTCGTCCGGATAGAGCGGGCTCCCTTCGGGAAGCTCGGCGAGGATAACCGCCTCGAGCACGGGCACGCCGTCCCCGGTCAGCGCCGAGATCGGCACGATCGCCGCGAAGTCACGCTGCTCCCGGTACCAGTCTATGAGCGGGAGGAGGCGATGCTTGGCCATTTGGTCGATCTTGTTGAGTGCAAGCACGACCGGCACCTGGGCTCGCTCCAGTAGCTCCAGCACGAACCGATCGCCGGCCCCGGTTGACGTCGTCGCGTCGAGCACCGTCACGAGCACGTCGACCTGGCCTATCGTCTCGACCGCCAGATCGACCATGCGCACGTTCATGCGATAGAGGGGGCGGTGGATGCCCGGCGTGTCGATGAACACAATCTGGCCCGCCGTCTCGCCGCGGATGTGCTTTACGCCGAGAATCCGAGTGCGAGTCGTCTGTGGCGTATTCGAGACGATCGCGATCTTCGTGCCGATGACCCGGTTGAGCAGCGTGGATTTGCCGGCGTTCGGCCGACCGATGAGCGACGCGAACCCCGTTCTCATCACGACGGCCTGGGAACCCTCACGCTCGCGGCCCGTTATCGAGGCCGGGACGCCGGCGCAGGCGGACGCGATGGACGCGTCGACGCTCGGCGTCGAGCACGTCCACGCTCAACTCGTCGACCTCGAACGACTCACCGACGCGTGGTACGCGACCGAGCCGTGAGAGGAGATATCCCGCCACGGTCTCGAATCCCTGCGGCTCGATGTCCACGTGGAGTCGCTTGCTCATGTCGTCGACGCTGACGCGCCCATTGAACACGAAGCTACCCGCCCCCTCATCGATGATCGGTTCGGCCTCGACGTCGTACTCGTCTCGGATCTCACCGACGATCTCCTCCAGCAAGTCCTCGATCGTGACGAGCCCCGCGGTGCCGCCATATTCATCGTGTACGATGGCGCTCTGCACCCGCTCGCGCTGAAGCTCCTTCAACAGGTCGGCGACTCGCTTCGTTTCAGGCACCGTGTGGGCCGGCCGCAGCAGCCGCTCCACAATCTGGTCCGTGCCGGACGCTGTTGTCAGCCCAACCAGATCTCTCACGAACACGAACCCGAGAATCGTATCAAGGCTGTCCCGGTAGACCGGCAGGCGCGAGTACTGCTCGATGACGAACACATTGCGTAGCTCATCGAGCGTGGCGGTCGCTTTCACCGCGACGATGTCGGGACGCGGGGTCATGACCTCATGGACCCGTGTGTCGCCGAACTCCACGACCGACTGCAGTAACTCGCGCTCCGCCTGCTCCTCGAGCTGGGCGCGCGCCTCGGTGGCCCCAGTCGTGGCCACGGCCCCGGCCGGTGCCGTAGTGCCGTTGGCTTCAGTTGCGACGTCGGACCGGTGCCGCACCCCACGGAGGATCCCCACGAGCGGAACCGTCAGCGGCCGCAGGGCCCGCACGACGACCTGGAACGACGGCAGCAGCAGCTCGAGCACACCCTCAGGGTCCCGTCTGACCAACAACAGTGGGATCAGCTGCCAGCACACCACGACGAGGACGACCAGGGCCAGCGCGACGAGACCGGCGACGGCCAACCCACCGCCGTCGGCAAGCCGCACACAGACGCCGGCCACGACCGCGACCACGAATCCCTGGAGGAGCCGAACCGGCACGAAGAGCTGCAGCGGGTCATCGAGATACCCGAGCCGGTCGAGACGGCCGTGCCGTTCCGCGCTCAATCGCAGCGGGAGTCGCATCAGCGCCGTGAACGCCGCCTCGACAGTACCGACATAGACGGCAGCACAGACCAGCAGGAACAGCACAAGGGGGATCATCCGATGCCCCCTTTTCGACGCAGCCGACGCTCCAGCCGCGCCATCTGGCCCGTGTCGCGCACATGGTCGTAGCCGAGCAGATGTAGCAGCCCGTGGAGCGCCAGGCAGCGCAGCTCGGTTCCGAGCGAATGCCCTCCGGCGCGCGCCTGCCGCCGCGCGACATCGGTGGCGATGACGATATCTCCAAGGTGGGGGTCGCGCGACGCTGGCGACGCAGAGTCCGTCGCGGGGAACGACAGCACGTCAGTCGCGTGGTCGATTCGACGGTACCGCTGATTGAGCGTCCGCATCGTGCGATCACCGACGAGCGCCACGGCGACATCGCCACGCGCGGCGCGCGGCGCCACGCGCTCGAGCCAGAGACGAAGCGTGTCCGCACGCACGCTCCGCCCACGCGCGTCAGTGACCATCACTCGCAGCGCCCTCCGGCCGGTCACCGCGCAGGCCATCCAGACGCGTGCGAACTCGCTGGGTCGGGGTCGGGATCGTCAGGCATCATCGGAGCGACGAGTCGACGGCTGTTTCCCATCCCGGTGGCTGTCGACCGAAAACGCCTCGTACGCCTTGACGATGCGTTGCACGAGGGGATGCCGCACCACGTCTCGGTCCGTGAAATGAACCAGGGCCACGCCCTCGATAGCCCGGAGTACCGCGATGCCCTCGACCACTCCGGAGGTACGACCGGAGGGCAGATCGATCTGCGTGATGTCCCCTGTCACAACCGCCTTGGACCCGAACCCGAGTCGGGTCAGAAACATCTTCATCTGCTCGGGCGTCGTGTTCTGCGCCTCATCAAGAACCACGAACGCGTCGTTCAGTGTGCGCCCACGCATGAACGCAATGGGTGCGATCTCTATCGCCCCGCGATCGAGGAGCCGGTCGACGCGGTCAGTGTCGAGCATGTCGTACAAGGCGTCGTAGAGCGGTCGGAGATACGGATTGACCTTTTCCTGGAGATCGCCGGGCAAGAACCCGAGCTTCTCGCCGGCCTCGACTGCGGGCCGCGCGAGGATGATGCGGCGGACGCGCTTCGACGTCAGGTACGCCACCGCCTGGGCCATCGCGAGATACGTCTTCCCGGTACCGGCCGGCCCGATGCCGAAGACGATGTCATGGTGCTCGATCGCGTCGAGATACCGGCGCTGGTTGACAGTCTTCGGTGTTACCTGGCGCGTCTGCGAGGCGCGGACGGACCCCCGGACGAAGTAGTCACGTAGGTCGACCGAGCCGTCCTGGTCCACGAGCTCCGAGGCCCGCTGCACGTCCTCTTTGGAGAAGTGGTAGCCCTCGCGCAGTAGGCCGGTCAGCTGGTCGATTACGTGCTCGGCCTTCGCCAGATTGGCGGCGTCGCCCGACACACGCAACTCGTGGCCGGCGGTCCTGATCTGCACGTCGAACAGATGCTCGAGCTGCTTGAGGTTCTCGTCGTAGGAACCGAAGAGAGTCTCGACCCCCTCGTCGGGGATCGGGATCTTCACGAAGGACGGTGTGGCTATCTGGGATCTCCCTACCGGCCATCGATTGTGACCGAGCTTTCCACGGGGGGTCAAGATGCGGAATCGAGATGGAGCTCGCGTAGTTGTCGCCGATCGACGTTGGAGGGCGACCCTGCCATGAGATCGACCGCGGCCGCTGTCTTGGGAAAAGCCATCACATCGCGAATCGACGGTTCGCCCGCGAGCAGCGCGACGATGCGGTCGAGGCCGAGTGCGATACCACCGTGCGGCGGCGTGCCGAATTCGAGCGCCTGGAGAAAGAAGCCGAAGCGGCTCTGAGCCTCCGCGTCGGTAATCTGCAGCAGGCGGAAGATGCGCGCCTGCAGCTCGCGGTCGTGAATTCGGATGCTGCCACCGCCGATCTCGCTGCCGTTGAGCACGAGGTCATAGGCGCGTGCCCGCACGGCACCAGGGTCGCCTTCGAGACGGTCGAGGTCCTCGTCGCGTGGCGCCGTGAACGGGTGGTGCATCGAGACGTGTCGCTGCTCCGTATCACTCCACTCCATAAGCGGGAAGTCGACGACCCACGCCAGCTCGTCCCGGCTCCCATCGAGGAGGCCTTCGCGCTTCGCCACGCGCAGGCGCATCTGGCCGAGCAGCGCCGACGGCTCGAAGCGGTCGCCGGCCGCGAGCAGGACCAAATCCGCTGCGCCGGCCCCGACCGACTCGAAGGTCCGCGTGAGGGACGCCTCGCCGGCCGCCTTGAGAATAGAACTCTGGATCGCGCCGTCGGCGCCGCGACGGATCCACACCAATCCCTTCGCACCAAGCTCGATGGCTTCATCCACTAAATGGTCAATCTGTGCGCGCGCCTGGCGGCCAGCCTCCGGCACGACCAGCGCTCGTACACTTCCACCATCGGCCACGATGGCACGAAACACCTTGAACTCGCCGTCGGCGAACACGCCCGAGACGTCGTGGATCGGAAGGTCGCAACGCAAGTCGGGCTTGTCGCTCCCGTATCGTGCCATGGCGTCGTCGTAGGACAGCCGCCGAAACGGGATGTCGATCTCCCGACCCGCCTGCCGGAATATCGCCTGCATGAGACGCTCGATCACGCCGAACACTACGTCCGGCGTCACGAACGCCATCTCAAGATCTACCTGCGTGAACTCGGGCTGCCGGTCGGCACGGAGATCCTCGTCGCGGAAGCACTTGACGATCTGGAAATAGCGATCCATCCCTGAGATCATCAGGATCTGCTTAAAGATCTGCGGCGACTGCGGCAGCGCATAGAACTCGCCGGCGTGCAGCCGGCTCGGGACCAAGTAGTCGCGCGCCCCCTCGGGGGTGGATTTGGTGAGGAGCGGCGTTTCGATCTCCCAGAACCCCTCCTGGTCGAGCGCCGTCCGCACCGCCATCGTGACCCGATGACGCAACCCGAGGTTGGCTCGCATCCGATCGCGGCGGAGGTCGAGATAGCGATAGCGCAACCGGACCTCTTCGGAGACGGGCGTGTCTTCGTCCACCTGGAACGGGGGCGTCCGCGCCTCGCTGAGCACCTCGATGCGCCGCGCGGCGACCTCGACCTCGCCAGTCTCGATCTTGGGATTGAGCGTCTCCTCGGATCGCCGCTCGACCGGACCCGTCACGGCGATGACGAACTCGGAACGGAGTTGCTTCGCACGGGCGAGCATGTCGCCGGCATCGCGGGCCACGACCTGGGTGATGCCATAACGATCCCGGAGGTCGATGAAGAGCAGTGACCCGAGGTCCCTGATCTTGTGCACCCAGCCCATCAGGACCACATCCGTGCCGACGTGGCCCGGACGCAACTCACCGCAGGTGTGGGTCCGCGTCTGTGCGGGAGTTGCTGACGTCACGATGGTTGCCCCTGCATGCGAAATCGACCGTCCTGTCCTACGGTGTCTCCGTGGAGGGCGCCGTCGACGACACGGCGCCCACTCGCGCCACGACGTCGGCCCTCCGAACGGTTGCTTGGTCCCCGGACTCCATGTCCTTGACCGTCACCTCTCCCCGTGCGAGCTCGTCGCTCCCGATGATGAGCACGTGCCGCGCGCGCGCACGGTTGGCCCGCTTCATCTGGGCGCGGAGCGAGCGGGCCTCATACTCGACGAGCGCAGCCAACCCTGCGTGCCGGAGGTCACGCGCAAGCACGTGGGCCGCTTGACGCGACTCTTCGCCGACCGCTACGACGAATGCGTCGGGGCGTCCACCGTCGGGCACATCGGGCATCGCCAGCACCAGCCGATCGAGCCCGGCGGCAAAGCCGATCCCTGCGCGGTCGGGACCGCCAAGGTGCCGCACGAGGTCGTCGTATCGGCCGCCGCCCAAGAGCGCGTTCTGTGCGCCGATCCCTTCGCCGAGGACCTCGAAGGTCGTCCGAGTGTAGTAGTCGAGCCCACGGACTAGGCGATGGGACACCACGTAGGACAGCCCGAGCGCCGTCAGCTGGATCCTCACGAAGTCGAAGTGTTCGCGACACCCTCGACACAGATAGTCGATAGTATGCGGCAGTGCGTCGATGATCGGCTGGTCTCGGGACACCTTGCAGTCGAAGATACGCAGCGGGTTCGTTTCGGCGCGCCGCTGGCAGTCCGCACACAGTTGCGGCAACTGATCGCCCAAGGCCTCAAGCAGCGCCCGGTTGAACGCCGGCCGACACGCGGGACACCCTACGGAGTTGACGACCACGGCCGCTTCGGTGATGCCGATCTCGCGGATGAGCGTCGATGCCATCTCGACGATCTCGGCGTCCAGCGTTGGATCGGTGACGCCAAACGTCTCGACGTCGAGCTGGTGAAACTGACGATACCGGCCCTTCTGAGGACGCTCGTATCGGAACATCGGCCCCACGCTGAAGAGCTTTGGCGTCGCCAGCTGCTGCTCGAGCGCGTGCTGGACGAAGGCCCGCACCATGCTCGGGGTCGCCTCCGGACGCAGCGTGACCCGCTCCCCACCCTTGTCTGTGAAGGCGTACATCTCCTTCTGGACGATGTCGGTGCTCTCACCGGTCCCTTTGGCGAACAACTCCTCCCGCTCGAGCACCGGGGTACGGATCTCCAGGTAGCCGTAGCGCGCGCACACGTCGCGGGTCACCTGTTCGAGGCGCTGCCAGCGCTCGACCTCGCCGGGCAAGATGTCTCGCGTACCGCGAATGGCTGGAATCATGGGACCGCAACGGGACCGACGCGGCGGTGAAGCAACCAGCGTCACGGAGATTATAGAGCCCTGCTCGCAATCCCGCCGGCAGGTCGCAGCGTGGCGTGCCCTCCGAGGATGCCATAATGAGGGCTCATGCCGGTCCGTGACGCGCTCGACCGCCCGCTCCGTAGCCTCAGGATCTCGGTCACCGACCGGTGCAACCTGCGGTGCCAGTACTGCATGCCGGAACCCGAGTATGTCTGGCTCCCGCGCGAGGACATCCTGACCTTCGAGGAAACGAGCACCCTGGTCGACGTCTTTACCGAGGCCGGCGCGAACAGGGTGCGCCTGACCGGCGGCGAGCCGCTGCTGCGCAAGAACCTGCCGGACCTGATCCGACTCCTTGCCGACAAGTCGGCAGTCGACGATCTGGCGCTCACGACCAACGGCATGCTGCTGGCTGACCAGGCCGAGGCGCTCCGCGCTGCGGGTCTGCACCGGCTCACGGTGAGCCTTGACACACTGCGCCCCGATCGCTTTCGCGAACTGACGCGCTTCGACGGCGTCGGGGCGGTGCAAGACGGATTGGCCGCGGCGGGAGCTGCCGGATTCGACAACCTCAAGATCGACACGGTCGTCATCCGCGGCGTGAACGACGATGAGCTGATCGCGCTCCTGGATTACGGGAAGCGCGCGCAGGTCGAGGTCCGGTTCATCGAGTACATGGACGTCGGTGGCGCGACCCGATGGTCGTTCGAGGACGTCGTCTCGCGCGCTCAGATGCTTGATGTTATTGAAGCGGAACGCGGCGCAGCAGCGCCCATCCAGGAAGAATCGTCAGCGCCGGCGGCGCGGTTTCGGCTTCCAGACGGACAGACCTTCGGCATTATCTCTTCCACCACCGCCCCGTTCTGCCGATCGTGCGACCGGAGCCGGCTCACGGCCGACGGGATCTGGTATCTGTGCCTCTATGCGCGCACCGGCACCGATCTTCGCCGCCTGCTGCGCGGCGGTACGCCTACAGCGGACCTGCGCGAGCTCGTCACCGCGGTGTGGACAGCGCGGGGCGACCGCGGCGCGGAGCTCCGCCTGGTCTCAGCCGACCGACAGCCACTTATTCCGATCGAGACCCTGCAGAAGGAACCGCACCTTGAGATGCATACGCGGGGCGGGTAGGCATCGCGCCAAAGCGGGCGCCGACTTGCGCTTCCAGCAGACGAACGCCAATCCTGTCCACTCCTCATCGACCGCGCAGATCTTAGAATCGACAAGGCCGGCGGCGAGCCGGAACCGGCGCACGCCCCGCTCCGAATGGTCGCCGGCCAGAGTCGACGTTTTCTTCCGCCAGATGATCCAGAGCCGCGTGTCACTCACGGCGGTCGCCATCTTGTCGATTCCCCGCGCGAGCCCCGCCTCGACCGCGTGACGTCGCGCGCGCCGCAGTTGACCGTCTTGACTATCTCGGCATTGGGCAGCGGCTCCAGCGCTCAAGCGACCCCCGTGGGTGCGTCGGTCAGGACGACCCGCAAGCCTGCCTTAATGCCGAGTTTCTTCGGCAGCGGCGTCCCAGAATAGCCGGCCGTCGCGAACACGTCGCCAGGTCACGTAGCCGGCGTCGGGGAGCAGCACTTTGGTCCGCGCGACCGCGGACGGCTCACCGGCGACAAATACGATCGGCACGTCGCGCGTCGCCGCGTACTGGCGAAGCCTCACGGCAAGGTCTCGGCCAAAGCTCTGGGGCCGGCTGAGATCGATGACGACCGCCCGTGGCGGGCGTGCGCGAAAACACTTCACAGCGGCCGGCCCCGTAATAGGCCGGTCGTCCACGTCGTAGCCGGCCACGATGAACCGCGCGACGCCAGCCGCGGCCTCATCGCTTTTTGGCGACCGAATTACCTTGATCCTTCTGCGTGCCATCCACTGGTAGTTTAAGATCCTCCACCGTGCCGACCGACCCGCCACGCCCACGAAACTCGCTCGACGCCGTCCTGCGACCCCGATCGGTCGCCGTCATCGGGGCCTCCGACAGCCCTAGCCGCATCGGGGGCCGCCCCATCCGATATCTTCTCGAGGCCGGCTTCGCGGGCCCCATCTACCCCGTCAACCCCAAGCATCGGCGGGTCCAGGGCCTCACGTCGGTCGGCACGATCGACGAGGTGGCGGATCCGATCGACCTCGCCATCATCGCCGTGCCAGCGCCAAGCGTCATCCGTACAGTCGACGCGTGCGCCGCGCACGGGGTGCGCGCCGTGGTGATCTTCAGCGCAGGGTTCGCCGAGACGAGCACGGACGGTCGCGACGCGCAGCATCGTCTCAGCGAGATCGCCGCCTCGACAGGGATGCGCATCGTCGGCCCGAATTGCCTCGGGGTCTACAACTCGAGCATCGGATTCTTCGGCACGTTCACGTCGACGCTGGAAGACGGGTTTCCCGCCGACGGCGGCGTCGGACTCGCGAGCCAAAGCGGCGCCTATGGAAGTCACCTGTCGCTACTCGCCAAACAACGGCGCATTGGTGTCCGTTACTGGATCACGACGGGGAATGAATCGGACGTCACGGTACCGGAGTCGATCGAATGGCTCGCCGACCAGGACGACGTGTCGGTCATCGTCGCGTATGCGGAAGGGATCACGGAGCCGGCGACGCTCATCCGCGCGCTTGACAAGGCCCGCACGGCGCACAAAGCGGTCGTATTCATGAAGGTTGGTACGAGCACCGTCGGCGCGGCGGCGGTACGGTCACACACGGCATCGCTGGCCGGTGTCGATGCGGTCTACGATGCCGCGTTCCGCCAGTTTGGCGCGTATCGGGCACATAGCACCGAGGAAATGCTCGATGTCGCGTATGCCGCCAGCTTCGGGGTCCTGCCGCACAGCCCCCGCGTGGCTCTACTGTCCATTTCTGGCGGAGTGGGCGTCCAGATGGCCGATGCGGCGGTGGCCGCCGGTCTCGACGTCGCTCCGATGAGCGACGAGGCGCAAGCGCGACTGAAGGCCGCGCTGCCCTACGCCTCGCCGCGTAATCCCGTCGACATCACGGCGCAGGCGTTCAATAACGTCGACCTCATTGCCGACAACCTGGAGCTGATCCTCGCGGATAGCCGTTACGATTCCGTCGTCGCGTTTTTCACGTACGTCGCCGCCGCTGATGGGATGGTCGACCCCATCCGCGACACGCTCCGCGCTGCCAAGGCGGCGCATCCGAAGACACCGATTGTCCTGTCCATTGTCGGTCCGCCGGAGGTCGTACGACAGTACGAGGCGGTGGGCTGTCCGGTCTTCGAGGACCCGACACGCGCGGTGCAGGCCGTCGCGGCGCTCCATCGTATCGCCAGCCTGTTCGATCGCACCCCGAGCGAAGCGCACAATATCAAGGCGCCGGACGAACGGCTTCCCGCGGGTCCGATCGGCGAGCATGCGGCAAAACGGATCCTCGCGGCCGCAGGTCTGCCGATGGTCGAAGAGCGGTTGGTGAGGACGGTCGACGAGGCCGCCCAGGCGGCCGACGCCCTCGGCTACCCAGTCGCGGTGAAGCTCGCATCCGCGGATGTCGTCCACAAGACCGAGCTTGGCGCCGTCGTGCTCGACGTCACCTCGGCGTCGGCAGTACGGGATGCGTTCGAGACGGTGACCTCCGCCGCGCGCTCCGATCATCCGTCGGCGGTCATCGACGGCGCGCTCGTCTCCCGGATGGTCACGGGCGGTGTCGAGACGATTATTGGGGTACAGCGTGATCTGACGTTCGGCCCGGTGGTGATGTTCGGTCTCGGGGGTGTCTTTGTCGAAATCCTGAAGGACGTCAGCTTTCGCGTGGCGCCGTTCGGCGAAACCGAAGCCCGACGCATGATCGCCGAGACAAAAGGCTTCGCGATCCTCGAAGGCACCCGAACAGGACGCCCCTACGATATCGGCGCACTGGCAGCTGCCCTGGCGCGGCTGTCGGCGTTTGCCGCCAACCATGGCGACCGGCTGGAGAGCACCGAGATGAATCCGTTCGTCGTGCTGCCGAACGGCCAGGGCGCAGTAGCGCTCGACGCGGTTGTGATTCCCAGGCGTGGCTGACCGCTACGCGACCCGGTGCGTGCCGGACGACCCCGCGAGAGGGCACTTCGAGGTGAGTGGAGATCCTCACGAGGTTCATCAACGTCGAAACGTCCGAGCGCCGGACGGTGCAGCCCTTGGCAGGCAAATCATCGCCGACGGTTCTGCTCAGTATCGGGATCGCTATGCCGAGCCAGAATCTGGCCTGGCGGCGCTCTGTCCAGGCTCATTCGATGTGGTCGTCGTCGTACCGGTGTGCGCGGAGTCGGCAGCCTTCGTCGATGGTTACCGAGCTGCGGCGCGGGACGCGGGTCGCCTCCTCGTTATTGCCGTACTCAACGGCCGTGTGGGAGCGGACGAGTCGGTTCATGCGTTGAACGCCGAGTGCGCTCGTCGCCTCACGTCCCAGTTCTCGTTGCAGGAGCTCGGGCGCGGCGGATTGCTGGGCCACGATGCGAGCATGAGTGTGCTCGTGGTCGACCGGTTCACAACCAATCGTCGATTCCCTCCGCGCCAAGGCGTCGGCTTGGCTCGCAAGATCGGTGCGGACATTGCCCTCGAGCTCATAGCGGCAGGACGCGTACGCTGCCCGTTCGTCGCGATGACGGACGCCGACACACGCCTGCCAGAGGATTACTTCAGACGTATCGCCGAACTCGATCCTGAGTGCTCCGCGGCGATGTTTCGATTCTGGCACGAGCCGAGTGGCCAGCGTGAGGTCGACCGTGCCACCGCGCTCTACGAGATCAGACTCCGATACATCCAGCGCGGGCTCGAGTGGGCGACCTCACCCTATGCGTTTCACAGCGTGGGCAGCACGATGGTGGTGCACGCGCTCCGCTACGCCCAGGTCCGCGGCGTCCCCATGCGGCAGGCGGCGGAGGACTTCTATCTGCTGGGCAAGCTGAGCAAGATCCGCCCGTTGGCGCGCCTCGACGGCGCACCCGTGCGGATTCGCAGTCGTGTGTCGGATCGGGTGCCGTTTGGAACCGGCGCCGAGACCCATAGGCTGACTCGTCGTGGCCAGCTCATGCTGTACCATCCCGACTGTTTCGCGGCCGTTCGTGACGTCATGTGGAGGCTCCAGTCCTTGTCGGAGCTGCGACGTGTTTCGGGGAACGAATGGCTGGCTCACCTAGGTCCTCCGGTACAGTGGTTCCTCGAATCACAGGGTGCCCTCCTTGCCTGGCCGACGCTCAGCGAGCAAGCGCCACACCCACGGGCACGGCTTCGGCGTTTTCACGACTGGTTCGATGGATTCCGAACGCTGAAGCTGATTCACTACCTGCGAGATCACGTAGCGCCGTCGCTACCGTGGCAGGACGCGATGCGGCTGGCGCCGTTCATGAACGACACCGAAGACGATGGTGCCTTTCTGTGCGAAGCTCGAACGGAGCTACTTCGCCTCGAGCGCGCTCTACCTCGGTGGGTCGGTCCCAGTGTGTACCGATGAGAAGCGTCAGGCGGGGGAAGAGTTAGTGGTGTGTCTCTCAAATGACATGACACACCACTAGTTCTGGACGATCTCCAGCAACTCGACGTCGAACGCCAGCGCCGCATTGCCCGGGATCCCCGGCCGGCCTTGCGGACCGTACGCCACGTCCGGGGGACAGACCAGCCGGCTCTTACCGCCGACGCTGATTCGTTGCAGACCCTCGGTCCAGCATGGAATCACCCCAGTCAGCGGGAAGGTGGCCGGCTCGCCACGGTCGACCGAGCTATCGAAGACCGTACCGTCTCGGAGCGTACCGTGGTAGTGCACCCGCACCGTGTCGTCCGGCGCCGGGTTGGGACCCGTGCCAGCCGTGATCGCCTGGATGACTATCCCCGATTCGGTGCGCTCGGCTCCCTCGAGAGCGGCCTGTTCCGCGACGAACGCGGTTGCCGCTGTTAATTCGCCGTCCGCGGCTCCGGCCACTCGCTGCTCGATGAACCCCTGGATCTGGGGACCATACTCGTTCAGATTCGCGAGGGGGTCACGTCCCAGCACCGCGTCACTCAGGCCGCGCTGCACGAACGCCAACTCGTCCGCCGACAGACCGGCAAGGACGAGGTTCTGGGCCAGCGCCTGACCAAGCGCGTTGAGGATCTTCTGGTCTTCGGTTTCCGGGGCGCCGCCGCTGGCGGTCGTCGGGACCGAGCCTGCATCGGGCACCGACTCGGACGTGCAGGCCGACAGCAGACAAACAGCGAGAAGGATCGGAGAAGAGACTGTAGCTCTCATGAACATCCTTTTCGACAATAAAGAGCGCGCGCTCCCGGTCCTGAGCTGCCGGCGCGGCGCACCTCTGAGCCCCACCATCGCAGGACGGGCGCCACCTGTGCACGTGGGGACGCGTACGAAAAATAGGCCGCGCGGAGAGTGCACTCCGCGCGGCCCGCAATCATTCTTAGCTCCAAGATCCGACGGCTTAGTTCGCCCCGACGGGCTCTTCCGTCTTCTTCGAACCGAGCCCTTGAATCTGAACGAGCGACGGGGTCTCTTCCTTCAGGACGTGCTGCCGGTAGAGCTGTGCCATCTGCTCGTGATGCGCGGCATCCTTTTGATCTGCGCCGTTGCCACCGTTTCCGTTGGTCTTCGACGCCGCGCGCGCCGCCAGCTTCTCCTGCCGCGCGTTCTTGACGATGCCC
>CAZYFH010000047.1:0-28451 GCA_964646815.1 uncultured Vicinamibacteraceae bacterium | reverse complement strand
GGGAGCGCGGCATCACGATCATGGCCAAGAACACGGCCGTGCGCTACGGCGACGCAATCATCAACATCGTCGACACCCCCGGCCATGCAGATTTCGGTGGGGAGGTCGAACGGACGCTGTCGATGGTGGATGGGGTCCTGCTGCTGGTCGATGCGTCTGAGGGGCCGCTGCCGCAAACGCGGTTCGTGCTCAGGAAGGCGCTCGCGCGTGCGCTTCCGGCCATCGTCGTCGTGAACAAGATCGACCGCCAGGATGCCAGGCCGGCGCAGGTGCTGAGCGAGGTCTACGATCTGTTCATCGATCTCGACGCGACCGAGGCCCAGATCGAGTTCCCCGTCCTGTACACCAATGCCAAGGCGGGCACCGCGAGCGCCGACGCCGAGGTCGAGGGCGAGAACCTCCGGCCGCTCTTCGAGGCTATCTTGGAGCGTGTGCCAGTTCCCGGAGGCGATCCGGCGGCCCCGTTGCAGTTGCTGGTCGCGAACCTCGACTCGAGCGACTACCTGGGCCGGATCGCCATCGGGCGGATCTTCAACGGCAGCGTGAAGATCGGGGACAACGTGGCGCTCTCGAAGCTCGATGGCGAGGTTCAACGTACGCGCGTCACGAAGCTCTTCGCGTTCGATGGATTACAGCGCGTGGAAATCGAAGCGGCGGCGGCCGGTGATATCGTGTGCCTCGCCGGTCTCAGCGACATCACGATCGGCGAGACGATCACCGACCCGGACGACCAGAACCCAATTCCTCCGATTCACATCGATGAGCCGACGGTGTCGATGGTCTTTGGGGTCAACACGTCACCGTTGGCCGGTCGTGAGGGGCGGTATGTGACCTCACGCAACCTGCGCGATCGTCTGACGCGTGAGCTGATCGGGAACGTTTCGATTCGCGTCGAGGACACCGACTCGCCAGACCAGTTGAAGGTCGTCGGACGTGGCGAGCTTCAGCTGTCGATCCTCATCGAGATGATGCGCCGGGAAGGCTACGAGCTGCAGGTCTCGCGCCCGGAGATCGTCACCAGGTCGTCCAATGTACGTACTGAGGAGCCGGTCGAGGAGCTCGTCATCGACGTGGCAGAAGAATTCCAAGGGGTTGTGATCGCCGGGCTTGGCACCCGTCGTGCGACGATGACCAAGTTGATCAACCATGGCAGTGGCCGCATTCGGTTGGAGTTCCGCATCCCCACCCGCGGCCTGATCGGCTTCCGTTCACAGCTCCTGACGGATACCCGTGGGACGGCGATCATGAATCATCTTTTCGCGGGCTGGGAACCGTGGCACGGCCCAATCGCCGGTCGTCCGACCGGCGTGCTGGTGGCCGATCGGGCGGGCAGCGTCACCGCGTACGCGATGTTCAACTTGCAGGAGCGTGGAGAGCTATTCATCGAGCCGACCACGGCCGTTTATGAGGGGATGATCGTCGGCGAGAACGCGCGGCCGGACGACATGGACGTCAACATCACCAAGGAGAAGAAGCTCAACAACATGCGGTCGTCGACCGCGGAGGAGGGCATCCGCCTGATTCCGCCTCGCACGCTGAATCTTGAGCAGGCGATCGAGTTCATCAGCGATGACGAGCTTGTCGAGGTCACGCCGGCGACCTTGCGGCTCCGCAAACGACAGCTCTCGGCCAGCCGGCGACGGACGGCCGCGCGGTAGCTGGGTAACACCGCCGGTCGCACCGGCGGAACGCCGGCTGTAGGATTAACGGGCGACCCTGGCAGGTCGGTTGCGGAGGAAGGAGCGTCGAATGACTCGAGTGTGTGCGACGGCAATCATCGCGTGCGCCTGTCTGGGCCTGGTGTCGGCGCCGGTCGCAGCGCAGTCCGAGACGCCGCTGCTCCAGACGCCGCATGGGGATCCCGATATTCAGGGTGTGTTCACGTTCAGGACCCTCACACCGCTGCAACGTCCCGTCATCGATACCGGCGCCTCGGCCGCGCTTGCCGGTAGGGAGCAGCTGACGGAAGAGGAAGCGGCCGCCTACGAGGCGGGGCGACGCGCGGAGCTGAACCGCGACACGCAGAATTTGCTCGTGCATGCGCCGGGGGTTCGGTATCAGTCGCTTGCGGAAGGCGGCGTCGGCGGCTACAACGAGTTCTGGTACGAGCGCGGAGTTGAGCTAACGCGCGACAAGCGGACGTCGCTCGTCGTCGATCCCCAGACCGGCCGCATCCCGTATCGGGAGGCGTATCTGGCGGCGGCGGGGATCCGCACCGTGAACATTCGTAACGGCTTCGCCGACTCCTACACGGATCGTAGCCTTTCCGACCGCTGTCTCATGGGGTTCAACGCGGGCCCGCCGATGGTTTCGAGCGCGTACAACAACAACGTGCACATCCTCCAGACGCCGGACCACGTCGTGGTTTTCAACGAGATGGTGCACAACGCGCGTATCATCCCGCTCGACGGCCGCGCGCACGGGACGCTCCGGCAGTACGCGGGCGATTCCCGCGGCCGGTGGGAGGGTGACACGCTCGTGGTCGAGACGACGAACTTTCTCCGCGAGACGAGCCTTGGCGGCTCCAGCAAGGACACGCAGCTCGTGGAGCGGTTCCGGCGTGTCGATCCGGATACGCTAATGTACGAGTTCACCGTCGAGGATACGAACAGCTACACCCGTCCGTGGACGGCGACGATGCCGTTGCGACGTACCGACGGACCGCTGTTCGAGTACGCGTGCCACGAGGGCAACATCGGCCTCGGCGGCATTCTGGCGGGTGCTCGCAATCAGGACATACAGCGGGTGACCGAACGGTAAGGGCGACACACAGAGAGGGATCCATCGATGCACGACTGGCGTTTCGGCGGGCGCGCGCTCGTCTCGTTGGTGGTCGTGACCGGGCTGTGGTGTGCCGCGCCGCTCTCGGCGCGGGCGCAGTCGGCCTTCGTACCGGTCACCGATACGACCTTACAGGACCCGGCGCCCAGCGACTGGCTGATGTGGCGTCGGACGCTGAACGGCTGGGGACACAGCCCGCTCGACCAGATCGACCGAGACAACGTCGCCGATCTGCGCATGATCTGGGCGCGTGGCCTCGCGGACGGCAGCAATCAGGGCACACCGCTCGTCTACGACGGCGTGATGTATATGCCGAACCCCGGCGACCGCATCCAGGCACTCGACGCCGCGACCGGCGACCTGCGCTGGGAGTATCAACGATCGCACCCTGAAGACCTCGGCGACTACATCGTGACCGCGCTCAGTCAGATCAACCGCAACATCGCCATCTACGGGGACACGATCATCGACACCAGCGCCGACACGCATGTCTTTGCGCTCGACGCAACGTCCGGGCAGCTCGCCTGGGAAACCGAGATCCTCGACTACACGAAGCTGCAGGCGCATCAATCCTCCGGTCCGATCATCGCCGGCGGGAAGATCATTTCGGGACGCGGGTGCATGCCAAGGGCTGGGCCCGATGCGTGTGTCATCACGGCGCACGACGCGACGACCGGGGTGGAACTATGGCGCCGGCGAACGATCCCGAAGCCTGGCGAGCCGGGCGACGAGACCTGGGGTGGCGTCCCCTACGAGGAGCGGCGGCACGTCGGCGCCTGGATGGTGCCGAGCTACGACCCGGCGCTCGACATGATCTACATCGGGACGTCGGTCACCTCGCCGGCGCCCAAGTTCCTCATCGGCGGCGTTGGCAACACGCACCTTTACCACAACTCGACGCTGGCGCTCGACGCCGACACGGGCGAGATTGTCTGGTACTACCAGCACCTGAACGACCACTGGGACCTCGACCATCCATTTGAGCGTTTGCTGGTCGACACGGCAGTGACCCCGGATCGGACGGCGGTGGATTGGGTCAACCCACGGCTCACGCCGGGCGAGCGGCGTCGCGTCGTGACCGGCGTGCCGGGCAAGACAGGTATCGTCTTCACTCTCGATCGAGAGACGGGCGAGTTCCTCTGGGCTAAGCCGACGGTGAGCCAGAACGTCATCAGCAGCATCGATGGCGCCACCGGAGCCGTCGCGGTTAACTCGGAGGTCGTGTTCACCGGAGCCGGGCAGCAGGTGATGGCGTGTCCGACGTGGCAGGGAGGGAAGGACTGGGAAGCCGGCGCCTATAGCCCGCTGACGAACATGATGTATATGCCGCTGCGCCACACGTGTGGGCGGATGATGGCGTCGGTCGATACTGGCTGGTACGACCTGACGGTGCGCACCGAGATCACGCCGGGCGAACAGACACTCGGCACGATCCAGGCGATCTCCGCGGAAACTGGCGAGACGACCTGGACGCACTCGCAGGAGGCGTTCACGATGTCGCTTGTCACGACTGGCGGCGGGCTGGTGTTCGGCGGCGACGCTAATGGTCGCTTCAAGGCGCTCGACGACGAGACGGGTGAAGTCTTGTGGGAGATCAACGTGGGGTCGCCGGTGACCGGTTTTCCGATCACCTACGCGGTCGATGGTCGGCAATATGTCGCGGTGAGCACCGGGTACTCGCTTAACACCGCCGGGCTCGCGCACCTGAACCCTGACCACCGACCGAGCGCCGGGAACACGCTGTTCGTCTTTGCGCTCCCGGAGTGACGCGCTGTTGTCAGTCGTGACGGGGCCGCTTGGCCGGTGAGGTGACCGAGACGTGACTGCCGTGCGTGTCCCTGAATCCGGGCGCGTGTTCCACCACGTCCGGGCACCGAACAGCGCTTGAAAGGGGAGTCGCAGCCAGCGGGCTCCAACCCGGCGCCGCCGGTCGGGTCCATTGTGAGATGCAGCGGATTCGCGTGCACGTGGTCAGGTGTGCTGATGCGGCCGGTGTGTGAAAGCGATTGCTCTAGTGCTGGACGCCCACCTGAGGGTGCCAGTTCCGCTGGCGTGGGCGACCGGCCACGCGGCGTGCCCTGCACGCGCTCGCGTCAGGATGCGATTGCGCGCTGGCACGACTGCTGAGTCGGGTGGCGACGATCTCATGGTCGTGGCGATTCGAGCGCTGCGACTAACGCCGGGAGTACCTCGCACGCGCGTCCGTGGGTCGCTCAATGGCTCATTATCGACACGAAAATCGAGGAGACGCGGCGTAGAATCCCGGGTCGCGAGGACGAGGCGGTCGATGGCCATCTACAGCATGCTTGACTCCGGCGGCACCCGCCCCCATCGGAGGCCGTGCCGGCGGCTGCGTGAGTCAGTGATGCTCGGCCTTTGTGTGATGGCGCTCGCGTGTCTGATGTCCGCGGCAGCGTCCGCGCAAAGCGGCGGGGAGGAGCGCCGCAACGCTCGGCTGATCGGCACACATGATCTCCAGGCGAGGTCGGCCTACCAGCCGCTGCCGGTCACCCAAGGCGGGCGACGTGTTTTGTACGTGGGCCACCACGCCGGCCGGGCGCTCAACCCGCTGACCGGTGAGGTCGAGGTCAACGGAACCTCGGTAATCGACGTGACCGACCCTGAGCGCCCTGTGTATCTGCATCACATCCCGGCCACCGAGGGGGCTGAGGGAGCGCAGATGGTGCAGGTCTGCTCCGGCGCACAGCTCCCCGGCGTCGGCGCCGGCGGGACCTATCTCCTCCGGACCAATGGGAATCAGAGCCACGAAGTGTGGGATGTGTCGGATCCCGCGAACCCATCGCTTGTGATCACCGTCGCGCGCATGGGGCGGACACCAGACGGTCTGCAGCACACCCACAAGAACTGGTGGGAATGCGATACGGGGCTTGCCTACCTTGTCGGAACCGTTGACGGCTGGCGCGCGCCGCGCGTGATCCAGGCATTTGACCTGGCGACACCCGCCGAGCCGCGTCGCGTCCGTGATTTCAGCCTCGACGGGGTGCAGCCGGACGCCAGTGGGCCGGTGCCGGGCGGTTCGGGCGTCCACGAAGTCGTGCGTCTAGAGAACCGGCTGTACCTCAGCTATGGCACGTCGCGTGACGGAGTCCTCCAGCTAGTCGATCGCGAGCGGTTCCTCGGTGGTGATCCGCGTGCGGCCGCGCCGCGCGCGGCCAGCGCGGCCGGGCTACGATATCCGGAGGTCGGCCGTCTCGACCTCCCGGAGTTCTGGGGAGGTCACACGGCGTTTCCGTTGATGGACATAGAGATCGCCGACTACGCGCCGAACCGTGACCGGGGAATTCGTGATTTCATCGTGCTGGTCTCGGAATCGGTGGCGAACCGGTGCCAGGAGCCGCGCCACGCGGTGTTCTTCGTCGACATCACGGACGAGGCCCATCCATGGCCGGTCTCGACCTTCCAGGTGCCAGAGGCCGACGGCGGATTTTGCGATCGCGGCGGTCGATTCGGTCCACACGGCACGCAGTGGTTCATGGGCCGGCCCTTCTACAAGCGACTCCAAGTGTTCTCGTGGTTCAATGCTGGGATGCGCGTGGTCGACGTGAGGAATCCGTTCGAGCCGGTGGAAGTGGCGTACTACATACCGGCGACCACTCCGAATACCGCGGAGCGGTGCGCCACGATTGACGGCGCCGAGAGCTGCAAGGTGGCTATCCAGACCAACAACGTCGAGGTCGACGACCGCGGCCTGATCTATGTGGTCGATCGCGCGAATACCGGGCTGCACATCGTCGGGCTCACCGGGGACGCCGCGGCGATACTGGAACGTTAGTCGCCTTCACGGTCTAGACGCCTACCGGATCGTGGGGTGCGCCGGTGCCGTTCCCTACCCTTGTTGGCAGAAGAAGAGGTGATGTGATGAGGCATGCGGTCGTGATCGTCGTCCTCGCGACAATACTGGCGACCGGCGGTGATCCGTTCGCCATCGCCGAGGAGCGTGTCGAGCGCAACGTGGTCTTCGGGATGTACTCCGGCCTGGCGCTGCTCATGGACGTCTACCGCCCGGAGACCCCGAACGGCTACGGCATCGTGTTCATCTCTGGGAGCGGATGGACCCGCGAGCTGAGTCTGGACGCGACACCGCTGAAGGAGAGCGGGCAGGAAGAGATCTACGCTGTGCCGTTGGCGGCCGCCGGCTACACCGTCTTTGGCATTAACCACCGAGCATCACCACGGTTCCGGCATCCCGCGCATCTTGAGGACGCGCAGCGCGCCGTGCGATTCGTTCGGCATCACGCGAATCGGTTCGACATCGATCCCGATCGCATAGGCGCGATGGGGGGATCGTCCGGCGGGCATCTCGTCAGTCTCCTCGGCATGCTCGACGGGAAGGGCGATGCGAAGGACCCGAGTCCGGTGAATCGGACGAGCGCGAAAGTGCAGGTCGTCGTGGCGCGCGCCGCGCCGACCGATTTGACGCTGTCCTCGTCGTCACGGAACCATCCGCTCTTCGGGTTTCGGCGTTCGGAACGGACGGAGTCCGACGAGTACAGGTATTTCGTCGAGGCGTCGCCCGTCACCCACGTGACATCAGATGACGCGCCGACGTTGCTGATTCACGGTGATGCGGACGAGGTGGTGACCTATGACAACTCCGAGGTGATGAAGGACGCGCTCGAGCGCGCCGGCGTGCCGGCCGATTTGCTTCGGATTCCCGGCGGTGGGCACGGCCCGACGTTCCCCGGAGCGACCAACCCTCCGGACTTTGTCCGGGCCATGGTGGAGTGGTTCAATCGCTACCTCGCGGGCGACTGATTCAGTCGGGGCTATGCCCCGAACACGACGCGGCCGCTTCGCGGGGACCCCGAGAGCCCCGTTCCGCGGTCGCGAGCCTTGGCCGTCACCGGGTCCGAGCGTTCAAGAGCAGGTCCAGGCTTCAGCCTAGTCCACAGGCCTGCGCCACGTTTACAAGACGGCCAAACTCAGGGGTTAGACCACTGAGGCCAGATGCATTCGCAGCCAGCTACAAGAGCTAGGAGCCCGCCCCGACCCTTCGTCGTCCCGCCCGGCCGACGGGTGCGTCCGCTCAAGACGCTGACGCCCGACTATCCCACATCCAACCCGCCGCGGGCTGCGATCTCGCGGATCCGGGCCGCCTGACCGGGGTTGGCCGCGATGAGTTCGCGGACCTTGCGGCTGACCAGAGCCTTGTCGCTGGCCGACATCGAGCTAGTGGCCGTGGCCGCGCTTTCGACTGCGGCAAAGCAGTCGGCTTCGTACGTGATGGATCCGCATTCGGCCGTCAGGTTGGCGAGAATGGACCCCGCGGCGGACGTCGTCCGTCCCGCGCCACCGCCACCGGTGCTGGAGAATCGCTCCTGCGCCTGCTGGATCTCGGCCGTGGCGCCGCGACGAATGTTGGCGCCCTCGGTGCCCGCCTGAAAGCAGGTGAAGTCCGGCCGGTTGGCCCAGCGCAGCGGTGCGCAGGCGTGGATGCCCGCTTCCTTGGCCGCGGTCGCGACCTCGGTAATCAGCGCCTCGTACTCGGCATCGCCCTCGCCGAAGCCGGAGAAGTTGCCGAGGTCACCACTCGCGGCAAACAGTCCCGTGACCCCTGGAATCTTGGCGATCTCGCGGGCGTTTTCAACTCCCTCGAGCGTTTCGATCATTAGGATGAGCACGACGTTGTCGTTCCAGGTCTGCCGGTAGCCGCCAGGGACATTGTTCCAGATCTCACCGGACCCCTGACCACCGCCCGCGCTGCGGCGGCCGACGGGGGGGAAGTAGGTCCAGTTGACTGCTTCCTGCGCTTCCTCGACGGTGTCCACCGTCGGTACCACGATGACGGCGGCCCCCATGTCGGTCGCATGCTGGATTTCCCGTTCGTCAGCGTAGGCCACGCGGGCACCCGGGGCGGCCGGGCCGGGGCAGGTGCGCCAGAACCGTGCCACCTGCTCCCATGAGATCGCCTCGTGCTGCATCTCCACCCAGACGAAGTCGTAGCCGGCGGCCGCCATCGCGCAGTAGGTGCGCGGGTCGGTGGCACGGACGGTTCCACCGATCATCGGCCCTCCCTCGAGCAGCTTACGCTTGGCCGGATTCCAGATCGCCGGCTGCTGTCCGTCGGGAAGGCGGAAGCGGGAGCCGTAGTCGAATTCATCGGCACGGAACGGTTGACCCTGCTGCGCGTCGGCAGGCAGAGCCGTCACGCTCAGAAGGCCGCTCGTCAGTACGATCACGATCGTGAGCTTCAGCTTGATGTTCATGGTGCCCTCCCTGGCTGTCGCGCTCCTTGTTCTTGACCCCGCCGCCGCGAGGCGGCGGGACCCGTACCCGACAGAGTGTAGTCCGTGATCGTCTAGCCGTCGACGATGATTCGAGCTCGCCTTTCCCGGCGGCTACCGTGGTAAGGTGCGGCCAGATGAGTTTGCGGAGTGAGGGAGCCACGTCGTTTGAGGTTCGGGAACCGGGAGGTTCAGAGATGCGACCTCTGGCCGTGTTGATCGTGCTCGCGTTGGTCGCCTGTGCCGCACCTGTGGCGTCACAGACCCCGGCGGTGCGGCTCGTGACGGATGCCGTGCTCGCGGACCCGCCACCCGAGAGCTGGCTCAACTGGCGCCGGACACGCGACGGGTGGGGGCACAGCCCGCTCGACCAGATCACGCGGGACAACGTGGGGCAACTACGGATGGTGTGGTCGTGGGCGATGGAGCCTGGGTCACAGCAGACCACGCCTCTCGTCCACGACGGCGTGATGTTTCTCGCCAGCCCCGGCAACGTCGTGCAGGCGCTCGATGCGGCGACGGGCGATCTCCTCTGGGAGCACCGGCGCGTGTTCCCGACCGCCCGGGGGCGGGGCCGTCCCAACCGCAATATCTCGATCTTCAAGGACAAGATCATCCTCAACACCGCGGACGCGAACATCGTCGCGCTCGATGCGCGCACCGGCGACGTCGTCTGGGAGGCCGAGGTCGCCGACGCTGACAAGGGGTACTCCTACACGGGAGGATCGCTCGTCGCGCGCGGGAAGGTGATCTCGGGGATGGCCGGCTGCATGCGGTTCTGGGACGACGGCTGCTTCATCACCGCGCACGATGCGGATACTGGGCGCGAGCTGTGGCGCACCTCGACCGTGGCGCGGCCTGGTGAGCCGGGTGGCGACACCTGGGGCGACTTGCCGATGCTGTTCCGTGGTGGGGGAGACTCGTGGATCACTGGCTCTTATGACGCCGATCTCGGTCTGACGTTCTGGGGAGTCGCCCAGGCGAAGCCGTGGGCCCAGGTGAGTCGCCGCACCGACGGCGAAGCGCTGTATACCAGTTCGACGCTCGCGCTCGACCCCGACACCGGCGAAATGCGCTGGTATTACCAGCATCTGCCGGGTGAATCACACGACATGGACGAGGTCTTCGAGCGGGTCCTCGTCGATGTCGATGGTCGGCCGTCCGTCTTCACGATGGGTAAGCTCGGCATCTTGTGGCAGCTCGACCGTGCGACCGGTCAGTTCATCAAGGCGACCGACCTCGGCTACCAGAACATCGTCGACATCGACCCGGTGAGCGGGCGTATGTCGTTCCGGCCCGGCATGACGCCCCAACTCGACGTCGAGCTCGAGTTCTGCCCGAGTCACTCCGGCCTCAAGAGCTGGCGCGCGATGTCCTATAGCCCGGCGACCGAAGCGTTCTACATCCCGCTGACCTTGAACTGCCAGCGCACGATCTACAGCGACGTGGAGTGGCGGGAAGGGGGCGGCGGCAACGGGATGGTGTTCCGAGAGAACTTTGTGCACCCGGACAGCGACGGCAACCTCGGCGAGTTTGTGGCGATGCACGTGAGTGGCGAGATCCTCTGGTCGCATCGCGAACGCACGCCGTACATCTCCGCGGCGCTGACGACCGCGGGCGGCCTGGTCTTCGTGGGGACGTTTGACCGGCAGGCGTACGCCTACGACGTCGAGAGCGGCGCGCAACTCTGGGAGACGCGTCTGCCGACCTCGGTGCAGGGATTCCCGATCACCTATGCAGTCGACGGCACGCAGTACGTGGCGATCCCGACGGGCACTGGTGGTGGGAGCTGGACAACGATTCCCCTCGAGCTCACGCCAGAGAAGCACCGTCCGAACGGTGGCAACGGGCTCTTCGTCTTCGCGTTGCCGGAATAGGTCTCGCAATCCGTGGTGACGCGCGCGGTCCATGACCGGCGCGTCCGGCCGCGTCGGCTGGACAGAGGAGTCGACTATGTGGAAACCGGTTGTGCGGTGGGCGTGGGTCGTCGCGCTGTTAGGTCTGTCCCTTGACACCGCTACAGCGCAGACGCGGCCGTTTGACATCTACTGGGTGGACGTCGAGGGTGGCGCGGCCACCCTGCTCGTATCGCCCGACGGCGAGTCGCTGCTCGTCGATACCGGCTTCCCCGGGGGCGATGACCGGGACGCGAAGCGGATCGTCGCGGCATTGCAAGAGGCCGGTCTGACCAGGCTCGACAAGCTGGTCATCACGCACTATCACCTCGATCACGTGGGCGGTCTCGAGGCGCTTGCCGAGCTGGTCCCGATCGGGCAGTGCTACGACCACGGGACCACCACCGAGGAGAGCAACCAGCGGTGGCTCGATGCTTATCTGCGCGTGTGTGGGGACAAGCGCACAGCGGTCGAGGCCGGCGATACGATCCCGTTTGGAGCCGTCGAGATCGACGTCGTCGCCTCGGATGGGCATCTCATCATGGCACCCCTCAACAACGGCGGACCGAACGCGCTGTGCGTGACCGCCGAGCAGAAGGCGCAGGCCAGCCCTGAGAATCAGCGTAGCGTCGGCGCGCTCGTCACGTACGGCCGGTTTACGTTTCTCGACCTCGGCGATTTCAACTGGGCGAAGGAGGTCGAGCTGTCCTGTCCCGTCAACCTGGTGGGCGAGGTCACGATCTATCAGACCAGCCGCCACGGCGCCTTCGACGACGCCGGCTCGCCGACGCACCTATATGCCATCAAGCCTCAGATCGTGCTTGTCAACAACGGCCCACGGAAGGGGCTCGGCGGAACATCGCCGGGGTTCGCCGAAGTCTCGACCGCGCACTTTGACCGGATCGCCGAGAGTCCGGGGATTGAAGGAATCTGGCAGGGCCATCGCTCGCTGCTCGATCCGGATCCGGCCCACAACACGGCGGAAGACATGACGGCCAACCTGACCGATACGGAGCGATGCGTCGGTCACTGGATCCGGGCGTCGATCAGTCGGGACGGCACGTTCACCATGACGAACGGCCGCAACGGCTTCAACCGCACCTACACTACGCGCTGAGCTCACCGTCCGTGGCGGCGCGACGTTGCACTCGGATCGACTGCGGCGTCCTACTCCGGCAGGGCTAGCACGAAGAGGATGTTGCCGCCGCTCGGTCGAAGCTCGGGCGTCAGCCGGTTGAAGCTGGGAGTGGTCGCGGAGGGTCCGATGCTCACCGCGCGAACGGATAAGATGCAGCGATATCTGCGATGCGGCGGTTACGAACAGGACGGGAGACTGTGAGCGATGCGACGAGACATCGATCGGCTGACGGTGGCGAATGAGCAGCGGGGCGTGACGCGACGCACGTTCCTCGGGTCGCTGGCGGCGTTGGCCGCGGCGCCACGGTCGTTCGCGCAGACGCCCCCCCCCATTCCGATCCGCTCCATCAATCACATGACGCTCAGTGTGTCAAATCCCGCGCGGTCGCTGGAGTGGTATCAGGGGCTGTTCGGGATGCCGGTGGCGGCGCGGCAGGCGAATACCGTCATCCTCCGGGTTGGCGCGGGACCGCAGTTTCTGGCAATCGGCGGCGGCGCCAGCAGCGCTCCGAGCATCAATCACCTCTGCCTCTCGACGCCAGGCTTCAGCGCCGACGGCATCACGTCCATCCTCCGACGAACGGTCGGACGCGAGCTTGACACGGGTGAGTTGAACCTTCGTATCCGGCTGCGTGATGACGAGTTCGGCGGCGCGCCCGAGGGGACGCCCGAGTTGTACTTCGAGGATTACGACGGCATCGTCGTCCAGCTCCAGGATGCCTCCTACTGCGGCGGCGAGGGTCTTCTCGGCGAGCAGTGCCTGTCGACGCCTGAGCCGGCACCGAGCGACGGACTCCTCACGCTGCGCGACTACAACCACTTCACGATCTTCGTCACCGACCAGCAGCGGACGATCGCTCTCTATCAGCGGCTGTTCGGGATGCCGGTCGACACCTATCAGGGCGCCTTGCCGGTGCTCCGAGTGGGATCGGGCCGCCAGTTTCTTGCGGTGACCGGTGGCGGCAGAGGCCCGCAAGGCGCCTTCATCCATCACGCCTGTCTGAGCGTCGACGACTTCGACGTTGACCGCATCCTGGGTGTGCTCGAAGCCTACGGCATCACCCCACGTGGCGACACGCCGGGCCCGCCTGCTCCGCTGAGGTCGTACGTCACGATGCGGATGCCGGACCGCGGCGGCGCGCCGGGCGGCACGCCTGAGCTCTACTTCACCGACCCCGACGGCCTCTTGATCCAGCTGCAGGACGCCCGGTATTGCGGCGGCAACGGATACCTCGGCGATGAGTGCGGCACACCCGAAACCCCGACCGGTCGCGGCTAGCTGAGAGATGTCGCCCTGCGGAGCGGTCGCTGAACGAGAGCGTGCCGGAAGAGCTTGACAGTTTGGTCAAGGACTTGGCGGTGCGTCTGGCTGAGGTCGAAGAGCTGGACGCCAAATCCCAGGCTGGGTCCTATCGCACGACGTCCGCGCGGACCGCAATCGGGTCGACCGACAAGGGAAGAATCTAAACGCAGACCGATGCGACCTGTGGGGGCGGCGTCCGGCGACCGGCGGATGTAGCACTCACCCACACTGACGTCCGCGATCAGCGCCTCGTGGACAACCTCGTCTTGTTGCCACGTGCCCGGCGGCATGCTTGTGACGCACGGATGTCGGCTGCAATCACGCGCGGCGGGCCGTTCAACCGGGGCCGTCGGGCGGTCGTGGTCGGTGGCCTGACGGTCAGACCCTCGGGGCCGATTACAATGGAGCACCGGAGGTGGCCGACACCAAACCGGCGCCGGAGTGTCCGCGTGATGAGAATGTCTTCGAACCCGGCCTTCCGCTCGATGGCTGACACTGTCAGCCGGTAGGTCTGGCGGTCCGGTGTGCCGACTCGGTCACGCTCTTCTCGTAGATCGTGTGCAGCGCCGTCTGCCAGTAGCTGTCGGGGAGCGCGCACAGTTCAGCGACGTCGGCGTCCAGCAGAGTCGCAACACCGGAGAAGTTCACACATCCGGCCTACGGCCGTTCCGGGGCGCCGTGTCAATCACCGTGGCGGCGACCCAGCCCGTCCACGCGGGACACCAACGCTCTGGATTGTTCACAGGTCATGTGCACGAACGCGCATGTGGACCGTCGGAAGAACACGAGGCACGCCTCACGACTTCCGTTCCCCGGGCGATGCCGATCGGCTTCGTACTTGAATGTGAGGAACACGTACTCGATTCTCGCGGGTCGATCGTCCGGGCGGGCCTAACGGCCGGCGCCACGGATGCCGGATGCGCGAGCTCAGTCCTGGTCCGGCAGGGCGAACACGAAGAGGTTGTTCCCCGCGCTCGGGCGGAGTTCGGGCGTCAGGTCAAGGAAGCGCTGTGTGCCAGTGCTCACGGCCACGTATTGTTGTCCGTCGACGGCATAGGTGATCGGGAAGCCGCTGACCGACGAGCCGAGGTTGATCTCCCAGAGGACCTCTCCGGTCGTGTCATCGAACGCCCGGAATCGGCCGTTCACATCGCCCCCGAACACGAGGCCGCCTCCGGTCGCGACAAGCGACATGGTGGCGGCGCGCTGCGCGTACGACCAGGTGATCTCACCGGTCTCGGCGGAGATCGCCTGCACGGTGCCGACCTGGTCGGTTCCCGGCGCGATTTGTCCGCGCCAGGAGAGCGCGTAGATGTTGGCGGTGTCAGACTGGCCGGCGCTGACCGGCGCAGTGTCGGTCGTGGCCAGCATGCGCGCGCAGACGTTTCTGAGCGGCATGTACATCATGTTGGTCAGCGGAGAGTAAGCGCCCGCCTCCCAGTCCTTGCCGCCGGTGGCGTGCGGACAGGCCAGCACTTCCTGACCGGTGCTGCTGAAGACCAGCTCCGAGCTTTCTGTGACGGCCCCAGTCGCGCCATCAATATCGCTGATCACGTTCTGCGTGATCGTGGGCGTCGCCCAGAGGAACTCACCGGTCTCGCGGTCGAGCGTGTACACCACGCCGGTCTTGCCAGGGATGCCAGTGATGACCTTGCGCACCGCGCCCGATCGTAGCCGGGGGTTGATCCAGCTCACGGCGGCAGGATTGGGCGCTACCACCGTGTCGACCAGAAGGCGCTCGAACGGGTGGTCGAGGTCCCAATGGTCGTTCAAGTGCTGGTAGTACCAGACGATCTCGCCGGTGTCGGCGTCGAGCGCGAGGGTCGAGTTGTGGTACAGGTGCTTGTTGTCGGCGCCGCCAAGCAGGAATTTCGGCGCCGGTGAGGTGACCGACGTGCCGATGTAGATCAGGTTCAGCTCTGGGTCGTAGCTGGGCGGCATCCAGGTGCCGACGTGCTTTCGATCCTCGAACGGCACGTCGCCCCACGTCTCGTCACCCGGCTCACCCGGCGCGGGAATTGTCCGTCGGCGCCACAACTCGGCGCCGGTCACCGCATCGTGGGCGACGATGACACAGGCGTCGGGTCCCCCCTTCGGAACGCAGCTTCGGCCCGAGATCGCCTTGCCGTTGGCGATGATCGGTCCCGCACCCTGCAGGGCGGGGTTGACGGTGTAGTCCAGAACCTCCGTCTCCCAGGCCAGGCGGCCCGTCGCCGCGTCGAGCGCGAAGACGTAGTCGTCGACGCTGGTATTGATGATGTGATTGCCATGGATCGCGAGGTTCCGGTTGTTCTGCGAGAGTCCAGCGAAGATGTAGTCCCCGACGTCCTCCGGCACCTCCCGGCGGTGCTCCCAGACGAGGTCACCGGTGACAGCATCGATCGCCTGTATGACATCGTTCGGGTTCGGCATGTACATGACGCCGTCGTACACGAGGGGCGTGCCCTGCTGCCGGCCGTCCGTCATGGCGCGCGACCAGACCATACGCAGCTCGCCGACGTTGTCCCGGTCGATCTCGTCGAGCGGGCTGTAACCCCAGCCGTTCAGCGTGCGGCGCCACATTAGCCAGTCATCCGGCGCAGGAGCTTGCAGCATCGCATCGGTGACGGGGACGTGGTTAGCTGTGGATTGCGCGTGAACCGTGACCGGCAGTGGTACCAGCGTCATGACGGCGATCGCGCCGACCAGCACACATCGTGACGGACGAATCCACTTCTGCATCTCTGAACTCCTGGTCGCTGAGAAGGCCCGGCCAATCGGGTACGCAGACTACCGGATTCTAGTCACAGGCCGGTGTATTTGCACGCGGCGTATCTGCCGGCGCCGGCGACCATGCAACCCGCTTATAATCCATATGTTGAGATCGCTCTTCCGGCCACACGATCTGCAGCGCGTCGAGGCTCGACTGGCGTCATTGCGGCCGGACCGCGATGCCCGGTGGGGGCGCATGTCCGCGCACCAGGCCGTATGCCACCTTGCCGACTCGTTCCGGTTCGTCCTGGGCGAACGGCCGACCGACATGCGGAGCAGCTTCCTCACCAAAACGGTGATCCGGGTCGTCGCACTCACGTTGCCCGTTGCCTGGCCGAAGGGCGTCGCCACGGTCCCCGAGATGGATCAAGAAGTTGGTGGGACCGCGCCGTCCGACTTTAAGGTGGACGTCGATGAGCTCAAGGTGCTGCTTGGTCGTTTCGTCGCCTTGACGGGTCGCGGGATGGACACACACCCGATCTTTGGCGACCTCACCCCCGGCGAGTGGGGGCGATGGGGGTTTCGCCACATGGACCATCATCTGACGCAGTTCAGCGCATAGGGATGGCCTAGCGGAGGTGCCGGATGTGCAGAGGGGCTTTGCGTCTTGTCGTGCCGATGCTCCTACTGGTTGCGAGCGCCAGCGTCGCGCAGACATCGAGCATTCGGCTTGCAATCTCGATGCCTGAAAACGGCGACGTCGTGCCGCGGAGCCTCGACGTCACCGGAACCTCTGCGGGTCTGGGCACGAACACGATCGCGCTCTTCGTCTATTCACCGCCGGCCGAGCGATGGTTCTTTCAGGGGGAAGCGATCGTCGCGGCCGATGGTCGCTGGGAGGTCCGCCAGGTCGTCGTCAGCGGTGGCGTGGGGGTGCCACCGGGGGACGACGATTTCCGCGTCGTCGCGACGATCATGCCAGAACTACCACCGGGACTGTCGGGTGTCCTTGACGACGATTTTCCACTCCCCGGGACGCTCGCCCAATCGACGGCCGTGCTTGTGAAGCGCGGGGAGTAGCGTTCGAGCAGAGCTGTCCGGGTTGCCCGCACGAGACGCGGCGAGGTGCCGGGACCTCGAGCAGGACATACGGCGTGTCATGACTAGCTAAACGGGACACGTCGTCGTGTCGTCTCCTATTCCAGCTCTGGAGGCTTCCGACATGATACCGAAGAAACTGACAGGATTCGCGTTTGCGCTGCTAGCGGGGTCGATCTTGGCCTGCGGGCCGGCGCCGGTCGGGCAAACCGACGAGACCGCGGCAGCGCCGACGAGTGGTGGTGCGGCGGCGACCGATGATGCGCCCGTCGAGCTGACCGAGTTGGTCGGCCGGATGCGCGACATGGCGTGGGCCGAAGAGGTCGACGCGGCGGAGGCGTTCATCGAGTCGCAGCGCCCACACCACGACACCGCATCGCCCGTGTGGCTCCTCGCCGCATCGTGGATCGGTCGTGGCGCGAGCTTTGCCGAACGCTGGGATGTGGCCGAGCGGTACGCAGGTGAAGCGCGCGACGGTAGCGTAGCCCTGCTCGCCGACCGGGACCTTGACGCCGACCGCGAGCTCCCGCTCGCCCTCGGCGCGGGCATCGAGGTGCTGGGACACGCGAAGGATGCGCGCGGCGATCGGGCCGCGGCCGTCGAGTTCCTGAGCGACGCGCGGGAGCGGTACCGAGGCACATCGATCGAGATGCGCATCCAAAAGAACGCGCTACTGCTCAGTCTGGAAGGGGCGCCGTTTCCAGTGCTCGACGTCGACGAGCATCTCGGCGACCCGTTGCCGTCAGCCGAGAGCCTGAAGGGGAAGGTCGTGGTGGCCTTCTTCTGGGCGCATTGGTGTCCCGACTGCCACCGCCAGCTACCCGTACTCGAGCAGATCCACGACGCGTACGGCGATCAGGTCGCCATCATCGGACCGACACAGCTCTGGGGCTATGTGTCGCGCGGGCAGGACGCGACGCCCGACCAGGAACTCGCGTATCTCCGCGGTGCCTACCAGGAGCGGTTTCCGATTCCGTCATGGATGAGCGTGCCGGTGAGTCAGAAGAACTTCCTGGACTTCGGCGTCAGCACCACGCCGACCCTGGTAATCATCGACCGGGAGGGTGTCGTGCGGCTCTACAATCCTGGCGATCTGCCGTACGACGAGCTGTCGGCGCACGTCGAGCGACTGCTCGCCGCGTAGGCGGTCGATCTCTGTTCGTGTTGGCGAACCCCGAGCGCGACTGAGCGGTGGTGCCCCTGGGCCTCCGGGTTCTTGACCCGTGACCTGCGTCACGCTGCGCTTATAACCTGCAGCGTAACGGCGAGAGCACAACCATGCAACGCCTGGCTGCGGACGTGCCCGGGATGATGTTGCCGCTCGGCACCGCCGACCTGCCGCGGGATCAGATCGGCGGCAAGGCGGCATCGCTCGTGCGGCTAACCAGGGCGGGATTCCCTGTGCCGGATGGGTGGCTCCTGCCGGGCGACGTCCTAGTCGCCCACACGACCGAGCCGAGCTGGACGCCGTTGTTCATCAATGCGGCGGCCGTGCTCCTGGAAGTCGGCGGTGAGTTGCAGCACGGCGCCTTGGTAGCACGTGAATACGGCAAGCCGTGCGTGGCGGGGATCGTCAATCTCACACGCAGTCTGACGGACGGGCAGATGGTCGAGGTCGACGGCGATGCCGGCGTCGTGCGTCTCCTGTCGGAGCCGGGGTGACGCTGGACGCCCGCAGGCTGCGGAACGCCGGAGCTCCTCGCAGGCCTGAAGGAGTGCGCTACGAACGACACGCAAGCGAGCCCGGGGGTGAAAACCCCGGAGCGTGGTCAGTCGCCGTCTCGGATCAACCGCTGCTGCCACGGGAGTAGCGTATCCATGCCGGCCTCGCCCTCGGTGGCGACGCGTTCGAGCGCCGCACGTGGAGCGATCAAGTCCGCGTCGATCGCCAACCGCATGGCGACCCGATCGCGTCGTTGTTTGAGCGCAGCGAGACGCGTGTCCTGGACACGCGTGAGACGTGTCCGCGCCTTGGGAGGGACGCGGCGCGGCCATGCAGAGTGATCTAGTTTCAGGGCATCGGCCGCCGCGCGCTCGAAGCGCGCGCGCCGACTGGCGTGCATGCCGCGGGACGAGACGGCGTCACCTTGGTCGAGCTGCCGCGCGGCGTCGACGAGTTCCGCGTTCAACGAGATGTGGAACGGGGGGCGGTCGACGGTGCGCGCTTCGTCCTCGCGCCAATGCCAGAGCGCGCGGAGGATGGCGCTGGCGCGGGGGGCGAGTGTGTGACTGCCGCGCACGCGCCACTCGGTCTGCGGGTCTCGCGCCCGCACGATGCGCGCGGCGCCGACCGCGCGCTGACACGACTGCTCCAGCCACTCGAAGCGTTCCAGCTCCTCGAGCCGACGCCGGAGCAGCTCGGCGAGCGGCAACAGATAGTGGGTGTCGTTGCGCGCATACTCGACGATCGACGGCGCCAGCGGTCGGCGCGCCCAGTTGGACTTCTGCGACCCTTTGGGCAGCGTGACGCCAAAGTGCTTGGCGACGAGCGCGGAGTAGCTGTACTTGGTATGGCCGGTCAGCCGCGCGGCAATCATGGTGTCGAAGATCGTGCCCGGCGTCTCAAGACCAAGTCGATACAGCATGCGCAAGTCGAAGTCGGCGCCGTGCATGACGATCTCGGTGTGCGACAGAGCCGCCAGCAGGGGCGACAGGTCGAGCCCGGCAAGCGGGTCGACGAGCTCATCGGCGTCGGGCAGCCCAATCTGGACCAGGCAGACCTTCTCGCGATAGCAGTGCAGGCTGTCGGCCTCGGTATCGAGGCCAAGGCGGGTTGTCCCGGCGATGCGTGCCACGAGCGATGCCAGCGCAGTCGAGGTGTCAATCACGGCGCGGGGAACCGTACTTCGCCGGTGGCCGACCACGCAACCTGCCTATAATCGCTTCGCGGCGTGATCATTCGCGCGACACGTGGGCGTGTCGCCGCATGGAGGTAGTCGGCTAATGAGACAGTCCCACCCGGTCATCGTGCTCCTGCTCACCGGTCTTGTCGTGGGCTCGGTCGCCTCTCAGGATCTGGGTCCGACTGGGCCAAGTCCGTACGATATCGTCGAAGGTTGGCACAAGCCGTTCGCCGAAGAGGGGTTCGCGTTTGGCGGAAATTCAGGCGTGTTCGCCGAGTCGTCCGACCGCATCTTCATCTCCCAGCGGGGGGAGACGCGATTGCCGAGCCCCGTGCCACCCGAGTACGCCGGGTACGCCGGGTCTCTTGGCATCAACGCGCTGCGAGACGCCGATCGCCGCACCTGGCAGAACTGCCTCATGGTGGTGGACGGCGACGGCAACCTGATCGAGGTGTGGGATCAGTGGGACTACCTCTGCGATGACTCGGATGGACCCGGTCCCCATCGCATTCGGATCAGCCCTTACGATCCGGAGCGCAGCGTGTGGGTGATCAACGAGACCCGGCACCAGATATTCGTGCTGTCCAACGATGGCAGCGAGCTGGTCATGACCCTGGGCGAGAAGAACGTTGGTGGCGATGACGAGACCCATTTCGGCCGCCCGCAAGACGTGGCGTTCTTGCCGGATGGGAGGGTGCTCGTGGCTGACGGGCTCGACAACCACCGCGTTGTCATCCTGGAGAGCGACGGCACCTACCAATCGGAGTTCGGCGGATTCGGGGAGGGGCCCGGCCAGTTCAATGGCATTCACGCGCTGGGCGTCGGTCCTGACGGTTTGATCTTTGCGCTCGATCGGGCGAACGGACGCGTCCAGGTGTTCAGGCTGTCGAGCGACGCATCGGGCGCGTATCACCCGGAAATCGACCACGTCGGCACCTGGACCGGCTTCGGTCTGCCGCTGGATCTCATCGTCAACGCGGAGCACGTGTGGGTGTCCGACCTCCGGCCGCTCAAAGTGGTAAAGCTGGATTTTGACGGCAACCGCCTCTACACGTGGCTGGTGCACAACGAAGGGTCAACGGGATTCCTCGAGGTGCATACCTTCTCGGTCGACTCCGAGGGCAACATGTATGGCGGGGACAACCAGCATGGACGGACGCAGAAGTTCGTCCCGAGGACGGACGCCGATCCGACGCTGATCATCGGACCGCCCTACGTCGACCAATGACCGCTGACAGATGGCAGATGACGAGCGGCGCGACACGCCCCGCGGAACCCGGTCACGGGACATGCGGTGCTCCGGGAGACAGCCATGGCCATCGGTGACCGTCTCGGCTCTATGCCGTCACCGCCAAGATCTACCTTGGCCTCGCCGGGCAACGTTGGAGGGTAACTATGAACGGTGACGGCAACCTCGCCGTGTTCTGCGACTTCGAGAACGTTGCCCGGGGCGTGCGTGACGCGAATTACCCGGAGTTCGATATCCGCCAGGTGATCGAGCGGTTGCTGCTGAAGGGCAGCATTGTGGCGAAGAAGGCCTATTGCGACTGGGCGCGGTTCAAGGAGTTTAAGCCGGCAATGCACGAAGCGGCGTTCGAGCTGATCGAGATTCCGCACGCGCGCCAGTCCGGTAAGAACTCCGCCGATATCCGGATGGTCGTCGACGCACTCGACCTCTGCTACACGAAGGAACACATCGACACGTTCGTGATCATCTCCGGCGATTCTGACTTCTCGCCGCTCGTGAGCAAGCTGCGCGAGAACGCTAAGTCCGTGATCGGCGTCGGGGTGAAGAGCTCGACATCGGACTTATTGATGAACAACTGCGATGAGTTCATTTTCTACGACGACCTGGTGGCGGACCGGAAGCCAAACCGTCGGCGTAAGCGGGGCGGGAAGGCCGTCGCATCCAATGGGAAGGGCGGCAAGCCCGGATCCAGATCGGCGCCGGCTGCCACCAAGCCGACGGACGGGCCGGCGCAGGAGGCGATCGACCTCGTGCTGCAGACCGCGGCGGGGATCTACGCGGAACGCGGCGACCGCACGAAGCTCTGGGGGTCGATGATCAAGCAGACGCTCAAGCGCCGCCGTCCAGGTTTCAACGAGTCCTTCTACGGGTTTAGCTCCTTCAACGATTTGCTCGAGGAGGCCCAGACTCGCGGGCAGCTCGAGTTGGAGCTGGACGAGCGGTCCGGCGGGTACCGGGTCGTACGGGTGGCGGAGGATGAAACGTAACCGCGGGGCATGACGAATATGTCCCCTGATTATGTGAATTGTTCCGGCCACGAGGCTGCAGAGCTTGAACAACCTCGCGAGCATCTATTGGGAGACCGAACGTTGGGAGGAGACAGAGCGCGTTTGCCTAGAAGTCGTTGACGGCCAGGTGCGAGCGCTCGGCGACGACCACCCCGCGACGTTGAGTGCCCGACAGAATCTCGGGACCGTCTACGCGTTGGTGTAACGTCTTGAGGAGATAGAGCAGGTATTTGCAGAGGTCTTTACGCAGAGACGCCGTGTCCAAGGACCTACACATCCGATCACCCTCGACAGCATGCTCTGGCACATGATGGTCCTCGCACCTCTGGACCGCTTCGTTGAAGCACGATTGGTGTTGTGAGAGGCGCTCGACAATGGCTTGGCTGCAATGCCGGGCGATGGTGAGATCATGCGAGACGACGCGGGGTTGAGTGCGTTAACGGACGTGCTCGCTGAGCAAATCGCGCGCTGACAGACAAACGGCCCGTGTGGCTGGGCGGGACGATGGAAAAGCTGGTGCGTGAGGACGGGACCGCTGTCATCGGTGTGGGCGTAGGATCGTCGGCACACATCGGGAGGACGAGCATGTTGCAGCCTAAAGAGCTGGATCGGAGGGCGTTTCTACGGAGCGCTGGAACGGTCGCGCTGGCCGGGACGTTCGGAACGACGCCGGCCGGAGCTGCCGCGCTGGTTCCCAGGGCCGCTGCCCAGACTGCCGGTGACCGATACGACTTCGACGCGGTCTACAACCGGATCGGCACCAACTCTTCGAAGTGGGACCGTCAAATCGAGCGGTACGGACGCGAGCAGATTCAGGTCGGCATGGGCACCGCCGACCAGGACTTCAGATCCGCGCCGGCCATCACGCGCGCCCTGCGAGCGCGCGTCGAGCACGAGAACTATGGCTACATGAGGATCCCGGACTCATACCGGCAGTCGATCGTCAACTGGAATCGCCGGCGCTATGGTCTCGAGATCGACCCGGAGACGATCCGCCATACGGCCGGCGTGCATCCAGCGATTATCAGCACGCTACGCGCATTCTGTCCGCCCCGGAGTAAGGTGCTGGTCCTGGCACCGGGTTACGACGGCTTCTACGCGGACATCCGTATCGTCAATACGGTCGCCGAGGAAAGTCCCTTGCGGCTCGTGGACGGTCGGTACGAGATCGATTTCGAGGACGTCGAGCGTCGAATCGACCATGACGTGCATGCATTGATCCTGTGCAATCCCCACAACCCGACCGGTAACGTCTGGTCGCGTGAGGACCTGATGCGGCTGGGCGAGATCTGCACGCGTCGGCGTGTCGTCGTCCTCGCTGACGAGATCCATTGCGACTTCGTGACCGCGGGCCATACCTACACGCCCTACGCCACCCTCCAGGACACGGAGATCGTCCGAAACAGCATCACCTACAAGTCGGTCAGCAAGTCGTTCAACCTGTCGGCCATGCGGTGCGCTTACCTGTTCTCGACGAATCCCGACTACCTTGAACGGATCACCGGACCCGGTCAGCACTGGCAGGCGATGAGCACGCTCGGCATCGTCGCGGCCCAAGCTGCCTACGATGAGTGCGAGGCGTGGCTCGACCAGCTCGTCGCCTACATCGATGACACGCAGATTTTCGTCGAGGCGTTCGTGCGCGCGAACATTCCGCAAGTGCGGGTCGTCAAGCCGCAAGGCACCTATCTGGTTTGGCTGGACGTCAGTGACGCGATGGAGAGGGTCGGTGCGACACCGGCGGCGGTGGCCGACACATCGTCGTCACCCGAGGCTGTCTTTCAACGCTACTTGGTGGAGCATGCGCACATTCATATCAACCCCGGATCCAGTTACGGCCTCGGCGGGTCTGCCCGAATGCGCATGAACGTCGCGACGTCCCGGCAGCTGGTCGAGCTCGCGCTGACCAACATGGCCGAGGCGCTGGCGAACGCGTAACACAGTGCGGGGTCAGGCGGCCTGACTGGGGACGAAGCCGCGAAAAACGATGAGCAGCCGCATGGCGATCAGCACGAGCGGCCAGCCGTTCTCAATCACCGGTTACGAGATTCGAGCCTGGGACGTTGCATCCATCCCTCTTTGGCTCGGGCGAATTGGTAGAATGAGGGTGTTCCGCGTCGGTCTTTCGCTCACAGCTCATGGCTCTGACACGCTATACGACGGTCGCTCGTCTCTGCCGGCGCTGTCGGTGGCTCCTGAGGGTCTACGCGGTGGGCGTCGTTTCATGTGCGCCACTGTCGGCGCAGACGTCTCAGGGGCAGCCGACGTTCAGGAGCGGTATTGAGGTCATCGAGATCGACGTCAGCGTCATCGACGGCCGGGGACGCCTGATCGCCGACCTAACGGCAGACGAGTTCACGATCTCGGTCGACGGAGAGCCCCGCCGCGTCGAGCAGGCGCAGTTCATATCCCTCCGACCAGCCGCGCGCGACGATCCGAGACTCGAGCCCGAGTCGCCGGACGTCTTCTATACGTCCAACAGTCCCGACACGCCCGGACGATTGATCGTGATCGCCGTCGACGAGGAAAGCATACTGTTCGGCGAAGGACGGCGGGTGATGCAGGCCGCCGGCACCTTCCTCGACACGCTGAGTCCAAGCGATCGGGTGGCCCTGCTGGCGGTGCCAACCGGCCGATACGTCGACTTCACGTCGGACCACGAGTTTGTCCGCCGCACGGTCGATGGCATGGCGGGTCTCGGTGCCCGTGTGCGGCGTGATCTCAATATTGGCCTCTTCGAAGCGTTCCGGATCGCTGAGTACAATGATCGGCACGTGCTGGCGGACGTAATCGCGCGTGTCTGCGACGGTAACCCTGGATGCGCGCTCCGGGTGGAGTCTGAAACCAGGTCGATTGTGCAGGAGGTGAAGTTCCACGTCCGCAACTCGCGACGAGCACTGGAATCCATCCTTGACGCGCTGCGTGACGTCGAGGGGCGCAAGACCGTCGTGTGGATCTCGGGCGGGTTCGTCATCGACAGCAACGCGGCGTCGCTGCGTGAGATTGAGGAACTGGCCGCCGCCTCGCGTACGACGGTATATGTGATCCTGGTCGATGAACCGCTGAGCGACGTGACCGAGGCGTCGGCGCAGCCCACGGCGACGCAGGATCGCCTCATGAAGACACAGGGTCTCCAGGCGATCGCGGCGTTTACGCGCGGCGAACTCTTTCGCGCCAACAACAACCCTGGCGCGGTGTTCGACCGGCTCGCAGAGGAGCTGTCGGGCTATTACCTCCTCGGCGTGGAAGCACGTCCGACCGACCGAGACGAGGACCGGCGCGACATCAAGGTTACGGTGAGCCGTAAGGGCGCGCGTGTGCGCGCGCGGCGCGAGGTGCATTTCACGCCAGAGCCGGTCGACAGCGACAGCCCGACCGAGCGGATGACGCGCGTCTTGCAATCCCCCGTCTTTGCGACGGAGCTTCCGCTGCGAATCGGGACCTACACGTATCCGGCCGGCGGCCAAGTGCGGGTCATGGTGGCCACGGAAGTTGGGGCCGAGATTGATGCCTCGCCGGATCTGACCCTCGGCTTCGTCCTACGTGACCCTGAGGGCACGGTACTGGCGAGCGGATCGCAGCAGGTTACCGCCACGCCGGCCGAGACACCGAGCGGCCGGGTCCTTGAGTACTCCCGGTCGCTGATCGTCGACCCGGGCACCTATTCGCTGAAGGTCGCTGTACTGGACGCCGCCGGCCGGCGCGGCAGCGTCGATCATCGGGTCGAGGCCACCCAGCTCGCGGATGGGCCGCTCAGCATCGGCGACCTCATGGTGTCGGAGCGTCCGGCGGCGCCCGGCGTCTTTCACCCGCAGGTCGAAGCGCGGGTGGCGGGCGGCTGGCTCGTGGCCTATACGGAGCTGCAGGCCACCGACTCGTTTGACTTCGATCAGACGCGCGTCGTCGTCGAGGTGGCGGACGACCGAGAGGGACCCACTCGCGCGTCCGGGGTTGCGGTCCTGCGTGCCCAGACCGGAATGCCGGGCCGTGTCGTCTCGGCCGAGGTGCGGATCGACCATCTCCCGCCAGGCCGGTACGTGGCGCGCGCGCGCGTGATGGACGGTGTCACCGAGGTGTCACGGCTCCATCGCCCGTTTCGGATCGCACGCAGTCAGCTCAGTGGCGCGCGCGCCCAGGAGCGATAGCCGTCGCGCAGCAGCAGTCGAGGAAGGGCGCCCCGACGGAAGGCCAGACCGTCTCGCACTACCACGTACTCGAGCAGTTCGGCGGTGGCGGCATGGGAGTGGTCTACAAGGCGCTTGACACGAAGCTGAAACGCCACGTGGTCACCAAGTTCCTCCCGGCCGAACTCACACGAGACGACGCGGCCCTCGAACGGTTCACCCTGGAGGTTCGGGCCGCATCAGGCCTCGATCATCTAAACATTTGCACCATCTACGAAATTGACAGCACGCCCGATTGTGCGGGTCCAAACTAAATGGGGACCGATTGACGCTTTGAGATAAGAGAGACGTTGCCATCAGGGGGGAGGTCCCCATGACGAAGGCCTGGGCTGCTATACGCAGGCCTCCGCGGTGTTGAATGCGCCTTGCCCAGGCCCATGCCGGCATCGCCTTTATTCAAAGCTCTGGGGTCTATCTGTTTGCAGCCCCTCAGCAGGTTATGCCGGTCGCCAAAGAAGCGGCACTGAAGGCGATCGCGATCGATGAGACCGTGGCCGACGCGTATTTTTCGCTGGGGCTGGTTCGTAATCTTTATGAGTGGGACTGGGGAGGTACGACGAAACGGTCGAAGCGATGAGGCAGGCTTCAGTCCTTGTGCTCGCTGACTCATCAACGCAAGCGTTTCTCGCCTGGGGATTAGGGCTCGCTGGGCGGAGGCAGGAAGCCCTGGCAATCCGTACCGATCTGGAGTGACGCCGGACCCAAGTGTATTTCTCCGGTTTCTTTATGGCCCTGACCTACGTTGGACTGAGCGATCACGACCAAGCGATCTCACGGCTAGAGAAGGCCGCTGAGGAACGCGATCCGGTAATCTCCCAACTCAACGCTAATCCCGGGGTCGATTCCCTCCGCACCGACCTCTGTGTCCAAGCCTTCCTCCGGCACATGCACTTCCTCGAGGCGGCGGCCAGCGGCGTTGTCGAGGCACCTTGACAATGTTGACAAGGGAATCCGGCGTCCGCTCATGAGTGACCTGGTGCTAGGGACCCGAACAGGTTGAGGAACTGCATCAGGACCTATTGGCGGCTCGCCAGCGCCTGGAAGAGGAACTCCGCCTCCCCAAAGACTGCACGAGGCCCGTCGAGTTGGCGACGCCAATCGGCAGGTTGTCGCGAGTGGGCGCCATTCAAAAATATGACCAAGACGAGTCGCTCGACTCTTGAAGGGAGCCTCCGTCAGATACAGGCTTTACTCGAGGCCTATTAGAAAAGCGTATATGGGTACTGTCGTTTCTGCGAGGAGACCATTGGCTATCGGCGATTGAAGGTCTATCCCGAAGCACTGTTCTGTTTGAGTTGCCAAGGCGCTCGGGAGCGCTGAACGATTGATTCGTCTCTGCGACAGATCACGGTGGTTCATGAGGCCCGACGTGCTCTCTGCCGACGCAATGTCTTCCGTCCGACATGGACGAGCGTTTCACCGCCAAATTCGGCGCCGACGGCAAGGGGGAGAACGACGCGCCTTCAACACGGAGTACGATCGTGACGTGGCGATCAAGGTCGTGCCTGAGGCGTTCACCGCCAACCACGGGCTTCTAAGGAGTCAGCGGGACCGAGGTCGGCTACCCTTACTCACGGCAGAAGGAGAGACGAGGATGAAACGACTTCTGATGGTCGTCGCGGTGTTCGCATCGATCCAGCTCGTGACCGCGCAGGAATCGGCGGAGCCGGGTGGCACCGCGCTGTTTTCACCGGTGACGTGGGAGCGCCTGCTGAACGCTGCCGACGAGCCGGAGAACTGGCTGATGTACTCGGGCACCTTCGACAGTCAGCGCTTCAGCCGACTCGATCAGCTCCACACTCGCAACGTGCAGGAGCTCGAGCTGAAGTGGACGTATCAGATTCCGGAGATCGATCTCGCGGAGACGGTTCCGCTGGTTGTAGACGGCGTGATGTTCATCACGGAGTCACCGAGCAACGTCGTCGCGGTCGATGCGACGACCGGACGGCCGTTCTGGCGCTACGACCACGAGCTGCCCGAGGACCTGCGGATCTGCTGCGGCCGAAACAACCGCGGCG
>CAZYFH010000046.1:0-30024 GCA_964646815.1 uncultured Vicinamibacteraceae bacterium | reverse complement strand
GTAGAGCGACGGCGGGTGAATCACCATATACGGGTTCTGCAGCAGCGGGTTGAGGCCACGGCCGTCGGCAGGAGTCTCCAGGAGATAGGTCGCGAACGGGTTCTTGTTCACGATCATGATCAGCAGGAAGAACATTTGGACCACGGAGACGGTCGCGACGACGTACGGCACCAGCTCGCGGTGGCGCTCGCGATTGCTGCGGACAGCGATCGCGCCGAAGACCGACAGCAGGAACACCCAGAACATGATCGAACCGTCGAGGCCGCCCCAATAGGACGTGATCTTGTAGAACAGCGGCTGGACGGAGTCCGAGTACCGGTCGACGTAGCGAATCGAGTAGTCGTGGGTCACGAAGGCGCGGACGATGACCGCTGATGCCAGCGTCATCAACGCCGTAACGAGGTAGAAGGCGCCGATCCCGCTGTCGACGAGGCGTGTCGAGCGCCGGCGGGCGCCCGCGACCGCTGCGGCGGCGGCGTAGGCGCACGCAACGAAGGCAGCTAGCAGCGTGTATGTACCGAGTGTGGCCATTGGCTACATACTCCGACGCGCGCGGCCGGACACGGTTGGGCCAGCGGAGCTGTTGTCAGCCGCCGAGAGCTCGTCGTCGCACCTGGCTGTAGACCCGTACGGTGCCATGCCGAGTTGTCGAAGCAAGGCGGGGCCCGGGATTAGTCGCTCGTACCACCCGTGCCGGAGACGTACGCCCCCGACCCGGCGTCGACGCCAACGGACGGCTGCTCTTCGTACTTCGACGGGCACTTCGCCATGATGCCGTCCGCGTCGACGTGAAACGTATCGCCGTCGAGCCGACCCGTCGCCACGACCTCCGCATGATTGTCGAAGGTGTCCGGCACCACACCGTTGTACACCGCGGTGACCATGTGCGTGCTGTTCTCGACGCTGTCCCTGATCTCGAAGCGCCAGTCCAAGCTCTTGGGATGCCGCCGCACGTTGGCGGCGTAGCCGTGCACCTGTAGCACCTTGCCGTCCCAATCGACCGGGTCGGCCATCACCTCTTCTACCTCGACGTAGAACTGCGTGCCGTCTTGCATCGTCGTCCACACGAGGCCGACGAAGGCCACTGACAGCGCACCGGCGGTCAGCAGAATCTTCAGCGCTTTATTGAGCATGCGTCACGTCCTCCACGCGGATCTCCCACTCAGAATAGCGCCAGCCCCCCCCCATCGTCAACGCGCGCCAAACTGGCGCAGCAGGCGGTCCACGAGCGGTATCGGGAGGCCGACGACATTCGTATACGAGCCCTCGATGCGCTCGACGAACCGCGATCCGATCCCCTGGACCGCGTAGGCGCCGGCCTTGTCGCCGGTCTCGCCCGTCTCGACGTACCAGCGGATGCGCGCGGCATCGAGGGTCGCGAAGGTCACACGGGTAACCTCGACGCCGCCAAGCACGCGCCCGCCGAGCCGAAGCGCCACACCGGTCAGCACGTCATGGCATCGGCCCGACAGGCGGCCAATCATCCCGATAGCCGCCGCGTCGTCGGCCGGCTTTCCTAGGACCGCCCCGTCGAGGACCACCACCGTATCAGCGCCGACAACGACCCGATTCGGGAACCGTGGTGCGACGGCCGCGGCCTTGTCGCGTGCGAGGCGCGAGACGTAGTCGTCGGCGGTCTCGGCGTCGATACGCGACTCATCGATCCCCGCCGGCGCGACATCGAAGTCGTACCCGGCTTCGCGCAACAATCGTGCACGCCTGGGCGACGCCGACGCCAGCACGAGCCGCACGGCGCGATGATAGACTGAACTCGAGGTACTTGTGGTTCCAGGTTTAGCGATCACGATTGGACGATTTAGGACAACGCCGCGCTGAGAAACGCCGGTGTCTCTTCGAACCGGGAACTCTCCACCGTAAACCCTTAACCCCGTGCGATTCGGCCCATGATCCCGGTTCAACAATGCGCGACGCGCGCTCTTGGTTCCCTGCTTCGCCGGCAGCCGCTATCGGCCGCTAAGGTGCGATGCGCCTGGGAGGTCGCGGTCGGCGCGGCGGTTGCGCGCGTCACGACCGTCCGGTTGCGCGCCAATGGCACGCTCGATGTCGTCGCGAATACCGAACTCTGGCGACGCGAGACCGCGCGGTCGACGGGCGTGATCCGCGCACGACTTGAGGATCTGCTGGGACCGGATACCGTGAAGCGGGTTGTCATCACGAGAGGGCGTCACCATGCGTGAATCGGTCATCGTCAGCGCCGTCCGGCTCCCCACGGGCAAGTTCCTCGGCGCGCTCCAGAGTCTGCCGGCCACCGACCTCGGCGCGCGCGTCATCCGTGAAGCGGTCGCGCGCTCCGGGATCGACCCGAACGAGGTCGACGAGTGCATCATGGGTAACGTCGTCTCGGCCGGCCTCGGCCAGGCGCCAGCGCGGCAGGCGGCGCTGAGCGGCGGTCTGCCTGCTCACGTCGGCGCGCTGACCATCAACAAAGTGTGCGGATCTGGTCTCAAGGCAGCGATGCTCGCGGCACAAGGCATCGCGACCGGGGACATCGACGTTGCGGTGGCCGGCGGCATGGAATCGATGAGCAATTGCCCGTACATGCTCCCAAAGGCGCGCACCGGGATGCGCATGGGCAACGCCGAGGTGCTTGACGCGATGATGCAGGACGGCCTGTGGTGCGCGATCGAGAACTGGTCGATGGGACTCGCTGCGGAAGCAGTGGTCGAACGGTACGGCGTGAGCCGCGAGGAGCAGGACGCGTTCGCGGCGGGGAGTCACCAGAAAGCCGCCACCGCGATCCGCGAATGTTGGTTCAAAGACGAGATTTTGCCGGTGGAGATCCCCCGCCGCAAAGGCGACCCGATCCGCCTAGAGTACGATGAGAGCGTGCGGCCCGATTCGACGGCCGAGGCGCTCGGCCGCTTGCGACCCGCCTTCAAGCCGGACGGTGGCACGGTCACTGCCGGCAACGCGCCCGGAGTAAACGACGGCGCCGCGGCGGTCGTGCTGATGGCGGCCGAGAAGGCGGCGGCGCTCGGCCTGACGCCGATGGCGCGCATCGTGGGTCAGGCCGTGAGCGGCCGACCGGCGAAATGGCTACTGATGACCCCGGTCGAGGCAGTCCAGAAGGTGCTCGCCAAGATCGGCTGGGCGCTGGACGACGTCGACTTGATCGAGCTGAACGAGGCGTTCTCCGCGCAGGCGGTCGCGGTGATCCGCGAGTTGGGTGCCGACCCGACCAAGGTCAATGTCAACGGCGGCGCCGTCGCGCTGGGACATCCCATCGGCGCGAGCGGGGCCCGTATTCTCACGACGCTGCTTTACGCCTTGAAGAAGCGCGGACTGAAGCGTGGAATCGCGACGCTCTGCCTCGGCGGTGGAAATGGGGTGGCGCTCGCCGTGGAGCGAGCATAGTGGCAAGGGTCCAGGTTCAAGGTTTACGCGGCCGAGCTCCGAGATCGTGCATGTGCTGAAGACGGGGTACCGAGCGGCAACGGCGTGCGGTACGCTCGCGGCCGTCATCCTTCTTGGGCTAGTCATCACCCAGACCGCGCAACTCGTCACGCTGGCCGCGTCGCTCCATCCCGCCGCCGGGACGTTCGTCCTCTGGGGTCTCCTCGTCGTCTACGCGGCCTGCCTCCTAGCACCGGTCATCCTCTACCTCCGGCTCCCATCGCCGCTCGAGCCGCCCTCCTCGGAAGAGTGCCCCGAGTTCGACCGACATCTTCACGCGGTCGGCCGACGGTTGACGGACAACCACCGCGCCGGCCAAGGCCCGTTCCGTTCACGCCCAGAAATCGAGGGCGGGCTCGCCTTTCTGGGCACGCAGGCCGATGAGGTCGCACGCCGCGCCGCATCCGAGGTCTTCGTCGCCACGGCCGTCTCCCAGCACGGCAGCCTCGATGCGCTCATCGTGCTCGGCGTCCAGGCGAGGATGGTATGGCGCATCGCGCACCTCTATCATCAGCGACCCGGCGTTCGCGAACTCGCGCGCCTATATACCAACGTCGGCGCGACGGCCTTCATCGCCGGCGAGCTGGAGGACCTGGACCTGAGCGATCAGATCCAGCCGGTCGTCTCGGGCGTGCTCGGCTCGATGGCCGGCACCTTCCCGGGCCTGCAGACCGTCAGCACGGTCTTCGTGACGTCGGTGCTCGGTGGCGCCGCGAACGCGTTCCTGACGTTGCGCGTCGGTGTTATTTCCAAGCAGTACTGCGCGGCGTTGACGTCGCGGCCGCGATGGGGCCTGCGCCGTACCGCCGTCGTACAGGCGGGCGCGATGTTGAGCGGTATCGTCTACGACGGCGCCAAACGCGTCTCGGTTGCCCTTGTGCGTGCGTCTGGCGAGACGGTCAGCGGGACCGTCCGGACCCTCGGCGAACGTGCCCGAGAAGCGGGGAGCGCGCTCACCGAGCGAGTGCGCGAGGCCGCGGGGCGCGGCAAGCCAGGCCACGGGCGCGACGACCCCACTTCATGATCCGCAACTGGAACACGGTGCGCCGTCTCGCTCGACAGGCAAGCTATCGCTTGCCAACAATCACCGTGTGTGAGCAGCGTCTTTGAAGCACTCAATGCGCCCGCGCGGAGGGCGATCTTGGACGAGCTTCGGGAGCGGGACGGTCAGGCGTTATTCGAGCTGTGCACCAGCCTGACGATGCGGCCCGGCCTTGTATTGACGCGGCAAGCGATCACGCAGCATCTCGACGTACTCGAGTCAGCCGGCCTCGTCACCACGAGGCGGGACGGCAGATGCAAGTTCCACTACATCGACACGACACCGCTCAAGACCATCGTGGATCGCTGGTCGATTCGCGTCGGAAAAGGAAGAAAATGATGCGGATCAACATCACGAGCGTCTTTGTCGACGACCAGCATAAGGCGCTAACGTTTTATACAGAGGTCCTCGGTTTCGTCAAAAAGACGGAGATCCCCTTGGGAAGCGCCGCTTGGCTGACCGTCGTCTCACCCGACGCCCCCGACGGGACGGAACTTCTGCTCGAGCCGGACACCCATCCCGCCGTACGGCCGTTCAAACAAGCGCTGGTCGAGGACGGTATTCCGGCCGCCTCGTTCGCGGTCGACGACGTGCAGGCGGAATACGATCGGCTTCGAAGATTTGGTGTTCGGTTTACGCAGGAGCCCGTCGAAGCCGGGTCCGTCTGGACGGCCGTGCTCGACGTCTACCTGCGGCAACCTGAGCCAGCTCGAAGCCGTCTAGTGGGGAGTTGTTGGTCGTCGCGCGCCGGACCGCTTGAGCCTAAACTCCCCCGCCTGCAGGCGGGGAGTCATCCTCGACTAACGTCGACTGAAGGCTCTCCGCACGAGGCAGGCTCCATCGCCCTCACTCGAACACCTGCAAACGCTCAGCGGCCGACGGGGCGTCCCCTTGCCACCGAATGCACTCGGCGAACGTCTCCTCCGTCACATTGCCGCGGCACGCCACGAAAGAGCCACGGGCCCACACATCATGCCCCCAGAACGTCTTCTTCAACCGCCGGTTGTCCCTCAGCCCTCGATGCGACGTCTTGCCTTTGACCGCCTGCATCACGCGGCGCGGGGACCAGTGCGGCGAGGTGCTCAGCAACAGGTGGACATCATCCGCCCGGACGTGCCCCTGCAGAATCTCGATGTCACGCCCCCGACAGTATTGCTGAAGCTGCTTGCGGACCTCGAAGCCGAGGTCGCCCCGCAGGACAAGCTTGCGATCCTTCGTACAGAAACCGAAATGACCGTGCACCGCATGAATCGTATGGGCCGACCGACGGTAGTCGCGCATGGCCGGCCATCGTGTCGCAAGCCTCCTGAAGGCGAGAGGGGTCCCCATCCCAGAGTGCGACCCTAATCCTCCGTCTTCCAGAACGCGATCCCTCCGGCCTGCTTGCCCACGTCGACGGCGCCGACGCGCTCGGCGGTCGGCACGTGGAAGACCTCGACGGTGCCCGGCTCGATCCCCACGCCTTCGAGCGTGACAAAGGCATAGTGGCCGTCCGGCGTGATCGCCACACCGTGCGGAATGGTCCGAGTCGTCTCGACACGCGCGCGCTCGGTGCCGGTCTCCAGATCCCAGAAGCCGACCGTCGCGCCGCCCTTGTAGGTGGCGACCAGCGTGGATCCGTCCGGCGTCACGTCGAGGTTGTAGGGACCCGGTCCTGTCTCGAACGTGCGACGGATCGTCCAGCGCTCCCGGTCGACCTCGAAGATCTTCGCGACGTTGTTCCCGGTCACATAGAGACGGCCATCCGTGGTCGGCGCAGTCACCCACGTCGGCTGCACGCCCGCCCCGAGAGAGAGCCGACGGCTGATCTTGAACGCGAGCGCGTCCATCTCGACCAGCTCGAAACTCATCATGTTGACCGAGTAATGTTTGGTCCCGTCGCGGCTCAGACGCGACCCGTGGGGCATGACGCCGGTCGGAATGCGGGCCACCTCCACCATCGTCTCCACCTCGACGGCCGAGATGGTGCTCGGTTCCATCGGGCCATGCAGATTGAAGTTGACGACGTACATCAGGCCGGTCGACGGCGATACGTCCAGCGTCGCGGGGAACAGTCCCAGCGTGACATCGCCAACCCACTCATCGGTCCCGGTTTCGTACTTGTGTACGCTCCCGAACGGAAATCCGTGCGCGATCGACACGTACCAGTGGCGACCGTCCGGATCAACGTTCACGCCGTGCGGCCCTTCGGTCTCGGCCGGATAGCTTCCGACCGTCACCGTCTTGACGACCTCCGCGCCGTCGGGACCGTAGCGCACGATCGCTACTTCGTCATCCGACTCGGCGCAGACATACACGTAATAGCTGCGCTGGGGTGGGTTCGGAGCGGCGAGGGCGTCTGGCGTGGCCGCGAGGAGGAGGACGACCGCGGCCACCGAACCTGAAACCCGGAACGTGGAACCGCGCTCCCCCACGGACCGTGCCCTACCGCGGCTCGCCGACGATGCGCCCGGGCCCGGTCTTGTTCGCCAGCCTGACGGCCCACAGCCCGCTGTTGAAATCGGTAAAGAAGATGTTGCCCTTGTACGGCTGCGGGCCCCAGACGAAAGGTGCGTTCGCGACGAAGCCGTCGGGATCGAACGGCACGAACATCGCGATCTCCCGGCCCTGCTTATACAGGTCGCCCATCAGCTCACCAGACACGTCGACGACCCTGAGCCCACCCGGATAGTAGTACCCGACGTACAGGACGTCGTCTTCGACCCAGAGATTGTGCGAACCGGCTTCCGGCACCTGGTAGCGAGCAACTTCCCGGGGATTGTCCCAGTCGCTCCAGTCGACGACGTGGATCCATCCCGCCGTCCGCATCGGCGTGCCGCCCCCGTCACCATCGCGGTTGACACCCCCATACGGATACGCCTCATCACCGGCGAACAGATAGAACGTCCCGGTCGACTGGCTCTTGTAGGGAAATGCCGCGTGGTTCCAGCCACTCGGGTAGGCGTACCGGCCCAACTCGACCGGCCGGGCAGGCGTACCTCCGCGGCCGCCGCCCCCGACGTCGACTGCAACGATGCCGTCGACCCAGTTCGACGAAAAGGCGACGCCATCGGTGACCCAGACGTCGTGCACGCCGTGACCTGGCGTGTCGAGCTCGAACCGACCCACGCGTTCGGGGTTTCGCGGGTCCTCGATGCTGATCACGTCGTAGCGTCGGCCAGCGCTCAGCGCGTAGACGTGGTCGTCTTCGATGAAGATGTTGTGGACGCCACCGGTCAACTGGTCCGTGAACTCGGACAGCACCGGTACCCCCTCGCGCGGGTTGCCGACGCCGAGCACCACGAACCCGTTCTTTCGGTTCGAGGCTCCCTCGCGACTGATGACCGCGATATCCCCCTCAGCCGACACCTTGACGTCGTTGACGGATCGCGCGTCGACCTGTGTGTCGCCGAGCTTCTCGATGGCGGCCGGGTCGGTGACATCCCAAAAATAGGCGTGCCCATCGGCGCCCCACGTCCCGGTGATGGCGTAGTCTCGCCCATCGGTCCCTTCCCAGACCCAAAGGTCTGACGACCGCCGGTCGAGCACCTTCCCGCGACCCACCACCTCTACGCCGCGACGGAGATCTCGGGGCGCGATCGCCACCGTTTTCGTCGCGGTGTAGGCGCCAGCGGTCGCGATGACCGTGTAGGTGCCGGATCGCTCGGCGACGAACCGGCCGCCGGCATCGACGTGCGCTGCCGCGCCCGCTGCGATGATCGTCGGCACCGTTTCGCCGCCGACGGCGAACTGGATGGGGACGCCGCGAACAGCGAGCCCGCGCGCGTCTTTCGCGATCGCCGTGAACCGGATCACGTCGCCCGTGCGCCCCGAATCCATGCTGGCGGCGAGCTCGAGGGTGGTCTGCGGGTTGGTCTCGACCTCGATCGACCGCGTATCGGCGGCGTCGCCGGCCGCAGCCGTGACCTTAACCGCGCCTTCGGCGTGCAACTTCAATAGCCCGAACGCATCGACCTCGGCAACCTCCGGGTCACTGGTCGCGTAGTCGATCGACACGTCGTCGCGTTCCGTACCCGTCGTGTCGAAGACGTCGGCTCTGATGCGCGGGCGGGTGCCAATATAGAACTTGGGGGGAAGGTCGCGGAACGCCACGCGCTCGACTGACGGGAGCGGGACGGTTACCGAGATCTCCGCGCGCACGCGCGCATCCGGCCGGCGGCTCGTGTCGTCCGAATCGGTCGGCACGAGCGCGATGAGCGTGAAGTCCCCCGGCCGATAGGCCTCAACCAGACCCGCGCGGGTCACACCGACGCTTCGGCGGGCGCGCGAGTAGAACACGACCGAGGCATCGTCGACGACGTCCCCGTCGGCATCGCGCACCGTGGCCGCCAGCGTGGTCGTCTCGCCGACCGCCAACGTCACCGTGTTCGGCTCGACCGTAAGTGTCAGCGCCGGCGCATCGTCGTCCGCGGCCTGGTTCTGGGCGCGTGCGGCCACGAGCGTCAAGGTGCCGATGAGCGCCACTGCCACCGAATTGCGAAGCATCTTCACGTCAGTCTCTCATGGGCCCGAGCGTAAGTCCCGAACCGCTCGCAGCCTTCTCGCCACGTCATTGTAGCCCCGACGCTCCACCGTCAGGCAACCGACTGACGGGCAACTCCGTCGTACTCACAGATCGAGGACTTGCAGCAGCACCTTCCCAACCGTCAAGAGCAGCGCCATGAGAAATGTCATGCGTATCGAGTCGATCTCGAAGTCGTCGATCAGCTTGTCGGTAAGCCACAGCATGAACGCGTTGATGACCAGTCCGAACAGGCCGAAGCTCAGCAGCATCGGGACGAAGGCGATCAACGCAATGAGCCGAAACAAGAAATAGTTCAGCAGGCCGTAGACCATTGCGACCGTCACCGCGGTGCCGAACGATTTCACGCGCACGCCGGGCAGCGCCGACGCAAGGGCGTAGAGGAGCCCCGAGGTCACGAACACATTGATGATGAGTCTCAGCATGGTGTCCGGGGCGTGAGCTCGAAGGTGCTGTTGCTTCTCACGCCCTGCCCCTCGTGAGGGTATGTGTGGACCGTTTCCACCGAGAGTGTAGACCCACCACGACGCCACCCGATGTGCGTAACCGGCTCTTCAGGTTCCCCCTCGACGCGGTAGGTGCAGGTAATCTGATCCCGTCGTGTGAAACTGGCGGGAAGTCGATCGCGTCCTGACAGGGCAAACGGCGTCAAACGGAAATGATAGCTCAGGTCGTCGAACGTCCTCGACACGGCCGAGGGCACGTTGGCCGCGCCTTGCTCGAGCACCTGAGCGTGGACCGCGGTGGGGACACAGGTGAGCAACTCGGTCAGTGCTGCGCCTCCATACTCGAGCAGTATCGCGTGGCTCGTGCCAAGTGCGTAAAACGTGACCCAGTGGTCGAGCCACGGCACCCGCCGAGATTCGAAGATGCGCAACGGCTCCAAGGGCGCACGTCCGCTCAGCAACAGGTAACGAAGGGTCGACGTACTATGAATCACCGTGTCGCTCGAACGGTCCGCTATGGTATTTTCCGACGAACGTCATCGTACAGGAGCCCACGTCTGGCATCAAAACCAACCGGGCAGCCCCCATCCATCCATGGATGAGCACATACACCCTTCGGAACACGACAGTCGATCGAAGACCCGAGCCCTCCTCTTCTCGGTCTTCGCCATCGCGACCTGTGGGCTGATCTACGAGTTGCTGGCAGGCACCATCGCGAGCTACGTGCTCGGCGACAGCGTCACCCAGTTCTCCACCATTATCGGCGTCTATCTGTTCGCGATGGGGGTCGGCTCTTATCTTTCGCGGTATTTTCGTCGCGATCTGATCGCAGCCTTCATCCAGATCGAGATCCTGGTGGGCCTCATCGGCGGGGTCTCCTCCCTGGTCCTCTTCCTGGCGTTTTCCGAGCTCGACGCGTTCCGGGTGGTGCTCTACTCATGGGTCGCCGCCACAGGGATTCTGGTGGGACTGGAAGTCCCGTTCCTGCTGCGGATCCTCGAGGACCAGTTCCCGTTCCGCGACCTGGTCTCGAAGGTGTTGTCGCTCGATTACCTGGGTGCTCTGGCGGCGTCGCTGCTGTTTCCCCTGTGGCTCGTTCCCCGGGTGGGGCTGATGCGGTCGTCGTTTGTCTTTGGTGTGCTGAACCTTCTCGTGGCGATCTGGACATGCCATCTGTTTCGCGAGCAGCATCGACGACCGATGCTCACGGTCCAGGCCTACGCCGCCTTCGCGCTGCTCCTGGTGGGCGTGGTCTTCTCGCAGAGATTGGTGGCATTCACCGAGCAGCGGTTGTATCCGGACCCGGTCATCTTCTCGCGCGCCTCTCGATATCAGCGCATCGTGGTGACCAACGCCCAAGGCGAGATGCGGCTGTTCTTGGACGGCGAGCTCCAGTTTTCTTCCCTCGACGAGTACCGGTACCACGAAGCGCTCGTCCATCCAGGGCTGGCGGCGGTGGCCTCACCGCAGCAGGTCCTCGTGCTCGGCGGCGGGGACGGAATGGCGGTGCGGGAGATCCTCAAGGACTCGCGAGTCCAGCAGGTCACGCTGGTCGATCTCGATCCGGCGATGACGGAGATCTTCACGGAGCACGAGGCGTTCGCCGCCCTCAACCAGTACGCGCTGCGGTCGCCCCGGGTCAAGGTCGTCAACGCCGACGCGTTCGTCTGGCTCGAGGACGACACGCGCCGGTACGACTTTATCGTCGTCGATTTCCCCGACCCGTCGAACTACTCCCTGGGCAAGCTCTACACCACTACGTTCTATGCTCACCTCGCCGCTCACCTGGCCGACGACGGCGTCGCGGCGATCCAGAGTTCCTCGCCGCTCTTGGCCCGTCGTGCCTTCTGGTGCGTGGTCGAAACGGTGCGTACGGCGGGTCTCGCCGCGACGCCCTATCACGTCGCGATCCCATCCTTTGGTGAGTGGGGTTACGTCATAGCGTCCCACGAGCCCTTTCGGATCCCCGACCGGCTCCCGGGCAGCCTCCGCTTTCTCAACCCCACTATCATGCCGTCCCTCTTCGAGTTTCCCACAGACATGGAGAAGGTCTCCGTCGAGATCAATCGCCTGAACAACCAGATCCTGGTTCGATACCACGCGGAGGGCTGGAGGCAATTCGCGCCGTGAGAGCAGCGCGCCGGCGGTCACGCGGTCAACGTGATGGGATGGCACCCCGCAGCGCCGCGCCTGCACGGCTCTCGCCTAGCGGTCTGACCCGACGCGATCTCCTGCGCCTGGGCCCGAGCGTCGCCGCAGCGCTGACGGTGGGCTGTCGGTCGCAAGTGGGCCCCTCCGTGGTCCGCGAGATTGACAGCGGTCGGATCGCCGGCTCGATCGTCGGCGCGTCGCACGACGTCGGGCATAGGTTGCGTGCCGGCGATCTCCCAGAGCCCGACGAAACCCGAGAGGTGCCGGTCGTCATCGTCGGCGCCGGCATCGCGGGCCTGTCGGCCGGCTGGAAGCTCGCCAAGAGCGGCTTTCGAGATTTCGAGATCTTGGAGCTCGAGCCGGACGCGGGCGGCAACTCACGCTGGGGTGAAAACGCCATCTCCCCCTACCCCTGGGGTGCCCACTATCTGCCGGTCCCGACCGCGGAATCGACGGCGGTGCGCGAGCTGTTGGAAGACATGGGCATGGTCCGCGACGTCGGCCCGGACGGTGAGCCGCGCTACGACCCGCGACACCTCTGTCATGTTCCGCAGGATCGGCTGTTCGTAGACGGGCGGTGGCAGGAGGGGATCTCGGCTGCCGAGCTCCTGCGCTCCTCCGTCGCGACGGCGGACCGAGCGGTGCTCGCCGAGTTCGAACAGCACGCGCGGCGCTATCGGGAGTATCGAGATTCCCGCGGCCGCCACGCATTTGCGCTGCCGATGGCCCTAAGTAGCGACGATCCCGAACTCGTCGCGCTCGACGATCTCTCGATGCGCGAGTATTTCGACCGCGCCGGATGGACATCCGAGCGTCTGCGGTGGTACGTCGACTACTGCTGCCGCGATGACTACGGGTGCACGCTGGAGACCACTTCGGCGTGGGCCGGCTGGCACTACTTCTGCTCCCGCAACGCAGAGGTGGAGTACCTCACCTGGCCCGAGGGGAACGGGCGCATCGTCCGCCACATGATGGAAGGCCTCGAGCGGCATCTGCACTCGGGCATGCTGGTCTATCGCATCCGGGTGACCGCCGATCCGAGCGCCAACGCGGCCTCAGCAGAGGGCGTCGACGTGGACGTGCTCGACACACGCACCAATGCCGCCGTCCGGTTTCGAGCCCGACGCGTCATCTACGCCCTGCCTCGCTTCACGGCCCCGTATGTCCTTGACGGCTACTCGCTTCCGGACATCGACCGGTTCACCTATGCCCCCTGGATGGTCGCCAACCTCACCGTTGACCGGGTGCCCGAGGGCGCCGCATGGAACAACGTGATCTACGACAGCTTGTCTCTAGGCTACGTGGTGGCCACCCACCAGAACCTGCGGGTCGCGCCTGGACCGAGCGTGCTGACGTACTACATGCCGCTCACGGTGCCGAATCCGGAGGTCGCGCGTCGCTGGATGCTGGAACGCAGTTGGGGCGATTGGGTGTCGATCATTCTCGGCGATCTCGCGCCGGCCCACGTGGGCCTCGAATCTCTCGTTACCCAGATCGACGTCATGCTCTGGGGCCACGCGATGATTCGTCCGGTTCCCGGCTTTCTCTGGGGCGAGACCCGCCGACGCGCGGCCGACGCCTATGGCCCCGTACGCTTCGCTAACTCGGACATGAGTGGGCTCTCGCTGTTCGAGGAGGCCCAGTATCGTGGCGTGCGAGCCGCCGAAGACCTCATGCGTGGCGTCGGGCATGCGCACCGCAGCTCGTTGGGGCCCGCGGAGGGCGTGTGAGGTGAGAGGGTCCAGCTCGAACGACGCGGCGTGGATCGTCTCGCGTCGATTCGACCTGGGGTTAATCCTTGGCCCGCCCCTGCTGGCGGTCCTCCTCGTGCTGTCGGTGCCGACGCTACGCGCCCCCGATATCCCGCTCTGGGGTTGGCTCGCCTTCGTCGTCGGCATCGACGTGGCGCACGTCTATGCGTCGCTCTATCGCACGTACTGGGATCCTGAGGAGCTCGCGCGCCGGCGCACGCAGTACATCCTCACGCCGCTCGTCTGTCTGGCCGTCGGCGTGGTGCTCCACAGCCTCGGGGCGCTGGTCTTCTGGCGCGTGCTCGCGTATGTCGCGGTGTTCCACTTCGTGCGGCAGCAATTCGGCTTCGTGATGCTCTATCGTCACCGCTGCGGGGAACACTCACCGGCCGATCGACGCCTCGACAAAATGGCGATCTACGCCACCATGCTCTACCCGCTCGCCTTCTGGCACGCGACGTCCGATCGGCGCTTCGAGTGGTTCGTCGAGGGGGACTTCCTGTCGCTCCCGGGATGGATCTCGCCCGTCGCGCTTTGGATCTACTCGGCAATCCTCCTGGTCTTCCTCGCGCGGCAGGTTCAGATCTACTGGAAGCGGGGGACGGTCAACTGGGGCAAGGTCGGGATCGTGGCCTCGACTGCCTGCGTGTGGTACACGGGGATCGTGCTGCTCAACTCCGACTTCGCATTCACGCTCACCAACGTGGTGGCGCACGGCGTGCCCTACATGGCTCTGGTATGGATCTACGGTCGCCGCAAGTGGACCGACGACCGATCATGGAGGCAGCGGATCCACCACCCGGCCGCCGCCGGCATCTTCGTCGGGCTACTCCTGGTGGTGGCCTATGTCGAAGAGGGCCTGTGGGACCTCTTTGTCTGGCAGGAGCACACGGTCGCCTTCGGCCAGATCGTGCTTCCCTTCGCGACCCCGGATGCACTGAGCCACCTCGTGGTCCCGCTGCTCACCGTACCGCAGGCCACACATTACGTGCTGGACGCGTGGATCTGGAGGTTCGACGGCTCGAATCCTGGGCTCGCGTCTTGGCTCTTCGGTGAGACGCGACCGGCGCCCGGTTTGGGGTAAGTGCCCCGTCTCAGGCTGACATTCCCATCTTTTTCTTCAGCTCGGCCAGCGAGTCGGTCGCAGCTGTGCTCGACGGCAACGCCAGCGCCTTTTCGATGTCCTCGTCGATGGTGCCGCCGACATCGGAGAGTTCCCCGTAGGCTTCCGCCAGAGACTCCTCCTCCTGCACCTTGTTCTTCATCTTTTCGAGCATCGCAACGGTGCCCGAGGCGTCGGCTCCGGCGAGCTGCTGGTTGATCTTGCGCATGGAGGAGGCAGTCCTGGCCCTGGCGCGAAGGGTCACCACCTCGTTCTCGTATTTGCTGATCTGGCGTTTGAGTTCCTCGACCTTGGTCTGGAGCTGATCGGCCATCCGCTGCTGCGTCTGCTGGTCCGCCGAGACCGTGGTGGCACGCTGGAGGGATTCCTCCTTTTTCGACAGGGCCGCCGTGGCGAGCCGCTCGGCTTCTGCCTCCTCGATCTCGCCCCCCTGCGACCGCTTGAGGACCAGCATGGCCTTCCGCTCGTAGTCGGCCGCCATCTTCTTGTGGTCGTCCGCCTCCTTCTGGAGACGAATGGCCAGCGATTTGACCTGCGCCAAGCTGACCATCGACGCGTGCAGGCTCTTCTTGAGGTCACGGATGCCCTGCTCGCTCATCTTGATCGGATCTTCGAATTTATCCATCGTGGCGTGCGCCTCGGACTGCGTGACCTTGAATATCCGCTGAAAAATACTGACCATGACTGATCTCCCGTGGACGCGGTTTACTTGCCGAGGTGCGTGAGGAGCTCAGCGCCGTACTCGGCGAGGGCCAACGAAAGGGCGCGAATGGAGCCTTCGAGCTCGTTGACATCGAGGTTGGCGAGCTGCAGGGTGTCGCGGAAGAAGATCCGCCCACCGCTCTCATCGAGCACGAACGCGCCGTGGACGAGCGTGTTGTTCATCTGCAGCAGGCGTTTGAAGAGGTCGCCCGACTCGGCCGGCACCTCGGCGATCAACTGCTCAAGCACGACGATGGGCGGCTCGCAGTCGATGATCAACTGCTTGATGCCATTGTCCTCGTCATCGACCACGACCAGCTCTTCGGACTCGTTCTCTGTGACGATCTTGAGGTCGAGGTCGAGCAGATAGCCCTTGATCCGATCTAGGTTCTCAGACATTGAACCGCGCCTCCGTGCGTGATTTCGCGTCAAACATCAGTCCCCATCCCTATTTACGTTCCAGGTGTTTGGCAAGTTCTCCGTATGCGCGATTCAGACCTTGAAGAAGCTCGGTCGCGACGCGCCTCTTTTTTTCATCCGCTGAATACAGATCGGGATGGTACTTCTTGACCAACCGTCTCCGAGTCTCGTACACCATGTCGAGACCGGCACCGTAGGGGAGCTCAAGATTAGCATAGTAGCGAGCGAGGACCGGATCCGGAGCCGGGCCCTCAGTGTGGGTCGAACGCTGCGTTCGCGATCGGGTACCCGCACTCGGCTCGCGTTCCGTGGACGCCGTGCGTGACCGGCGACGGCCGGCCGCGCGGCCCCGCGGCCACTCGGCGGACCCCAACCTGGGCCTATGCGCCCGAAGCCAACGGATGACACGCGCGCGGAGCGACATGACGCAGCGTCCTTACGCCTGGGGATGGGCACCCCGCTCGCGCTCTGGGCGCGACGAGATGACAACCAGTCGGTCGTCCGCGCCGACGACAGCGTCGGTGCCTGGGTTGGTCACGACCTCCTTCTTGGTTCCGTGCCGCTGGAGCGCGAGGACGGTCATCCCACGGTCGCGCTTCATCTCGGTAAACAACTCCAAAAACGGACGCCCCGCGAGCGCTGTTGGCACCGGGACGGTGATGAGGTCGTTGCCGATCTGAGCGCTCAGGATCTCGGAGAGGACCTTAGTGATCCCATGATCCAGCGTTGCGCTGGAAATGAGACGGCTGCTGAATTCGGCACCGACGATAATCTCGTTGGCATGCGCGCGCTCACAATGCCGCACATTGTCCTCGTTGGCCAGTTCGACGATCGAGTACGCCTCGGGGTTGAGCGCTTCGACCGTCAGGGTGGAGAGCACCGCTTTGGCGTCCCGCGCAATGTAGTCTAGCCGACGGTCTCCGACGATGACCACGGTGGCCGCCGTGCCGATGCAGGCGCGCGTCAAGTTCTCCTCGCTCACGTCGCCTCGCACAAAGTAGAGGTGCTCGTCGTCGATTGGTTTTGTTTCGACATCGGCCAGCAGCACGATGGACGATCGAGCTGAACGAGAGTCCGCGCGCAGGTCGCGGAGAATCTCACGAGTCCGGTCGTTCCACTCGCACAGGATGATGTGGCCTTCGAGATCGTACGAGCCCATGCCCCGCTCCTTCCTGAGTCGCTTCTCGACGAACACGCCCGCGATCGTGGCCGTGAACATGCCGAGTACGCCGATGCCGAAGAACATGAGGACGACGCCAATTGCGCGTCCCCCGAGCGATGTGGGAGCGATGTCTCCGAAACCCACCGTGGTCAGCGTGACGATGGCCCACCACAGAGCATCGACGAAACTGCGATCGTCCTCGAAGTAGGTGAGACCGAAGGCGCCGACGACGATCAGCACCACGATCACGCCCATCAGGCGCACCAGGTTCTCGCGGTTGACGAACTCCCAGAAGATCCTGAGGCGGCCCGTCATCTTGACGGTGAGCTTGGGCATGTCGGTGGCGGAGGTCTGACGCTCCGGCGCGTCACCGCCGGCGCGGTCCCGCGCGTCTGGCTGCAACTTGCACGTGCCCTCGAGGAGCCGGCTCGCGGACGAGGCGAGCGGGAACGCCTTCCAACAGGGGGATCTGCGCCACGGCTACAGCCGCGCTCAGAGGGTCAAGCCGATCAGCATCGACGCCGCGACATACGTGGTCGCCTCGATGGCCCCAACACCGACGTTGGGCACGTCCTGGACCAGCGCGTCGGTCAGACGGGCGCCCGGCAGCAGCACCTTGTCGGCGAAGACCCTGACCAGTGGCAAGAGAACCAAACCCACAATGGCGTAGTACCCGAACTCACTCAGGTTCTGCGGCCACGAGACGAAGTCGCCTTCACCCGCGAGGCGGATAATGTTCCCGAAGCCAATCAGGACGCCGGCAAAGGCCACGCCGACCGCGGCGTTATCCTTCTCGATCTGCTCGTGCAGATCGAACGAGGTCATCCTGTTGTACAGCAGGCCGGCGACAATGAGGCCCGCCTGGCCCAGAATCCAAAAAACGGCGCCACTGAGCAAGCCGCCTTCACCGGAGAGCGCGCCGGCGGTGATCAGACCAACAGCGATGTGGTTTCCGCCTTCGATGGCGCCCATGCCCGTGTTGCGGTCCTCCACGATCTCCTTCTGGTTGTCGAACTTCGAAAAGATGATCGTGTCGTTGATCCAGCCGGACAGATTGAGCAAGGCGATGGCGACCAGTCCGAAGACGACGAGATCGATGACATCCTCGGTCAGCATGCCGGACCCAGGTCCGGACACCACGCCACCGAGCACGATCGCCAGGCCGAGGTAGTAGCCGGCGACGGTGAGGGCCATGGCGAGGTTGTTCTTCTCGAGGAGCTCTGTGCGCAAAACAAAGCCGCGGTGCAGCGCGTCGTACACCCACTTGCCGACGACGACAAGGACGAGCACGACGACCAGGTAAATGAGGCCGGCGAGGATCTGATCCAAGGACATGATGCTCCCTTCGTACCTCTACTTGCCGAGGCCTCGCGCGCTACCGCCCGTCATACGACCACGCATCCGATCGGCGAACCCCTGGCTCCGGACGCGCTGCCGTGCCTCCTGACGCCTGAAGAAATTTGGGTTGCTCTGTCGCGTGACCGTGCCATTGCTGCCATACGCACCTGAGCCGAAGTAGGGTTGGCCACGGTCCCGGTTGCCGCGATAGCTGTTCCAGTCGTTGCGGTAGATCGGCCGGCCGAAACCGCCGATCAGGTGGCTAATCAGCGCATACCGACCATAGAATTCCCAAAACGATCCGCCCCGCCCATCGTCGCGCCACTGACCGTAGCCCTCATTGCCGACGTATTGGTAACCCGGTGGATGCTGGTTCCGATCGACGTCGCCGCCCGCGCCTTTCGAGAGCACGACCATGCCAAGGTAGGGCTGGTATCTGGAGTAGGTGTTGCGGCCGACCCGTTCCCAGTCGCGGACGCCCTCGCTGAACACCAGATCGTCAGAGCCAGCCTCCCGCTCGCCGGTCGTCACCCGGTACTGGTGCCAGTAGTCGGTCGAGAATGTCCCCTCCTCCCGCATGTCCGCGAGAATCACCGAGTACTCCGGGTAGCGGGCGAGCTCGCGCTCCAATCGGTCGAGGGGATTCCCGGCAGCGCAGCCCGCGACAAGGAGCGAGAGGCCGATCCACGCGACCCATCGTAGACTTCTCGGCATCGTCACCTCCCACTCGCACACCGACATGGAGCTCCCTTCGACGTCAGTGTAGCCCAAGGATTCAACCCGGCCGAGCCAAACATCAGTCCGTGCCGCTCCCAGGGAGGATGTTGGCGAACTGGTAGTCCTCGACGAAGAAGCCCGTCGCGGCCCCGAGCTCGGTCTCGCTCCACCGCTCGATGCCCAGGAAGCGCTCTTCGTCCTCGTCCAGGAACTCCCACCGGATCACTTCCTCGCCCTTTCCTTCGCCGTTCGGAAACATATACCCCGCGCAGGAATTGTCGAGGTAGTACTCCCTTCCCTTATGGACGATGCGGCTGGGCGGGTCTTCCTCGCGAAGGATGTGGCTCCGGATATCGCCTTCGATGACCCCGACGACGATCTTCTCGGCCAGGGACCAGCGCTCATCCGCCAGCTCTAGGTAGCGCTTCTCGCGTCCCCCCGCCGTGATCTCCCACTCCTCCATGCGGTTTCCGTCGAATTCGTACCGGCAGTAGCCCGTCACTTCCCAAGTCTTCAGATCGTAGTCCACCAGATAGCCGACCCTGAGCTTACCGAGGACCAGATCGGCGATGGGGTCCGGCTCGCTATCCGGCTCTTTCTTCCCGAAGAGACCTCTGAGGCCCATGGACTTTCCTTGTGGTATCGGACCCGCCTAGCGGTCCGTGCGAGGCGTGACGAGGAACCTAGGTATTAGCAGGAATCCGCCCCCGTCGCAACTCTCGCCCGCACGATTCGCACATATCTTCCCGGAAACGGATTGACGATCTTGGAACAGCCACGGAAAGGGCGAAAGTGAGACGTCTCGTAACTAACTGATTCAAATAGCTATATTGCATTATAAGATTTTATTTTCGCTTGACTTGGCCCTGGTACGGACCTAGAATGCGAAACCGTGTGTAGGTTTGGGACCCACCCCTTGGACTGGAGCGACCATGCCAACGACGGACCGGGTAGACCGCGAGCGAGCCAAGGCGATCGACATCGCCGTCGGCCAAATCGAGAAGCAGTTCGGCAAGGGGTCGATCATGCGCCTGGGGCAGAGCGCCGTCACCAGGATTCCGACCATCTCCACCGGCTCGATCAGTATCGACTATGCGCTCGGTGTGGGCGGGGTGCCGCGCGGCCGCGTCGTCGAGATCTACGGTCCCGAGGCGTCGGGGAAGACGACGCTTGCGCTCCAGATCATTGCGCAAGCCCAGCGCGTGGGGGGCAACGCCGCGTTCATCGATGCCGAACATGCGCTCGACCCAACCTATTCGACCAAGCTCGGCGTCAACCTCGACAACCTCCTGGTCTCACAGCCCGACCATGGCGAGCAGGCACTTGAGATCGTGGAGATGCTCATCCGTTCAGGGGGCATCGACGTCGTCGTCGTCGACTCGGTCGCCGCACTCGTGCCACGCGCCGAGATTGAAGGTGAGATGGGCGATGCCCAGGTAGGGTTGCAGGCCCGCTTGATGTCGCAAGCGCTCCGCAAGCTGACCGGCGTCGTCTCCAAGTCGAAGACCTGTCTCGTCTTCATCAACCAGCTGCGCGAGAAGATCGGCGTCATGTTCGGGAACCCCGAGACGACCAGCGGGGGCCGCGCGCTGAAGTTCTACTCGTCCGTGCGGATCGACATTCGCCGGATTGGCGCCATCAAGGACGCCGACCGGGTGATCGGCGGGCGGACGCGCGTCAAGGTGGTCAAGAACAAGGTGGCCCCGCCATTCCGCGTGGCGGAGTTCGACATCATGTACGGCGAGGGCATTTCCCTCGAGGGCGACCTGCTCGATCTGGCGGTCGACCAACGCATCATCGAGAAGAGCGGCGCGTGGTTCTCCTACGGTGACGAGCGGCTTGGCCAGGGGCGCGAAAACGTCAAGGGCCTGCTGCGTGAGAAACCCGAACTCTTCACCGCAATCGAGCGGCGGGTTCGACAGGAACTCGGGCTGATCAACGAACCCGCGACCGCGACCGCGACCGCGACCGCGACCGCGACCGAGACCGTGCCGGCCCCCGCGTAGGGTCCGCGGTGCTCGATCAACTACTCGCCGCCGACACCGACCTGCTGCTCTGGATCGGCACGGTCCCTCGCCCCCACTGGTTGACCGCGCTCATGGCCGGGACGACGCTCGCCGGGACGTACGGTCTCGTCTGGCTTGGCGTCGGCCTCGCCGTGAGTGCGCTCCGTCGCGACGCCGGCCCACTGTGGCGTCTCGCGCTCGCGCTGCTCCTCGCCTGGGGCCTCGTGGACGTGTTACTCAAACCGACCGTGGGAAGACGCCGGCCGTTCGACGTCCACACCCACCTCGAGGTGGCCCCACCGCTACGCCCGTCCGACCCGTCGTTTCCCTCCGGACATGCCGCCTCCGCGGCTGCGGGCGCCTACGCGCTCACGCGCGTCGCCCCGGCGGCGTCTGCCCCGCTGTGGCTGCTCGCCCTGATGGTCGCCGGCTCGCGGGTCTATCTCGGCGTGCACTTCCCGCTCGATGTCATCGCGGGCCTCCCGATCGGTCTGGCCTGCGGGGTCTTCGTGACGGGGCGAATGAGGTATCCGAGGGTAGAGACTCCTGGCTCCAGAACCTGGAACGCTAAGGCTTAGGACTCACGGCTTATTCCCGGAGGGCGCCTGTGTTGCAAACGTAGCGCAAACCTCAAGCCTGCGAGCCAGGCTGAAGCCTGGCCCTACAAAAGGCTGCGAAAGGCCACAAGAGTGAGCGCTGGTTAGGACGCAGAGAGATCGTCTGTGGCCGTCCGGCTACGAACCCGAATCGTCCGCTTCAGGCTCCACTCCCTCGGTCACGACGAACAGTCGTTCGCCCGGACGGATGAGCCCCAGCTCGCGGCGTGCAACGCCCTCGATCGCACCCGGTTCCTCGCGCAGGCGCCGGACCTCTTCGCGCAGCTCGGCGTTCTCCTCGCGAATCGCGGCGATGTCGTCGTAGAGCGCGCTGCGTGCCCGCCCGGCGCTTACCGTGACCAGCAGCCCACGGTCCCCCGCAAACGCGTTCAAGACGAGCACGCACGCCACGAAGATCAGGAGGACCCGAGCCGTGAGACGGCGTGGCTTGGACCGGTGCGGCACGATGGGGCTCGGATGGGTGCGGTCGGCGAGCGGGTCGTTGGTGGTGGCCACAGTCGTCACCAGATGAAACCGAACGAACGGTTCGCAGCCCTGAACGCAGGTGCCGCCTCCAAGACCTCACGTGCGCCGGTGCACTGCATCCAGCCGGGGAGGAGTAAGCCAACCGTGAAGGGGCTATGCGCCTCGCCCCATACTTATGTACAATAAGTATCATACCATGGCAATGTGTTCAAGGCTACATTCATCTCTTCTGTAACAATGTTTCGTAAGCTCTCGGCCGGAGCCGCCGACGCCACCGCGCTGAACATCAGGAACTTCCCCAAGGACCTGCTCAAGAAGTGCAAGATGCGCGCGCTGCAGCTGGACCAACCGCTACGAGACTTCGTCATCGAGACGTTGCACCACGAGGTGGAAGCGAGACCCTCGTCTCGCACCGAGCAAAAGCAGTAGCTTCCGGACCTCGACTCCTCGTACACTCGTCTTCGGAGGTGGTACAGGATCAGCTGGATCTGTTTGCTCACAGAGCTGGCCGCTGGCCCTCGATGACCGACGCGTTCCGCCGAGAGGTCGAGCGCTTTAACGCCTTTGGCACGGCGACCACCGCACGACGCTTCTCAGAAGCGGCGTGCGACATCCCGCTCTACGTCAACGAATTCTGGACCTCGAAGCAGCGCGCAGCGCACTCACTGCACGAGGTCTCGTATCGAGCGTGCTTCAAGCCACAGCTACCCAGGTTCTTCATCGAGCGCCTCACCGAGCCCGGGCAGCTGGTCTATGACCCGTTCATGGGTCGCGGGACCACCATCATCGAAGCTGCGCTGCTAGGCCGGCGCCCGGCCGGGTGCGATGTCAACCCACTGAGCGGCATCCTGGTCGGCCCGCGGTTGGATCCGCCGGAGCTTGTGGAGGTCGAGGACCGGCTGGGACACCTCGACCTCGACGCGCCGGTTGTGGTCCGTGACGATCTTCGGGTCTTCTTTCATGCCACGACACTGCGGGCGGTGACCAACCTGCGACGCTATCTGCTGGACAGGGCGGCATCGCACGCGCTGGACCGGGCCGACCGCTGGATTCGGATGGTCGCGACCAACCGGCTGACCGGCCACTCGCCAGGGTTCTTCTCCGTGTACACGCTACCGCCCAACCAGGCGGTTACAGTGGCCGCCCAGCGGAAGATCAACGAATCCAGAGGGCAGGTCCCGCCGCCGCGAGACGTTCGGCGAGCGATTCTGAAGAAGAGTCTGTCGCTGCTCGCGAAGTTGCAACCCGAGGAGCGCCGTACCCTGCGCACGGCCGCGGGCGCCGCGAGGCTGCTCACGGCGTCGTGTAGCGATACACCGGCGATGTCCGATGGGTCCGTCCATCTGGCCGTGACCTCTCCTCCCTTTCTCGACACAGTGAACTATCAGACCGACAACTGGCTGCGTTGCTGGTTCAACGGCATCGATGCGGCCGCAGTCGAGATATGGCGGATCGCCCAGCCTCACGACTGGCAGGCCGGGATGGCGCGGGTCTTCGCGGAGCTCACGCGGATCCTCGTGCCTGGCGGGCACGTCGCGTTCGAGGTGGGTGAGGTGCGCGCGGGGCGGCTGTTCCTGGAGACACTCGTCGTCCCGGCCGCCGAGACCGCCGGCTTGATTCCTCGCATGGTCGTGGTAAACGACCAGGCGTTCACGAAGACCTCACAGTGCTGGGGCGTCGACAACCTAAAGAAGGGCACGAACACCAATCGCATCGTCCTGCTGCAGAAACGCGCGTGACCACAGGCTTCCGCGCGCGCCGGACGTGTATCCGCACCCGTCTATCCGCCGAGAAGGTCGTGCATCGTGTCTGCGTTGGCCGTGACGTTCCAACAGCCGAGATGCGCGAGCAGGTTAACCTGCTCCGGTGTCAGCCGGATGAGACACCCGGGGTTCTGGCCCCGTGTGCGGTAGTGCGGAAAGTGGGCGAAGCGACCCTCCGAGTTTTCCGCCTGACCCGCCTCGACCTCCCGCCGCAGCTGAGCCGGGAGGCGCGCCTCCCACTCGGGCACCCGCTCGTTGTAGACCCAGCAGATCCGCGTCTCCCATCCGCCCGACACGCCCCACCAGTCGTTTGCCACCACCCGATGGGTGAGCGTGGTCGTCACGCTCCGACTCGCCCGCTTTGCGGTCTGCAGGCCGGCCACCAGCATGTCGAACTCCGCCTCTGGGAAGACGCGGTTATGTGGAAAACGGTCGCTCGGAGCGCCGAACAACGGTGCCAGGAACGGATCGATCGGACCGCGGTCGGGGTTGGAGTCATCAGGCCAGGTCGTCGGGGCCGATGTCGCCCGCCGTGCCGTCGGCAGTGGACACTCTGTGTTGACGAACACGACCACGCGCCTCACCCGTCGGCGCAGGAGCGCGATCAGGCCATAGTTCTCGAGATCCCCGCCATCGGTGAACACCTCGGCGGTGGTTGGCTCGCCACCACGGCCCGTGACCGGCCAGCACGCCGCATGCGGATAGTTCCCGAGATCCCGCCCTACGACGCGGAAGGCGCTACTCGCGCCAATGGCGTCCGCCAACGTGAACCCTCGCTCCGGCAGCTCCACTGTCGCGACTCCGTCTGTCCCCACCGTGTTCACTGGCGCGCGACACCCGAACGCGAACGGCTCGACGAAGCCACCGCCAACCGGGTGCCGCCGCCCGGTCGCCTTCAGAGTGACGGGTGTCGGCGCGCCGACGGCCAGCGGCGCATACTCGAAGGCGACCTTGTGCGGCTCGCTCGACCCGGTGGCCGGCCAATTGAGGGTGGCGTGCACCAGCAGATACGGATGGGCCTCTCCCCGCACGAGATGCATCGGACAACCTGCTAGGTCGGGGTTCCGTGCCACAATCGCGTCACGCGTCGCCGCATCGAGCGTAAAGGTCGGATGCCTGGCGTCAAATAGCCCGAACGGCTGAAGAAACGTCCGGCCGACCGCTTCGACCCAGACCCGGTCCCGCCCAACGTCGGGATCGGCATCCAACGCGGTCAGGGTCCGCCGGAAATCGAGAGTCGCCGCGATGCCGAGGTTCCCGGGGCCGATGGAACCGAGGACCCGATCGGTGATCGTTTCCGGTTCGACCACAGGGCCAAGAATGTCGCGATCAGACGTCCCCGGGCCGGCATAGAAAGCGTGCGCCGCGGCAGCCCAAGCCCCCCCCGACACCGCGGAGACGTACCCGACTTTCGGGAGGAGTCCCAGCATCGTCAGGCCGCGCAGTTGGCCGATCGTGGCGGCGAACGAGCGGGTCCCCCCGCCGGAGAAACAGACGCCGGTCGGCGGGCGTCCGAGGTACTGTTCGGGGAAATTGGACGACGGGCCGTTGTGGACCCAGAGGCGTGCGCGTCCGATCCGTCCTCGCCGGCGCGTGCTCACCGCGCGGACGGGTATTCCATCGTAAAGGGGTCGGGAAGTGGAATCAGCGTCGGGGTCCCATCGATCAGCCGATCGAGGGTGAAGTCGGGGTTGTCCGGGTCGCCGGCCTCGATCGCCGCCAGGTTGCCGACGACCAGCATGACCAGACGATCCGGGTGCAGATACTCCTGTGCCACGCGGAGGACGTCGTCCGCCGTCACGCTGCTGATCCGCTCGCGGTAGGTCGTGATATACGACGGATCTCGCCCTGTGTATTCATCGGTGGCGAAAAGGTTGGCGATCGACGCGGAACTCGAGAAATTCCGCGTGAACGTCTCGACAAAGGACGCGATCGAAAGGCGGAGCTCCGCATCCGTAACCGGCTCACTCCGGATACGCGCGATCTCCTCGAACACGATCGCCGACGCGCGCGCGACCGTCTCGCTGCGCGACTGGAAGCTGGCGCGGAACGCCCCGGCATAGTAGGTGCCCAGTCCGAACGCGGAGGAGGCGCCGTAGGCGAGTCCCTCGTCGGAACGGATACGGGTCAGCAGGCGGGCACTGAATCCTCCGCCTCCTAGGATGTCGTTCATCACGATCAGGGCGTAGCGATCCGGGTTGTCCCGCATCGTCCCCAGATGACCGATCGACACGCGACCCTGATTCACGTCGGCCTTGTCGACGAAATACAACCCTGGCTTCGGCTCGAAGTTCGGCATTGGTACAGGCTCCGCGACCACCCCGCGTGCCGACCAGTCGGCCATCCGCGACTCCAGCTTCGGGAGAATCTCATCCGGCTCGACATCCCCGGAAATCGCGAAGATAAAGCCGCCGGGGTGGAAGTGCTCATGGTGAAATGCCAGGAGATCGTCGCGGGTAATCGCCTCAAGTGACGCCTGCGTCGTCGGCATCGTGGTGAAATGCACAGTTCCGCGCAGCAGGCGGCTCCACTCGCGTCCCTCGATGCTCTGCGTGCTGTCGTTGCGCCGCTCCATCTGCTGCAGCACCTGGCTCTTCGCCAGCTCGAGCCGATCCTGGTCGAACCGCGGGTGGCGCACCATGTCGAATAGGAGGTCGAGCGCCTGGTCCAGGTCCTTCGTCAGGGTATTGACGCTGGCGCGTCCTATCGTCGCGCCGATGTTGCTGCCGAGCTGCGCGGCCAAGAACGCCACCTCCTCGTCGAACGCGGTCGGCGTCATCCCTGTGGTGCCACCCGCGCGCATCTGGCTACCGACGAGGCCCGCGAGGCCAGCCTTGTCCGACGACTCGAGGTAGTCACCGGTGCGCACGAGGAGCGACACGGTGACGAGCGGGAGCGTATGGTCGGGGACCACGAAGGCCACGACATCGTTCGACAACACGTGGCGATGGCTCGCGGCGTCGGGCGGCTCGAACGTCAGCAAGTCGAACGTCAGGTCGCGAGGATGGGCGGGGATCTGCTGGGCGCCGGCCGGCGGGGTGAGAACGACGAGCAAGGCGCCGAGCAGCACGATGCGAACCCCTGAAATCACGAGCGTCGCCACTGTAGCGTAGGCCTTCAGGCCTGCAGAGCAAGGCTGCAGCCTTGCTCTACGATGATGGTGATGCACGCGCGTTCGCGGATGACCCGGGCCGTCTGTCATAGTCCACCTCCGAGCTCCTCGAGACGCTGTTGGGCGAGCGCGATCAGCGCCTGCGCCATGTCCTGGTTCTCCGGCGGGCCCTGTGCCGCCATCTGATCCGCTTGCGCGAGGAACTGCGTGGCCTGCTCCTCGGTCATCTGGGCGATCATGCCCCGCATCTGCCCGATCTGCTGCCGCTCTTCATCGCTCAGACCGACCAATATCGGGTCCTCTTCAGTTGGCGCATTCTCGTCACGATAGTAAATCGCGACGGCGCGGGTCTCAGGCGTGAAGTAGGTGTTGGCGACCCGCATGATGTCGTCGCCGCTCACGGCGTCGTACAAGGCCGGATCAGTGTTGATGTGCTCCCACCCGCGGTTCCCTTCGCGGATGAGGAGCTGCATCATTAACCCAAAGTTACTCCTCAAGTCGCGGAAGTTGCCGGCCGCATTCTGGTTCTTGACTTTCTGCAGCTCACGCTCGCTCACCGTCTCGGTCTTGAGCCGCTCCAGCTCGGCATAGATCGCCTGTTCTACCTCTTCCGGCGTCCGACTCTGCTTGGCCGTCCCGCGCAGCTCGAACATCCCCTCGAACTGAAAGCCCGACTGACCACCGGACGCCTGCGTCGCCACCTCTTGCTCCTCGACCAGCGCCTTGTAGAGACGCCCGGTGCGTCCGTTCAGCAGCTGTCCCAGTACGACGAGCGCCGGCTCGTCGACGTGCCCGTCACGCACCGACTGATAGCGAATCGTCACCTGCGGGTTCGTCTCCGCGTAGGCAACCATACGTTTCTCGGCCAATTGCGGCATCTCGCGGGTCCGCGGCTGGAGCGGCGGTCGCTCACCTCGTTCCAAGCGCCCGAAATAACGCTCGGCGAGTGCGATCGCATTATCCGGATCGAAATCGCCGACCAGCGCCATCGCAAGGTTGTTCGGCGCGTAGTACGTGTCGAAGAAGGCAAGTGCCTCGTCCCGGGTCACGCCCTCCAGGTCGCTCGGCCATCCGACGACCGGCCATCCGTAGGGCGACGACTGCCAGAACATCGCGTCGAACTGCTCCTGGAACTTTCCAATCGGCGTGCTGTCGGTACGCATCCGCCGCTCTTCATACACCACGTCCCTCTCGGCGTAGAACTCCCGAAACACCGGACTCGACAGGCGGTCGCGCTCCATCCAGAACCAGAGCTCGAGCTTGTTGGCTGGGACATTCACGATGTAGATCGTGAAGTCGTAGCTCGTCATCGCGTTCAAGCCGGAGGCACCCTGGCCAGAGTACGTGCGGGAGAAGTCTTCCTTGACCAGTAAGTCGCTCTGTCGCTCCAGCAGCGCCTCGAACTCGGTCCGCATCTCCTGATGCCGGGGCGAGCGGGCTGCCGGATCGTCCGGATCGTCGATCTGGCCGAGTTCGAACGCTCGGTTCAGCTCAACCTCCTCCGCCTGGATGTCGGCGCGGAGCGCGTCGAGCTCGGCGATGATCTGCAGGTCCTCTTCGATATTCTGCGTGCCGAGTGTCTCAGTCCCCTTAAACATCATGTGCTCGAAGAGATGCGCCACCCCGGTGATGCCCGGTCGCTCGTAGACCGAGCCGACCTTCGCAATCCAGCCAGCCGAGACGTTCGGGTCGCCCGGCCGCGGGACCAGGAGCAGCGTCAGGCCGTTGTCGAGTTCGTGCTCGATGACCTCCACTTCCTGGGCCACGATCGGCGCCGTAACCAAACCGATGAGCGCGGTCAGCGCGCATGCTTTTAAGAGCGACATGATCTGAAACTCCAGTTAGACGGTCGCAGCGCAGGGCTTTAGCCACGCCCACTGCGACAACCCCACGAGTCTCGCACAGTCGCGACACGCAGACCAAGCGGCCACCGCGGCCCAGGGCGACGTGCGTGCGGTCGGTTCTGTCCGGACCGCGCGGTCACCCCTGCTCTACAATTGCGCCCCGGGAGGTGAAACCGTGCTGGACACTTCACGACACGTAACGCACACGCGACGGTTGACGTCGGGCGAAGCGGGCGTCACCCTGCTGCTGGCCCTGTGTGCCGGCAGCGCGGCGCACACCAGTGCACAGGCCCCTACGGCACTCGAAGCGCCGGTGGTGATGAATTGGAGGGCGGCCGAGTGGGGTCCGCCGACCAACCGTCCGCGGTACCCCGCCGGGCTGCGGAACGCGCCCATCTCGACGGATCCTGGGACTGGTGGCGTCACCTACCTCGCCCGGTTCCCTGCGAGCACGCGCTTCGACATGCACTGGCACACGCACACCGAAACAGTCGTCGTGCTGAAGGGAGCGGTGGATATCATTCTCGACGGCACCCGCCGCACCGCCAACGAGGGCAGCTACATCATCATCCCCGGCACGGCGCATCACGAGTGGCGGGTGCACGCGGACACCGATGTCGTGCTCTTCGCTCGTCGCGACGGTCCGCCCGACTTTTATTTCGTCGAACCGTGACCGATGGCGCCGTGGGTCGTGTCGCGCCGTTCCCAACGGCGCTGCTAAATCAATGTATCAGTGGTAGTTGCTTCCTCACGGGCCGAGGAAGTTCAATTGGCAGGGCACATGACTGAAAATTTCGCAAGAGCGTGGCGGTCCGATCGCCTTCCAGTTAGAGCACACCGAGATTGTTCGCATATTCCTCGAAGAGAAGACCAATACATTCCCATCGGGCGAGAAGGCGTGCGGCACTCGTTCCGTCACGGATGGGTTCGGAATCGCTCACGCCAGATCGCGGCGGATCCCGTGCGGGCTGCGCGGAGGACCCCAACGCGCGGGACTGCCGCAACCATCTCGCCCTCGGCGGGCAGGTTTTCGTACCTGGTTCGACGCACTTCTGCCTGTGGCTGCATCCCGGAGACCCGGTCCGGTTCCCGAGCCTTGGGATTGCCAGCGGGGGTATGCTGAGCGAGCGTACGCTGTGCTCGGATCCATCAGGTCGTAATGTAGGCGGCACTGAGTATTCCGTGCTCGTTGTGACTGTCGACAACGGCCAAGCTGCGCACGGCGCGGGGGGGGGCTGGACAAAGCGCGTCTTGTTAATTATGCCGCGGTCGAGCGGAGGGAGGGTCAGATGAGAGGGTGTTGCTTACCGGTGCTGCTCGGCGTGGTGGGGATCGTCGCGATGCCTGCCGTGGTCGTGGCCCAGACACATTCGGCGCGGACGCCGTGGGGTGATCCGGACATGCAGGGTATCTGGACGAACACCACCAC